>JAADHN010000075.1:0-3681 GCA_013151865.1 Kiritimatiellota bacterium
GCCAATCCGCCGCCCTCCGGGAAGCCTCCAAAAAGCTCGATGCCCCCCTTGCGGTTTTCGGCATCCCCGCCATCGGTCGCGAGCGCTTGGGGCGCCTTCTCGCCCTTTTCGCCAAGAGCGCCGCGACCGTCCGTCGCACCGAACCCAAAGGCGGTCTTCCCTTGGCCTTCCGCGCCGTGCTCATCGCCGCGACCGACGGCGATCCCGCCTGGCGCGCAATCCTCAAAGCCCCGAAAAACAAGCGTCCCGGATCGGACCCTGCGCTTGGCTTCCAACTTTCAAAAGATTGGGTTGCTGAATTCAGCCTGAAGCGACGCCGCGGGTCATTCATTTATCCCGAGTCCCCCAACGCTCTATGGCTCAACATATCGGAGAACGGCGACCGGACCGCCCCGCCGTCCGAATGCCTGAACAAGCCGAGCGGCATGTGGCTTTCCTGGCCCCGCCTCGATCCATTCGGTGTTTTGTCCTCTGCTTCCGGGCCGGCCGATTAGCCTATCTTTGCGTTACCAGTTTGTTACCAGTATGGCTGCTTGCAGTACTAATAAATACTTGTGTTTTATGCGTGGCTACTGGCTAATTCCGCATCTAATTCTGGGGTTCGACCCCCACCTCCGGTACCAGATACGTCAATACAGAACAGCCTAAACAACAATCTGTTGCGGCTGGTTTTTTGTGGTTGTTGCGTTACCTAAATGTTACCAGTTGTCGGAGAGACAATCTCAGCAAACAGGGCAGTGAGGCGGACAAAATGGCGGTGTTTCGGCAAAAAGGGCGGAATATCTGGCAAATACGGCTGTGGATACCGCAACTCGGGCGGGTCAGAAGTCTGTCGTCGGGCACATCGGATAAGCTCCGAGCAAAGGAGATGGAACTGCGCCTGCGGCGGGAAATCAGACAGGACCGCCGGCTACGGCGTTTGAAAGAAATCTTCCGGGAGGTGTTCGGGGAGGAAGAGGTGGCGGGCGGACTGCTCCTGGATGAGGCATGGGAACGATACCGGGGACTGCCGGAACTGAATATCTCGCCCGGAGAGCTGCGGCGGCGAAAACATCATTGGCGGCGATTCGTGGAATGGATGCACGACCGACACCCGACGGTGCGTTATCTGCATGAGGTGGATTCGGCGACGGCGCTGGAGTTCGCGGATTGGCTGCGGCCTCGGTGCCGGACTGGCAAGACGTTCAACAATATCAAGGTGAATGTCGGATGCGTGTTTTCGGCGCTGCTGATGCGGGCCGGGATGTCGCGGAATCCGTTTCGCGGGGTGCCGAATGCGCCGACGACGGACTCGGTGGAACAACGGGCGTTCACGGACGCGGAAATCGTCCGTATTCTGGATGCCTGCCGGGGTACGGAGTATTTCGGGGCGGTCTTGACGGCGCTGTATACCGGCTTGCGGTATAAGGATATCGCGTTCCTGTGCTGGGACCAGGTGACGGACGATGCTCTGCGCCTGAAGCCGTCGAAGACGCGACGACACGGGGTGGAGGTGGTGATCCCGCTGCATCGGCGTCTGCGCGAGTATCTCGACGGCCAGCCGCGGTCGAGTAGGTACGTGTTCCCGGGCTTGGCCGAGGATTATGAGAAACACCCCAGGAAGAGCCGTTTTTCGGAAATCCTGGACCGGGCGGAGATCGATGCGGACCACGGCCGGGTGACCTTCCACAGCCTGCGACACACTTTCCGGACGCGGATGGCGGCAGCAGGCGTCCCCCAGGATATCGCGATGCGACTGGGAGGCTGGCGGGACGCGCGAACGGCGGAACGGTATAATCATGACCTGACCGGTCTGCGTCGGGCAATCGATGCCTTGGAATAGGAAACTGGTCTGGATAGAAAGGAAGGGGGCTCGGCAGCGCGCCGGAACGCTGCCGGGCCCCTGCGGAAGGACTCCGGGGGTACACGGGGCGGAAAGCCCCCGGAGTGGGGGGAAGGTCATTCTCGGGTGCGGAGTCGCGCATCGACTTCGTCGAGTTTGTTCTCGATGCGTTGGAGGCTCCGGCGCATCCATTCGCGGTCGTTTTCGGCGGTGGCGACATGCTGTTCGACGCCGGCGATCCTGTCGCCCAATACCTGCACGCGCGCCGCCAGGGCGGCGGAATAGGCCCAGACCAGACCGATTGCGACGACGACGATGCTGAGGGCGGACAACACGGCCTTTCCGAGGGCGCACGCCCGGATTGTCTCCACGATCTTCTGCATCGAGGCGCCCTTTTTTACTTGATGGAGTACCCGACGACTGCCTGGGCGTTCTGCGCGCGATCTTCGCTGGCCAGGCGTTCGTCGACCCATCGTTGTTCGCGGCGCTGTTCCGCATCCCAGCGCATGGAGTATTCGTAGTTGAGCAGGGGGGAGGCGCGGAGCATCCCCGGGGAGACGTAGGCCGGCGGGATCCGTTCCAGTAGCGGATAGCATCCGATGACGAAGGCCATGGCGGCCAATTCGGAGCAGAACAGTTTGCGACGCGAACCGGGCGTTTCGGGCAATTTCGGCAGGAACCTGAGGACCATCCGGAAATCGTAGGCCACCCCGGCCTTGGCCTGTTGCATGGCCCATTTCCAGACTCGGCCGTCGATCCATTCGCCCCCCGGGGCGCAGAGTCGGGGCACGGAGTAGACCTCGACCACGGTGCCGGGCGTATGGAGACGGAATGGCGCATCGTTGCCAACATTATGATGTACCAGTCCGCGCGGCAACGGATTCTGCCACGCCTCGATCACATGGCGCGCTTCGCCGTCGCGCATGAGGGCGACATGGGACACCGGGGATCGCGTCTGCCAACGGATCAGTCGCGAAATCCAACCGATGCCGCGATAAAACAATAGCTGTGTGCGAATGGGTTGCATTCGACATTTCCTGGTTGCGGGGGCGGGAATCGAACCCGCGTGACCGGAGAATGAGTCCGGATTGGCAGCCAACAGCCTCCCCGCTGAACGACCTAAGGAAGCGGAACCGCCTGGATCTTTGCCGCACGACCAATATCAAAGGGAAACGTTTTGGTCTGTACGGTGGAAGCGTCGGCCTGGTATTGGGTCTGCCAGATCTGGATGGTTGGCGCGGGGGCGCCCCGGGCGACCTGGACGTGCACGACGTACTGCTCGGCAGTGCGGCAGCCGACGAGGAGAAAAAGGACGAAAAGGACGACAGGGACGAATTTCATGGTGCTGATCCTCATGTTGGGGCGGCTCCTGGTTGTGGGCGATCAGGTTTGCCATTCATGGCGGCAGAATACGTTTCCGTCTACGGCGACGCGGCCGCCGCGGGCCTGGAGGGCGGCGGATACGAGGGCGTCCCAGCCGATGGGGGCGCGGCGGTGGCGGTAGAGCACGGGCAGGACCCGGGCCAGGGGCCCGCCGCGCCAAAGGGTGAAACCGGCCGGGATCATGCCGACGAACCGGAATTGCCCGCGCAGGGCATCGATGGTGTAGGAGGCGTCCCACCGATCCGCCGACCGCGAGATGCAAGCGAGGCCCTCGCGTCGGCGCGGGTGCTGGTATAGGCCGGCGGCGGCATCGATGCGCTTCCAACGCCAGGCGAGGCGGTCGCTGAGTTTCCGGATGGCGTTCGGAGACTCGGGACACACGTCTTCTTCCCACGTCAGGACGAAATCGGCGACGCGGTGGGCCAGGGCGCGATTGTAGAGGTTTGCGACGATCCCGCTCTTGGCGGTAAAATCGC
>JAADHN010000075.1:3782-5485 GCA_013151865.1 Kiritimatiellota bacterium
GAGGAAGTGGGTGTGCGGCGGGAAATGGGTGCGCCGGAAGGCATCGAGCATCCTGGATGCGACGGGCCAGCGGCGGCCGCCGGAGAACATGACGACGACGAGATACCGGGAGAGACGCCAGGTTATTTCGGGAAATGCATCGATGTGCTGTTTCCAGCGGCTATCGGCATGCTCTCGATAGCGCAGCACGGCCGATGGTACGTGTTGGGCACGCCAGCCGTACTCGATGAAGAGGCGGCGGGCCGCGAAGAAGTCGTCGCCGTTGGGGATGTCGTGGAACCCGCCGGCCTTTTGCAGGGCATCACGGCGCCAGCATGATGCTATGTCGATACAGTTTCGGGCGAGGAACCCCGGGAGGGACCAGGCGGGAAAGCGGCGAGCCCGAAGGGGCCGTCCTTCTGCATCGATTTTGAGCCAGTCGGGGTAAAAGACCGCTATTCGGTCGTGGCCGGCGCTGTGCCGTGCGATTGCGGCGCGCATGGCAGCGATGTAAGCGGGTTCGTGGACGTTGTCGGCGTCGAGGAAGGTAATCCAATCCGCGTTGGCGAGTTCGAGGGCCAGGTTGCGGGCGGGGGTGGGACTGCCCGACCGTTCGAGGGTTTTAACATGCCAGCCGTCCGGTACGTCCGGGGGCGGTTTGCAGCCGTCGAGCAGCAGCAGTTTGTCGTCCGGTGGATCGACCTGGACCTCGACGGAACGGATTGCCTCGGTGCACCAGCCGCGTTCGACGTATTCCGGGTGTGCGGTGACGGCGACCGCTATTGTCGGTGCGGAGTCCGCGATCGGTGCGGAGTCCGCAGGCGGTCGGGGTGGCCGTAGATCGTCTATGGAGACGTGTTTCATACGGTTGGGACTCCCAACAGAGGTTTGCGGAGCACGGCGACGCTGGCGAAGGCGTCGGTTGGCTCGTTGTTGGTGATTCTGAGTTCGAGCGTCGATGCGGATATGGCGACGGCGAAGGCGGCGTCCACGTTTGCGGCCGGGGCGCCGGTATAGGCGTTGGTGGCGACGGTGGTCGGGGCGGCGGCGACGAAATAGTTGTAGCCGCCCGAGCCGTCGCTCTGGGCATGGACGGCGCACAGCAACGTCCAGGCGCGGGTGTTTTCGCCGGAGACGATGGCGACGACGCGCCATTCGACGGCGCCGCCTTTTTCGAGGAGTGTGGACAGGTCGATGGAATCGATTACGGCCGTGGCGCCGGCGGCGATGCTCGATGCGTGATCGACCACCACGTTTCCCTCGGCGTCCAGGGCGTCGCGGACGGCTTTTTCGGTGGGGATGTTGGCGTCTGTCCCCGGATCGCCGATAGTGGTGACGGCGTTTTTCTGTGCGGCGGTGCCGAGTCCGAGGTTGGTGCGGGCCGTGGCGGCGTCGGCCAGATCGGAAAGGTTGTTTGCGGTCTGCGCAAAGTCGCCTTCGCGGTGCCGAGTCCGAGGTTGGTGCGGGCCGTGGCGGCGTCGGCCAGATCGGAAAGGTTGTTTGCGGTCTGCGCAAAGTCGCCTTCGGCATGGGTTGCGGCGGTGCCGAGCCCGAGATTGGTGCGGGCCGCGGCGGCATCGGCCAGATCGGAAAGGTTGTTTGCGGTCTGCGCAAAGTCGCCCTGGGCGTGGGTTGCGGCGGTGCCGAGTCCGAGGTTGGTGCGGGCCGTGGCGGCGTCGGCCAGATCGGAAAGGTTGTTTGCGGTCTGCGCAAAGTCGCCTTCG
>JAADHN010000136.1 GCA_013151865.1 Kiritimatiellota bacterium
TGTCAGGCTCGGCGGTGGGGGGGGCGGGGGCGGGGGCCAGACCGGTTTTGCCGTCGCGGGCGGCCCGAGTTCGACGGCAAGGTCGTCGATCCGCAAGACTTGTCCCGACTCGGCGGCGTCTCCGAAGAACACCACCCCGACGAACCCCTCGAGTCCCGTCTTGTTCCAGAGGAACAGATTGCGGTGCGCGTTTATGTCTTTGCCGTCGTGTAGAATGCGCAGTCCTTTATTCGGATCGAAATCGAACATCCAGGAATGCCAACCCGGGGTCCTTTTCACGGCCAGATATTGGACCTCCTGCCAAGGGCGTTGATTTGTGCCCGGACGGAAGGCCGCTGCGGCATACGTGGCGGCGCCGTTGAGGTACGGAGCGTAGATCGCCCCCACGGTCACGAGCAGCCCGTCCGCCTGCATCACTCCCCACATTGCGCCCGCAGCGCGTTTTTTCGGTGCCGTGGGTGCGGCGCCGTCCTCGTACACCCACATTTCGACTCGACCGCTGCCGTTCCGGTCCCGCAATCTCAGGACGGCTTGCCCGCCCGGACCGATCCGCAGTGCGCCCCTCCCCGATCGTTTCAAGGTTGGATCGATGGACACGGCGCCGGCGGTCGTCAATCCGGCCAACGATGCCGGGGTGTCGAAGTCGAGCTTTTTGTTCGTGACTGCCATGCTGTCGACCATGCTTGCCAGGGCGCCGAACAGGGCGATTCCGAAACGGATGTTCATGTGGACCACACCTCCAACGTTCCAACGAGTTCAAGGCACGAATAAAACTACCGGTCTTCAAGGCCCCGGGCCACCGCATGTCGTGCGAGGCGACGATTCCAGACCCGCTTGTCGGGAAAGGACCCCGTTTCGATCCCACACCTCTCCACAACCCGGACGATACCGGAAAGCTCAGAGCCCGGGTGGGACCGGGAGAAGAATCACCCGGTCCCCCGCGGCCGCCGCGAGCATGTTGTCGGGCAGGCGGCAGAGGCGTGCGGGAGGTGCGCTGCATTGGGCGCTGGCCCTGAGCTTCCCCTGGGGCGTCAGCAGATAAACGGCGCCGTCGTCGCAGCCTACGGCCAGGGCCTTGTCCATGGCGGCCGCGCACAGCGTGCTGTCCGGCATACGTGTCCGCCACAGCACTTGTCCGGTGCCCTTCACGGCGGTCACGTACAGAGACACCGAACTGCAAAACAAACCGGTTGCCCCGTCCTTGGCGGTGAACGGCGCGATCTCGGTGATTGTGCCTCCGCAGTTCGTTTGCCAGGCGAAGCCCGTCTTCGGATCGACGCGTCGCAGGAAAGCGTCTTCCATGGCAAGATAGGGTTCCGGACGGTCGTCGCCGTCCGCGTCGCACATGGTTGCCGCACTGGTAACCGGGCCGCCGTAAAGGTTGCGGATACTCTTTCCGTTTGCGTCGAGAAGTCGGGGCCAGCCGTACTCCGTGCCGGCCAGGATTTCGTCCTTTCCGTCCCCGTCGATATCCCCTGCGGCGCCGACGGTCGCGGCGTGGGTGGTCTCGCGTCGCCAGATTCGGGTGCCGCCTGCGGACAATGCAAGATAGTGCCAGTTGTCGGAACCGGCCACAATTTCCTGTTTGCCGTCGCCGTCCAGATCTGCGCCGAAGACGGTTGCCACGGACCCGGTTCGGCCGTGATACGGCCTGCAAGTGTAGCGCCAGACCTCCCGGCCGGTCGCGGCATCGAGCGCCACCACATGCGCCGTTTCCGTTCCGGCGATCACAAACAGTCCCTTTGCGGTGTCCGCAAAGGCCAAAGTGCGCACGCGACCGTCCAGGGATGCGTGCCAGCGTTCGTCCCCCCCGGCGTCGCGTGCCGAAACAAGTCCGGTGCGTGTCGCGCAGACAAGCGTGCCTCCGCGGTAGGTCATGGCGGAGACTTCATCGGGCAGTTCGATGACGCGTCGGGGTTTGATGCGGGGCAGTTTCGGAGCAGGTGGCGGGACGGGTTTGGGGGGCGGGGCCGCTGAGGCGGCCAGGGCTGCGAGAACACGGGGAAGGTTCGTCGGTACGCTGTGCTTCGACTCTTCGGCGTCGGGGGCCGCGGCAACCAGGAACTCGTCCTCGGAAAGCAGGAACGGTCCCGCCGGAATAGAGATGCCGCCGAAGGTCACGGGACCGAAGCCCACGAGAAAGGGGCTCGGGCCGGTCGCCAACCAGCAGCGCTCGGCCACGTTGCGGAGTTCGCGCCGGGGGGCATCGGCCGCCGTCTCGGTGTAAAACAGGTTGTGAAAGACCAGTTCCTCGCCGACGTCGAGGTCGGCTTCGCGCGTCTGCGTGAGCACGCGCGTGAGCTTGTCGGCGTAAGGATAGGCGGCGTAATAGCCATCCCTGCCGCCGTGGCCGTAATCGAACGTCTGGCGCAACTTGCGGCGGGCGCCATCGGCGTTGACAATGTGGAAAAAGCGGTCGCTTCCCGGGGGCGGGGGCGGGGTCACGCCAATCAGGTTTGCGGCCCGGAGCGCGATCTCCCGGCCCGCGGCGTCGCGGATGAGGATACGGTCCAGCTTTGGTCCCGGCCCCTCACGCAACCAGACGCGCAGGTATCGGCGCCCCTTTCGGGAAACCGCCAGGGGCACCCCCTGTGTCGTTTTTTCCCAGGTCGGCGAGCTGTCGGCGTATCGGTCGCACGGGATGTGGTGCGCGACCTTTTTGCCCTCACCGTACTGGACCCAGAATGAGTCGGAACCGCTGTCCACTCCCTTGGCCGCCAATCGGACGACATACCTTCCCGGCGCCAGGGACAAGGGCGCGTAAAGGCAGGCGCCCATGCCGAATTCGACCACTTTCCGTCCGTTATCGTCGATCATTCGGAGAGCGGACCCATCTTGCTTGAGTGCAGGTGACTGCCGCATCCGGAGACGGTCCCCGTCCAACGTCGCCTCGCCCAGCGTGCGCCAGAACAGTTGGACTGCGTAGTGTCCCGCCGCACGCGCTCGCAGACGGTCCACCACGACAAAGCCGGAGCCGGCCTTCCAAAAGATGGCGCGCTCCCAGTCCGCGCCGCCATAGTCGTTCAAGCGGCTGACGGTGACCGCGGCGGAGCGCGTCGCGGCCGATGCGACCCACTCGGCGGCGACGGCCGAGGTCGTGACGGATTGCACTCCGTTCCTGGTGATGGAACGGAAATCGGGGCAGACGCCGTCGCGTGTGAACATCAGGCTGTTGTGGTGCCGCGGTTCGGAGCGGATGTAATCCATGTCCACGAGCCAGTACCGGTCGCCTTTCGAATAGCGGATGATGGCGTTTCCGTCCACATGTTTGTGCATCCCCACCTGGCAGCCGTCGAGCATCATGTATTCGGCCTGCGCATCCCAGCCGCTGCGGAAGACGATTTTGTCCACGGCGCGCCCCGGTGGAAGATTGTCGGCGGAAAAGGCCTTCTGTCGGAGCGGATCCAGGGCAATGATGCGCAGCCCCACGTGGTCGGCCGGGACGCGGGGTGTGCAGGAAGGGGCATACCCGAACAACCCCGGCGGCGTCGGCCGGATGCGCTTGAGCAGCCACATGCAACGACCGTCGTTTCTCAAGGCAGCTCCCAGGCGCAAGAGTTTGGCGGCGGCGCTGCCGAAAGGCATCCAGGCGTCTCCGTGCGTGGCCTCGTTCCCCGCAGCATCGTGCGAGGCGATGGCATAGTCCAGGCATTTTTCGAACGAGCCGTTGCTGAAATAGGCTTCCAATTTGCCTGTGCTGAGGATGTACCGGACCAGGTGCGAAGGCACGGTCCACTGGTAGTTGGCGGAATCCTCGAGCGGTTCCGGGCTCCGAACCTGCCCGGCAAAGTGGTTTTCGACCACGGCAGCCCAGTAATCGGCTGCGGCGAGGTTGTAGTGCGCCTTCATAAATTGCGCCGCCAATCCGACTCCGAGCGCGGGATAGGTCTCGTGGTTCCAAACCAGTCCTTGCTCTCGGGCGGCATAGCGGTGTACGGGGTTCCGCATCTCCCAAAACCCCATTGCGTCCTCGACGATGCGGCGCAAGAGTTCCGCGCCGCGCAGTCGGTCCGCATCGGTCATGCCGGGGTTTTCCTCGCACTGATCCAGGGCAATGACGAGCTGAGGCAGTGTGAAGGTGGGGGGCTGAGCGAGGCGTGCGTAGTTGTCCGAGAGGAAGCGGATATACGCGGCGCAGAGTTTTCCATAGGAAGGCGTGCCGTAGATTTGAGCGGTTTGGGCCGCGGCCTGAAACTTGCCGCATACGCCGCGATAGAGATCCACGATGCCCGTGGTCCCGGAATCGAGGCGTTTGCGAGCTTCGGCGAGGCGGGCGGCAATGGTCGCGCCGGCCAAGCGCGCAGGCGGCCCGTCGCCGTCACGCCAAACGGCCAATTGGGGGACGCCGTCCTCGACCCGGCCCACGAGTTCTTTGACCGCCGCGTCCAGGCCGGCAGGTGTGGTCCCCCCGAGAAAGAGCACGTGATTTCCGGTATCGAGGGCGTCCGGGATCGTGCGGAGTTCGAAGCCATTCTTGCCCGGGTGCAATCCGTCGGAGGCGACCAGATGGTTGGCATAGAGTCTTTGCGTCAGAGGACCGGCCCCCAAATTGCCGCACAGTATCACCACCTTGTTCTTGCCGTTCAACGAGCGGTAGTCCGCTTCCGGCACGCGCTCGAACGTCACCTTCAGCACTGCCTCGATCCGGGGCAGCACACGCCCGAATGCGTCGGCCCAGCGCGAGTCGGTCGGAACGAGCGCCACGGCCCGGGGTTCGTTCGCCCGCGCCAAAATGAACTGCGTTGGAGGCTGGTACGCCCTGCGGAGCGGCGCGGATGTTGTCGGCGGCACGGCCGCGGCCAGGCAGGCGCCCGTGACCCAGCCAAGTACGGCCAAGCTTCTCGTCATGTTTTGTCTCCACTGTTCCACTGCCGGGGGTTCCGTATCGTCGACCGCCGGTCGCCGATGTGTCCGCTATCGGCTTGCCGGAGGCCCGCCGGGTGTGCGGCCTCGAGACAGCAGGCTCGCGGTGGGGCCGACCACCGCCCCGGCCAACAGCGACAGCGGCATGATCCAGAGAAAACTCAGGCCGAACCAGTGGAAGAACGCAATGCCGATCGCCACTGTCGTACTGGCCGCCGCCGCGGCCCAAGTCCCGGCCGTGGTGGCCCATGGGACGAACAGGGCCATGAAAAACAGGATGAAAAGGGGCGTCACCAGCAGGTTGACAAGCTTGTAAGTGACCTCGAGCAGGTTGCCCGAGACCAAGCCTACCGTCGAGCTGAGCAGCACCACGATCATGCCCACCATCCACGAAACGGTCCGGGCCACCCGTACCGAGTCCACCGCCCCCGCCTTATCGCGTCGGAAACGTTCGACAAAGTCCACGGCGACCACCGACCCGGCGGAATTCACCCCGGACGACAGGCTGGACATGGCCGCGGCCAGCAGCCCGGCAATGATCAGCCCGCTGATCCCCGGGGGCAGGCCGGACACGATGAAGCGGGTGAACAGACGGTCCGCACTCGACGAAATAGTCTGTCCGTCCGGCACCAGTTGCGGGAATGCCTGAAAATAGGCCAGCAAGGCGCACCCGAGAATGGCCAGGAAGACCATGACCAGGGCGTTCGCGGCCATCGAGGTGGTGAACATCCGGCGTGCGGCTCTGGTGTCCCGGGTCGCCAGGTAGCGCTGGATCGCCATCTGATCCGAACCGGCGGTGCACACGTACCAGACAAAGGCGGAAAGACAGGCCGAGGCAAAGGTCACGCGTGCTTTGGCGTCGAACCAGAACACAGGTTTGTCCCAGGTCGGCGCCCAGTGGGTGGGCCACCAGGCCGCGACCCCGCCGAGGCGGCCCGTAATCAGGAGAATCGCCAGAACGGCGCCGCCGAACAGGATGAATGTTTGGGCCACGTCGGTGAAAACTACCGCGCGCAGCCCTCCCATCGAGGTGTAAACCACCGTGATGAGCCCCAGCACGGCACACACGTAGGGTGTTGCCGCTTCACTCCACCCGAGCAGGGGAATCAGGACTTTGCTGGTCGTGGCGTAGATGATGACCGCCATCCACAACAATCGCAGCGCCAGGAAGAACATTGAAGCCAGCACCCGTACGCTGACCCCGAACCGCAACTCGAGGACCTCGTAGGCCGTGGTGACCCTGAGTTTCATGAAATGCGGGATCAGGAACCAGCCGACCACGATGACGATCACCGGCAGCACCGCGACCTGGGCGATGATCATGGGGCCGTGCTTAATCATTTCGCCGGGGACCGCCAGATACGAAATCGTGCTGAGCAATGTGGCGAAAAGCGACAGGCCCACGGCCCACGGTTTCATCGAACGCCCGCCGAGAAGATAGTCGTCCTGGGTTTTTGTCCGTCGGGCGTAATACCAGCCCACGAGCAGCATCCCGGCGGCATAGAGTGCGATCACCGCCCAGTCCAGCCCCGCCAACCTTCGCGGGGTTCGGCGGTCGATACGGAGAATGGCGGTTGCGGCTCCGACGCGTGTGTCCGGCCCCGAACCGGCGAGCAGCCCAATCAGGAGCGGCAAGTCCCGGGGACCGCCGTGCTCGGCCAGGGCCAGGCAGGCCTGGTAGCGTTGGCCGTCATTCCCGTTCCGGGCGGCTTCGACGATTTCCGGCTTGAAAGCGTCCCGCGTCTCAGGAGCAGCGAGACAGTACGCCGCGGCAGCCAGATGAATCCGGGCCGGCGAGCCGTGGGGTTCTTTCTCGAGGGCGGCCACAATCTTCCGGTGTACTTCGGGACCGACCCGGGCCTGGTGCCGGAGTGCATAGGACGCGGCGGCCCGCACGCCGGCCTCCGGGGCCCCGAGTAAAGCAGCCAGACGCTGCACACCTTTTTCCGGTGCGGAGTTCGCAACCACCCAGGCGGCATAGGCGGCCAGGCGGGACTCATCGGCAAAGGCCGCCTTCTCGAACACGTCGTCCCCGTCGGAGCGCAGGATGTATCCCAGCTTGCCGAGCGTTTCCGCCGCATGCAGGCGGTCCGGACTGCCGGGGTCCAGGAACGCCTGGCGGATTTCCTCGATCCAGCGCCGGCGCGCCTCGAGGTCGGCGGCCGCTCGGATCAGGACGCGGCGGATGCCGATGCGGTACTCGGGGGTGTCACCGTCGCGTTCCAGCTCGGCTGCGAACTCCGCACGGACTTTCTCGACGTCGTGGTCGAGCGACACGAGGGCTTCGGCCGCATGGACCTTTTTCCAGCGTTGCTGGGTGCGAAACGCCTGCCGCAGCACATTCACGGCGCGTTCGCGAAGTTCCGGAGTGACTTTCCGCTCACTGCCGGCCGCCGGACGCGCCACGCCGGACAGGCAGGCGAGGAAGAGCAGGGCGCCTGCGGCAGCCGAGACCGTGCGGGCGTAGCAGACGTCATGGGCCTGCCGGGAAGCACGCAGAATCATTTCATGTCTCTGAGGGATACGAACGTTATGTGACGTTTGTTGAAGTTGATCCATTGGACGGTGTTCTTGAACCACGTTGGGTTGAATTCATTTCCAGTCCAGGCGTTCGAAACCGTCCGGTGTGAGACGGATTCGCTGGACGCGCACGGCGCTGCCGGCGCCTTCCTCGTAATAGACCACCAGCAGGCTGCCGTCTTTCAATTCGACCGTGGCGGGATAGGCTCCGCCCACGGTGTCGATGCGGAACGGCCCGGCCCAGGTGCGGCATTCGTCCCGGCTGACGTGCATTGCGGTGGCGGGGACCCGGTGTGTCAGCACGATTTCACCGGTGCTCACCCGGTACAGGTGAGGTGCGTGGCCCTTGAACCCGATGTCTTTGACCTTGCTCCAGGTCAGCCCCTCGTCCGTACTGGTCGCATAGTGCATGTCGACGCGGCTGCTGCGCAAGGCGGCATAGAGCGTGCCGTCCTTGAGGCGGATGACATCGGTCTCGGCGTCCAGGTAAATGCCCGAACCTTTGCCGATGGGGATGGGGCGGCTCCAGGTCTTGCCGCGGTCCGTGGAGCGGATGACGCCACCATAGTGGTGAGCTGCCGAATACACACCCAGAATGTATGTGCCGTCCGGGAGTTCCCGGACCGGGGCGGAACAGACCCAATCATCCGGGCACAGGGACCGGGCTTTGGTTTCCCAGGTCTTCCCTCCGTCCGTCGAGCGGACCATTCGGGCGCTGTGGACGTTCCATCGGCCGGTCTTGGGATTGGGCGTCAACGAGAAAAACGTGCAGATCACCGCGCCGTCGCTCATCTGTGCCACGTGCGGGTCGCGGTTGTCCATTTCGTCGTCAAAGAGGATTACCGGTTCACTCCAGGTTCGGCCGTCGTCACTGGAGCGCACCATACAGATACGTCCGCCTTTCGGGTATTCGGCGTTGGGCAGCGAGACGTGCCCGTACCCCGCATAGAACACGGCGAGGATATCGCCGTCGGCGAGTCGGCACGCGTCCGGGAACGCCTGGTACGTCCCGGCCGCGGCGCCTCTTGAAATTACGCGATACGGCGGTTCTTCTTCGACCAATGGTGCGGCGTTTTCCATGACGTCACCCTCCAACTTGAGGTTTCGAAACACGACCCGTCCCTGGCTCGATCCGAGCCCGATGCGCCCGGCCGCCGGTTTGGGGAGCGTGGTCTCGAGGACTGTTTTCCCGTTGACCTCCACCCGGACCCGTTTCCCCCGGCACTCGACACGTACGGGGACCCACGCATCGTCATCGAGCCGGCAATGCCGTCGCATGATCTCGCCCCAACTGTTGCCGGGAGTGCTGCGGACCAGGATGACATTGTTGTTGCGGGTATCCAGGTGCAACCAGTAATAGGTGAGCGTTCCGGAGGCGCCGAAGCACAGCGCCGCGGCCCGGACCCCGCGGCCGACGGGCCGGACGTTGAATTCCACGCTCAAAGTCACGTCCCGGAACGCCGGTGTTTTCAATAACGCACAGCTCAGGCGGTCGGGAATGGTCTGTTCGAATTCCCCGGCGCGCATTGTCCATTTGCCCCGGGCCATGCGCCAGTCGCTCTCGGCCCCGGGTTTCAAAATGGGGGTGAAGACGGCGGAATAGACTGGCGAGGCGAGGACGACCGCCCCGAGCGCAAAGGCCACGGTACGCCACGCCGGACAGCGGCAAACAGGAAGACGCCTGTCCCCGGCAGACGGGCTTGGTGCGAGAGATCGGTCCGTCATCGGGTCGGCTCCGGTTGTCCGAATCGAATCGCGTAGAGGTCGGCGTCTTTCAGTTCGAATCGGAGTTTGATCGGCTGTCCGGCGAGCTGTTTCAGTTCGGCGCGGCCCCGCCACGAAACGGCGCGTTCAATACTGTCCCCGTAGATCAGATCGCACTCTTCCAATGAAAAGCCCGGCAGCGGCTTGCCGGCGGCGTCCTGGATTTCGCAGCGGAGACTGCCGGCTGCGGACGTCGAGAAATTGACCAGCAGCATTACATCGGCCCAGGGCGCGCCGGGGCGGCCGATTCGGACATCGCCGGCGCCGCCCTTCGGGAGCCGGTTGCGCAGGACGTCGGGCTCGTCGCTTTCCATGGTATAGAGCGCGCCCTCGTCCACTGCCGGGTCCACCACGGCTTCCGCACCTTCCCGGGCCAGGCGCGCGATCTCCTCAGCCGTCAGCACCCGGCGCAGCACGAGGATATCGTCCGCGTCTCCCAGGAACGGTTCATTGGCCAGCGAAGTCGGCGGGTAGTCCTCGCCGAAGCGCAGGTCTCCCAGACGGAAGCGAAGCGGGCCCGCGCCGGGTTTTCCGCCGCGCGCCATCTCTTTACCGTCGAGGTAGATGACGACCGCACCGTCATCCCAAGTGGCCGCCAGGTGATGGACAGTGTCGGCGTCTTCGCCCCGGCCCCACGCCCCGAGCTTGTCGGCCGGGACAAAAACGTAAACGCCGGAGTATTTGAACCGGACAGCCGACCCGTCGGGGTGTGCGCCCCCGAGAAAGATGTCGAACACCAATTCCCCACCGCCCGGCTCGATCGGGCCGCCGTTGTACGCAGAGAAGATTCGCCTGAAACCGGCCGGGATGCCCCGGACGTGCACCGCCAGGGTGACGGCTTTTCCCAGGTCCCGGGTACCGGGGATCGAGAAGACCGTCGGTTCCCGCACGCGCAGCGACCGGCTCCCGATCAGCGGGGCCTGGGGAGACTTGGCCGCCGGCAGGGGGGTCGGCGGCCGGGGGCGGGGTGCGGAGTTCGCATCCGGGCGGAAGATCAGCGGGCGGGTGATCAGTTCGCCGCCGAGCGTGGGGGCCTGTATGGAAACGAATCCGTCCAGGCGCAGAGTGAAGCGTCGCAACCGGCAGGCCGGGGTCTCGTAATAGGCCTCTGTCGAATAAAGCGACAGCTCCGTGGGGCACCCGGGTATGTCCGTGGCCGTCTCGACGAGGCCCCAGGCCGTCATGTTGTTCCGGTTGAACCAGCGTTCCCGGTTCAGTCCCGGTCTGATGAAGGCCTCGAGCCAACGGTGAAAACGTCGGCCGTCGCGACTGCTCATAAACACGCCGTCGGAAAGTCCCGGCATCCGATTGCCGGCGAGTCGGCGATCCGGCATGAAGCGCTTGGGGAAGCCGAGGAAAAGATGCGGCGCCCGGTGGTAGGCCACGATCTGATTGGTGTAAAGCTGCTCGGCAGGGGCGTCCCCGTACTCGAGCCAGACCGGGTCGGTCCAGTTGACGAAATCCTTTGACGTGCATGTCATAATGTCGCGAACCCCATTATGGAAACCGCGGTGAAAGTCCACGTATCGGTCCCGGGCAACATCCCAAAACGCCAAGTTTTGGGAGTCGAACGCGCCCTTGGTGATCACGGGCTTGTCGGCAAGTAAAGTCCAGTGGATGCCGTCCGGGGACTTGAAGGCCAACAGCCCGCCTTTTCCCGAGGCAAGCGCTTTATAACGGGCGTCTTCCGGGCAGTCCGGTTTGAGGTCGCGGAACGGGGCGAAGTTGTGCGTGCCGGCGCCGGCCAGGATGATGTTGTTGTGTTTCGACCCGTTGAATTCGACCAAGCCCAAGTCGGGTCTTGTCCAGCTCACGCCGTCCCGACTTTCCGCGTAACAGGTGAACTGGGGATGGTCCTTGATTTCGTTGAACCGTCCGCCGGCTACGTGGGAACCGCGGTAGTAGAGGCGATAGCGGTCGCCGTCTTTGAATACCGTGTGATAGCCGCTGGTGTTGCCCTCCCACGGTTTGTCATGGACGATGGCCACTTCTCGCGGGACCGGGTGATGCAGTACCTGACGGGCGTTGGTCAGGCGCTCGATCAGCCGACCGTCCACGAACAGCTCGCGCTGGGAGCCGATGTCCACGGGGCCGTTGCCCGGGGCTGTGGCCGAGAGACCGCCGGCCAGCAGAATGGGAAATGCGCCGGCAACTCCGAGGGCCGCCGTTCCGTTTGGCTGGAACGCCATGGTTCACCTCCTGTCCCGTGTGGTTGCGCCCTTCGCCCTCGACGATGTGGACTTGCGTGCTCGAAGCCGGTCGCCATCCGAGGCCGTGCAGTGTGGTCGTTCTCGGTCGAGTCGGAGGCGTTGAGCAGATCCTCGGCGTCCCCGGGCAGGGCCCGCCTGTCCGCCGGGGCGGTTGCAAAGTCGCGTCTCGCCCGAACGCGCCGACGGTCGTTTCCCCGTCAGCCTGATTAATTCATGAACTTCGTCGCGAGAGGGCGCAGTTTGTACGGATTCAAGTCATTGCGTCGAACGCTGGCCGAGGCCGTGCTGAAACACCGCCTTGGTCGGTGGGCGGCGGCAATATTTTGAAAGCGTGCGAGATGCGTCATCGCAGCAGATGGCTCATGCATTATCCAGGTCAAGTGTTTGGATCACGCGCTCCTCGAAACCGGCATCGTTTCCCCGAGGACGGACGGGGTTCGCTGCGACTGAGCGGAATTGCTTCCCGTCCGGCGTTTACTCGGGACTCAACATGACGGTCGTCCGCCGGTCATCGCCGGCCGAGCACCGAAGATGGCTGTCCCGATGCGAACCATGGTGGCGCCTTCGGCCACGGCAATGGGGAAATCTCCGCTCATCCCCATGGAAAGTTCGGGCAGCGGGATATCGAAGTCCGCCGACAACCGGTCTCGCAGCTCGCGCAATGCGGCGAATACGCGGTGGAGTTCGGCCTCGTCCGCCCCGAATGGTGCGATGGTCATCAAGCCTCGGCAGTCCACGTTCCCGCAGCCATAGGTCGCTTCCGCCAGCGGAGGCAGATCCTCCGGGGGCGCCCCCCCTTTGGAACTCTCGCCGGAGATGTTGACCTCGAAAAGGACGTTGGGCCGGCGTTCTTCCTCCCCCGCGATTCGGTCGACGCGTCTCAACAACGCCGGAGAATCCACCGAGTGAATCCAAGCGGCGGAGCGCACGACCGTTCGGACTTTGTTTCGTTGCAGGCGTCCGATGAAGTGCCACTCGATGTTTCCGGGCAGTTCGGGCGCTTTGCGAGTGAGTTCCTGGGCGCGGTTTTCCCCGAAGCACCTCTGCCCGGACTCGTAGGCGGCCAGCACCGTATCGGCGCTCACCGTCTTGCTGACGGCCACCAACTTGACAGTGCCCGGGGCGCGCCCGGCCGCGACTGCAGCCGCCTCGAGGCGCGAGCGGACTGCGGCCAGATTGCCGGCGATGTCGACACTCATTTTCAGACTCTTCGGTAGGGCTGTTCCCGATACGACCGCGGGAGGGCCGTCATTGGCGCATCGGACCGCCACATTCAACGCCCCCGGCAGGTTTTGGCCCGGGGCACGTCCGGTGCGTTCGACAGTGCGGAGTTTATCTCCCCGAGCCTTTCCCGTCCAGTCGGCTGCCGGTCGATTCCGCACGGGTCGGTTGCGCCGGTACGGAACTCGCAATACATTACAAGCTTTCTGTCGGGGCGCTTGCGCGGGGGGACCTCCCATGCGGACCGAGGACTTCCGGCGGTCCCGGCGGTGCAAAGCGACGGCGGAAATGCGACGGCGGTCCCGGGGACCCGGGCCGGCGTTCTTGTCGTATCATTGCGAAGAACAGAGACGGAAAGGAGAAACATCATGGCAATCACCATCGGCATCAACGGGTTTGGACGCATCGGGCGAAACGTGTTCCGGGCCATGTGGCAGCGCCGGGACGAGTTCGAGATCATCGCCATCAACGACCTGATCCCCGTCTCGATGGCGGCGCATCTGCTCAAGTACGACTCGGTCATGGGTCGTTTCCAGGGGACGGTCGAGGCCGCGGATGACGCCCTGATCGTGGATGGCAAACGGGTTCAAATGACCAGCGTCAAAGACCCGGCCGAACTCGGCTGGGCGGAGAAGGGCGTCGGCTATGTACTCGAGTCGACCGGCGTCTTCCGGGACCGCGAGAGCATCAGCAAGCATCTGGTGGCCGGGGCCAAGAAGATTCTGCTGTCCGTGCCGGCCAAGAGTGCGGAGGACGTGGACGCGACCATCGTCCTCGGTGTCAACGACGACACCATGAAGCCGGAGGACAAACTGATTTCGAACGCATCCTGCACCACCAACTGCCTGGCGCCCCTGGCCAAGGTCCTCCACGAGAATTTCGGGATCGTCAAAGGATTGATGACCACCATCCACTCCTACACCAACGACCAGGTCGTGGTCGACGGCCCGCACAAGAAAGACCTGCGCCGGGCCCGCACCGCCGCCACGAACATCATCCCCACGACCACGGGCGCGGCCAAAGCCGTGGGGATCGTCATTCCGGACCTCAACGGCAAGCTCAACGGCTGTGCCATGCGCGTGCCCACCCCCTGCGGTTCCCTGGTCGACCTGGTCGCCGAGCTGAGTCGCGACGTGACCGTCGAAGAGGTCAATGCCGCCATGAAGGCCGCTTCGGAAGGGGAACTGAAGGGGGTACTCGGGTACACGGAAGATCCGATCGTCCTGGCGGACATCGTGGGCGATCCGCGCAGCTCGATCTTCGATGCGCTCAGCACCATGGTTCTCGACGGCAACATGCTCAAAGCCGTTTCGTGGTACGACAACGAGTGGGGTTACTCGAACCGGTGCGTGGACCTGTTCAAGCTCATGGCCTCGTTGTGAGCGTGACTGCGTTGCCGACGACGCGAAGGTTCGTGCCCACGGCGTGGTGAACGAACGACCGGCGCCGAACGGCGTGTCGGTCCGCCCGACGGCATGGGGCCCCGGTTCGCGTCCCGCGCGGCCGGGGTTTCTTTTGCCTGCCTTGCCGGGACAGCTCCGGCGCAAGCGACCGTCTGTTCGCTGCCCGCCGACGAACGGACGCGGGCAGTCTGTGCAGTTGATTCGCCCATCGGGTAATGCGATGGGAAGCCAAAAAGATCGAACTCATGCCCCCCGTTTTGCTGGACGGCCCGGTTTCCCCGTCGGACAAACCGGCCGCCGCCGGGCGGAGGTCCGGGGCGGCAAGGCACATCGACCCAGGACATGGGAGGCGTTGATGCGCAGGCCGAATATCCTGATCCTGCATACGGACCAGCAACGGTGGGATGCTCTCGGTGCGGCGGGCAATCCGGACATCCGGACCCCAAACCTCGACCGGCTGGCGTCCCGGGGCGCCTGCTTCGATCACCATTTCGTGCAGAACCCCGTCTGCATGCCGAGCCGCGTCAGTTTTCTCACAGGACAATACCCGTCCACGTTGCGGATCACGCATATGGGGGTGCCGGTCCCCGAGGACACCGTGACTTTGCCCCGACTGCTTCGGAACTACGGTTACCGGAGCGCGAATATCGGCAAGTTGCATTTTCTGCCTCACGCCAATCGCGACCATCGGGACGCACACCCGGACTACGGGTTCGACCACCTCGAAATCTCCGATGAACCCGGCTGCTACGAAGACGCCTACTATGCATGGGTGGCGCGGAAAGCCCCGGATCAGCTCGACAGGATCAGTGTGGGATTGCCGCCCGCAACGGAAAAATGGCAGCAGATCATGGGGCTCCCCGACCCTGTGGTTCACCCCGAAGAGCGTTTTCCGAAACGTGCCATACCGGCGCGCTGTCGAAGCGACCTGACCCACACCGCGTTCGTTGCCGAGCAGACCGTCGAGTTCCTGAAAGCTTGCGGCGACCGGCCGTTCTGCTGCATCTCCGGCTTCTACTCCCCGCACTCCCCGTGGGTCGCCCCCCGGGAATGGCTGGAACTCTACGACCCCGGTCGGATGCACCTTCCCGAGTTTCCGCCTGAAATGGACGCCCGGCGGCGCGAAGGGTATTTCTCCGACGATGAATTGCGGGTGGCGCGGCAGGGGTATTACGGCATGGTCAGCGAGGTGGACCACCACGTGGGCCGGATCCTCGATGCGCTCGAGCGCCTGGGATTGGCCGAGAACACGCTCGTGGTGTTCACCTCCGATCATGGCGAATGGCTGGGGGAGCATCTGAAGTACGGTAAAGGATATCCGGCCCTGGACTGCATCAGCCGCGTCCCGCTCTTGGTGCGTTGGCCCGCCGGGTTCGGGACCGAGGGTCGCGTCGTACACCGGATCGTCGAGCAGATCGACGTGGTCCCCACCCTGCTCGATTGCGCCGGTATACCGCTGCCCGGACACCTGCAGGGGCGCTCGCTGGCGCCCCTCTGTGCGGGAAATGAGCGGGACGCACCCGGCGAAGGACTCGGTATTACCGAACACCGCGGTTGGAAGAGCGTTCGTGCGGCCGGGTTCCGCTACGTGTGCGAAACCGGCGGCAAAGAAAGCTTGTACGACCTCGATGCCGACCCCGGGGCCTATCGAAACGTTGTCGATGATTCCCGATACTTCCAGACCCTCGCGGATCTGCGCAAACGTCTCATGGTGCGCCTGCTTGAGGCGGAGCGTCCGTTGCCGCGCATTTGGCCGTATTGACCGGCCGGCGCCGGCTGCGGGAGCCGGACCGTGTTTTGCCGGTCGCCCTCGACGGGTGCCGCCGTCCCTGCCTGCTTCGATCAAAGAGGTCCAACCCATGCGTGCCCTTGTTGTGACGCTGCTCCTGGTTGCGCGCTCGCTTCCGGCGCTCGAACTTCGGATCACGGCCACGCCGGCGGTCCAGAACCTGGCGCCCAATCCGTGTTTCGAGTTGGGGCGCGACGACCGGCCGGCGGGCTGGAGTTTCGGCACGGCCGTTCCGGATATCTTCCAGTCCGCCTGGACCGACGGCGGACGCACGGGCAAATGTCTGAGAGTGCAGGCGACAAGCGGCAAGATGTCCGGGTACTGGAATGCCCCCGTGCCCCTCGTCTCCGGTCGACGCTATCGCTTCAGCGGTTGGTACCGAATCAAGGGTGGGCGTATTCTCTGCTATGTCCACGCCCGAAAACGGTTGCCCAAAGAATACAAAACCGTCACGCTCGATGAGCGTTTCTATGCCGGCTCGTTTCGGCAGCACTGGTTGGTGCCGGTCTTCATCCCTCCCGACGCACTCCCGGGGCCGAAGCCCGATCAATGGTATCGGTTCGATATCGTGTTCACCGCCCCCGCCCCGTTGACCGGCGCATCGATCAGTCTCGGTATGTACTTTACACCCGGTTTGGCCTTCTTCGACGATGTGTTCTTCGGGCCCGCGGAGACCACGCTCGACATTTCGGCGACGACCGATGCAACGGACCGTGTCCGTCGCATCGTCGTCATGGCCCCCGGACACTCCAAACCCCTCGCGGACACCGGTGGACTCGAGCCGTTCCAGACAGAATGCGAACTCCGCGTGCCGCACGTCCCGACCGACACGCCGATCACCGTCCGCGTCACGCTCGAATCGGGGCGGACCGTCACGCGGATTTGGGGAGAAAGAAACTGAGAGGGAAGTCTTCCGGACCGCCGTTGCCGGAGGTCATTTGATCTGACGGACCAGGCGGATCGGTTTGACCAGTCAAAACCCGGGACGTAGGGGAGCATGAAGAACTCCCGGTTTCCGGCGCCGCTTGGATTGGGGAACAGCTTCTCGGAAAGGGTTGGCCATGAAGGAGCGTCCCGTTGTCTCGAAACACCGTGCCGGTCGGCAGCGGCGTCGCATTGCGGCCGCGCTCCTTACCGCGGCCGCGCTGTTGCTCGGCCCGGCCGTCGCGTCGGTCCGGGCGGCCCCGAGGGTTCGTGCGGGCGCCCTCGAGTTGCGCTTCGTGCCTCCGGACCGGATCGCGGCCGGGGTGTCGTCCGATCCGTCTCTAATCGACCGGGTGCGCCTGCGGCTGGAACTCGGACCGAAACACGTCCCCCTCGCCCTCGGGGACATCCATGCCGAAAAGACCCTTCCCGGCTTCACCGTGTTCGGACGCATCGCAGAGCCGCTCATGGACGTGGCTGTCGCGTTTACCCCAAGAGGGGAGAGTCTGCTTTGGACGGTGAAGCTTCGCAACCGGGCGCCGAAGGTCGTGCGGCTCGAATTGGGACCCGAGGTGGTGTTTGGACGCACCACGCGTCCCACAGTCTTTGACGGATTCAACGAGGACGCGGTCGCTCCGAAAACGCCGGCGCTCATGCACAATTTTCGGATGATGACCCCCTACGCTGCGGCCTGGACCCCACACGGCAGCGTGGGGACCGCCATTTCGCCCTTGGAACTGCCCTCCTGGCTCCAGCACGCGTATCGGCCCGGCCCGCCCGCGACTTTGACCACGACGACCCGCATTGTCCTCGCCTCGGGCGAGGAACGTTCCGTCCGGTTCGTGACCGTCGGCGCCCGCGGAGACTGGGGCAAATACGAGATCATGCAGGCGTACTTCGATGCCTATCCGAAATGCTTCCTCCCGTTTCCGGGTGTGGACGAGCGCGTGTGGCTCGGCGGTGCGGAGTACCGTGCCTTTCCGGTCCGCGAATGGTCCCCCGAAATCTGCCGACGGCTCGGGGCCGGATGGGAATGGTGCTACGCGCCGTTCCGGCGCACCGGCGATATCGTGGGCCGTCCCGAGTTCTGGGATTACACGCCGGTGCGTCCCTTCAGCAAACGACGCGCCTTGCCCATCGACGCTTTTCACGCTTGGCGCAAGAAAGCGTTTCGGGACGGTGACCGGAAATGCAACGTGATGATGGCCTTTTACGTCCCGGCCCAAATCTGGTGCGAGGAACGATTGGCCCATCAACGTTACGCCGACGCCCTCACGCTCGACCCCGACTCCCGCATCCGATTCGATACGCCCTGGGTCACCGGGAACGACAACGAAGTGAGAGTGTTTCCATTCCGTACTTCGTGGGGCCGGCAGAGTCGGAAGGACATGGGCGAGGTCGCCCACCGATTGAACTTGCGGGGCTTTGCCTTCGATACCGCCGATGGCGTCGCCCGCTACCGCGGACCGGCCCTCGCAAACCTCCCGAACAAATACCTCGCCTGGGATAAAGACGGCGTGTTCTGCAACGAGAGCGTCGCCGTGGCCAAACTCATGGATTTTGTCCACACATTGCGGACTTCGGACGGCAAGCCGCTGGCCGTGATCGGCAACATCGGCACCGGCGTTTATACCTCCGATATTCACTGCGACGCGGCCATGTTCGAAGGCGAGCCGTGGAAACTGTTCCGAACTTATCCGGACCGGCTTCGCTGGAAACTCGGGCGCAAGGCCGCCGTGTGGTGGGAAGGATACGGCATCGAGCGTTTCATCCGCGACGGCAATGACCCGACTCAGAAGCAGATCGCGGCGATCATGCGCGGGCTGGCGGATTTCACCTTGCTGCAAAGCCTGCGTCTGGGGTATATCCCGCCGCCCAACTACACTCAAGGCGTCGCCCGTCTCGCCCGGTGGCTCCCCCGCATTATCGACTGCATACGCCGTGGCTGGCAGCCCGTGCCCGGCGTGCGCGTCCCCGAGCCGCTGTGGGCGGCCCGGTACGGTGTGGGGCTCGACACCGTCCTGGTCGTGGCGCACGAGACGGGACAACCAGTGAAGGCCGACCTGCGGATCGAGAATTCGCGGTTCGGAGTGGACGGGCGGCTCATGGTGGCCGACGCCCGTGGCCGACCGTTGCGCAATGCGTTTCCCTCGGACACCAACACGACGATGATTTCTGCGAATGTGCCGGTGCGGACCCCCAGACTATTCGAGGCCGTGGCCGAATTGCTGCCGGCCGACCGGGGTCCGTTTCCATTGAAACAGGGCGAGGTCGCCGTCACACAAGGAGTGGCCCGCCGTCTCGTACGCATCCTCATGCAGCCACGCCGCGCCGGCCGCGAGGTTGTCCTCCGCCTGGGCCGGCCGCGAGGTATGCATCTCGTCGCGGCGACTCTCGATGGGCGTACTCTCGGGGTGGATGCCGAAGCTCGGTTCTCTTTCCGCCTGACCGCCCCTGCCGCACTCGTTGCGGAGTTCGCATCGGACACGTTCCAAGGCACCGATGCCGCGCTCTTCGACTTCCCGTTCGTGCGCGACGGCAAGCCCGCCTGCACTATCTTCGTGCCGGAGAAGGTCGGCCCGCGTGTCCGCCGGTCGGCATTCCGCATCCAGGAGTACTGGCGCTACTGGTACGGGCGTGCTCTGAAACCCGGACATGATGTCCGCATTCCCATCCGAACCGGTGACCCGACGCCCGCCGGGGACGCCGCCGCCGTTGTCCTTCGGCTCGATGCAGCCATGCCCACATCCGGTGCAGTGGCGATCCAGGGCAACCGACTGTTGGTCCGGGCGCCGAATGAACTCATGTTGGAAAGAACGGTTTCGCACTTGCTCGCGGCATTGGACCACCGCTTTTTCTTCCCGGACCGGATTCTCGGGTCGGCGCTGAACAATAAGGTTGGACTCGCCGGAAAGGTCCTGACTCCCGCCGGCGCAGCGGACTCCGCAAGCGAATTGGCGGAATTCCCGTTGCTTCCGTGAAAAAAACGACCGAGGGGACAAAGGGAGCGGCGTGCGATGACAGGGGCCGCGCCTCGGATCCCCGAATGCTCGAGCGGGATTCCCGGTCCGGGTCAGTCCGGCCGGGCGACATTCGATCCCCAACACCATGCCCGCACTCGAGACACCCGTGCTGGGTTCCGTCGTGTCGGCGGCCGACGCGAAGAGCCGGTAGAACCGCCGGATTAGTGTCGGCCCGCACCTTGCCCTGTGTGCAAGCAAGCAGAGGGTGGCGACTTCCAAGGGCCTCGGCACCGTCCTGAGGAGTTGTGGCGACTGGGAATTCTTTCCTGGCTCGGCCTGTTTCCAGAGTACCGGCGAGTCGCCGACTCCACGGCGTCGCCACGCACGGTTTTTCATTTGACCCGAGGCGGTCGAAGGGCTATAATCCGTTCAAGAGATTCAGGATCGACGTGCGTGAACATCCGACGCCGCTCCGAGAAGGTCTTGCAAGCCGTCGACCCGTTTCCGCCGCCCAAGAAGGCCGGACCCCGGAAGGTGCGACCGTTGCTCGAATAAGACCACACATCGGGACGGCACGTACTGAACGACTCGGCATCGATTCGGATCGCTTTGAAGCGCGGGCGGTTTCAGGGACTCGATCGAATCGTTCGGACCGCTTGGAGACGTATCGCACACTACACGTGGGGGTTCGGTTCTCATGGCACGACGCGTCGTCATCACGGGAATGGGGGCGGTCACGCCGATCGGCATCGGGTTGCGGGAGTACTGGGAGGGGCTGCTCGAGGGCCGGAACGGTGTGGGGCCCATCACGCTCTTTGATCCGAGCGACTATCCCACCCGGATCGCGGCCGAGGTTAAAGAGTGGGACCCCGCTCGGTTCATAGATCGGAAGCGTGCCCGACTCATGGCCCGCGGCACCCACGGGGTCGCGGCTGCTCTCATGGCTCTCGAGGACGCCCAGTGGGATGAGCACCCCGGCGACGGACGACTCGGGGTGGTCGGGGGGGTTGCAACTTCGCCTCAAGATGCGATCGAAGACGCCGTTGAAACTCTCCAAGATAAGGGGTATGGCAGATCCAGTCCGTTTACGCTACTGAAATGCTTTGCCAATTCTGCAGCATCCGAAACTGGGTTCGCGACCGGCTTCCAGGAGAAAGTCCTCACAATTTCTACCGCCTGTACGTCTGGACTCAATGCAGTTGGTGAAGCCTTTGCGGAAATTCGAGCCGGTAAGGTCGATGCGATGCTGTGTGTTGGTACCGATTCTTTATTGTCCAAATATGTATATGCGTATTTCTGCCGAGCCGGTTTGCTTTCTATGAACAATGAAGATCCCGAGCATGCAAGCCGGCCGTTCGATGCTAAACGCGATGGCGGCGTGCTGGGGGAAGGTGGCGGCTGTCTCATGATTGAATCCCTCGATCATGCAAAACGCCGTGGGGCGAGAATCCGTGCTGAAATACTTGGATTCGGGTCGACAGCAATAGGAAACACACGTACGCCGGAATATGACACTGTCCGTGGGATTTCCAATGCAATGCGGGAAGCTTTTGCAGTCGCAAACGTCAGTCCATTTCACATTGATTATGTTGGCTGCCATGGCTGTTCTGATCCACGTATTGACATTTGGGAAACGCAAGCACTCAAACACGTTTTTGGTGACCATGCTTTCCGAGTTTCTATTAGTTCAGTTAAATCAATGATCGGAATACCAACCTGCGCTGCTGGAACGCTCCAGTTGATAGCGACTGTATTGGGAATGGAAAAGGGTATCGTAGCCCCAACCACTAATTATGAGTATCCAGATCCGGAATGTGACTTGGATTACGTGCCGAATGTGCCCAGGCACATCTTGATTCGGAGGGCGCTGGTGTATGCTCACGGTCTCGGCGGCAATGACTCTTCTGTAGTTCTGAAACGAGGATCGGCCATTTGACTTTTGTCAGCACGGTCCTACTGCTTTGCACTATGATAAGCGCCGCGTTCTTGGCGTATGTCTTTTGGCGACGACACACGCGTGCTGTACACTTTGCATTCGCTTTTCTTATCAGTGCAATAACTGCTTGGGTATTTTGCTGTTTTTTGGTGAGTTTCTTTGTTGATAAGAAACACATAGAATACGCCGGGAGATTTACATTTAGTTCTTCTGCTTTTATTGCCGGAAGTTATGTTGTTTTTTCTTGGTTTTTTCCTGAATCAGTCTCCCGTAAACCATCCAAAAGAACTGTCATTCTGGTGGGCATTTCTACTCTGCTATTCGCGGGCATATCTCTTACTGATCTTGTGCAAAAATCAATTGTACTTGCAGACCATGGACGTGCTCCTGTTTTTGGTCCACTTCATTGGCTTTTTATAGTTTATATGTTCTCGATGTTTATTATGGGAACCATAAATCTCTTGTGTTCGTGGAAGTATTCATCTAATGGAAGAGAACGTCTGCAGATTAAATATAGTTTCATCGGGTTCTTAATTTCCTTTACTCTGGGTTATGGGGCGGCATTTGCCTTACCTCACTTCACGAGTTTCAGCGACTATTTCCTTTTGGGCGCGGCCAGTCCTCTGGTTTGGATCGGGTTCACCTCTTATGCCATTTTCCGGCATCGGTTGCTGGATATCGGCGTCGCCATGCGGAACCTGCTGATTTTCGGGACCACGACCTTGGTGTTGTGCCTGGCTTTCCTGGTTCTCTTCAAGCTGCACTCGTTCTTTCGGGCCACGACTCCCCGGGGCACCTATTGGTTGGTCGCCGTTTTGCTGTCCATGGCGCTGGCGGCAGTGATCGGCCCTCTCGAACGGCGTGTAACCCTCCTTGTGGACCGCTTCATCTTTCGCCATCGGCACGATCAGCAGCAGGCCCTGATCGCTTTCAACGACGGACTGGGACGGACCTTTGGAAGATTCGGCATCGCCGCCTTTGCGGCGGACCAGGTCGCGGTCATTTTCGCGGCGGAGAGCAGTGCGCTCTACCTGCCTGCGGCGGGCGATGACGATGCCTTGCGCCTGGCCGCCCGCCACGGGACCGGCGACCTGCCGGCGACCCTCGAAGCCGGGCATGCGTTGGTCGACTGTGCCAGGCGCCACGAGGATGCCGTGTTGCGCGAGGAACTCCTCTACGGTCCCGAAGCCTCGACGGCCACGGCGCGCGAGGCCGCCGCCGTGCTCGAAGCCGCGGGTGCGGAACTCGCTTCGACGCTCGAATGCCAAGGGCGACTGTTGGGTTTGCTCCTTCTCGGACCGCGACGGGAGGAGAACACTTACACGTCGGCCGACCTCAAACTCCTCCATGCCCTGGCCGGGCAAACCGCGGTCGCTCTGGACAATGCCCGACTGTACGATGCCATGGTTTCGTCACGCCGTCATTACGAGGCCATTCTCCAGCATATGCAGCGCGGGGTGCTCACTGTGGATGCGGAACTGCGCATCGTCATGCTCAACCGTGCGGCGAGTACGTTGTTCAATGTGGACCCCGTCGCCTGGCGGCGTCGCCCGGTCGTGGACTTGGCGCCCGAGTTCGAGGCGCCGCTGCGTGCCGTCCTCCGCCGGGGAGGGGAGCGCGCCCTGGAAGAGATCACGGTGCGGATCGGCGGGCGGGAACTCCCTCTCGGGTACGAAGTTTCCCGGCTCCCGAGCCTCACCGGACACCCAACCGGAGCGCTGATCGTCTTCGAGGACCTCACCGAGAGAAGAAAACTCGAAGCCGAAGTGCGCCGAATGGATCGGCTTGCTTCCGCCGGTACGCTTGCCGCCGGGGTGGCCCATGAGATCAAGAACCCTCTGGTCTCGATTCACACCTTCGCCCAGCTCCTGCCCGAGCGCGGTGATGAGCCGGAATTCCGCGCCGAATTCTCGCGCGTGGTCACTTCGGAGGTGGACCGGATCAATCACATGGTGCAGAACCTGCTCCACTTGGCCCATCCCCGAGGGACACGTACCGGCTGCGTCGATATGTGCGCGGTGTTGAATGATGCCTTTGTCCTGCTCGATCAACAGTTTCAGAAACACGACATTAACGTGCGGCGGCACGTCCATTGCGGCGACGCTCTTGTCAGCGGCGACCGCGAGCAATTGTACCAGGTGTTGCTCAATCTCTTTCAGAATGCGCTCGACGCTCTGATCGGTCGGCCCACACGTATTTTGCGTGTTTCTCTCGAAAAAGGCATGGGACGGCTTGGCAACGAGCCCAAAAAGGTGGTAGTAGTACGCGTCGGCGACAACGGTCCGGGCATCGAGTCTGTCCACTTGGCGCACATCTTCGATCCGTTTTACACGACCAAGCCGTCGGGGCATGGTCTGGGCCTCTCGATCTGCCACGGGATCATCCGTGACCACGGCGGCGTGATCCGAGCCCGCAGCGAGGTTGGCAAAGGAACGGAATTCACGATAGAACTTCCCCTTTTCGACCAGGCCGGACGGGGAAAGTGATGAAATACCGAAAGCGAACCGCACGGGAGGATAGGAGGAACCATGCAGGGCGTGTTGATCGTTTCCGCGGACCCCGCCGTTCGAACGTCGCTCCGAGTCATTCTCCAGCACGGCCGGACGGTGCACGAACGAATGACTGCCGCGGATGCCCTCGCTCTGGCCGCGACTCAGCGGATGGATGTGATCTTCGTGGACGATGTCTTCCCGGACGCCGGTGCGGCGGACTTGGTCCGCGAACTCAGTCGGCTCGGTTACGGGCCGCAGATCGTGCCCCTGCTCCTCTCTCTGGATCCGCCTTGCACGGAGCCGTTTCAGCCATACGGAGTGCGGCATTTCGTGGCCAAGCCCTTTCAAGTGGCGCGGATTCGCGAGATCGTCGGCATCATCGAGTACCCATCCCCGCAACAGCAGAACCCTTTGCCGACCGAGACCTGGCATGACGCCCACCCTGCTCCCGCCATGATCGGTGGTCCCGTTTCCGCCTTGGGAGGGGGGGCGCATGACGGTGCGCTACCGGTGAGCATTCGGGAAGTGGCCCAGCGGCTCCAAAGACTGCTCTCGCGCTCCCTGAAGCGGGCCGACCTGTTCCGGGCCTTCGCCGAAGCCTTGGAAGAACAGTTCGACGTGGACAACGTGGTCATCCTGCTGCCGGCCGATGACACACCCGAATTCCGCGTCTTTTCCGGCAATGTGGTGGACGAGGTTCGCGAACAGTTTTTCATCCCCTTCGGCCAACCTCTTCTGGCCGCATTGGCGCGTCTCGGCGAGCCTTTCGATCTGCGTGCCGACCACCGGCTTGAGCGGACTCAAGCGGACGGGGCGCGGCTCTATGCGGAACGACTCGGCATCCGGTTGCTCTGCCCCGTGCTGTCCCGGGGACGTCTCCTGGCCCTGGTCGGTCTGAGCCGGTCCCACCGGTACGAGGAGGGGGCCGCTTTCCGCGACCTGCTCCGTGTTTTCCTCTCGTTCTTTGCGCGGGCCCTCGAACACGCTACCGAGCATGAACACCTCTCTGCCGGAGAAGCCCGGTACCGCATGATCGTCGACGCCCTGCCGGCCGGGGCTGTCCTGGCCTCGACAGACGGGACGTGCCTCGAAATCAATCGGGCTGCCGCGGCATTGCTCCGGATCGACCGGGAACGGTTCATCGGCCTCCCGGTCGAGAAGCTCGATTCACGCCTGGCAGGGCTGGTCCGGGAAACGTTGGCAACAGACCGTTGTCCCGCTCCCCGGCTCGTCCCTCTGCCGGCCGGCCCGGTGGAAGTCAGTACCGCCGCGGCGTTCGACCGGACTTTTCCCGGCGGCGTCGTTCTCATGCTGCGCCGCGGCGCCGTCGAGGCGGCGGGGGGGGACGGGGATGCTTCGGCCCAAACGCCCAACAACTGGCAGCGCCTCGCCGATGCCCTGGCCCACAACTTCAAGAACGCGCTGGTGCCGGTGAAGACTTGCGCCGAACTCCTCCCCGAACGCCACGACGATGAGGAATTCCGGCAGTCGTTTTTCCAAGTCACGCGCGATGGACTTGACCGTGTCGACGCCTGGATCGAACAGCTTTCCCGTTTTGCCCAGATCGAGGCCGTCGGACGGCGACTCACGACATTTTCCCTCCACGACGCACTCGAAGGCGCCCTGGAAAAAGCGGTGGCCGAATTCCCGGAGATGAGCGTCGACGTGGCCCGCGATTACAGCGGCAAAGACAAGCTCCGGGCGGCGCGTGGCGTAATCGAACAGGCCTTCGTCGAACTCATCCGAAACGCCCTGACCGCCATGAAAGAGAACGGCGAACCGCGGCTTCGATTGTGCACGCAGGTGTTCGCTGCCGCGGTCCAGGCCACGATCATCGACAATGGTCCGGGCGTCCCGCCCGAACATGTGCAAACTGTGTTCGAACCGTTCCATACCAATGGCATTTCCGGTTTGGGGCTCGGGCTCAGTTACGTTCGGAACGCCGTCCGGATCCATCGGGGCAAGGTCAAACTCGTGCCCGCCATCGGCGCCGGGGCGTGCTTCCAGGTCGTCCTTCCCACGAACCTGACGGCGGAAAAAGCCGCCGTCGGGTTGGATGCGGCAGGCTGAGACGATGGATCGGCGGTGCGGTCCCGGGGCATGCCGGCGTCGTGGGACGCGCCCGCACCTCCACCGAACCCACTCGGGACAGGCGCCCCTCTCCCGCCCCTCTCCGGCCTGTCCCAAGCAGCGAGACAGGAATCGTCGGGGTGTGCAAGCGGAACATGCGCATGGGGCGACTCGCGAGCAGCGGCCCGGTCCGTACGGCCGCCGGGATCGCCCTCCAGGGGGAATCGCCGGGAGTGTGCTTTCGTGCAATTTGGGCGTCGCCAGGTTTGCGTGGGTGCGAGTACTGGTGCAAACAAGTAAACCGGGCACTTTGACCCGTGACAACGGCGGTCGCCGGCCCGGGCGCCACAGGGAGTTCCATCTCCGTGAAGACACTTTTGGTCGTAGACGACGAGCCCGGCGTGCGGTTCTCCCTCGAAACCGTGTTCCAGCGCCAGTATCGCGTGGTCGCAGTGGAAAACGGCGAGCAGGCCGTCGAAGCCCTGCGCACGGAAAGCCCGGACTTGGCCATCGTCGATATTCTCATGCCCGACATGTCCGGTCTGGACTTGCTGCCCCTCCTCAAGCAGGAAGATCCCCAACTGCCCGTGATCATGCTCTCCGCGCTCAAAGACGTGTCGAAAGTCGTGGACGCGATCCAACGCGGCGCCGCGCAGTATTTGACAAAACCCTTCGATGTGGACGAACTCCGCCTGGCCGTGCGTATGGCCCTGAGAAACGCGGGACGCCTCAATGAATTGACCGCACTCGAAAGCGAAATGACCCGGTGGTACGATACATCGAGCATCGTCGGCGAATCCCGGGCCTGGCGCGAAACCTTGGCTGTGGCCCAACGGGCCGCGGCTTCACCGGACACCACTATCATGCTGTACGGCGAGAGCGGGACGGGCAAGGAACTCCTCGCCCGCCTGATTCACGCCCGGAGTCCTCGACGCAACGCACCCATGATGCCCATTCATTGCGCCGCAGTCCCCGAAGCCCTGATGGAAAGTGAACTGTTCGGCCATGAAAAGGGCAGTTTCACCGGGGCCATGGAACGCCGTCGGGGGTGCGTCGAACTGGCCGATACGGGCACCCTGTTCCTGGACGAAATCGGTGAAATGCCTGCTGCCATGCAGAGCAAGCTGCTTCGCTTTCTCCAGGATCACGAGTTCATGCGAGTGGGGGGCAGCGCCATCCTGCACGCCAATGTCCGCGTCATCGCCGCCACGAACCGAGATCTGAAAAAAGGGGTGAGCGAAGGCTGGTTCCGGGAAGACCTTTTCTACCGTCTGAACGTTGTGCCGATTACCATTCCGCCTCTGCGGGATCGTCCGGAAGACATCCCCTTGCTCGTGAATCATTACGTGTCGCATTTCGCCCGGGAATGCCGGGGCGCTATGGAGAGTGTGCACGCCGCCGCCATGGAAATCCTCTGCAACTATCCTTGGCCCGGCAACATCCGTGAACTCCGCAACGTGATCGAGCGGGCCATCGTCCTCAACGGTGCGGCCCGAGAACTCACCCCGGCCCATCTTCCCGCCGAACTCGAGGGGGGCGCGGCTGGGACTTCGGCCGGCCCATCGCCCGCCTCGTTTCCCGTATCCCTGCAACAGGAGGTTCGGGAACTCGAAACCCGCCTGATCCGGGCCGCGCTCATTGAAGCCGGCGGCAACCTCTCCCAGGCCGCCGTGCTCCTCCAAACCACGCGCCGAATCCTCAAGTACAAGATCGACCAGCTCGGCTTGGATTGATTCCGGGCTTGGGGTGCGTGCAAATCGAACGAATGCACGAATCGGGCCGATGCCTGGCGGAGGACGATCCCGACGGACGGGAGAGCTGTGGGGAACGGCAACGCCTGCGGTTCGCGTGGCGTCTTGCAAGGGCTTCGGCTGTGAGGTCGCAAGGGCGCGGAGGCCAATACGTCCCCGAGTCGCCCCGTTCTCACAGAGAACGAAGGAACGCGTCATGTCCTTTTGCCACATGTTCCGCGGCCCCCTCGAACACTGCCTCGCCGGCCCGCTCCGGATTCCGATCTCTTGCTTGGCAGTGCTCGCACTCGCAGGCGACGGCGCTCCACTTCGGGGCGCTTCCAACGCCACGCTCCGGGCGGCGGACAAGGCGCCCCGTCGGATCGACTTCCCGAACTCGGGATTCGAACAGGGCGCGACAGGGTGGACTATCCCAAAACAGTCCACGTTGGCGACTGTATCCGCCGAACAGGCGGCCACCGGGCGATATTCCCTGAGAATCACCGATACCTCGAAACGGGGCGGGTCGAATGTCAGTGGCCCCAGGGTCCTGCTGCCCGGCGAAGGGTTCTATCGCATTCGCGGCAAAGTGTATCCTGTTTCGGGAAGCGGCCTGGGAATCTATGTCCGTCGGTTCGACAAAAACGGGAAAGCCCTCGGAGACGCCACGCACCTCCTGGGACTCGGAGGCGCAGAACGGGCTTGGCGGACCTTCGAGACCTCGCTGATGGTCTCATCGGAAGTCCGGTCCCTCCAGTTCTGGATCCACAGTTACGACAAGGCAGTGGTCACCGCGTACCTGGACGACTTCGAAATCGACGCCATTGCTTTGCGCAGCGACGGCACAAACGAACGTTCCATAAAGGACCTGACCGTCATTCGCGAGCGCCTGACTCGGGCGGCCCTCGGATCGGCCGGCGCTTTCGACGATGTGCGTCGCTACATGGCCGAACAGCAATCGGATGGCAGCTGGACGGACATCGACTACGAGAATCGCAACCGCACCTCTTGGGCGCCCACGCGGCACGTGAGCCGAATCTACCGGATGGCCCGGGCCTGGCGTCATCCGGATTCCCCGCTCCACAACGACCCCGAACTTCGCGGGGCCATCCTCCGCGCCTGGGATTCGTGGACACGCCAAGACCTCAAGTGCCCGAACTGGTGGTACAATGTCATCGGCGTGCCCCGCATCGTCTATCGCGCCATGCTTCTCATGGGGTCGGAACTGACTTCCGAACAGTTCAAGGCCGGGATTCGCATTCTCCGGAATGCCAAACTGGGAATGACGGGTCAGAACTTGGTTTGGGTCGCGGAAGTGACCGTGGCCCGAGGCTGTCTGGAACAAGATCCATGGACCGTTCAACTGGCCTTTCGGCGTATGGCGGACGAGATCCAGGTGGGCCTCGGGGAAGGCATTCAACCGGACTACAGTTTCTACCAACATGGAACGCAGCTCTACAACGGCGGGTACGGAAAAGGTTTTTCTCGGGACTGCGCCTACTTTGCCGCCCTTGGCCGCGGAACGTGTTTCGCCTTTGGCAAAGACCGGATCGAGACCCTCGTCGCCTACCTGCTCGACGGCCAGCAATGGATGGTCCGCGGGCCCGTTTTCGATTATAGCGCCTGCGGCCGCGAAATCGCCCGCAAAGGGGGCGGTAAGGCGGCCGGCCTGGCAGACGCCTGCCGCTCCCTGCTCGAACTCGACGCCGCCGCTCTCCCGCGGCGTGACGAACTCGAACGCTTCCGGGAACGCCTCGAACACCCCACCCCAGAAAACGCTCTGCGCGGAAACCGCCATTTCTGGCGGGCCGACTACATGACTCACCACCGGGCCGCTTTCATGGTCTCGGTCCGAATGACCTCCCCCCGCACCCTCCAGACCGAGACCTGCAACGCCGAAAACCTCCTTGGGCGACATCTCTCGGACGGAGTGATGTACCTGTATCGGCGCGGCGACGAGTACAAGAACGTTTTTCCGCTCTGGGACTGGAAGCGGCTGCCCGGCATCACGGTCGAACTCACGCCCGACCCCCCGGCGACCCGCAACGGTCAACGCGGGAAACGGGACTTTGTCGGTGGCGTGTCCGACGGCGTTTATGGACTGGCCGCCATGGATTTCGCCCGGGGCCGATTGACCGCCCGCAAGAGCTGGTTCTTCTTCGACCGGGAAATCGTTTGCCTCGGGGCCGGTATCACGTGCCCCACCGATTTCCCTGTGGTCACTTCGCTCAATCAGTGTCGGCTCAAGGGGAAAGTGACCGTCGCAGACACGACCGGGAACGCGCGTCCCTCGAGCCGCGGGGAACACCGCCTGCAGGCGCCCGGTTGGGTCCTGCACGACGGCGTGGCTTATGTTTTCCCGGAAAGTGCGAGAGTGACGGTTCGGAACGCGTCGCAATCCGGCAACTGGCGACGGATCAACCATGTCTACCCGAAGACCGAACTTTCGATGGGCGTCTTCAGCCTCTGGATCGACCACGGAAAGCAGGTTGAAAACGGCGCCTACCGATACGTGGTCGTGCCGGAGGTCACACCGGCCACGGCGGCGGCCATCGCGGCCCGGTCGCCCGTGACCGTGCTCTCCAATACGGCGCAGAGGCAAGCTGTTCGGCACAATGAGTCAGGCGTCTTGGGAATCGTCTTCTGGACGCCCGGCAGTCAATCCCTCCCGGACGGATCCCGAATCGGCGTGGATCGAGCCTGCCTGCTCTTGCTCCGACCGGACGGGAAACGGGGGATGAGGCTCGCCGTCGCCAATCCCGAGAATCGCCCCCTCGACCTCACCGTCACTTTGAAGGCCCGGTTCGAAGGCGAGGGGTGCGTGTGGTCCGCCGCAGACGGGGTGACCCGGGTCCGTTTTGCCCTTCCCGACGGGCCCCTTGCCGGCAGCAGCGTGGTCCGGCGCCTCTCGCGCCCCGGGCCGTGAGCCCCGGAACTCACCCGCGCAGCGTTGGGGGCGCCCAGAATCGAGCGGTCGCACGGTTCGGCCGAGAACTTGCGGGGCGGGGTCCTCACATCCGAATCCGAAACGTGCGCACCTGGAACGGCTCGATCCGGAACTGGAACGCCCCGTCCGTGAGAGGCAGAGCAGGACCCGGGTCTTCTTCGATGAAGTTGCAGGGGACCACGGTGCTCGGTGCGGGATCGAAGGCTGCGCGAACCGGCGTCCGGCCCCCATGCGCCTCGTAGAACCGGGCGATCCAGCCATCTCCGTCTTGGGCGGGCTTGAGCGTGTCGAGCACGACCCCCGCGCCTTCGATACGGCAGAAAGAGCGCGAGCGGTCGGACGGCGGACCTGCCGAGGGCAACCCGGGCACGGCGCGGAGCGGTGCGTTCAGTTCCGCGGCGGCGCGGACCGTCCCGCCTTCGGTCCAGCCGCCGAGGTGCGGCAGCAGGGCGTAGACAAAGCGATGGCGTCCCAAGTCGGCCTTCGGGTCGGGGTACTCGGGGCCCCGCAACAGGGTCAGGCGCAGCACATTCCCTCTCACATCGCAACCGTACCGAGAATCGTTCAAGAGGCTGACCCCGTATCCGGCTTCGGACAAGTCCATCCAGCGTTGGGCCGCCACCTCGAACTTCTGCTCTTCCCAGCTCGTGTTCCGGTGTGTGGGCCGCTCGACCGCACCGAACTGCACCTCGAAGGTTGCGTGCGGACTCCGCACCGCCACAGGAAACGCCACTTTAAGCATTGTCTGACGCTCGCGCCAATCCACCACCGCACTGAAATCGATGCGCGGCGTCTGCCGGTAGATCCGAATGTCGCACGTGATCCGCGTCTTGCGATACTTGCGGCTCACACGCACCGTCGCCCGCACGGGACCGGTCTCGACCACCTCGATCCGGGCGGCCCCCTCGAATCGGTATCGCTTCCTGTCAAAGGTGTCGTGGACGTTCCAAGCGGCCTCCCGCTCCGGGCCGTCCTGGAAAAGCTGCCAGTCATTAGCCCGGGCGCCGTCGGAAAGCACTTCACGTCCGTTGCGTTTGTCCAACAGACGGATGATCGCCCCCTCTTTGTCAAGCTCGATTCGGAAAAACTGGTTTTCGAGGCAGTCCCTGTCAGCAACAAGCGCCGCGTCGGTTTCCGGTGCGTGGCCTCGGCGCACCAGAAAGCCTTCGATGCCCATAGCCGGCGCCGACGCCGGTTCGAAAACCACTCGGGCCGCCCCGGACGGCCCCCGCTCGACGACCTGCGCCGGACAGGCGCAACCGTTCGAGTCGATCAATTGCACCGGATCGTCGCCGGGAAGCTCGATGACCGCCTCGACCGGGTCCGAACGCTCCCAGGAAAGGGCGTTGAGCACTGTCAAATCGCCCCCGACAGCCGCGATTTCCGCCAGGGCCGCGGCCGCCCGGTCCCGGACCGTCTTGGCGGTTTTGGCGGCCCGGGCATGGTCGGCGGCGGCATCGACATATACCTCGCCGATCGAACTGCCCGGCAGGATGTCGTGAAACTGCTGCAACAAAACGCGCCGCCAGGCGTCGTGCAGCAAAGCGGGCTCCAGCGATGTGCCGGACATCTGAGCGAGTGAAGCCCAAACTTCCGCTTCCCGCAACAGTAGTTCCGTGCGCCGGTTGGCCTGTTTCGTCCGACTCTGGCTGGTGTACGTACCCCGGTGCGTCTCGAGGTAGAGTTCGCCTTCCCATACCGGCAGGTCGCGGGCCGTTTTCGCCGCGCGGTCGTAGAACTCTTCTTCCCCGGCAATGCGTGTGGCCGGCAGGCCGGGAAAGGTCCGGGCCCGTTCGGCGAATTCGAGCATCTGGGCTGTGGGGCCCCCGCCGCCGTCGCCGTATCCGAAGGGCAGCAGCAACTCGTCGTAGACTCCCTTTTCCCGGAAGTTCTCCCAACCCGCCGCCAGTTGTTCCGGGCGCGGAGCGCCGTTGTACCCGGACGGAAGCTTCGGGATGTGCGCCAGGACGCGACTGCCGTCGATTCCTTGCCAGTGGAACAGGTGGTGCGGAAACGGGTTCGTGCTTTGCCAGTGCAGCTTGCATGTGAAGAAATAGTCGATCCCGCATCCCTTGAGGATTTGGGGCAGGTTGCCGGGATAACCGAACACATCGGGCAGCCAGCACGTCCGGGGCCGCGTGCCGAACTCCGCGGCAAAAAACTCGAGTCCGTACAGGATTTGGCGAATCAGCGATTCGCCCGAGGGTACATTGCAGTCCGATTCCACCCACAGCGCCCCCGTAGTATGCCAGCGCCCGGCTTTCGCCCACTTGCGGATTTCGGCATACAGGTCCGGGTATACCTCCCGCACATAGGCATAAAGTTGGGCTTGGCTGCAGGAAAAATGGAACTCCGGGTACTGCTCGAGCAGGCGTACGGCGGTAGAAAAAGTCCGCGCACATTTCCGGATGGTCTCGCGGACGGGCCAGAGCCAGGCGGTGTCGATATGCGTGTGCCCCGCCAGAAGGATTCGCCCGCCTTCGGGGTCCGGCGCGATGTCGCCGACGCGCTCGTGGAGCAGGGCGCGCGCCGATTCGGCGTCGCGACGGAGACGTTCCGACTCGACCGTCAGGTCGATCTCGAGCAGCGCTGCCTCCAGGGCCGCCGCGAGCCGGTCGCGCCGGCGTGGGTCGCGCACGGCGCGCACGGCCTCCCAAGTGAAAAGCAAATCGAGCCACGCCGCTTCCATCACGCGGTCCACAAGGACCAACGCGGCGCCGTCGAATCGCCCGAACCCCCGGCGCAGGCCCGGCTCGCGCCACGCCCGGGCCAGGGACATGGCCTCGATCGTCAGTTCGTGCGGACCTGCCGCCGGCAAGGGGACCCGTGTGTGGTTCGCGTCGACTCCCGCCCAGGGGCGACCGTCCACCGACAGCAACGATTCCAGGTCGCTGAAGCCGAAATCGAGGAGCATGGCCGTTCCGGGGTCGGCCGACGGCGCCGGAACTTCGAACCGGGTCCGCAGAAAAGCGGTCCGAAGTGCGGGCACGGACAGAGCGCCGTCCACGGGGCTCCAGTCGCCGTCGAACTCGTATCGATTCGGCCCGACGTGTCGGGCGATGCGTGCCTCCCACGGTCCCAGCGGGGTCCGGGAAAGGACCATTCGATCTCGGAGAATGTCCAGCTTTTTCGAAATGATGCGTTCGTCCATTGTACGTTCTCCCGAATCTGCGTGTCCCCACCGGATTGTCGTGTCCCGCTCAGGGGCGATTCGCCTCGGCGGGAGAGCCGTTCGTCCCAGGCGTCGGGTTGTGCCTTCGGTCCCGCGGAGCATCGCCCACGATGCCGGCATCCTCCGGACGAAACGATCCGGGGGAGGTGCGCCGTCGTCCCGGTGGGCTCGCCGCAGATGCAGGCGAGCCCGTTTTCCATGGCGCACCCAGCCCATGAACCGGGCTATTATTGCCGGTCCCGGCCCGACGGCACGGCAAGGGTGACGCCGGCGAGGCCGATGAAGGTCTCCGTGGCGATGCTGCGAACTTCGAGTGTCTCGACGGTGCGCGTGGGGTCGCAGGCAACATCCGTCATGGTCAGGTGATGCTGCGCCAAGTCCACTCCGCCGTACGTGACCCACCGGTCCATGCCGTACGCCGGCTCGACGGGAAGCGGCAGGGCGGCGGTGTCGATGCCGAAATCCTGGAAGAACGCATCGAAATTGAGCGGCGGGATCAATTGCGTCACCACGGTCGAACCGTCGGTATAGCGCACACGCACTTCGGCGGCCGGCACATAACACTTTTGCGGCAGAATCATGTTCAAGGACAACAGATAGATACGGCGACAACGGCGGCCGATCCGCAGGCGGACGCCGCTCGGCAGTTCGCGCGGCGGGGTGTTCGCGAGCATGACAAGGTCATTGGTTTTCTCGGCCGGTCCCGGTCCCATGGGGCCGAGCAGGAACGGCACGGGCCCGACCCGGACGCGCCGGGGGATCGGCTGCGTCAGTCGGAACAGGGGCATGGTCCAATAGCGGATCATGCTGCCGGGACTGTCCTGATGGTCCCACTGCCAGCGATGGCGGAAACAGCGCTGGATGTCGTCGTTGTAAACACCGGCCAGATCCAGCGGTACGAAGCGTGCGTTCGCCGGCAGCGGATCGACCACGGTGCGTCGGCGTGTTTGTTTTGCGGACTCCGCACCGGTCCGGCATGCCACAGTCTCGGACCATTCGAGGTCCCCTTTGCGGCAATCGAGGAAGAACACGGCCCGCCCGGCCCCGGCGCGTTTCAGTCGCACCCGAACGCGTTGCGGCGTTTGTTCGAGCACGTCGCAGAAACCGAACGGGTCGCGTATCCGGGTCGTATCGAGGCCGTCGCAGCGGATTTCGCAGACTTCGCCCGGGCGCACGGCGACCGGAGCGTGCACGGCCCAAGACGCGCCGGTTGTCCGGACCTCGACGGCGGCGCCGCCCGGCGGGGTCCGGACCACGACCCACGGCATCCCGAGGCCGGGCTCGGTCCGGATCGGAACAGCGCGTCCGTCCACGGAAACGCTCGCAACCGGGCTGTGGACGGGCAATCGGACCTCCACTCGGACGCCGGGGCGGGTTCGGACTTGGACGGTTTGCGCGCCGCCGGGAGTGCGTTTCCAGCGCAGGTCCAGACCGGGGCGTGCGAACTCCGCAAATTGCCACGACGTCGGGAATCGCGGTTGCACCCGAATCACTCCTTGGTCCAACGCGGGGCTCACTCCGAAGACGCCCTCGATCAGGCAGCGGAAGAACGCGCCCTGGGCGGTGGCGGGGTCGTTGCCTCCCTGGACACCGCGGCGGTCGAAGGTGTAGGAGAAACCGGGAGAAGCGGCGCGGAAACTGCCGGCTGCGACGGTTTCGAGCACGCGACAGCCGGCCTCGAAGTTGCCGGCGAGCAAGAGCGCCCAGGCCACCATCGTCTCATCGCCGGGCGACCCCATGTGCTGGCTCCAGACTACGGGCCACCAGTCGTTGTCGTACATCCACAGGCCGCCGGCGGGACCTTGGAATGCCACGTTGCGCAGGTACCAGTCGGTAACGGCGGCAGTTTGATCGGGGGACAGGAGGCCGGTCCAGGCGGGTATCTCGACTTCGAGCGATTGGGGATGAAGTCGCAACATGCCCAGGGGGCCTTTCGAACCGAACATGGCCTCGGTGTCCGACCACAGTTCCCGTTGTGCCGCGGCCCGGATGCGGGCGGCTTTTTTTCCATATCGGGCGGCGTCTTCGGTTTTTCCGAGTGCGTCTGCGAACTCCGCAAGGTCGCGGTAGGCGCGCCACACGATGGCGGTCTGGTAGGCGGAACTCGGGCCGCGACTGTCGTAGTCGCTCTTCCACTGGTGGATGACATCGCGGTAGAGCCCGTCGCCGTCCGGATCGAGCGACGCGTCCACGTACCCGGCAGCTCGGACGCATGTCGACCAGAGTTGACGCACCGCTTCGAGGTCCCCGGTCCATTTCCAGTAATGATGCAGGGCATCGATGTACGAGGCGTTGAACCGCGTGCCGTGGCCCGGGCTCAGGAAATTTTGGCGGACCGAGCGAATCCAGCCATTCTCGGTCCGGTTTTCCGAGAGCAGACGCAAGTAGTTCAGCGCCTGCTTCTCGAACCCGATATCCGACGCGGCGTGGACGTGTCGGTAGCAAAAAATGAAGTTCCAGGTGTCGCCGTACTTCGCGTCATGCACCAGTCCCGGCGGCTGCACGATGCCGGGGAAGAGATCGTTGGCGACCAAGTTGGCGAGGGCCGTCAACTTCGCATCGGGCAGGCGGAAGCGGACCGGACCGTCGCGGTAGACGCCGCGGTCCCAGGCGCGCCCGGAGGCTTCGAACGCGGCTTCGGGCGCCGGACGGACCCGGGCGAAGGTGCGGTCGCCTTGGACCGGGATTTCCACAAACGTTTGCAGCGCTTGAGCGATCAGGTCACGACGTACGTCCGGGGGGAGGTCGGCGTTCCGTCCGAAATACTCTTCGAGTCGCCGATTCACCGCGACTTCATCGTATCCCGGGGAATCGAGAAACACAGTCAGGTACGCCGTGGTCCGTGCGTCCGCTTCGAGGCGGACCGTGGCGTGCAGGGCGGTCATTGGCGGGACTGTGGCGGCGTTTCCGCCGTTCCAGCCTATCAGTACACGGTAGTCGGTGTCGTGCAGCAACAACGGCGGCGATGCGGGCCGGCGCGAATCAGCCGAAAGGTTCTTTTGCGGGGTCCGCAGTTCGAGAGAAGCAGGGCCGGCGGTCTTGCCGGGCGCCTTCATGGTCTCGGGCGGCGTCGGCGCGTTCTTGCCGGGGACGGCCAGTGCCGCCGGCGTCACGGTGCGCGTGTTCTCGGCGCGGTTGTGCAGTTTGACGCGCAAGATCATGCCGTAGGCAGGCACGGTCACAGGGGCCACGGCCTCGAGGTCCGCCTCCAATTGGAGTGCGTCGTCGGATAGGTGGTAGCGCACGCGGCCGGGCAACACCTCGAACCGACACTGAGCAAACGCCGAGAATGGCACGAATCGTCCGTCGAGGCGGACGCCCGGAACGACGGTCGCCAGGAAAGGGAATTTTTCCATGCGGAGTCGGAATACCGGGCGGCCATCGCAACGCATTCCGGCCCGGCGATGATGGATTTCGAAGGACCCGCCCGATCCGGGTTTGAATCGGATCCCGTCGGGGAGCGGTCCCTGACGGTCGGGCGCGAGTTCGGTGACGCCCTGGACGCGGTCGCGCGTCCGCGGCTTCAATCGTGCCGGGAAGGGCGCGAACTTTTGCGACGGAACGTAGGGAAGGGGCGGGGCCGGGTTCGCGCCGTGCAACAGTTCGGCCGGCAGGCGTACCGCCTCCGGAATGAGACGGTCGCTTGTGGGCAATGGAAACTCCCAGCCGGTGGACGGGCCGGTTTCGGTGGTCTCGAACACGGCCGGCAGCGTGCCGGCGGCCGCGACCAACTCGACGCCGCACAACAACGCCGGACGCGGGGTTCGGGAAAGGAACTCGATCCGGACCCGCCCATCCGGACAGATCACGCCGCGGCATTCTTTAACCACCGGCCGGTCCGGGCGGGCGTTTTCCCCGAAGGGGTCGAATCTCCTGGCGATCCGTCGGCCGTTGACCGCGGCGTCGAACACCCGGACTCCGACCCGGCGCACGTCGGGGGCGAGTTCCGCAAAGATCAGGCGCACGTCGTAGACGCCGGGAACGGTGCGCAGTTCGCAGGCCGTCAAGCCTTCGAGCCCAGTGGCGGCGACCGGGATCGAGTTGGGGTCGATCGGCTTGCGTGCGGCCGCGGTCACTGCATGGGGACGGCCTTCGATGTGCACGTCCGGAGAAGTGGCGGCCTTTTCCCATCCGGGCGTGATTGGGGCGGCTGCCGGGCCGAAATCGAACCGGCGCATGATCCCGCCGGGACGGGAGAACAACAGAAACTCGTTGGGTTTCAGGGCGCGGCGACAGATGCGGACTTCGTCCAAGCGCGCCCCATCGGGCAGCCAATGGCCGCCGAAAGCACGGCTGCCGATGCCGAGCGTTCCGAGGAACCAGTCGCCTTTGCCGGCGATCGTCGCAGGTGACGAGGCCTGCCCGCGCAGGCGCCCATTCATAAACAGCCGGTAGCGCGTGCCCTCCCGGGTGAGGGCGAGATGCACCGTGCGATTGGGGTAGAGGGCGTCGGGGACGTGGATCAAGTAGATCAGGCCGTCGCGACGTGTGTAGATCCGGAAATGCAGCGGCGCGCCCGGACCGCCGCCGCGCCCGGGGATGGTCAAGAAATCGAACCCGAAAGCACGAGTGCCGGGCGCATCGGGGTCCTCGGCCACTTTGGAGGCGATGACGCTGACCCCGATTCGGGGTCCGGTGCGGAGCCAGCACTCGAACGTGAAGTCCTGCCCTTCCGGCAAGGCCTGGGGGGCCTTGCTGTTCTCCACCGGCAGGCGTAGCGCACCGTTCCCCGGGAAACGTATGGCGCCGCGGTTCGGGAGGCCCGTGGCCGGCACCGGGTCGGGCGCGACCGGAGGGCTTTGGCGGAGGGCATTGCCGACCCGGACCGGCCGCCAGCCGTTTCCGCTGGCGTCTGCGTAGTCCGCGCCCGGTTCGAAACGCCAATACCCGAGTACATCCGCCGGTGCGACCGCGGCGCGGAGGTCCGCCGGGGGCGCGACGGACGCCCACAATGCCATCAATATCGGTATCGGAGATGGGCGGGGGGGGTGCGTCACGTGATTTCCTCCGTAGTCGAGCCGTGGTGTCGGGCCTGTCGCTTTATTATTGTGCGTGTCCCCAGGCGGCCTGAAGGGCCGACTTTACCGTAGCCTTGGGCAACGCCCAAGATTGGTCGGCGCCGTACCGATGTACGCTGAAGGCGTACTTCAACCT
>JAADHN010000082.1 GCA_013151865.1 Kiritimatiellota bacterium
TCCGGTACAGCTTCGTCAACTCCTTGGCCAGCAGAAAAAACCGTTCCTTCTCCACCACGCCGAACGGAAGAAAGTTCCGCTCGCCCGCCACTCGATTCAGCAGATGGTAATAGCACAACTCCCGGTCGTATCGCAATCGTGCCGTTCGCATTTCCGTCTCCTTTATGGTCTTACCTTCCCTTTCCCCGCGATCTCGCCGTCCCGGCGGGTATTGTTGGCCTTTTGGAGACCGCGGCCGTGCCTGCCATAGCCCAGGGGCGACGACGGGTCCCCGCGGGTAATGCTCCGCCCTGGCCCGCGCCGCCTCATCTCACCCCTCTCACCGCCGCTTCTCGTCCCCGCCGCTTACAATACGTCGCCTCGCCGGCGAAGTCAACCACAAAAAGCCCGTCCCAAAACGAAAACGTCCAAAACGTCAAAACGTCCGTCCCAAAACATCCCAAAACATCCCAAAACGTCCAAAACGAGCAAAACGAGTCCCGAAACGACCGTTCCGCACGAGCGGCGTTCCCCGGGGCCGGAGGTCGCCGCCGCCCCGAACCGATGCCGCTTCGTTCCGGTTTTCGGCCGGCGTCCCTTGTGCTGGAAGCGACCCGGTGTACTTTTTGTTGTCGCCGGGACGCTTGCATCACAGGCGTGCCGACCGCCCGGAACGCCCGGAAGACGGGTTCGAACAAGACGGCTCGTCCCTGTCAGTGTTCCCGTCCGCCGTCGGACTTGTTGGAAAGAAGAGCAACAAAGGAATCGAAACATGTCACGCATTCCGATCGGTCTCGAATTGTTCTCCGTTCGTCGCGAACTGGCGGCGGACCCGAAGGGGACCATGCAGAAAGTGGCGGCCATGGGGTACGAGGGTGTCGAGTTCGCAGGCGAACCGCAGTTGTCCCCCGAAGAATATCGGGCGCTGTTGGATGCGTCCGGTCTTGTCTGTTGCGGTTGGCACACCCCGTTTCACATGGTCCAGGACGACCGCCTCGCCGAGACTGTGGCCCTGAACAAAGCTGTCGGGAACACGCGCATCATCATCCCGGGGTTGCCGAACCGGCTCACGGGCAGTCGCGACGGTTGGCTGCAGGCTGCGGAATTCATGAATGTTCTCGCGGAAAAACTTGCGCCCGAGGGCATGCAGACCGGGTATCACAATCATCACATCGAGTTCAGAGAACTCGAGGGGGACATTCCGTGGGTGCTTTTCGGGGAGAACACCCGCGAGGATGTCATTCTTCAAGTGGACACGGGCAATTGCTACGCGGGCGGGGGCGACCCCCTGGCTATGCTCCACCGTTTTCCGGGTCGCGCCGGCACCACTCACTTGAAGCCCTATTCCCGGAGCAAAGGCCGTCAAGACATGCGCGAGGGGTTCCGGACCATGATCGGGGAGGACGACACTCCTTGGGACGAGATCTTCAGTTTCTGCGAGACCGAAGGCGGGACCGAGTGGTACATCGTCGAGTACGAGACGGACCTTTACCCCTCGATCACGGGTGTCGAGCATTGCCTGAAGGCACTCAAAGCCATGGGGAAAGCCTGACGCGCGGGCGTTTGTCTCGGATTTTTCGGGCCGGATCGGCTTTCTCGCAAGACGCCGGGTCGCGGCTGTTGCCTTCGTTTGTTCCGGGAGCCCTGCCGACGCGGTGCAACGGTGTACGCACCCCCGCAAACTCGGCAGCGTGCAGATTGGACGAACGACAACCCGGACGATTCCCCCGGGGGAGCGATCCCGCCGGGCGGGACAAAGCGTTGATGCGGGGCAACCAATGCGCATGTTCGCCGCGCGCTCTCCCGACGGCGAGCTTGGGTGAGGGCCGTCATGCGGGGGCAAGCGGGGATGGGGGGCGGCGCTCCGCGGGCAGGGGATCGTTCTGCGCATCCATCAGCTCGAGCATGCGTTTCCAGAGGTCCATGGCGACGGCGTCGATTTGTGCTTCGGTGTAGGGCGGGCTTTGGTCGGCGCCGGCCCACTGACCTTTTTTCCAGGCCGGGTTGCGGTTCGTGCCGGCATGAACCCGCCACAGTTCGCGCCGCCAGGGCGCAAGCAGATGCACCACCTCGTCGGCGTCCCGTTGGAGATCGAAGAGCTGGAATCGGCGTGGATCGGCGTACCAGACCAATTTCCAGCGCTCCGTGCGGACCGCCCGTTGCACGTGAGCCAAGGATGCGTCCTTGCCGCGCGGGATGCAGAATTCGCAGAGGATGGCGTCGCGCACCCGTTCCGCCTCGCCATGCATGATCGGCGCCAGGCTGTGGCCGTCCTGCGCCGATGGAGGCGTCTCGATGCCTGCCAGCTCGCAGAGCGTGGGAAAGAGATCCACGTGATGGCTCAGGGCCCACGAGCGCCCGCCGGCCGGCACGCCCGGGCCGCAGAAGATCAGCGGGCTGGCGATGCTGTGGTCGTACATGTTTTCTTTGCCGAGCAAGCCGTGGCTGCCCACGGCCAGTCCCTGGTCCCCGGTGAAGACGATCAGCGTGTTTTCCAGTTGCCCCGTGGCGCGCAATCGCCCGAGCAGTCGTCCGATGTGATGGTCCAGGTGGCTGATCATGCCGTAGTAGCGGCAGCGGTAACGACGCATGACATCGTGGGTTCGCGGCCAGTTTTCCAGCAGTTCGTCGCGAATGATCATGGCCCCGTTGTCGATGGGGTGTTCGGGCATGTGGTTGGGAAACAGCGGCATGGTGCCCGGGTCGTACATCGTGTCGAAAGGCGGCGGGCTGTCGTGGGGGTCGTGCGGCGCGGTGTAGGCCAGGCAGCAGAACCAGGGGCGATCGGCCGGGGCCGCCGCCAGTTCTTCGAGTGCCGCCTCGGTGAACAGTTCGGTACTGTGCCCCTCGGTCTCCGTGCCCTCTTCATTGAACCGCATCCAGTGGCCGCGTTGCCGGTACTCGTTGAGATTGTCGGAGGGAAAGACGCGCCGGGTGCGCTCGTACCCTTTGTCCCGCGGATGCCCGTCGTTGTGCCACTTGCCCACGTGAATGGTGTGAAAACCGGCTCGCTGAAACGCTTGGGGCAGCAGCGTCAGATCGGGATTGATCGGCAGGCCGAACCACGGCACCCGGTTGCGGAACGAATCGCAGCCCGTGAGGATCTCGGCGCGGGCCGGGGTGCAGATCGGGGTCGTGCAGAATTCCTTTTCGAAGGCGAACCCCTGGCGGACCAATTGGTCCAGATTTGGGGTGTGGATATGCGGGTTGCCCAGCGCGCCGATGGTGTCGAAACGCTGGTCGTCGGTCAGGATGAAGAGAACATTCGGTTTGCGTACGGTCGTGTCCATGGCGCCTTCTTCCTGCCTTCTGCGAAATTGCTGTCGGCATCCTCCAGGGCAAGCCCCCCGTTCTCTTGTCGGTGTCTGGTGGACGCCTTCGCCGGAGTTCCGCGTTTAGGGCCTGTCGCTTTATTCGAGAATTCCGCGAAAAACGCCCCAACGGGGCAATGCCGCCGTAGCCTGGGGCGCCGCCCCAGGCCGTGTTGTGTTTCCGGAACATGCACCCTGAAAGGGTGCCTCAACGTATTTCTTACGTGTAGGTTGAAGTACGCCTTCAGCGTACATCGGTACGGCGCCGACCAACCTTGGGCGTTGCCCAAGGCTACGGTAAAGTCGGCCC
>JAADHN010000072.1 GCA_013151865.1 Kiritimatiellota bacterium
AGGCGTGCCCGAGCAGGTGCCGTCCGACAATGTCCTCGTGCGTGTCCGCGAGTTTCTTCCGGACGCCGTTAAACAAGGAGACCGAACCATGCAGGCGAAACGAATTCTCAAGTCACTCGGGTTGAGCGTCCCTCTGGTACTGTTGGTCGCAGGTTGTCGGAGCACCAACACCATCGTACGGGTGCAGGGCCTCGGTGAAAGTACGACCGCCCCAACACCACAGAAGGCGCCTGCGACCGATACGATGATGCGTGTGGCCGACGCCGATCAGCTCCACGTGGCCGTGACCGCCTCGCCGGCGGCGAATGCGGATGAACGTGTGGCGGCCGGCTTGGCAAAGGACGTGACCGGCGCACTGGTCAAGGCTGGGTATTCGGTGGATGCCAAAACCCCGGACGTTGCCGTCAGCCTGACGCCCGAAATCCGCGAGAAAGACCGGCTCGGCTCATCCCATGTATTCGAAGGAAAGGTCGACGCCCACGCCGAGCGTGTTGCGGATCGGAAGATCCTGGGACAGCGGGTGTTCAAGGCTGGGGGCAGGCGGGAACTGGGCCGGGACAAGGCGCTCGATGCGCTGACCGCCGCGCTGGCGCCCGACGTGCGGGAATGGGCGGTGAACGTCTGTCGGCCCGGGAACGTCGGTCTGGAAGCCCGGACCGTCCAGGTGAAGCTGCGGAGCAAGAAAGTGTCGGACGTAAGATTTGCAGCCGATTTTGTGCGACAAGTACAGGGAATCGACGGTGTGACCTCCTGCAAGCTCGCCGGCCAGGATTACGGGAAACGGGAGATGAATTTCCGCGTCGTTTACATGCCGGAAAAGTTGCCCCAGGGACTGTTGAATGCGATCGCGGACCTGCCGGGGCTGCAGCTCGAACCCCAGGCTCCGTAGGGACTTGTGCGGGAAGCGGGTGTATGGGAGGCGAGCCTGCATTATGTCGGATACTGATCGTCTTGAAACAATCGGGAGCCAAAGCGAGCTTCCAGGCCCCGCAATATCGCCGGACAATTCTGAACCGCACTGTAAATGCGCCAAAGGCGACGGCCCGGGGGCGGCAGGTACAATGCCCACCCCCTCGGACGACCCGGAGAAGTCCGGACCGGACAATCAGGCGGCCCAGTTGAGTCCATGGGACGAATGTCCCGAGACGATCGGGCGGTTCCCGATCGAGAGTCTGATCGGAGAGGGGGCGTTCGGGCGTGTCTATCGCGCCTATCACCCCGAATTCGAGGTCCCCGTGGCCGTCAAAGTCCTGGCCGGGGCCGCGGCACGCAAGCCCGGTGCGCTCGAGCGGTTCCGGCGCGAAGCCCAGATGGCCGCGCGCATCCGCCATCAGAATGTGGTCAATGTCTTCGAGTACGGGCTGGACGGACGCCATGATCGTCCGTTTATCGTCATGGAGTATGTCGAGGGCCCCAATCTGTCCGATGCCCTGGATGATCGGGGAGGGCGGTTGGACAGCGACGAGGCGGTCCGCATTGTGACCGAGATCGCCGCCGGACTACGGGAATTCGAGAAACGGGGGATCGTTCACCGGGACGTCAAGCCGGCCAACATCATTCTCACCGACGACGGCGCCAAACTCGCGGACATGGGTTTGGCCAGACGACTGAACGACGATGCCGCCCTGACCACCACCCGTGAGGTGGTGGGGACCCCGCACTACATGTCGCCCGAGCAGGTCCGTGACCCGAAACACCTGGACGCGCGGTCCGACATCTATTCGCTCGGGGCCACTTTCTACCACATGGTCACCGGGGTCTATCCGTTCGAGGGAGAGACGGCCCACTCCGTGATCATGCGTCTGCTTCGTGAGAAACCCCGTCCTGCCCGGCGGCGGGCGCCGGATGTGCCGCGACCCGTGAGCGAAGTCATCGCCCGAATGATGGCCAAAGAACCGGGCGAACGCTATCAGACGATCGACCGTCTTTTGGAGGCGCTCCGGGCCCTGCAGACGCCTGCGGAAGCGACCCCTGCTTCGGGCCTTCGACAATCGCAGCGTCACCGACGGCGTGCGGTGGAGCGGGGTCGGGCCAAGCGCATTCCGTGGCGGGGTCTCGCCGCCGGCATCGCACTCCTCTTGCTTGCTGGGGGCGGTGTTTGGGCGATGAGTGCAGCGCCCGTTTCCCTACTTCCCGTGTGGGCGCGCATCGCACTTTGGACGGCGGTCGTGGTGCCGCTGCCGTGGGGCACGCCGTTCCTGACGCGGTGGGCGGTGACCAAGGCCTCGAATACGACGGCCGCCGGGCTCTTGTCTGGCTACACGTTGATCGACCTCGGACTGGCCGTGAAGTTGCTCCGGTTCGGCGCCGGACCGACCGAGAACGTGTGGTGGATGCTCGGCGCGCTGATCGCGGCACTGATATACAACTATTGGGCGTGCGAACGCATTGCCGCACGTCAGCCATAGTAGAAACGGCGTCCCGCCGTTTTACCGTTCGCGAGTACGCGGCGAGACGCCGCATCCACTCTATCTGCGTGAATCTGCGTCCATCTGCAGTTAAGTAAAAAGAACCACGGATGAACACAGATGGACGCGCCATAGTAGAAACGGCGTCCCGCCGTTTTTGCCGTTCGCGAGTACGCGGCGGGACGCCGCGTCTACTCTCATGCGGCGCATCCAGGAGCGCCTGCCCGGTTCGTACTCCCCCGGGGCAAAACGAGGCTCAGCGAAAGCGTGTTCTGCGGAACGCTTCGTATTTTTTCAGGAGCGATGCGGGCGCCGAAGAGGGGATATTGCGCGAGGCGGCTTCAAAATCGGCCGCCAAAAGGACGGGATCGGTGTTTTGCCGGACACTCCGGCCGTTGGCAACGCGCTTGGCCGCATTGACGATCCCGACAATGTCACTGCCGGTGTAGCCGTCGAGTCGGGCGGCCCAAGCGTCCAGATCGAGGCCGTCCTCGACGGGGACGCCGTCGAGGTGCATTTCGAGAATGCCGCGTCGGGCGGCCGGGTCCGGAAGGCCCACGTAGATTTTCTCGTCGAACCGTCCGGTCCGGAAAACGGCCTCGTCGATTTCCCATGGGCAATTGGTGGCGCCGAGGATGAGCAGGACGTTGTCGCTGTCGCGGAACCCGCCGACCTCGTTGAGGAATTGCACGACGATCCGGTTGTCCACGACCGACTTGCCGCTGCGGCGCGGCAACAGACCGTCGATGTCGTCGAGGAAAAGGATGGAAACCGGACGAGCCCGGGCGGCATTGATCAGGGCCCGCAGACGCTGTTCGGATTCGCCATGCCATTTCGAGCGGATTTCGGCGCCGGACGCGAAGAAGAAATCGGCGTCGAGTTCATTCGCCGCAGCCCGGGCCAAGGTGGTCTTGCCGGTCCCGGGCGGACCGTAAAGCAGGATCCCGCCGCCCAGGGGGAGTTTGAGTTTGCGGGCCTTGTCCGGGGCCTGCAGAGGATAGATGATCATTTCGAAGATGGCGTTCTTCGCCGCCGTCATACCGGCGATCCGGTCGAACCGGACGTCCGGTTTCTCGGTGACAAGCCAAGTGTCCGCACCGGCCGTGCCGTCGTTTTCCGCCGTATCGGCGGGAATCGCCGAGGGTCCGGCCCGGGAGGGGTGGTCCCGGTCCTTTTCACGCAGGCATT
>JAADHN010000047.1 GCA_013151865.1 Kiritimatiellota bacterium
AAGTACGCCTTCAGCGTACATCGGTACGGCGCCGACCAACCTTGGGCGTTTTGCCCAAGGCTACGGTAAAGTCGGCCCTTCAGGCCGTCTGAGGAGACGCACAATAATAAAGCGACAGGCCCTAAAGACGGAACTGGACAACCGGACCGGTCCCATTCCGTTCCGGGAGGGCAGGAAGACGCCGGACCGCGCAGGAAGACGGTTACACCTCCGGGAAACCGGGCGAAAAACAGAGAAAGCAAACTTTCACCTATCCGTCGCGGGGCCTCGACCCATTCAACCTGGTCCTTGGTCCCTCGGTCCCTGGAAGTCAACGAAATGTCCATAATCCGGCGAAAAAGCATCCAACGGCGCTTGACTCGGCGCGAAACTGTTCGAGAGTATGGACAGATCGCGGGGTCGGTGCATGGCACTCCGACCCGAGTGCGGTCCAGGGGAATCCGGTGAGAATCCGGAACGGTCGCGCCGCTGTAAGCGGGAACGAACCCCGGAAGCGCCACTGTCCTGCCGTGCAGGACGGGAAGGCCCGGGAAGTAGGTTTCGAGCCCGCGAGTCAGAACACCCTGACAACCGATGGGGCCTCGCGAGAGGGCCGCTCGGCCTGTTCGTTGCGTCGACGGAAGTTGTCTTCCGAAGTCGACGCCGGCAGCAACCGGCGCCCCACGGGCCGCCGGTTTTTTTATGGTTTCAGGGGCGCGCCGCCGGACAAAAAACAAAGGAGTCGAGCAGTCATGAACGGGACGGGAAGAATGTTCGGGAAATGGCGTCTTTCGGCGGTCGCGGTGTGGTGCGTCGGTGCGGCGGCCGTCCACGCGCAGAATCCGGGTGGTGAAGAAACCGCGGCCTTGCCTGAAATGGTGGTGACCGCCGCCCCCGGCAGCCGGGACGTAAACACGGTGCCGGCCAACGTGACGGTGATCACGGCCAAAGACATTGCCGAGACGAGTGCCCGCACGGTCCCGGACGTGCTCAAATACTCGGCCGGGGTCAATGTGGCGGATTGGGGCGGCAACGGTCGCACGAGCGACGTCGACATCCGCGGGTTCGGCGAGACCGCCGGATCGAACGTGCTCGTGCTTGTCGACGGTCGCCGGGTGAATGCCCCGGACCTGAGCAAGACGGACTGGACCACGATCCCGCTGGAGCGCATTGAGCGCATCGAAATCGTGCGCGGCGGCGCCGGTGTCCTCTACGGCGACAACGCGACGGCCGGCGTGATCAACATCATCACCAAGAAAGGACGCGGCAAACCGATCCTGGTATCCGACACCCACGTGGGGAGCAACAGCGAGTTCGGCCAGCGGCTGAGCCTCTCCGGCGGTTGGGGAGCGCTGGGGTACAGTCTGGACGGCTCGTACTTCGGAACCAAAGGCCACCGCGACAACAGCGATTTCCGGAATCGGAGCGCCGGGTTGCAATTGAGCTTCGATCCCGAATCGTGGTACGACTTCGATTTCAGTGCGGGCGTGAAGAAAGACAGTTACGGGCTGCCGGGGTCCGTCACGCCTGCCCAGGACCCGGAGAGCAGCAATTCTCCCGCCGACAACGCCGAGAGTACAGACTGGTATCTCCATTTTGCGCCGACCCTCCAGCTCTGTATCCCCGGAGAACTGATTCTCCAGGCCGACTACCGGCGGCGGGACCAGCATTCGGTCTTCGGCGGCTACCCGTACGACACACGGTTGCGAGAGTATTCTTTCGCCCCCGCCTACGCCGTGAACTTCGAGACCGGGCGTTTGGCGCATCGCGTTCAGGCCGGGCTCGCCTATACCGCAGGCGATGTGCACGTTATCCGTGCTATGGATTGGAGCGTGTGGCCGCCGGTCCCGGATACGAAATCGGACGATAAATATCGCCGCGAAGTCGGGTACTTCGTTTACGACCGAATCAAGCTCGACTCGGACAAGCTCTTCCTCGATTTGGGCTGTCGGCGGAGTCGGATCAAGTTCACGTACGACCGTCACGACAACCAGACCTGGGACGAGACCGCCGCACGCGCCGGTCTTACGTACGCGTATGCACCGGGGAGCAAGTTGTTTGCCGCCCTGGACAAGTCGTACCGCAGCCAGTTGCTGGATGAATTCGCCGGACCTTGGTGGGCCGGCGGCCTGCCCATTGCCCCTCAGACCACCCGGCATTGGCAGGCGGGCGTCCGACATCGGTTCGGGAGCCGTCTCACGGCGGCCGCCACACTCTTTCAAATCGACACCGACAACGAGATATTCTTCGACCCCGCCACCTTCCAGAATACGTCATACGACAAGACTCGGCGGCGCGGCGTCGAACTGGAAGTACTCGCGGACCCGACCGACCGCCTCCATCTCTTCGCCAACTTCACCTGGCTGAATCCCGAGCTGAAGGACGGTGCGTACGACGGCAACCGCATTCCGGGGGTGGCCAAACAGAGCGCCAGCGCCGGGGCGACCGTCACGGTCCCGGGCGGCCTGGTGTGGGACGTCCGCGGACGCTGGGTCAAGAAGCACCCCATGATTTCCGATTGGAGCAACGGCAAACCCGTCGCCGACGGGTACATTGTCTTCGATACCAAGGTCAGCTTCACCTGCCCCAAGCACAAATGGCTGACCGTATACGCCGGGGTGAACAATTTGCTGGACGAAGACTACGCCGAGTACGCCGTGGCTTCGGCGTTCGACAACAATCTTCACCTCTACCCGTCGCCCGGTCGCACCTTCGTGGCGGGCGTGAAAGTGCGTAAGGAGTTTTGATCGCAGACGATGTATGCGCCTCTGGGGCGGCACGCCCCGGGGGCGCGCCGTCCCCCGATCTGCAAGCGGTGCTCGACAATCGGCATTTGCGGAAGATTCTGTCGCCGTGGATTTCGAAAAAAAATTCGATGTGATCGTGGCCGGGGCCGGCGTGGCGGGTGTGGCGGCCGCGCTCGAAGCGGCCCGGTCGGGGGCGAGAACCGTCTTGATCGAGAAGACCGTTTTCCCGGGCGGACTGGCGACGTCCGGGATGGTCAATGTTTACCTGCCGCTCTGCGACGGTCGGGGGAGGCAGGTGACGTTCGGCGTTGCCGAAGAATTGCTGCACGCCGCGATTCGGTACGGACCGGGGGGCGTCTCACCGGACTGGCGCCGGGGTAATGGCAACGCCCGATATCGCACCGCGTTTTCTCCCGCCGCATTCGTGTTGACTCTGGACGAACTACTCCTCGAAGCGGGCGTGGGGGTCTGGCTCGATACCCTGGTTTGCGCCCCTGTCATGGACGGTGCCCGGGTGACCGGGCTCGAAGTGGAAAACAAGAGCGGACGCGGTCGACTCGGCGCCGCGTGTATCGTGGACGCCACCGGCGACGCCGACGTGGCGTACCGTGCTGGCGCGGCGTGCATCGAGCAGGACAATTGGCTTTCGCTGTGGGCGCTCGAAGCTTCCCTCGATGCCGCCCGAAAGGCTGTTGCAGAATCGACCGGCAGCCCTCTTCTCCGGCGCGTGACGCTGGGTGGCTGGAATAACGGACACAACCATCCCGGCGACCGCCGCAAACGGAGCGGAACCAACGGCCGAGACGTTTCCGCATTCGTTCTTGAAAGCCGGGAACTGCTCAGAAAACATTATCTTGCCGAGTTCGCGCGCGGTGAGGAACACAACCGGCACAACGTGTTTCCACTCTCTTTGCCCTCGATGGCGCAGTTTCGGACCACACGCCGCATCGTAGGCCGAAACGGCATGGCGGAAGGGCAGGAAGCCCTGCGCCGGGACGACTCCGTTGGACTGGTCGCGGACTGGCGCACGGCCGGGCATGTTTGGGAGGTGCCCTACGGGGCGCTGGCGCCGGCGGGTGTGGACGGCTTGCTGGCGGCCGGGCGATGCATCGATGCCGCCGAGGACGTTTGGGAAGTCATGCGAGTCATCCCGGCCGCGGCGCTGACAGGACAGGTTGCGGGACTTGCCGCCGCACTCTCGGTTCGGGACGGGGTCACGCCCGGCAACCTGGATGTCCGTCGACTTCAGCAGGAGCTGACCGTGCGCGGCATCCCTCTGCACCGGGACGAAGTGGGAATGCCGGACATGGGCGCGCCAGGGCCTGGGGGCGCGGGTCCGTGCCGTTGAAGGCGGGGGCTCTGGGGACGCGACCCGCTCCCGACCCCCATGGCGGCCCCACGGGGACGTCGCCGCACTTTTTTCTCCCGTTTCTCCACTTTCCCTCTCGGCGCTTGCGTCGCGGCGCCGGTCTCCGCCGCTCGCAATCCGCTTCCCCGCACTCGGTCCCGACCCGAAGAACGCGTTGCGCCGCCCGATTCAGCGCCCGCCGTCTCCCGCGGGGAAGACGGTACGCGCCATTCCCCGGCAGGCGTATGGTTGCGGCGGTATAGTACAGGCTTCGTTTCGGTCGACAGAGAGAGCAACGTTGCCTCTACGCTTTCCTTCCGCCGATCCCTGCTCGAGTGTTGAATGAAGTGCGGCCTTCGCTGGACGGACATCCGCCGGTACGCGCGCCCGGCGGCGATACCGACCGGGGATGCCGAACACGGTCCCCTCTCCCCGGCAGGCTCGGTTCCTGCAACGTGTTTCGGAGTACTCATGGATCAGACGAGAATACGCAATGTGGCGATCATCGCCCATGTGGACCACGGCAAAACCACTCTGGTGGACCAGCTTTTCCGACAAAGCGGCATGTTTCGCGCGAACCAGAACGTGGCCGAGCGCCTCATGGACAGCATGGATCTCGAACGCGAGCGCGGCATCACGATCACCTCCAAAAACGGCTCGTTCAAGTATCGCGACTATTGGATCAACATCATTGACACGCCGGGACACGCGGACTTCGGCGGGCAAGTCGAGCGGGTCCTGAAAATGGCGGACGGCGCCCTGTTGCTCGTGGACGCACAGGAAGGGCCCATGCCGCAGACATATTTCGTGCTTAAGAAAGCCCTGGCGCTTCACCTGCCGGTCGTCCTGGTGGTCAACAAAACCGACAAACCGGCGGCGCGCCCGCATTGGGTGGTGGACCAGGTTTTCGACCTGTTCGTCAAACTCCATGCTCCGGACGATATCCTGGATTTCCCGATCGTGTTCGCGTCCGCCCGCGACGGCTATGCCCGAGACGAACCCGAAGACGCCGACCAAGACCTCAGGCCGCTCTGCCGCAAGATCATCGAACACATTCCGCCCCCGAAAGGCAACCCGGACGCCCCACTTCAAATGCTGGTGAGTTCCATCGACTACTCGCCCTATCTCGGCCGACTCGGAATCGGCAAGATCACCGCGGGCTCTCTCAACATCAATCGCGAAATCGCGGTAGTGCGTCGGGACGGAGCCATCGTTCCGGCCCGTATCACCAAGGTATACCGGTTTCAGGGGGTGGACAGGGTCCCCGTGGAGGAGGCCGGAACGGGCGAAATCGTGGCAGTGGCCGGCATGGACGCGGTGACCGTGGGGGAGACATATACAGATCCGGAGAACCCGAAGCCATTGCCGCCCATGGAAATCGATCCACCGACCCTGGCTGTTCAGTTCCTGCCGAACGATTCCCCGTTCGCCGGTCGTGAAGGCACGTACGTTACCGGGCGCCACCTGAGGGAGCGACTCCAGCGCGAAGTGCTGGCGGATGTCGCCCTGCAAGTCGAATCGCTCCCGGAGGGGCAGGGATTCAAAGTCGCGGGACGCGGCGAGCTGCATCTCTCCATCCTCATCGAGCGGATGCGGCGGGAGGGATACGAGTTCCAGGTTTCGCGCCCCCAGGTCATCTTCCGAGACGAAAACGGCAAACGACTCGAACCGTACGAAGAACTCACGGTGGATGTGGCCGAAGAATACGCCGGGACCGTCATTGAAAAACTGGGGGCGCGGAAAGGCCGTATGCTCTCCATGGAAACCGAGCGAGGGATGGCGCGGCTCATGTACCGCATCCCCACGCGCGGCCTGCTCGGGTTTCGCTCCGAGTTCCTGACGGACACCAAGGGCATGGGCGTCATGAATTATGTGTTTGACGGATACGGTCCGTGGAGCGGGGAAATGCGCTCCCGGCGGCGCGGTGTCATGGTGTCCATGCTTCCATGCGTCACGGTCGCTTATGCGCTGTTCAACCTGCAGCAACGGGGACGATTGTTCCTGGGACCGGGAGTGCCGGTGTATCACGGTCAGATCATCGGGGAGCACTGCCGCGAACGGGACTTGGTGGTGAACCCCGGGAAGGGCAAAAAGCTGACCAATATGCGCGCCTCCGGGTCGGATGAAAACGTGATCCTCGTGCCGCCGGTCGTCATGGCCCTCGAGGAATACCTCACCTTCATCAACGACGATGAGTTGGTGGAGGTCACGCCCGAATCCATTCGACTTCGGAAAAAAACAGCGCCCAAGCGGACATGACCGACAATTCGCCGTATTGTGCGCACGGGCGTTGCAGGCCCCGGACTGCACAAACTGGAGGCAAACATCTCGTGAAAACGGTACGTTTGGGCGTAATCGGCTGCGGAGTCATCGGTTCCAGGGATCTCCTCGACGCCAAGGCGTGTGAAGGCATCGAGGTCGTGGCCGCTGCGGATCTGCGGGTGGAACGGCGACAATGGGCTGCAGCCCAGGGAATCCCGCGGGTCTACGAGGACGGGCGCGACCTGCTGGATCGAGACCCGGAAGTGGAGGCGGTCATTATCGCGTATCCGGCGTCCACGCGGACCGCCATGGCACTGCGGGCTTTTGCTCGCGGCAAGCACGTGCTGACCGAAAAGCCGGTCGCCATGAACGCCCGGGAAGTCCGGACCCTGATTTCAGCCCGAGGACAGCTCACGGCCGCCTGTTTCTCCGCGCGTTACCGTTTCGGGGCGTCGGCGCGCAAAGCCGCGGAACTGCTGAATTCCGGCGTCCTGGGCCGGGTGCGGCGCATTCACGTCCGGGCCCTGCTCCCCGGCGCCCCCTGTTCGGACCGTGTCCCGCCCCCCTGGCGGGAGTCGTTCTGCATGAACGCCGGCGGCATCCTCACCAATTGGGGGTGCTACGATTTAGACTACGTGCTCGGAGTCACCGGGTGGCGATTCCGGCCGGAATTGGTGTTGGCCGGCACTTGGCCTTGCATCTCCGAGTTTCATTGTCATGTGGCCCCCGAATCGGACGCCGAGGCCCACTATGCCGCCTTCATTCTCGGCGCCGACGGCGCCGTGCTGACCATCGAGCGCGGGGAGTTCATGCCCACTGCGCAAGAACTGGCTTGGCAAGTCATTGGCTCGGCGGGGTCGCTGTCGCTTCACATGCTCGACACCGACGACCGCCGCATCGTGCTTCACCGCGCTTCCGCGAAGTCCGGCGTGACCTCCGAGCCGGTCTGGGAGGGCAAGGATCCCGCCCCCAGCGGGAACCCGGCCGTGATTGCGGACTTCGCAGACGCCGTTCGGGAACGCCGTCCCCCGGCCACCGGCCTCGAACAGGCCCTGGTCATAATGCAGATCACCGACGCCGTCTACCAATCCGCGCAGACCGGCCGGGCCGTGCGCATCCCGGGATCGGGTGACACCGGGGGCTGAGAAAGCAAAGAATCCCTTTGACCGAGGCGCCGCAGGGCCGCAGTGTCGTCTTGAGGCCCCCGACATTCCGAACCGCGCGAACCAACATACGATGCCGAAGTGGCCCACGGCGCCTCCTGGAGGAGGTCGATTCTGCGCAAGGTATATCGAGCCGGCAAAAGACGCCTGGGACCGCCGAGCGCCTGCTCGGCGCAAACGCGTCACTCCCCAAAGCTCGATCCGAACCATCCCGAGCCACAACGGAGCTGCGCTCCATGCGCATGAGCTTCTCGCCCAGCGGCGCCAAGGAACCAAGGTTCGCCTTCCCCGCTCTGCGGAAACCGAGGCGTGGGCGCGTCCGTTCGGCGGAAGATCTCCCCCGGGGCCGCACCTTCAACGCCTTCCTTCTTCACGATCTTCGCGGCTTCGCGAGAGAATCCGTGCCTTGTGTTCTCGGGCTCCTCCCCGTGGCTTTGTGGCTCCGTGGGAAAACGCGGGAACTCTTCGGAAGACACCGCGCCCCGGCCGTCCCGGTCCGCGATCTCATTGTTCGGAAGGGGCCTCCGGGGGCACGGGGCCCCGTCTTCGCGGAGTGCGGCAAACAGCCGCGTCACAGCCCGAGGACGGGTTGAGGCGGGGCGGCGACGTCCCGGTCCCGGCCGATTTCCCGAAGGAAATCCGCCTCCGACAGGATCGTGACCCCCAGGGCCCGGGCCTTTTGCAGCTTGGAGCCCGGAGAATCGCCGGCGATCAGGAAATCCGTTTTGGCGCTGACCGACCCGGTGACATTGGCGCCCAGCTCGACCAGCTTCTGCTTTGCCGCGTCGCGGGTCATGCCGGCGAGCGTGCCGGTGAGCACCACGGTCTTGCCCATGAAAAGGGACGCTTGTCCCGCGGCGCCCGAGGACGTTCGCGGCCCTGTCTCGAACCGGACCCCGGCGCGCCGGAGTCGTTCGATCTGGCGCCGATTGGCGTCGTTTCGGAAGAACGCCGCGATGCTCTCGGCCATGATCGGACCGATCTCCGGTACCTGGGTGAGTTCCTCTTCGGAGGCATTCATCAGGACATCGATGCTGCCGAAATGCTGCATCAGGATCTGGGCGGCTTTGGCGCCCACGTGGCGGATACCCAGCCCGAAGAGCAGACGCCAGGGAGGGTTCTGTTTGCTCTTTTCGATCGCGGCTTGCAGGTTCTGCGCCGACTTGAAACCGAGTCCGGGAAGGTTGGCGATTCGATTGAACTCCCGCGGCCCGAGTTCGTACAGGTCGGCGGGTGTGGCAACGAGTCCTTCGTCCACCAGCAGATTGACCACGGCTTCCCCAAGGGTCTCGATGTCCATGGCGCCGCGGGCGGCGAAGTGGCGCAGGCGTTCCCGAACCTGGGCCGGGCATTCCGGGTTCACGCACCGGATGACGACCTCGTCCCGCCCCCGACGAACAGGGCCGCGGCACACCGGGCAGGAAACGGGACGCTGGACGGGGCGTTCGTGCCCGGTGCGCGCCTCCAGCACGACACTGACCACGGCCGGGATCACCTCACCGGCTTTCTCGATCTCGACGAGGTCGCCGAGCCGGATGTCTTTACGCTCGATTTCGTCGAAATTGTGGAGGGTTGCGCGGCTGATGGTCGAACCGGCCAGCCCCACGGGCTCGAGTTCCGCCACGGGCGTCAGGGCCCCGGTGCGACCGACCTGCACGGTGATGTCCCGGAGGCGGGTCCGGGCCTTTTCCGCGGCGTATTTGTAGGCGATGGCCCACCGGGGGGCCCGGGCCGTGGCGCCCAGTCGCTCGCGAAGTTCGAATTCATTGATCTTCACGACAGCGCCGTCGATTTCATACGCGAAGCCGGAGCGGAGTTCGGCCAGGCGACGCACCGCAGCCAGGACTTCTTCGATCCCCGTCGCTGTTTGGGTGAATTCCGGAGACTTCAAGCCGTACTCGCGAAAAAGTTGGAGCAGGTCGGTTTGGCGTTCCACGGTCAACCCCACGATCTCCCCATGGCCGTAGAACACCGCATCCAGGGGGCGGCCGGCGACTTCTCGCGGATCGAGCAGTTTCAACGAACCCGCCGTGGCATTCCGCGGATTGGCGAACGGTGTCTCCCCGGCCTCTTCACGGGCTTGGTTCAGCCGAGCGAACTCTTCTCGGCTCATGAAGACTTCGCCCCGGGCCTCGAACACCGCGGGCGGGGCCGCGCACCGGAGTCGGAGCGGAATGCTGCGAATGGTGCGAACGTTGGCGGTGACGACATCCCCTTCCCGGCCGTTGCCCCGAGTCAGGGCCTGGACCAGGCGGCCGTCTTCGTATCTGAGAGAGAGGCTCACCCCGTCGATTTTGGGCTCGACCACGTACTCGACCGGAATACCGGCGCCGAGCCAGCGGTCGACCCGGGCGTCGAATTCCCGGAGTTCCGCCTCGCTGTACGTGTTGTCAAGGCTCAACATCGGGACCCGATGCGGGCGCGATACGAACCCACTCAACGGCTGCCCCGCCACACGACGGGTCGGGGAATCCTCGGGAACCAACTCGGGGAAGGCCGCTTCGAGATCGCGGAGTTCGCGAAAGAGCCGGTCGTATGCCGAGTCCGATATCTCGGGTGCGGCCTCGACGTAGTAGAGGTAATCGTGGCGCCGGATCCGTTGTCGGAGGTCGGCCATTCGTTTGGCAGCGGTGTCACGGTCCATGGCGGTGCTCCCGTCGCCGCTCGGCGTCACCGTTGGAGTTCGCTCCAACACACAGCGTAGTACCGGAGAAGACGCACCGCGGCATCCCGGTCCGGCATTCCCGGAATCTCCGCCAACGTGAATCCGGCATATCCGATGCCGTTCAGCAGCGCGAATTCCTCGCGCCACGGGTAATCGCTCCACAACTCATTGATGTGCACCAGCCCGATCCGGTCTCCGAGCAAAGCGAAGTTCGCCGCAATGGATCCGTCCTCGCCGATATCCGTCCGATTCGAGTTCCAGCACGCTTTCACGTTGGGATGGTCGGCAACATCGAGGATAGTGCAAATGTGTTCCGGCAGGGAAGTCCCGCGTCCGTGGACTTCGAGTCGGACCTCGATGCCGTGCTCCGCACCGAAAGCGCCGATTTCCCGAAGGGCCCGACCGATTTGCTCGAGGGTTTCTTCGACCGGCACGCTGTCCGGCAGACTGTTGGGGCGCACTTTCACGCCGCCCGCGCCCACGTCCGCGGCAAGTCGGATGTATTCACGCGTCCCCTCCAGGTTCCGTCGAAGCTCCTCGGGGTCCGGGGAGTGGTACTCGAACGCGCTGCCCAGCCCCACCAATTCGACGTCGCTTTCCTCGAACTTGCGGCGGACGGCCGCACGTTCAGCCCCCGAGAGAGACACCTCCACACCGTGGGCGTGCGTGGTCCGCAGCTCGACCCCGGCAAGACCGACGGTCTCGCAGACCTCGATAATCGTGGGCAAGTCCCAATCCTTGGCAATGTTGTACGTCACGATGCCCAGTTTCATGCTTTGGCCCTTCACTCTCCTGGTGGGTCGATCCTCCGCGGCGGACGGCGCGGCAAGCGACCCGTCAATCCCCTTCGCCGCCGCCCGGCAAACGCGGACGTTCGATTTCGACCACGACTTTGCCGCCTTGGAACACGGTGACGTTGCCCGTCGATGTGCTCACGGTCACCGCAACGGCACGGGTCGCTTCGGTGATGCCTGCCGCGGAATTGTGTCGAGCCCCGAGACCGTATGGCAGAGCGTCGTCGCTGACCGAGGCGGACAGGTACGCTCCCGCGGATTCGATCACGCCGTCCCGGCGAACGATGAAAGCGCCGTCGATGGCGGCGAACTCTTTGACCGTCTCCTCGATACGGGGATCCAAGATGCTGCGCTCCTCCTCGGGATAACCGCGGAACGGATTGAGGATCATCTGCCGCACGTGCCGGAATACGTTCTCCGTGTCTCCAATGACGAAACAGGCCCCCACCGGCTTGCCTTCCCGGCCTTCGTTGCCCAGGCTGACGGCGATGTCCAGCACGCGCTGGAAAACCTCGACGCGCACCTCCCCCAAAAGCTGGGCGGCATCCACCGCGGCGAACATCTCGAATTCCCGGGCCACCTCCATGAAAACCAGTGTATCCAACCGTCCCTTGCCGGACAGCCCCGAGAGACAGACGAGGCGGTCGTCCCGGGAAAGAATGCCCTGGGCCAATCCGAGAAGAATGGCGATCTTGATTTGTTCGAGCCGGGTCAACCTGACGTCCGGAACATGAATGTGGGGCTGCCGGTCGGCCCGGTCCGGGTCCACCGCAGCACCGCCGGCGTTCCGGGTAACCAGAATCACCGGGACCTCGGCCGCCTGCACCATGAAGGTCTGGAGGGCTGCGGAGTCCGCAAACGCATCGGCGTAGACCAGAATGGCCCGCGCCCCGGTGCTCCGGGCCAGGGGCAACGCGTAATCCAGCAGTTGGGCCCCTACTGCGACGCTCTGCCCCGGTCCGACGCTCTGCCGGACCTCGCCGGAAGCCGGTCGGCGACAGTCCGGCGTTGCGGGGTCGAGCCCCGGAGTGTCCTGTGTGTTCCGCGAGATGTTTCCAGACATGGATCGAACCTTCATTGCAACGTGAAAAACCACGCCTTCCGGATGCCGAGCTTTACTCCCAAAGGACCGGGGACCGACATGGGACGCCGGATCGAGGAACGTGCAGACCGTCTCGAAACAATCGGGAAGAGTGCACAGGCGAATTCGCAGCCGCAGCAAGGTCGCCTGCAGAATGCCGGGACGCTCCATGAATCGGGACGCGAAAAGATAGCGCCGCCGCGTTGAAGAGCAACCCGGTTCACAAGTCCGCAGTGCCGAACGCGGCGGAATCCGCCGGCGTGGGACGTACCAGACGCGAACTTTGGAAAAAACGAACAGCTCGGGCTTGACTGCGCTCCCGCAAGCTTTATCGTGGGCACCCCAACACGGCGTCGGCCCCCCGGGGACCGACGGGGCCCCGGCTCCCGCCGCGCTTCGACGATTCGAGCGAATCGCAGCCGAGGGCGACGGCGCGGTTTTGTGTTCGCGGGGCATTGAAGTCGTCACGGGGTTCGGGAGCGGATTGCCAGTTTTGTTCACACTGAGGACAGATGCATCATGACGAAATTTCGTGTGGGCGTCATCGGGTGCGGGCGCATTTCCCCTTTTCATGGAATGCCGGTACAGGCGTTGGACAACGCCGAAGTCGTGGCCTGCTGCGATCTCATTCAAAACCGGGCGCGACAGAAGGCCAAGCTGTTCGGCGTGCATAAGTACTACGCAGGCGATCCCGAGTCGTACAAAGAAATGATCGCGAAAGAGGAATTGGACGTGGTCCATATCTGTACGCCGCATTACCTCCATCCCGTGATGGCTATGCACGCCTTCGAGGCGGGTTGTCACGTGGTTACGGAAAAACCCATGGCCATCAAGTTCGAGGACGCCCAGGCCATGGTGGACATGTCCCGCCGAAAGCGGCGCCGCTTGGGAGTGATTTTCCAGAACCGATACAATGCCGGCGCCGTGCTCATCAAGAATGCACTCGAATTCGGCGGGCTCGGCCGGATTCGTTCCGCCAAGGCGGTCCTGACCTGGTATCGGGCACCGCAGTATTACGCCCGCAGCGACTGGAAGGGCACGTGGCAGTACGAGGGCGGCGGCGTGGTCATCGACCAAGCCATCCACACACTCGACCTGGTCCGCTGGTTCATCAATTCCGAACTCGAGTCGGTGACCGCACATATCGAAAACCGGGAACATCCGTCCATCGAGGTCGAAGACGTGGCCGAGGGGGTCATGCGTTTCCGCAACGGCGTGCGCGCCAGTTTCTGGGCCATGAATTACTACAGCTACGACGCACGAGTGCAGATCGAGATCCACTGCGCCAACGGCATTGCCGCCATGGAAGCGGAGGAAGCCACGGTGCGCTATCACGACGGACGCGAGTTCGCGGCGCGTCCGAACCCCCAGGAAGTATTCGATTACGGAGGCGGCCCGTCGTACTGGGGGACCAGTCACGTCAAACAGATCCAGCAGTTCTACGAGGCCCTCGAAGCCGGCGAACGCCCCGAAATCGACGGCTCTTCAGCCCTGAAAACCCAGCAGATGATCTGTGCCATCTACGAATCCGGGAAAACCAACCGCACAGTGGTGTTGAAGCCGCCGACCAAGCGAACGTCGAAGAAGTAACGGCTGCCGTCGTCGGCATCCCTTGGGACCGACGCGGGTTGCATCGAAGGACGGGGCATCTGAGATGTCAACGCCCCTCTCCGGAAAACCCCGGACAGGCGCAGATGCGAGTGGCCCATGGGCGGAGTGAACCGGCGCGTCGTGTGTCGTTCAGGGCCCCGAGGGCGACACGCGGAATCCGCGGCACTCGACGGCTGCCAGTACTTGCCCCGATACCCGAATCCAAAACCAACGCCCGTGTGAGGAGAATCGCACCGCACATCGGAAACGGAGGACGCCATGTACCGGATCGGCCAGAAAGAAGTGGACGCTGTGGCCAAAGTGCTGTTGAGCGGCAAAATGTTTCGATATGGGCAGATGGGACTGTGCGCCCGCTTCGAACGTCGGTATGCACGCTTCCTGGACGTCCGGCACGTTTACATGACCGCCAGCGGGACACAGTCGCTCACCGCGGCCTTGGTGGGTCTGCGTATCGGTCCGGGGGACGAGGTGGTGGTCCCGGCTTGCACCTACATGGCCACGGCGGTGGCGGTCCTGGCCGCGGGCGCCATTCCCGTGGTGGCGGACATCGACGATTCGATCACACTCGACCCGAACGACCTCGAGGCCAAGATCGGTCCTCGCACCCGGGCCGTAATGCCGGTCCACATGTGGGGACTGCCGTGCAACATGGAGGCGATCATGGACATTGCCCGCCGGCACGACCTCCTGGTGATCGAAGACGCTTGTCAGGCAGTGGGCGGCGGTTACGAGGGCCGCATGCTCGGCAGCATCGGACACGCCGGCGCGTTCAGCTTCAATTATTACAAGAACATGACCGCCGGCGAGGGCGGCGCGGTGGTTACGAACGACGAGCGTGTCATCGAGCGGGCCCGCTGCATGGTGGACTGCTGCAGCTTCTACTGGAACGGCCGGGACGAATACACCGAGCATTTCGTCAGCAGCGGCGCACGGGCCACCGAAATCGCCGGGGCGATTCTCAACGTGCAGCTCGACCGCATCCGGGGAATCATCAACGCCTTGCGCCGCCAGAAGCAGCGAATTCTGCGCGAGACGGCCGACACCGGCTTGACCCCGATTCGGGCCAACAGCCTGGAATGGGAGTGCGGCAGCCACGTTATGTTCACGCTGCCGAGCGTGGCGCAGGCAGAGGCCTTTGCAGCCTTGGTCGGCGCCGGGATCGCCGGAAAAACGGGCCGGCACGTCTATACCGAGTGGGCGCCCATCCTGGACAAGAAGGGCGGCCCCTCTCCCGCCCTGAATCCGTTCCAGATGGAAGAGAACCGCGACTGCCGAAGTGAGTACTCCCCGGACATGTGCGCGCGGTCGCTCGACATCCTGAACCGAACGGTCATGATCGGCACGCATCCGGACCGAAAGCGCCCCCAAGTCACGGCGATGATTCGCCGGATCCGCCGGGCGGCGCGAGAGGTCTTGTAGCCCCGCGGCGCCGATCCCGAAGAAACAGTCCGATCTGCACCGCACCGGCGGCGGGCATCACCAGGCACGCCGCCCAGAACGGTGCGCGGAGGTTGAGCCACTGCGCCAGGACACCGCCCACCAACGGCCCGGCAAGGATGCCGCTGCCCAGGATGGCTTCGTGGAATCCGCTGGCCCGCCCCCGGTCGGCGGTGCGGCGGTGGAGGGCATAGAACAGGCTGCCCACATACGTCAGGCCGGCGCACATTCCCGCAGCGGCAAAGCCGACGGCGAATACGACGCGGGAGCGGGTGCAGGCCACGGCGGCCATGCCGCCGGCCCCCGCAAATTGCACCGCCAACAACGGCCAGAGCCGGTATTGCCAACGATGTTCATACCGGGTGTAGACGAACATGGCCAACTGTCCCAGGCGGTAGATGAACAGAAGCCAGCCCACCACCACAGGGTCCAGCCCCAACTGGTGACCCAACTTCGGGAACATGGCCAGGATCGTCCCGCACGCGAACCAGGCGGCAAAATTGCCGATGCGGGCAATCCAAAGATAGAGGTCGCCTTCCGGCCCCTCCGCCGCCTCACTGCCGACAGCCTCTTCGGGACCGGCACCGGTCCGGCGCAGCGTCCCCGGAATGGGCAGCAACCAAGCCATGAGGAGTAGGACGGCCCAGGCCGGAGCCACAAACCCCAACCGGTAACGGATGCTCCACAGGTAACCGGTCACCACCGGGCCGATCATCAAGCCCGCGCACCACATGATGTTGAACAGGCCGAGATTGCGCGTGAGTTGCCGCCCGTTGCGCGGCGTCAATTCCGCCAGCCAAGCCTGCAACGGGGGCCAAAAGAAGGCCATGGCAAACCCGCTGAACGGCATGACTGCCAAAACAAGGCGCCACGACCCGAGCCGGGGCAGCACGGACCATAGGCACGCGATGACCAGACATGCCGCGACCACACTGCGCTTGCGTCCGTGTCGGTCGGACAGACTTCCGGAGATCAGGCATCCGGCGGTGTAGCCAGCCGAACTGAACGTGGCGAAAAGCCCGAGAACCAGGTTCGGAGCATCGAGGATGTAGACGCCCAGCCACTGCACGGCCAAGCCCACCATGGCCAGGCTGTGGTCCATGACGAAAGCGGCGGCAATCACACGCCGAGGCGGCGCGAACAGGCGGTCGTAAAGGTTCGGCAAGAGAAGGCGCCCCATGTTTCTGCGCATTCCTCCCCAACCGGATCGACGGCCGGGGTCTTCGGTGACCCCATAGCGTGCCCGGTCAAGACGCCATGTCAAGACGCTCGCGGCAGAATCGTCGAGAATCGCCCGACCCGCTCCCGGTCGGGCTCGCACTCGAAATACCGCTTGGGTCCGGAATGGGGAAACCGCCGGAGACGGCAACAGATCGCCTTTGCAGCGGGGGCGCATCGGACCGGAAAGAGAGGCATCACCATGTCCGAGTTACGGATCACGGCCGTACGGAGTTTCTGCACACAGCCCGCAGGGGCGCGCCTGCTCATCGTAAAAGTGATCACCAGTGAGCCGGGGTTGCACGGTCTCGGCTGCGCCACGTTCACTCAGCGCTACCGTGCGGTCGAAGCGGCGCTCGAGCACCACATCGCCCCGCTGGTCGCGGGGCGAGACCCCCGGGACAGCGAAGAATTGTGGAACTTAATGATGCTGAACGGGTACTGGCGCAACGGTCCGGTCCTGAACAACGCGATAAGCGGTGTGGACATGGCGTTATGGGACATCAAAGGCAAGTTGGCGGGACTGCCGTGCTTTCAGCTTTGGGGCGGGCGTTCTCGCCCGGCAGCGGCGGTCTACGGCCACGCCGGCGGCGCCACGGTCGAAGCGGTTGCGGAGGATGCCCGTCGACTCCTGGCCGAAGGGGTCCGCTTCGTACGATGCCAAATGGGGGGCTATCCAGGTTTGGGCGGACCGGAGGCCCAACGCCCTGAAGGGGCCGCGCCGGGCCGGTATTTTTCGCCTCGGGAACGCCTCGAAGCTGTCCCCCGCCTGTTCGAAGGCCTGCGCGCCGCACTGGGCGACGAGGTCGAACTGCTCCACGACATTCACGAACGTTTGGCGCCCATCGACGCCGTCTGGCTGGCCAAGGCGCTCGAACCGTTCCGGCTTTTTTTCCTCGAGGACATCCTCGCACCGGAAGACATCCGGTGGTTCGAGCGGGTCCGGGCTGTCTGCGCCACTCCGTTGGCCATGGGGGAACTCTTCAACAATCCCCAGGAGATCACACCCCTGATCGCCGAGCGTCTCATCGACTTCATTCGCGTCCACGTATCCCAGATTGGCGGCGTGACCCCGGCCCTGAAACTGGCGCGCCTTTGCGAACCGTTTGGGGTACGTACGGCATGGCATGGCCCGGGGGATACCTCGCCCGTGGGCATGGCCGCCAATGTGCACCTGGACGTATCGGTTCCCAACTTCGGCATTCAGGAATGGGCCCGCCGGACCCCGCTCGAGTACGACATGTTTCCCGGCCTGCCCGAGGTCCGGAACGGCTACGTCTACCCCAACGACATGCCGGGCTGGGGGATCGAATTCGACGAAGCCCTTGCCGCCCGGCACCCGTGCAGAGACGGAAATCCCTCCTGGACCGAGGCCCGCACGCCGGATGGGGCCCTGGCCCGGCCGTGAAGCCCGGGGGCCGCCGCCCCTCACCGGTTCGGGCCTGCCTGCCGGCCGGATACAAAATGCCGGACTGGCGACCGACGATCACAGGCGGGCTGCCGCGCGTGCGGCGAGTGCAGTTGGCTATGCACTCGGGATCGGTATTATAGAAGGCGGCATAACCATTGCGGTAGGCCGGAGGAGCATTCTAATCGGTGCCGTAATTGGTGGAGTATTCTTTGCAATCGATACCGCTCTGCTTCGTTCCATGATGTCGACACTGGAAGGAAAAATGCTTGATGCCGAGCGTTATTACTACCGATGTCTGCATCGATGCCGAGACAGGGAGTGTGTTGCCCCGCAGGAGATCCAAGATTTCTTGAGGATCTTTCCCGGACACGTTAGTTGGCAAGACATTTTTCCCACTACCAGACACGACCGACAGCTGGAGAATAGACAATGATAATGGGCTTGGCGCTAACCCTAATGGCCTTACTATTAGTCTTGTTTCTTTGCGTAAGAGCAAGCCGTTATGCAAAGTGTTTCTCCAATTTCGCGCCAAGAACAAAGGCGGCATCTCGCTGCTACTGGATGTGCCTTCTAGCCGCTGGGGCTTGGGGAGGTTGCATCGTTATATGCCTCACCTTTGTCGGATCATTTCTTTTGCGCAAGTGGATCATTCCACCCATAACCTATGGAATCTTGTTTGCGATACTGTCAGGTGCTGCCTTCAACATTATGGCAATGTGGGCTGACGTTGTTTTTTCGTACAATATCCAACTAAAGGGCGTGACGTTTAGGCCCGTCCCCATTTTTCCACGAACTATCCAGTCCATTATTAAGGCTCAGATAGTGTGGATATTCGCCTACGCGCCTTTGGCTTGCGT
>JAADHN010000124.1 GCA_013151865.1 Kiritimatiellota bacterium
TCGGGTCGTCGAACAGGTGCTTGCCGCCGTGTTGGCAGGCGATCCAGTGGATGCCGGGGAACCCGGCGGCGCGGGCCCGGGATTCGGCATCGTGCATGAGCCGAACAGCGGTTTCTTTGCCGAAATGCCGGACCATGTTCCAGCCCTGGAGCATCCAGGCAATGGGCCGTCCCTGCTTGTCGCGCCGGTACTGTTTGTGCGGAAAGTAGTTGCGGATCCAGTAGTTGGTGATGTCGACGAAGTCCTGTTCGCTGAATTTCCACCACGGATTGCTCGCATTGCACCACATCACGCAAAACTTGATGTAAGGCAGGAACTTCGCCTTCAAGAGCGCATTCTCGATGAACCGCGTGCGCTGTTTGCCGTCGTGATAGTACCACAACACGACGAAGTGGTCGATGCCATGCTCCACTGCCCACTTGATGTCCCAGTCGGCCGCCTCCGGACTGCGTTCGTCGTAGTAGCCCGATGCGGGTCTGCGTTCGGCCAAAGGCGGGACCTTCGGCCAGTGGCCCAGGTCCGACCAGCCGGTGAAGTAATAGCAGCCGATGTTGTAACCTGTGCGAATGGGGCGCGGCTCGGGAATGACGCCCTGCCGTAGTGTCAGGTGCGGCTCCACGTCCAGGGCCACCGGGACGGTCACCTGGTCCCCGCGGCAGGAGATCTTGAGCGTCGCTGGTTGCTCTCCCGGCTCGGAAGCGACCACATCAATGTAGAATGTGGCCGTGCTGTCGGGGGGCAGGGCCTGGGGGATCCCGCGCACGGCTCGGGTGTCGGTTTTTACTTCGGGATTGGCATCGGTCCGCTCGACCCTGAACCCGACGGCCGGCTCGCCCCCGGAATTGCGCAGGCGCACGGCGATCACCCCGGGCCGCCCCTGCCTCAGCACCGCCTGCGCCGGTCCGGCATATTCGGGCACCAAGCAGACCGGCCCTTCGGGCGTCGAACCGAAAGATATGGATTCCAGGCAGGATTCGGCCTTCGGGTTGTGGGAAGGCATGATATGAAAGACCCGCTGAGTCCCTTCGAAACCGGTGCGCTTGCGATTGTGTCGGTCGGGGGCCTTGCCGCCTGCGTAGTCGTAATCGGAAAGGCGCAAGTTGTACGTGTGAAACGCGCCGTCTGTGCGAACATTGAATTGGAACCACTTGATGAATTCGCGGCCGGCCCAGTAGCGACGCATCTTTTCGTCGGCGCCGCGGTTGGTCGGGTGAAACGCGACTCCCCCCATCGGCCCGGCCCCGACCCTCATGCGGACCCGAACCCACGGGTTGGCGTCCGCATCGATCTTCGCCCCGTCCAAAGAAAGCATGCCGGGCCCGTCATCGCCGTTGATCGCGAGTCCCTCCGGGGAATACTTGAGATTGGGGGGCGGTCGGTCGCCGAGCACGCCCCGGGTCACATCCGGTTGCCGGAAATCCCAGGCCTGTTGCGCTCGGTCCGGGGCCCCACCCGCGCCGCGGAAGAATCGAATGGAACGGATGTCCAGCCTCCCGCCGAAACTCGGCCCGTCCAACCGAAGTCTGCGTATGGGGGCGCCGGCCCGCCACCGCGGGCGGACTCGGAGTACCTGAAAGTCCGGGGAAGCATATAGGAGTCGACGCTCGGAGCGTTCAGGGCCGAAACTTCCTGTCACGCCGTTCCGTTCCTCGGCATAATACAGAGTAATCCAGCCGGTTCGCGAACTCCGGAGGACCGCTTCTATGCCGTCGCCCGGGGCAACGGTCACTGATTCGCGGAACTCCGGACTGACCAGCGTCATCCCGTCGCCCGGGATGCGAACCTCCGGTGAGTCGTCTGCTTCCAGCCGCCAGAAGGGGCCGGCTTTGGCGCTTTGGCGCCATTCCCGGTTATGAAGCCAGCCGCGACTGTCGCCGCTGGTGAAATCCCACGCTGGGAGCTTGGTTGAGGAGGAATTCATGGAGGACCTCGGCTTATTCATGGGGCGCGATACGTCTTGCGCTTCGATGCCGACGACAACCATGCCGACAAAAGAAATCCCGGCGGCGATTCGCGTCAACCTGTGGACGGGAGTTCGCAACATTGACGTGCCTCTTCCGTTTGACCTGACGTCGGACATGGGCATGCCTGCTTGACCCCGACCGCGGGTCGCATGGCCCTCTCCCGCGTCGTGTCTCTGTTATGATCGTCTCAGGCAACGACGGGCACGCCAACAAAGGGCCTGTTGGGACCGGAAACGAATTGACTCTCGCAAAGGCACAGATTCAAGTCACGCGGTTGGGTGCTTGTGGACCGTCAGGCACTCGCAGGTTTTTCCTTGCCGATCTTGGTTTGTTGGCGTTCGTCTTGTTGTTCGGCCTGGCGCCGTGCCCGTTCTCGAGGGACAGGAGACACACCTTACACACTTGTGCGGCAGAGTCCAAACACCACGGCCGCGGATCGAACGGAATGCCGTTGGTCATCCGGCCGTTCTCCGATTCACGCCGCGAACCACTCGCGGTCATCCAAGAACATACCCCGAAACCCAACCCAAAAAAGATGGGCCGGTTGCGACACTTGCCTCTTGCCAAACTTGTCAACTCTCCAACGCCATGTATTTTGAAATCAAGAACGCCTGTCCTCAGGCACACAGGAATCCCCGGAAGGATATTGAGAAACCATGGAATCACTTGTTCCGCCGGCCTGCGCTCCGCTTCGTCCGGCGGAATCGCGGCGCTCGCTGCGTTCGCACCTTGTCCCGCGCCGCGCTGCGCGCGCCTCGGAACAAGGCACTTCACCTGACGCCTCGGCCGTCAAGCCTGTGGCTTGCCGTCCGCTCCGCAGGTGAGCGCCGCGATTATGCCCGAAGAAGAATGAGCCAAAAATGAGAAAAAGATATAAATTCAACCCCGCTGTGCCGAAGAGTGTTCTGTTGTTTCTTGCAGGTCTTGTCTGGCTTTGTGTTGGAACAATGCTTTTGGTTTTCGCATGTTCATGGTTGCCAGATGCATCACGAACGATTTCTTATATGTTTTTTGGTTTCGGGGTTGTTATGGCTTTGCTGGTGCATCATTTTTTGTTTCTTAAGATTGTCGACAAGAATATTGCACGGATACTTCCAATGGTTGAGAAGAAATGCCTGTTTTCTTTTATCACTTGGAAAAGTTATATGATCATTATTGTGATGGTCACAATGGGAACATTACTTCGTCATTCCACGTTTCCCAAACAGTACTTGGCCATTTTGTATGTCGGGATTGGATTGGCGCTGATGTTGTCAAGCTTGAGATACATAAGAGTTTTTGTTGGTGAAATGAGAAACAAAAAATGACGACCTAATAACAAGATGCACGATGCACCTGAACACGGCTTTGCCGAGGTCCGCGAACAGGGCGGGCGCTTGCGCCGCGGCCCGGACGGGCGTGGGGAGAAGCCATTTAACCGCGTTTGGTGTAGACATATCGCTGGATCATCCCCACGGGCGTGGGGAGAAGCGGTTGCGATGGCGACGCTCTACGATTATCTGCGGATCATCCCCACGGGCGTGGGGAGAAGATCGACCAGGTGGCGGGCGATGATCATGCGCACGGATCATCCCCA
>JAADHN010000078.1 GCA_013151865.1 Kiritimatiellota bacterium
CCGACCCGTACCCCGTCTCCCTGCTCACGGCCTATTGGGTGTACGTATCCCAGTGAAAAAGCGTGGCGCGAACCATGCGGGAGCCATGGGAGCGCACACTCCCCTGTATGACGGGTTCGCTGCTGCCGGGACGGCGGAAGACCGCTTTCGGCCTCAACCCGACTTGTCACACGGCATGGCTCACCGCGAAGCCGGACCCATTCCGCGAAGCATTTGAGAAACCGGCAAGGCCCCGGACGCCTTCGGGCAATCCTCCGCCGCTGCCTGCACACCGGAAAGGCAAGGCCTGCCGACGCCTCGCGTCAGCGTAATCGGCCGGCGCCGCTAACAACTTGTTGCGAGGCCCCATCAGAATGGGACCGTCCAAGGTGAGGTGTGATGCCCCGAATCAGACGTGTGCACGATTTGCTGAGGGCTGCGGCCCGTGCAGTACCGCGTCACACGGACTCAGACGACGGGAGAATCCCGGAAAAGCTCGAAAACATGGGACGCAGAACGCGGAAGAAACGCCCGGTGCGGACCAGCGCCGTGCCGAGTCGGACGGGAGGGTGTCGGACGCAGGATTCCGTTTCAACAGCAGCTCGGCGGCGGAGCGCGCGCCAGAATACGGCTTGGCTTCTATCGCAGATTCGCGCCGCGGGCATTACAATAAGGATGGTGTCACGGCGTTCTCTTGTCTGGAGACAACGAATGGACCTGAACGAAGCGTCTGACGGTTGCCTCATCGAGGCGTACCGCAGCGGTAATGAAAAGGCTTTCGAGGCTCTGTACAACCGATATCGCCGGCAGTTGTTCTCCTATTTGAATCGGGTGCTCCCCGGTCGCGGCGCCCTGGTGGACGACCTGTATCAGCAGACTTGGTTGCGCATCATCGAGTCCTTGCCGGCGTACCGGGAGGAACAGAAGTTTCTATCTTGGGCCTTTCGAATCGCGCACAACCTGGCCGTGGACAATTTTCGGCGAGAGGCTCGACGCGAAGAAGTCGAGATCGACGAACGAATCGCCGACGAGACCGATCCGCCTTGGAGTCGGATGGATCGCGAAGCACTCAAGGGACTGCTCGCGGAGGCGATTCAGGATTTACCGGAAGACCAGCGGGAAGTCCTGCTTCTCAGGCAACAGGGAATCGCGTTCAAGGAGATCGCGCGGATTCAGGGCGTCAGCATCAACACGGTCCTGGGGCGGATGCATTATGCCGTCCGAAAACTCAGACGCGCGCTGGCCGACAGCGGCTGACCTGCGAAGGCATGCCGCGGCGTCACCCATGGGAGTATCGTCGGAAATGAATTGCCGGGAAGTCCAACACCAACTGCTGTTGCATGGGATGGAAGGCGTATCGGCCGAGTTGCGTCGGCATGCTGGCGAGTGCAGCAGGTGCCGGGCGTTCGAGCAAACTTGGCGCTTGGTTCTTGAAGAGCCGTCCACCGACGAGCCGCCGGCCGCCCTTGACCGAGCCGTCACCGCCGCCGCCCGCGCTCGGGCGCGCCGAACATCTCCGGTGTACCGCCGCCGGGAGTTTTGGTTATTCAGTCGCGCCCCCATTCGAACCGCCGCCGCCGCGGCGGCCGTGGCGTTCTTGTTGTGGACCTTCTGGTTCCAGGGGCACGGCCCGAACCGAAGGTCGGCCACCGCCGAGTATCGAGTGGCCATGACCCGAACGCCTTCCCAACCCGTTTGGGACGATGCCGGAGTGGATGACAACCTTCTCCTGATCGAAACCGCCCTGGCGACCATGGGCGACATCGGCAGCGGCGCGCCTGCAACGGAGTGGGACGCCGGCACGCCGGATGCGGGGGCTGCCGCCTCGATCGATGAGGCCATTCAACGGCTCGATGCCGATATCTATTTTGAACAAGAAGGGCTCCGCCAACGGAAGACAGCGCCTCCGTCGGCGCCCCGGGCCCAGTCCGACCGGAACGGCGGTCTCCCCGTAGCCTGACCTGATTGCTGCATGAGCCATCTGCCGCGATGATGCATTTCACACATTTTCAGAACATTGCTGCCGCCCCGCCGCCGAGGCGGGGCGGTGCTTCAACACGGCCGCGGCCTGTTTTCGACGCAATGACTTGACTCCGTATAAGTTGCGCCATCGAGTAACGAGGTTCATGAATGAATCAGACTAAGCGTTTTTCGGTTCATTCACAACCGACCGGTGACGGACGGAAAGGAAAGGAGACGGCCATGAAAGCAGCATCGCATTCACGGGTTGCAGCCGCGGTCCTTCTCGCTGCCTTGCCCCTGGCGGCTCGGGCGGACCGGCCGGCGGAGGCCCCCGGGCATCCCGCACTCCGCGATCAGCCCGCGCGACGCGGCGACTGGCGCGAGCGCTCGCGGCGCCTTCGTGGCGAGTTTTCACCGCGGGGCAACCGGAAATGGGACCCCACTGCGCAGTTGAAGGGCTGGCTCGAGAAGTTGAAAAAAGAGAAGCCCGAGGAATTCGAGGAGTTGATGAAACTGCGGGAAGAGGAGCCCGCGGAATTCCGCAAGCGGATCAGCGCCCTCGCGCGAGAACATTTTCAGAAACGGCGGCTCGACAACATGCCGCCCGAAGAACGGCACTGTATCGAACTCAGCCGCAAGTATGCCGAGGCCGACGATCCCGCCGCCAAACAGCAGGTTAAAGCGGAACTTCAAGAAGCGGTGCAGCAGGCGTTCGACGCCCGAATTCGACAGCGACTCGAACGCCTGGAGCGCATGGAGAACGAACTCAAACGCATTCGGCGCCAGATCGAAGAACGCAAGGCGAACCGGGACAAGATCTGCCAGGCACGGGTGGAGGAATTGACCCGTGATCCGCGTTACCGCTGGGACTGGTGATTGCCCCGTCGTCGACGCGCTCCAGTTCTTGTGTGCCAAGCGTGAAGGGCCGGTTGTGGCGAGCCGGTCGGCTGTCGGTGCTTCCGGCTCCGAGACAATCCTCCTCTTCGTTCCGGCCACACTCGGCCCGGAAACGTTCATTCCGGAAGCGGGTCGGATACTTCATCCGTTTCTCCGGGAACGCGTTCCGCACGGCATGGAGCGCAGCCTGCCCGTTCTTGAAGGCGATGTGCGGATTTCCCACGTCCCTCCGCCGACTCCGGACGCATTTCACGGGCTCGGAAAAAACAGGATACCGGCGGCATGTCGCCACGCCCGAGCGGAAAAACGTTTGCCCGTCGTCGCGCCGTCCATCTCCGACTGGGCCGCCGGGGCGAGCGGATTGCGGCGCGATTGCTGGCAGAGCTGGGGTTCGACCTGCTGGTGCGGAACTACCGGTGCAGGGAGGGAGAAATCGACTTGGTGGCCAGGGAGAACCAGGTCTTGTGTTTCGTCGAGGTAAAAACACGCCGTCGGGCCGGAACACGCCGCCCGGCCGAGGCGGTCGGCCGCGCCAAACGGCGGCACATCATTCGGGCCGCACACCGCTATCTCCGGGAGATCGGTCGGCCTCCGGTCCCGCACCGTTTCGACATCATCGAGGTCATCTTGTCCGGGGGCGTCCTGCGTAACCTGCGCCTCCATCGGGGGGCGTTCACCGACGAGGAAGTGCC
>JAADHN010000049.1:0-291 GCA_013151865.1 Kiritimatiellota bacterium
GAGGAAGGACGCCCTCCGCCCCAACCCGACCTGTCCACCGTAGTCCCGCAGGCGCGGGACGAAGGCGGGAGGGCGCGGACGCTTTCGGACGGTCTTTCGCCGTTTCCCCCTCCCGCTGAGCGGGATTACCTCTGAGGGTGGCATCGCCGGACGAAAACAACGAAATCTCACCCAAAACCGTACTCGCGCGCGGCCACGCACTCTTGTGTGGCAGGGCTCGAGAAAGAGGCACGGACACGTTTGGCGGGGTGGGTCGGGCTGCGTGGCGACGCCGACTCCATTACGCGTCTG
>JAADHN010000049.1:301-70159 GCA_013151865.1 Kiritimatiellota bacterium
GGCAGCGGGGGGCAAGCCGATCCTGCACCTGCACAGGGACGGACGCGTATTCTCAAAGTCTGGAGGCCGCGGCGGATTTCGAATCCGCCCCGGGTCAAAACCGACAGGGTCGGGGCCGGCCCCTCGCTCTGGGGCACGGTCGGTCCGGGCCCGGACCCATCGTTCCGGTTCGACCGGCGTTTGAGACAGACAGAAAACTGATCGTTTCGAGGTCCTCTCGGGCGCGGACGAGTTTTTTACAGTCCCGGCGGGAACATTCAGATCATTCCGCGACAGGCGGCGGGATGCCCTCTCGGCCGGTCGGGTCATGGAGGTCGGTGATCGATACACACCAGCCATTGTCGCGGGGATTGCGCGCCTGGCGCCTGGGTATTCTCACGGCGGGCCACTTGGTGGTGGACTTATACGGCGGCCTGTTCGCCCCGCTGTTGCCCGCCATTGCCGCACACACGCACATCGGGCTGGGACGCCTGGCCATTCTGGCCGGAATCAGCGGGGCGGTGGCCAATGGCGTCCAGCCGCCGGCCGGCCTGCTCATGCATCGCTTGCGCAAGCCGGTTTTTCTCTTCCTCGGTCCCGCCCTGGCCGTGTTGATCACCGGGATCGGTTCGACCGGTTCATACTGGGTGATCGCCCTGCTGGTCGTATCGAGCTATGCGGGGATCGGCTTGTTTCATCCGGACGGATTGCTGGCCGCCCACGGCGTTTCCGGCGATCACGAACACATCGGTGTTCCGGTGTTTCTTTCCGGCGGTTTTTTCGGGTACTCGCTCGGGGCCCTGCTCGGCACGGCCTGGGTGGCCCGTTTCGGGTTCGACAGGTTCGCCCTGCTGGCGGCGCCGGGCGTGATCGTGTTGGCGCTTTTCGCCGTGTCCGGCCTGTTCCGCCTCGATCACGCCGCGGACAGCAACCGCAGCGGAGAAACGGACAATCCGGATGGACGCAGCTTCTGGTTGCTGTTCAGCCTGGGCAGTCTGATCACCATGAGCATCGCGTTGCTGTATACATTTCTGACCACCCATCTGGTGGCGGTCCTCGGAACCAAGGGATTGGTGGTGGGCGGACGGGCGCTGTTCGTTATCGGCTCGATGAGTGCGCTTGCCTCGTTCGTGTGGGGATACCTGAGCCGACGTCTTCATCCGTTCGTCCTCATCGGGCTCGGACAGGCGGCCTGCATCCCCGTATTCGTGTTGCTGGTGCGAGCGCGTTCCCCGGGGGCGGTCCTGCTCCTGTCCACGGCACTCGGACCGCTACTCGGGTTTTACCCGATCGTCGCGACCCTGGCGCGCACGGCGCGGGGCCTGACCCGCGGGGCGCGCTCCGGCATGATCGTAGGCGGCTGCTGGCTCATCGCGTCACTGCCGGTTTCCCTGTGCGGCTGGCTCATCGACCGCGGCGTCCCCGTTCAAACACTGCTGCTCGGCTCGATGGTCCCGACGGCCGCGGCCGCCGTTCTGGCCGGCCTGGCCTATGTTCGCGAGAACTCGAACACACGACGGAATCCCGTTGCCGGCGAGTCACGGTAGTCCCCGGACACGATCCGGTCGATCGCCGGCGGACGGACGAGCCAGGGCCAGGGCGGGGCGCCCAGCTTTCAATGCGTCCGAGCCGGTCCCGAGGCGCTTGGGGGGATAGGGAAGAGGGAAGGGCGCACGCCGTTTCCACCTTGACGTCCCCCGGCGGCGGTCTTCCCCGTCCGACCGCACGGGGCGCGGGAGGTCCGCCAATCCTACCCGGACTCGTTTGACATCATCGGAATCTAGTGTAGTATGCTCCGAATCGGAGTTGGAGCATTCTCCCGGATACGGCAACACACGGCGGCGGACATGGACGGGCTCTTCCAGGAACAGATCGACCACTTGGCCGAACGACATTTCCTCGTGCTCTACTGGGTGGCCCACGCCGAGGACCGCCGTATTCGTTACAATCTGACCAACTGTTTCGACGACCTCAAACTCGCCGGCATCACACGAACGAAACAGACCGCCCTGGCAACGGTCGAGGCCCTGACGGCGCTCCGCTTTATCGAGATCCGCGAGCAGGGGAACCGTAAGAACTTGTATATTACGCAGCATGGCGCCGAGGCGCTCAAGTTACTGGTCCTTCGCGGCGCGTTTTCGCCGCGCAAGTCCGCATTTCTGGAGGCCCAATTATGACACTCGGCATCGGCGGAGCCGGCAGTCGTCTGGCGGTCAAACTCGACCCCGGCGCAACCATCGTCAACGTTTCCCAAATCGAGCTTGAGAAGACCCCTGCCGAGCATCGGATCCTCGCCATGGTCCATGCCGCCCGGGGACAGCTCCAGGGCTCCCGCAAAGATCCGGCTATCGGTCGGGCCGCGTTTGCCTCGGTCAAAGACGAGCTTCTTGCTCTGTGTCGCAATTCTCTCCTGTTCGCGTCCACCGGCGGCGGCACCGGAAGCGGCATGACCGCCGCTCTGCTTGAAGAATTGGCCACGCGGGACGACATCCCCCCCACCGAAAAAGCCGTCTTTGCCTTGTTGCTGCCGCACGCCGAACGGGAATCCGCCGAGTATGTGAACAACACGCTCGACTTCCTGCGCGGCCCCCTGTCCCTGGCCATCGATACCGGAAACACCGGAAACATCTTCTTGTTTTCCAATCGGCTCAAGTTCGAATCGAGACTGCCCGAGGACGAATACAACACCATGCTGGTGGACTCGCTCCAAGTCTTTCTGGCCATTCCGGAAAAGTGTGCTCAACTCGATCTGCTCGACGGGCATATCGACCCCGAAGACTTCTCGCTGTTCATGTCTCGCCCGTACTTCAACCATTTCACGTACTTCGAGTTCGATCCGGCCAAGCCGTTCGGGGAACAGTTGCGGAGTAATCTGAACCCGCTCCTCCTCCTGCCCGACAACCCCATCGAGGCCCTTTTCCTGCTCGAAGTCCCGGCCGATGCGGACCCCGCGCCGTTTTACGACCTGATCGACTTTTTCGTCGATCAGGAGGTGACTCCCTCTTATACCGTTGTCCGCAATTCGCAGCGCGGGAAATACTTCGTCACAGTCTCGCTGCTGTATTCCAGAAAACCCGCCGAATTGGTGGAGGACTTCAGTCGCATCTCCGAAAAGCGCGCCAGGGCCAAGGTTCGAAAGTCCCTCGAACAACACGTGACTCTGCCCCGGCTCGAGGTGAACCTCGAACGCGAAACGAAACGTGTCGGGAAGGAGAAGGGCGCCACCGAAGAAGACGTCCTGGCCGTGCTCCAGCGGATCGGGAAGCTCTGAGCGGCATCTGCCTGCCGGCGCGGAGAGGGGTTGGGGCGGTGGTGATTCCCGGAGGCCCCACCCTGTCCTTCGGCGGAAGCTGCCGTCCTTCCGCCGGGCACACATTGACCCCGAAAGCGGCCCCTATTCACCTCGGAACGGCGCCCGGGGGGCGGCGGGACCGCCTCGGGCAACACCAGGCCTTTGACAGGGCCGTTTGATCCAACCCGGGTACGCTCCCGGCGAAACCCGACTGCGTCCAACGGATATCACCCGAAAAATGGCCAAGCAGCAAATCTCAACCGGCGATGCATACCGCGATGCCGGCGTCGACATCGACCTGGCCCACACGCTCCTCGACCAAGTCAAGGCGAAGATCGCCGCGACCCGGCGTCCGGAAGTACTGGCCCCCATTGGCGGTTTTGGGGGGCTTTTCCAGCTCGACCTCGGCCGTTATACCCACCCCGTCCTGGTCAGCAGCATCGACAGTGTCGGAACCAAGGTCATGGTCGCACGCATGCTCGACCGGCACGATACGGTCGGGCACGACATCGTCAATCACTGCATCAACGACATTGCCGTTCAAGGCGCCGAGCCGCTCTATTTCATGGACTATCTGGGGACCGCCAGGCTGCGGAGTCCGCAGTATGAAGATCTGCTCTCGGGGCTCGCGGAAGCTTGCGCGGCGCAAAACGTCACTCTGCTCGGGGGCGAAACCGCGGAACTGCCCGGCATGTACGACCTCGACTACGATCTGGTGGGTTGCATCACGGGGGTGGTGGAACGGGACAGGCTGATCACCGGTGAGCGGGTTCGCCCCGGTCACGCGATTGTGGGCTTCGCCTCGAACGGACTGCATACAAACGGATTCAGCCTGGCCAGAAAGGTGCTTTTCGAAGACGCGGGATATACGGTGAACGACGCGCCCGACGCCCTGGGAGAAAGTGTGGGCGACGCTCTGCTCCACCCCCACACCTGCTACTGGCCCGTCATCCGAACGGCGCTTGAAACCGACCTGCCCCTGGACGGCTTGGCTCACATCACCGGCGGGGGATGGTTCGACAACATCCCCCGTGTCCTGCCCCCCGGCGCCGTTGCGGTCTGCCGCCGGGGCGTCCTGCCCGTGCCCCCCATCTTTGGCCTGATTCGTCAAGCAGGCGGGATTGGCGAGGCCGAGATGTTCCGCGTCTTCAACATGGGAGTCGGCATGGTGTGGTTCGTGCCGCCCGAGGCTGTCGACACGGCGCTTTCACTGGCCGCGGCCGCCGGGTTCAGGGCCGCATTCATGGGGGAGGTTCGCAAAGGTGACGGTCCCGCGCGCGTGTCCATTCCCGGACTGACCGAATAATCCCCTTCACCTTCAGCACGGGGGGCAAGACGGGTACTGGGTGCTTCAGGACGGCGGGCGGGACGGGCATTTGGGCCTGGAATCAGCGGAAAGAAGAATCGACGCCGACCGGCGCCGCGCTCCGTGAAACAGCCGACCCGAAGCGGCGGTCCGTGGGAGGGAGAGAGAAAAGCGGTCGCTCGATCAGCCCACGGCTTTTTCGATCCGATTCGACCGAATACATGCGGCGCAGACGTACATGCGGCGACTGCCCTGGGGCGTTTTCACTCGAACACGCTGCACGTTGGGACTGAAGGTACGTTTGACATTCTTCACCACGTGCATTCCGATCCCGCCCTTCTTCTTGGCGAGTCCGCGCCGAGTGATGGAACCGCCGGCGTGCTTGCTCTTACCGCAGACTTGGCAAACTCTGCTCATGCGTATCATCCCTGTCGTACCGTCCCGCCGCCGGGCGGATCGTGCGGTGCGCGTGGCCGGAATCGCCCGAGCGGGCCCGGCGCCGCCGGAGAAAATTGGTGGGTTGGCCGGGACTCGAACCCGGGACCCTCTGCTTAAAAGGCAGATGCTCTGCCGCCTGAGCTACCAACCCGCGGCGCGAGACGTGACTCCCGCGAAAGAGCCGGTTACTTTAGTGCCTCCGGCCCGGAAAGCAAGAGCGTAAACCGCGTTTCCGGTCGCGCCCGGATCAGCCCAGCTCGACTGCACCGCCTGTCCGCGCACTCTCGATTTCACCCCGCACCACACGGACCGTTTCCCGGGCGCTCTCCGGTGTGACGATTTCCGGCTTGCGTCCCGACTGGATGCAGTCGATGAAGTATACGTCCTCGAGGTAATAAGCCCCGGCCGACGAAATGTTCAGCCCCACCTGGACCTCCCCGAGAGGCTCGGGCAGGTCCGGGCTCTCCGGCCCGTCCCCCTCGGAGTAGACCATCAGGGTCGGCTTGTTGCGGTTCGAATACTCGATGGCGCCGCGGTCGAAGACGGCCAGAAACCCCATGGTGAACGGAAAGTTTCCCACCAGGTCGGCGCTGCCTTCCGCGGCAACCGACACGGGTCCCGGATAGATGTACCGTGTGAACGAGTGGCGGAAGCCGCCCACCCCCACGTCCGTACCGTACGCACTCACGGCCCCCGGTACACCGAACAGCCAGACACACACATCGGTGTCGTGAATATGGCGGTCGAACATCTGAGAGCCGCCGAGCTTCTCGTCCAGGTACCAATCGCGCCAGCCGTGACTTACCCCCCCGACCCGCAGCATCGACAGTGTCTGCAGCGCGCCGAACCGGCCCTCGTCCAGGGCGTTCTTCAAGTACACGTACTCCGGCCAGAAGCGCAGCACCTGCCCGACGGTCAGAAGCTTGCCATTCCGCTCGGCCGCGGCGATCATGGCGTCGCAGATGTCCACGTCCAGCCCCATGGGTTTTTCGGTGAACACGTGCATACCCTGTTCGAGGGCCCGAATCGCCAGCGGGCCGTGCAGGTAGGTCGGAGTCACCACGTAGACCGCATCCGCGATCCGCGCGTCGATCAGTTCTTCACCGGAAGCCCATGTCGGGACACCCAGTTCTTCGGCCGCTTGGTTGCGGAGATCTTCCTGCACGTCCGCAATCCCGACCAACTCCACCTGTTCGATGCGATTCAGAAGTTGCGCGTGCATCCGCCCCATCGGACCGTACCCGCAAAGCCCCACCTTGGTTTTCATCGTCCGTTCTCCTCGACCTTCTCATTACCACGAAATAAAACGAAACTCGACGGTTACAGCACATCGTAGGATCGTCCGGACCCGGTTGCAGGGGGCAGCCTCGACCATCCGCCGAACCGGCGGACCATTCCGAGGGCTGCTCGCCGAATATACCTTTTCGCTGCCCTTTTTCAGCCCGGGCAATGCCGATCGCGCCGGGTGCGGCGGGCAGTGTGCTGTTTCACGCCGCCGCACTGGACGCAGCGCTCTGTGGAGTGTAACGTCCGCGCAGCAGTACCAGCATCCCAACAGCATCCGCGGCCCAGTCCGGCGAGGCTTTCCGCCCAAGAAACTTCACTCCAGGTTGCGCGATGTTTGAGCAAGATGCTGATCGTACGGCCGGAGATCGGTCGCCAGAACAGAGGGATTGCCATGCAACTGTCATCCCGGCCCCAAACGGAACTCAATCCTGTGCGCCGGTTGTTGCCGGCACTCGTCGTCGTACTCCTGGCGCCCGGGCTTTACGCCCAGACCGGCGTCATCGGCGACAACGGGGGGTTTATGCTCCGGTACGGCGGCGCCACGGTCTTCACGGGAGATTCGCTCCTGGTCATGGATGAACACTGGAAGGGCCTCGACCGCATGCACGCGACCCGACCCCGGATCCGGAGACGCGGAAACCGTTCCGAGGTCCGGTTCGAATCGCGGCTCATCACCCTCACCAAATCCGTGATCAACACCGACGGCCAGACGGAAGCCCGTTGGGAGTTCGAGGTCAAACCCGACGCGCGTGCCCGCAATATCGAACTCTGCGTTCGGATTCCGGCACCGGTCCTTGCGGAGTTCGCACCGGTCGGCAAGGGCAACGACGCACTTCGCAGCGAGAAAGGGTTCACGCTCGACAGCTTCCTCGGACGGTTCGTGCTCGATTTCACGGGATCCACGGCGCCGTGGAGTTTGGATGACCTGCGCAAGACGGCATGGTCGCACGAATTTCGCCTGCGCTTCGCACCGCCCTACGATCCGAAAAAAGGCTGTCGTGCCGTGGCCGTTTTGCGGGTAGAGGCCGAACCGTCTCGGCACTCGGCCTTCGTCCCGCTGAATATCGGCGCGGCGGCCAACCGCGGCCTGACGGACGACATCGCGGACGACGGCAAAGGCGGCTGGACCGATCAGGGCCCCAACGACCTGCGCGTGTTCCGGCCCGGCAAGCACACGTTCATCGGGGTCCCGTTCACCGTGACCGACCGTGCCGTGGTGCTGCGCGGCAAAGAACGACCGGGTTTCCCGCTCACGTCCGGCCCGGTCGCCGTCGGCCGGAAACTCGACCGGATTTACTTCCTGCTCACGGCCGCCTGGCAGGCGGAGTTCCGCCAGCCCGTCGCCGAGGTTGTCGTCACCTACGCCGATGGACGCACCGCGGTGGTCCCGGTGCGGTACGGGATCGAAGTCAACGATTGGTGGGGGGGCGTCGAACCGTTGGCGGCTCGGGTGGCTTGGCGCGGGAACAACGGACAGGCGGACGTCGGTCTGTACTTCATGCGCTGGAAAACCCCGCGTCCCGAGACCGTCATACGGAGCATCGAGTTTCGTTCCACGGACTCCGGAAGCGTACCCATCCTCCTGGCGGCCACCGGAGTGGCCGCCGGCGGGCTCGCTCCCGATCAATTGACACTCCTGGATCAGGTTTTTGCCGAACGCGAAAACCCCGTGGTCGACACCCGTTCCTGGTTCCCATGCCGGATCGCCTGGAACGATGGCATCCAACCCGGCACTGCCCTCGACCGGAGCGACCTGAATCACAAGCCGGCGGGAAAGTTCGGGTTCCTCGAAGTCCGCAACGGCCACTTCGTCTTTGCTGACGCCGATGGCCGCCCCGTGCGCTTTTGGGGGACGAACGCCGCCCTGCACGGCCCTTTCCCGCCAAAGGAGGATGCGCCCGGCATCGCCCGCTGCCTGGCCCGACAGGGCGCGAATCTAGTCCGCCTTCACCTCTATGCCATTTACGACAAGACCATGATTGCACCCGACGGAAACCTCGACCCGGAAGCCCTGGACCGGTTCGAGTACTTCATCGCGGAGTTGAAGAAGAACGGCGTCTATGTGTATATGGACCTGAACGACGGGATGCTCTTCGGCCGGTTGCTTCAGAAGAAACTTCCGGGTGGGAGCAAGGGGCTCAAGTTGGCGTCTATCTTCGATCGCGATCTGATCGATGCCCAGAAGAAACTGGCGCGGATGCTGTTCACGCATCGCAACCCGTACACGAAATTGCGGACCTGCGACGACCCTGCCGTCTGCATGTACGAAATCACCAACGAAAACTCCATGACGTTGACTTGGGGGTCGCTCCGGCAGCGCCTGCCGGGGCCGTACCTCGAGGAGCTGGAAAAGAAGTGGAAGGCATGGCTCCGGGCCGAAAAACTACCCGAGCGGCCCTTGCCCGAGAGCCTTGGTGGCGGTGATGCCGTTTCCCGCCGTTTCGGCGCCATCCTCCAATACCGGTACCTCGAGGAAATGCGGGCGTTCCTCCGGGGGATCGGGGTCAAGGCCCCGATTTCCGGCACGAACATCACCTTCACGCTCGGGGACCTGTGGGCCAGCCGAGGGATGGATTTTCTCGGTGACCACGCCTATTGGGACCATCCAAACGTGCGCGTCCGGCCCATAACCTACCGGAACCGTCCGGCCGTTCGCGGTCCCGCGTGGAGCTTGCCCATGGTCCCCACCTTTGCCCGGGCCAAGGTTGCAGGCCGTCCCGTGGTCGCCGGCGAATGGAACTATTGCTTCCCGAACGACTATCGCTGTGAGGGTCTGCCCACCATGGCCGCCTTCGCGGCCTACCAGGATTGGGACGCGCTCCTCTTTTACTGCGCCACAGGTTCATTCGACGGCGGGCGCTGGGAGCGCTTTCACAAGACCCCCGGCATCTTGGTTCACTCGCAACAGACCGACCCCGCGACCTGGGGCCTGTCTCCGCTCTGCTCGCTGCTCTTTCGACGCGGCGACGTCGCTCCGGCCCGGAAAGTCGTCATGATCGGCTACGACCCCGAAAGGGTCTGGGAGAATCGTTCGGTCCTGGCGCGAATGCCGTTCCTGCCCGCCCTGGCGCGGATCGAAACGCGACTGACCCCCAGGGGCGCCGCTCGCCTCGATTGGCCCATGTCCGCCTCGAAAGATGCGTTGCCCGAAGACCTCTATGCCACGGCCCTCGAACGACTCGGCAACACGCGGAGTTCGCGGCAGACGGTCGTTTCCGACACCGGCCAAATTCGCCGGCATGCGGATGAAAGCGTGCTGTTGATCGATACCCCGCGGACCCAGATCGCCACCGGGTTCATTCACCGATTGCCCGACATGGAGGACCGCCTGACCGACCTCGGCATCGAGTCCGCAACACGTTTCGCCACCGTCGGGCTCATCAGCCTGGACGGACGCCCGGTCCGTGACTCGACCCGTCTTTTGCTGGTCGCCGTGGCCAACGCGCGCAACGCGGACACGAAATGCGGCGGGGGCCGCCTGGAAGTCATGGGGAAAGGGCCGGTCTTGGCCGAGCCGGTGGCCGCGAAACTGACTTTGCGGAGTTCGCACGCCGCACGTATGGAGATTCACGCCCTCGACCCGCTGACCGGGAAGCGCGGACAACCGCTCGAACCCACCGCAACAGACGTCGATTTCACCTTCTCCATCGGGGCCCGCTACCGGACGATCTACTACGAACTTCGGGCGCCGTGAGGAGAATCGCACCCCACCCGGGGCGTTATGGGGCCGGCGGAGGGGGCGGCGCGCGAGTTCCGGTTGAAAGGCCAACAACCATGGCGATGCAATGCGACAGGAGCGAAGCCGTCACTGGGCCGACCCCGGGAAGAGGACACTTGCTTTCGCCTCGGGTGACCCGTTTGCGCGAGCTGGCCCTTTCCTGGGCCAACGAACCCGACCCCACCGAACGGGGCCGGGCCATCATGCGGGCCTACGACCGGTTTGCCCGGGAGCCGCCGGCCATTCGCCTGGCCGAGGCCGTGGCCGACTATCTCCGTACGCGCAAACTGATCCTGGATCCCGGGGACCTGCTGGCGGGACGCGTTCGCCGCACTCTCGCGCTTCATCCCGGCATACACGAAGGCTACGAGTGGGTGAATGCCGCCATGCATCCCGAGGCGTGGCGCAGAATCGAGGCGTTGGCGGGGAGCCCGGTCCCCCGCGAGTTTGTCGAAGCGCTGCGGGCATGGCAGAAGCGCCATCCACCTCGGACGGCCGGGCTTGAATCGCCGGTAGAGACACGGGAGGCGATGACGACAGGAGCGTTCAGCGCCTGGGGCATCGAGGGCGGGCACCGATTGCCCCGCTGTCAGATGCTGCTGCAACACGGGGCGACCGCCCTGCGCGACCGGGCTCAGGGGCGACTGGACAGCCTCCGGGGCACGGACGAGCAGACCCGGCCCCGCCGCATCGTGTATCGCTCCCTGGTGATCGCCTACGAGGCGATGATCGATTACGCTCGCCGCTGGGCCGATTGGCTGGAGGATCGGGCGGCCGCGTGTTCGGACGCTGGGCGGCAGCAGGAACTGCGGGACCTCGCCGCCGTCTGCCGGTGGGTGCCGGCAGAGCCGGCCCGCAGCTTTTGGGAAGCGCTTCAGTGCACTTGGTTCTGCATTCTCGTCAACGACGCCGAATGCGTGGGGACCGCCACCAGTTTCGGTCGTTTGGACCAATACCTGTGGCCCTATCTCGAAAACGACCTCGATGCCGGCGTCATCACCGAAGATCAAGCCCTGGAACTGATCGAGTGTCTTTTTCTGAAGTGCTATCGGACGTTCGACTTCCACCATACGACCATCGGAGGCCTGACCCCGGCAGGAACGGACGGCACGAACCCTTTGTCGTGGCTTTGCCTGAAGGCAATGGAACGGCTTCGGACCCCCCGGGACCTGGCGGTCCGCCTTCACCGGGATACGCCCCCCGATTTTTTCCGGAAGGCCCTCGAGGTGGCCGCCCTGGGGTTGGGCCGTCCCGATTTCTGGAATGACGAGGTGACCGTGCAGGCCTTGGTCAAAAGCGGCTTCCCCTTGGCGGACGCACGCGACTATGCGGCCGTCGGGTGCGTTGAACTCACGATCCCCGGGAAATGCAACAGCCGCACCATGTGCCACGCCGTGAACCTGGCGAAGGTCCTCGAAATCACGCTTCACGGCGGGCGTTGTCCCCGGACCGGAAAGCGGGTGGGGAGACCACACGCTGCGGAGTTCGCAACCTATGAGGAACTGCACGCCGCCTACCGCGAACGCGCCGCTTACTGCATTCGGCTGGCGCTCGAGCAGGATCTGCGGGCGTATCGTTTTCAGGCCCGGAATCTGCCGTTCCCCTTCCTCAGCGCCTGCACGGAGGGATGCTTGGATTCGGGCCGGGACGTGACCGACGGCGGGGCCCTCTACAATCCTGCCGGGGTGAACCTGTTCGGCATTGCCAACGTGGCCGACGCGCTTGCCGCCATTCGGTCCCTGGTATTCGAGCGGGGTCTGATTCCGCTGGCGGACCTGCGGGCCGCCTTGGAGAGTGATTTCGACGGTCGAGAGGACCTGCGGCAGATGCTGTTGACCCGGTCCCCCAAATTCGGGAACGACGACCCGGCGGTGGACGGCATCGCCGCGGCGGAAGCGGCGTTCTACTGCAACGAGGTGGCCCGGGTGCCGACTTTGGAAGGCGGGCCGCACTTGCCCCTCATCTTCGGGACCTCGCCCCAGGCTGTCTTCCATTTTGGAAAGGTCACCGGAGCATTGCCGGACGGCCGGCACGCCGCAGAACCGCTGTCCACAAGCTGCAACCCCGCACATGGCCGCAATCTGTCGGGCCTGACGGCCGAACTCCGCTCCGTTTCGCGTTTGGATTTCAGCAAGACTTCCGGCGGTGTGTCCTACATCGTGGACATCCACCCCTGCCTGGCGGCGCCCGATCGGGGTTTGGAAGGGCTTGACGCGGCCCTGCGGACGTTTTTCGACGAGGGAGGCATGGAGATCGGCATCAATGTCTTGAGCGAAGATCAGTTGCGGGCGGCCCAGTGCGATCCGGAGAACCACGGTCACATCATGGTTCGTGTGTTCGGGTTCTCGTCCCAATTCGTGTCCCTCAGCCCGGCGCTGCAGGAGTACGTCATCGGCAAGTGCAGGCACGAAAGCTGAGAACGCAGGGGGGATGAGAACCACTCATGGGGGAGGACAATCGTGTTGCCCAGCGGCCGCCAGACCCGGGGGTCCGTGCACCGAAACAGGGCCACGGTCGGCACGCCGAGAGCGGCAGCCAGGTGTGTGACGCCGCTGTCATTGCCGATGTACAGATCGGCCTCGGCCGCCAGTCGGTCGCGGAGTTCGCCAAGGGCGGGTCTGTCCAGGAATTCGGCCGCGGCGCCGAACTCGCGCAGGGCCGCACGACACGGGCCGGCGAGTTCGCGGTCCGCCGGACCGGATGAGACCATGACGGCGCCGCGCCGGTCGTATTGCCAAGCGGCTGCGAACTTCGCAAAGACGGTGATCGGCCAGTTCTTGGCCCGACTGCCGCTCCCCGGGTGCAACCATAGTATGGCCGGACCGGGTCTCCGCCGCCGACTCCGGCCATCGAGTATCGGCCGGGTGAGCAGGGCGGGGGGTGCGGGGAACCCGGCGGCGGCGAGAAAACGGCACGCCGCGTGGGGCGGCCCCGAAGGGCGGGGGTCGTGCCATACTACTTCGGCGGCGCCGAATCGCCGGAGTCGGGCTTCGAGCGCGGCATCCTTGCGTACGAAGAAGTGCAGACGGGCGCCGGGCAACCGCTCCCGAAAAGCGGCGGGCGCGGTTTCGGCGGGCGCGTAGAGGGCCGCCGTGTCGGGCCCTTCGGCGTCCACGAATGCTTCGAGGTTCACGTCTGCCGGGAGCAGGCAACCGTATGCGGGCCGACTCACCAGCAGGAGCGGCCGACCGGTCCCGGCAAGGGCCTGGAGAAGGGGGAGGGTGAGCAGGAAATCGCCGAGCGCCCCGGCCCGAAAGACGATTTCCCGTGCCGGTGCTGCGGTTTCCGGAACAGGGAGTTGATGTAATTTGATTGACATAGTACTGTTTCATGCGCGCTGACGCCGGGAGAGTTGCCGGACCGGCCATACCATAGATCCCGCAGCCGAGCGGGCCAACCGCGTCGGTTTTTCGGGGCGCCGCCAACAAGAGGACAAGAAAAGGGATTTGCTATGAACCGATGGTTGGTCGCGATGTGCTTTGTTGTGGGAAGTGCGGGACGCGTGTCGGACGGGGCCGATTGGCCTTGCTGGCGCGGGCCGAACCGGGATGGGATTTCCCGGGAAAAGGGTTTGATGCAGGAATGGCCCGCAGCCGGGCCCCGCAAGGTCTGGTCCGTCTCCGGCCTCGGCGAAGGGTATGGTACGGTGGCGGTTGCCCGAGGCGTGATCTACGTTGCGGGGCAAGTGGGCGGTCGCGGGAAAGTCACTGCCATTTCGGTCGGTGGAAAGAAACTGCGCGAATACCCGTACGGCCGGGAATCTGCCAAGGGCGGCCTGCGCGGCAGCCGCACCACCCCGACCTGGGACGACGGCCGGGTGTACGTGATGAGCAGTTACGGCGTGGTGAGTTGCTGGGACGCCGAGTCGGGCCGAAAGCTGTGGGATGTGGACACGTTTGCGAAGTTCGGCGGGCGCAATATCACCTGGCAGATCGCCGAGTCCGTGCTCACGGACGCGTCCCGGCTTTATTGCACGCCCGGGGGGCCGGACGCCCTGGTCGTGGCCCTGGACAAGAAGACCGGCAAGACAGTTTGGGTCTGCGATCCGCCCATCGACGCCAAGAGTGCCTATTGTTCGCCGATCATTGTCCCGTTCGGTCGCGGCCGGATGCTGTTGACAATGGTGGAGACCGGCGCGATCGGCGTCAATGCCGACACCGGCGGGTTCCTTTGGCACCGGCCGCACAAGAACCGCTACGCCGTCCATCCCAACACCCCGATTTTCGAGAACAGGATGGTTTTCATTTCGAGCGACTATCGGCAGGGCAGCGAACTTCTCCAGATCGCCCCGAACGGCCGGGGCGTCAAACAAGTTTGGCGGTCGCCTGTCCCGGACACGCACCACGGCGGATTGGTGAAAATCGGTCGGTGCGTCTATGGGACGAACAATCGCGGGCTGGTCTGCATCGATTTCCAGACGGGCAAGGTTTACTGGCAGAACCAGGGGGTAGGCAAAGGGGCCGTCGTGTATGCCGACAATCGCTTGTACTGCTATAGTGAGCGCGGCGTGGTCGGCCTGCTCGAAGTCGGTCCCAGGGGATGCAAGGTCCGGGGCAAACTCCGCATCACGGAAGGCACGCGTCAGCATTGGGCGCATCCGGTGGTTTCCGGCGGACGACTCTATATCCGGCACGACGATGTACTCATGGCTTTTGATATCCGTGCGAACTCCGCACGGTAATTCGACCGCTTCCGGATGACCCGGGCGGCCCACCGGTCGGTTTTTCGCGCGTATCTCGTTCGCGGTCGCGGGGAAGGCACACTCCATGAATCGACACATCACGCGCCTCAGCCACGTGGGGATTCAGACCACGGACCTCGGGCGTTCCCTGGCTTGGTATACCCACGTGCTCGGCCTCGACGAGGCGTTCCGGCTCGTCCGGGACGGAAAAACGTGGATCGTTTACCTGCATGCTGCGGGCCAGAGCTTCATCGAGCTGTTCGCGCCTCGTCCGGGCATGGACGCACCGCCGCACGCACATTTTTCCCTGCAAGTCGCGGACATCGAGGCCGCCGTAACCGACCTGCGGAAACGTCTGCCGCCGGAATCGAGCCGGCACGATGAAATCATGACCGGGACCGACGGCTCGCGCCTCTACAATTTCTTCGATCCGGACGGCCACCGCATCGAGTTTCAGGAGCTTCGCCCCGAGTCGCGGCAAGCCCGCGCGCTGGCCTGACGACCGATTGCCTCAGAACGATCTGGAGCGCCGGCGGACTCGCAGCCTCTGAAGGACCGTCCGGACAATTCTGCGACACTCTGCTATTCACAACCTTCGCTGCGAGCGCACCGTCCCACAACCCCGGTGGAACCCGACCGACGGTCTGCGGTCGCGGTGGCAGGTGAAGGCGCATGAGTATACCTTGAGGTCGACGCCCAACGCAAGTCGACCGGATGGCGTGCGATTCGCGTTCACAGCCGACGGCTCATCGGTCGGGCAGGATGCGCGACCGACTCGAAAGAGCCCGACAAGCAAGGAGGAGTATCTCGTGAAGTATTCGTTCATGACGTTTTCGTGTCCGGAACTCAGCTTTGAAGAGGTCGTGGCGGCCGCGGAACGCTTCGGGTACGACGGGGTCGAGCCGCGTATCGGCAGCGGTCATGCGCACGGGGTCGAGCCCGAGGCCGACGCGGGCGCGCGGCGCGAACTCCGCGGGCTTGCCGAATCCCGCGGCATTGCCGTGGCCTGCATCGCCACATCGTGTCGTTTTGCGGACCCCGCAGACGCCGACTCCCACGTTGAGCGCGCGCACGCCGCGATCGACCTGGCCGCGGACCTGGGCGCGGCGGCGATCCGGGTGTTCGGCGGTCAATTCCCCGCGGACATGGCTCGGGAAGCGGCGGTCGCGCAGGTAGCCGATTCGCTCTCGGCCCTGGCCGAGCACGCCGCCGGAAGAGGGGTGACCGTGTGTATGGAAACCCATGACGCGTGGTGCGACCCGAACCACGTGGCGGCCGTGATGCGTCGGGTGGACCATCCGGCCATTGCCGTGAACTGGGACATCATGCACCCGATCCGGCGCGGCAACGCCACCATGGATTCGGCGTTCGAGGCGTTGAGGGCATGGGTCCGTCACCTGCATGTTCACGACGGGGTGGAAGCGGACGGAAAGCTCGACCTGGTCCCGATCGGGCAAGGGGCGATCGACCACCGCCGCGCCATTGAGTTGCTGACCGCGGCCGGTTTCGAGGGTTTTCTCAGCGGAGAGTGGATCAACTGGAGCGATCCATGGGAAGTGCATCTTCCCCGGGAGCTGGAGATGATGCGCCGGTACGAAGCGGCATGCGTCGATTGAGCGAGTCGCCGCGCCTGTTCGGTTTCATTCCCGAGGGGAAGAAAAGGCGGGCGCGTTGCCGGCTTCTTTCAGTCGGCGGATTGCGGCCCCCGGCCCGTCCGGCGCGCGGAACACACTCGTCCCGGCCACCAGCAGGTTGGCGCCGGCGTCGAGCACGGTCCGGGCCGTGTCCGGCTTGATGCCGCCGTCGACTTCAAGGTGTACCGGACGCTTGCCGCGGTCGATCATCTGGCGGAGTTCGCGGATTTTGGGCGCCACATCTTCGCGGAAAGACTGCCCGCCGAACCCCGGCTCGACGGTCATTACCAAGACCAGGTCCAATTGATCGAGATACGGCGCCAGGACCGCCGCCGGGGTCGCCGGCTTCAACGAGAGCCCGACAGAACAGCCTGTTTCCCGGACGGTCGCGAGGAGTTCGCGGACGTTCCCCTCGATCTCGACATGGAAGGTGATGTGGTCCGCGCCGGCTTCGACAAAGGGCCGGACGTACGCGCCGGGATGGGCGAGCATCAGGTGCACGTCGAACGGCAGCGATGTGACCGGACGGACGGCGCGGACCACGGGCGGACCGAAGGAGAGATTGGGCACGAAATGCCCATCCATGATGTCCAGGTGCAACACGTCGGCGCCGCCGTCGGCCGCGGCGCGGATTTCCCGGTCCAACCTTGCGAAGTCTGCCGCCAAAAGCGACGGTGCGACCAGTACGCTGTCGGCAGCCGGCAACTCTGTCAGCGGTTGAATTCGGTGTGGCATGGCAACGGCTTCTCCCGACATGACAGACCTGAGAGTGCCAAATGGCCCGAGTTCGCGAACCGGGCAAGTTGAACGCCTGTTCCCGACCGTTCGCTCCGGAGCGTGGGCTGCGGAGTGCAACCGTGGCCCGGGACCGTCCGCCCAAGTCAACACATCCGAGCAAACAGGCCGGAGCCGCAAAGTCATCCCGACGTCCGCGTCCGAGGTTCAGAGTTTCGACTCCAGGGGCTGTCGCTTCATCGCGAGATCTCCGGGCGAAACGTGTTGGAGTCCGCGGTCTCCGCGGCGGGACAACCAAGCACAAACCGCCGCTGCGGCTTCCGCCGTTACCGCGCCACGGCGCGACGGGCCGTCGTCCGGGGCGCGAGCGGTCCCGACGACCGTCGCCCGGGCTCGACCTATTCGAGAATGCTTTCCCGGTAGGAGCCGCCCGCCGGAATCATCGGCAGGACGTGTTCCTGGTAGCCGGTGTGGACATCGAGAACGAATGCGCCTTCGGCGGCCAGCATTTCTTCGAGGGCCGGTTGCAGTTCGTCCCGGGAATTCACTTCCCGGCCCGGAACGAAGAACCCTTTGGCGATCTGCACGAAGTCCGGGTACGGCCGGTCCACCCGGGTGTTGCTCAGCACGGTGTCTCCGCGCCGACTGCCGTAGAAGCGGTCTTCCCACTGGGCGACCATGCCCAGGTGCTGGTTGTTCAGGATCACGACCTTGACCCCGACCTCTTCGGCGAAGACGGTGCCCAGTTCCTGGATGTTCATCTGAAAACTGCCGTCGCCGTCGATGCAGACCACCAGCGCGTCCGGGCAGCCCAGCTTCGCGCCGATAGCCGCCGGCAGTCCGAACCCCATGGCGCCGAGACCGCCGGATGTCAGGAACTGGCGCGGTCGTTCGAATTTATAGAACTGCCCGGCCCACATCTGGTGCTGGCCGACGCCCGTGACGATCAGCGCCTTGCCGCCGGTCAATTCGTACAGTGTCTCGATGACGTGCTGGGGCTGAATCGATTCTTCATCCGGATTGTAGGAGAAGGGGTAATCGCGCTTCCAGGCTTCGATCCGGGCATGCCAGGCGGCGTACTCTTTACGGACGGGGTGCTCGAGCAGTTTCTGCAGGAACTGCCGCGCGTCGCAGACGATGCCGATGTCGGCTTTCTTGTTCTTGTTGATTTCCGACGGGTCGATGTCCACGTGAACGACCGTGGCGTGCTCCGCGAAAGAGGCCACGTTGCCGGTGACGCGGTCGTCGAAGCGGGCGCCGATGCACAGCAGCAGGTCGCACTCGTTCGCGGCGCAGTTGGCGTAGTAGGCGCCGTGCATTCCGAGCCACTTGAGCGACAGCGGATGGCTTTCGGGGAAGGCGCCGAGTCCGAGCAACGTGGTGGTCACCGGCAGGTTGTAGGCCTCGGCCACCTTCCGGAGTTCCTGGTGGGCGCCGGCGGCGATGATCCCGCCGCCTGCATAGACGCACGGACGCTCGCAGGCGCGGATGGCCTCGCGGACGGCCTCGACCTCCGCATCGGACGGTTCGGTGCGCAGGCGGTAGGTGGGCAGTTTGATCCGGGCGGGGAAGTCGGGCGCGCACCGGGCCTGTTGCACGTCTTTGGGCAAGTCGATGACCACCGGGCCGGGTCGGCCGGAAGCGGCCAGATAGAACGCCTCGGCCATGACTTTCGGAATATCGGCCGCATTCAGCACCAGATAACTGTGTTTGACGATGGGCCGCGTCACTCCGATGATGTCCGTTTCCTGGAAAGCGTTTTTGCCGATGAAACGTTGCGGGACTTGGCCGGTGATGGCGATCAGAGGCACGGAGTCCATGTAGGCGTCCGCAATGCCGGTGATCAGGTTGGTGGCGCCGGGGCCGCTGGTGGCCATACACACGCCGACCCGCCCCGTGGCCCGCGCATAGCCGTTGGCGGCGAACGCCCCGCCCTGCTCGTGGCGCGGCAGCACGACGCGAATAGGTGAATTCAGCAACGCCTGATGCAGCTCCATGGAGGCGCCGCCGGGATAGGCGAAGATCATGTCCACGCCCTCCCGTTCGAGGGCGCGGATGACGATTTCGGCGCCTTTCATCTCCGGGCCGGCCGCCCCCGCGGCCGCAGGATGCACGGCAGTGGTTGCGGTTTTGCGCTGGTGTGTCATTGCTCGTTCTCCCATATCTCCACGATGCTTTTTGTCTGAAGACCACTCGTCCACGCCCATGGGGCCTCGTGCGGCGGGACGACCGACCCGGATTCCGGAACGCTTCTTTGCGACGGAATTGGATTCACCTGCGCCCCCGCCTCCCGGACAATCCAGGCCAAAAAAAACGCCACCCTGCGGGCGTTTGCCCGACGGTAGCGCTGCTGGGTTCGTTTCGGAAGTGAGATGACGATCAGATCAACTGCACTCGAGCGCCCCGGCAGCGTTCACCGCCGGGCCGAGTACAGCAACCGCTGCAAAGGTCCGATAATGTATCGAGAAGGGACCCATTGTGCCCCGGCCTTTCCGGCACGGCCCCGTGCCGCGCCGCGCTTTCGTCACTCGGCAGCTACTCTACACCACTGCGGGCGCATGTCAAATCCTCCTGTCGGCGGCGATTTCCGGACCGGTCCCGGGGGCGGAGCGAGGCCGACCTCGAAGCCAATCATGGGCCCGGTGGAGGTCTTCCAGAATCAAGTATAACGCCGGCACAAGCAAGAGGGTTATGCCCGTAGCAAAAAGGATGCCGTATCCCAGGGAGATGGCCATGGGAACCAGGAAGCGTGCCTGGACCGAGGTTTCGAAGATCATGGGCATGAGTCCGAAGAAAGTGGTCACCGATGTCAGCAGAATGGGGCGGAAGCGGCGTATGCCGGCGGCCATCAGGGCCTCCTTGGCCGCCAGGCCCTGCCTCCGACATTGGTTCGTGTAATCGATCAAGACCAGGGAGTCGTTGACCACCACACCGGAGAGGGCCACGATCCCCATCATGCTGATGATGGAGATGTTGTACCCCATCATGACATGTCCGAGCACGGCTCCCACGATCCCGAAGGGGATGGATGTCATGACGATCAGGGGTTGGGAGTAGCTGTCGAAGGGTATGGCGAGCATGGCGAAAATGGCGATCATGGCCAGGCAGAATCCCTGCACCAGGCTTTGCATGCTGTCTCGCAGTTCCCGGCGCTCGCCTTCGAGGGAATAGGTCAATCCGGGATACCGTTGCAGCACTTCGGGCAGGGGGCCGTCGAGGAGACTGCTGAGGACCGGAGAAGTCATGGAACGCGGGAACACATCGGCGGTCACATTGACGGTACGGCGTCCGTCCACGCGGTTGATGACCGTGTAGGCGCGGCCGGGTCGGACTGTTGCGGCTTCCCTGAGTGGTATTTCGCCGCCGAGCGGGCTCCGCAGGATGAAGTTTTCGACGCTGTGCAGCCGGTCGCGGTCGGCTTTCGGGAAGCGGACCATCACTTTGACCTCGTTCCGGCCGCGTTGCTGTCGGAGGGCTTCGGCGCCGTAATAGGCGTTCCGGACCTGCCGTCCGATCTCGAGGGCGGTCAGACCGAGGCTTCGGCCTTCAGGCAGGACTCGGAAATTCCACTGAATTTTGCCGGGCGAGAAACCGTCGTCCACGTCCCGGACGGCGCCGATCCGGCGAATGCGTCCGGCCAGATCGGCGGCGGCGGCCTCGAGCGTGTCGATGTTCCAGTGGGCCAACTGGATGTTGACCGCGTCGCCGGCGGACGGTCCGCCGATGTCGGATTTGAAGACCAGGGACTCGACGCCCGCCACGGGGCCTGTCATTTTTCGCCAACGCGCCACGAATTCCTGGGTCGAGAACGGTCGTCGGTCCGCTCCGACAAAGAGGACCAGCACGGTGCCCAGGTGGCCGACGCCCGCCCCCCCGCCCCGGGCCATCGGGCCGCGGCCGCTGGCAAGTCCGCCGACGTGAGCAAAGACGCCCCGACAAATCTTGGCCCGGCCCCCGTATTCCTCCATGAGTCGATTTGCCGCGGCCTCGAGCCGGGCGAGAATGGCCCGGGTCCGGGAGGCGGGACTGCCGAACGGCAGCACCAGGTTCACCGCGGCCATGTCCGACTCGACCCGTGGGATGGCGATCAAGCTGATCCGCCCGCTCTTTACGTATCCGACGGTCAGCAGCAACAAGGCGATACCCGCGCAAAAGGCAATGTACCGGTGCGCCAAGGTCTGTTCGGCCGCAGGTCGGTACAGGCGCTCGATGACCCAGCCGAGTCCCCGGTTCGTCCAGCCCTGGAGCCGCTGGAGCAGGCCGAAGACGCCCCGAGATTCCGACCGCCGCGAGTGTCCGAGGTGGGCCGGGAGAATGAGCAGGGCCTCGACCAGGGAGATCGAAAACACAATGATGACCACCGCCGGAATCACTTTGAAGATTTTGCCCATCACCCCCGGCACGTAAAACATGGGAAGAAAGGCCACGATGTTCGTCAGGACCGAAAACACCACCGGCATGGCGATCTGGCGCGTGCCCTCGATGGCTGCCTCGAGAAACGGGCGGCCCTCCTGCCGGAGTCTGTACACGTTCTCGCCCACAATGATGGCGTCGTCGACCACGATCCCCAGGGTAATGATGAAGGCAAACAGGGAAATCATATTGATGGAAACGCCCATGATCGGCAGGAACAGGAGCGATCCGATGACCGAGGTGGGAATGCCCATGGCGACCCAGAACGCCAGCTTCGTCTCGAGAAACGCGCCGAGCAGGAGGAGCACGAGCACCAGCCCCATGGTTCCATTCTTCAGAAGCAGCCGCATCCGGTCGGCGTAGATTTCCGACGCGTCGTCCCAGGGAGCGACACGCACACCGGGCGGCAGGCGCTTCTCGAGATCGGCGGCGTATTCTTTGACCGTACGGGCCACGTCGATCGGGGTCTGTTTCCCGATGCGGTAGACGTTGAGCATCACGGCGGGCTTGCCGTCGAACCAAGCCGAATCGTCGGTTTCGGCGAACCCGTCCTTGATGGTGGCGATATCGCCCAGGAGCACACGACTGCCGTCGGGCCGGCTGATTACCGGGATATTCCGAAATTGGCTGCCCCAATCCCGGCGTTCGTAGACCCGCAAGAGGATTTCTCCGGATCGGGTCCGGACGCCGCCGCCCGGCAGTTCGAGGGCCGAGGCCCGAATCGTCCGGGCCACTTGTTCCAGCGTCAGCCCATACCTGCGGAGCGTGTCCCGCGGGACCTCGACACCGATTTCCATGGGCCGCACACCGGACAGGTCCACCAGCGTGATGTTCTTCTTGGCGAGCAATTCGTCCCTGACTCGTTCGGCCAGGTCGCGCATGGCGTGACGGGGTACGTCGCCGAACAGCACGAGGGAAATCACTTGGTGGCGTGTGGTGGCCAATCGGATCAGGGGGCGCTCGGCGTCTTCCGGAAAGGTCGTGATGCTGTCCACGGCGTTCTTGACGTCCTGGAGCGCCTTGTTGGCGTCCGTTCCCTCCATCAGTTCCACGACCACCGTGCCGACGCCTTCGGCTGCGGTCGAACTCACTTTCTTGACGCCGTCCAGACCGCGGACCTCTTCCTCGACGGCCTCGACGATTCCTTTTTCCACTTCTTCCGGACCGGCGCCGGGGTAAGGTACCGTGACCGTCACCAAGTCCAACTGGAATTCCGGGAACACCTCCTGCTTGATCCGGAAGCTCATTATCAAGCCGCCGACGAGCAGGAAGACCATGAGCAGGTTTGCCGCCACGGGCCGGCGCGTCATCAGGCCGGTCAAGCCTTCTTTGTCTTCTGTCTTTTCCGGCATCGTCATTTCTCCGGGGTCCGAGCAGGCCGTTGCGGCGCGGGAGCCGCTCCGCCGGTCTCCGTCCGTCCCGTGCCGAGGACGCGCAGGGCCAAGCCCGGCAGCGCGGCCGGGACTCCCGAGGAAACGATTCTCTCACCCGGCGCCACGCCTCGACCGGCCCGCGCCTCCTCCGGCGGGGCGGCTCGAACCCAGATCTGGGTGCGCGTGCGCCAGATCGGCTCGACCGCGCGAATTTCGAGTGTACTGTCGGGGCCCATGATCCAAACCTTGTTCCCCTCTCGCACCGTCGGGCGCGGCAAGGCGATGATGTTGCGCATGACGCGCCCGGTGATGGCCACCTCGACATAGTCGTTCAGGAGCAGCGGCAGGGGCGTCGCGGCCGCCGGTCCCTTGGAAGTGTCGGTCCCGGAAGCTGCTGCGGCCCGGCCGGCGCCCTCGAGCCGCAGTGGGTCCGAGATCTCGACCAGCAGCCGGGCCAGTCGGCCGGCCGGCGACAGGTCCCGGCTCAGGCGCACCACCCGGCCCCGTCGATTGATCAACGACCGCCCTTGACTGCGCCGTGTTATCCGGGCGGCCGCGCCGCCGTTGCCGTCGGCGTCGGGCAGTTCAACCTGCGTAAGGTCGTCGAGCGGCACGGCCGCCTCGACCCACCAGCGGGCCGTTCCGGCCAGGGAAACCAGGCGGGTCTGCGGTGAGACCTGTTGCCCGATTTCGACGAACTTATCGAGCACGGTCACATCGAATGGCGCGCGAATAACCGTACGTTCGAGGTTGCGCCGCGCCTGGGCCAAGACGCTTTCGGCCGCCTTGACCGCGGCCTCACTGCGTCGCAGTTGCGGTCGGCGCAACATGAGGTCTTCGTCCACGCCGCCTTGCCGGTCGTCGGGCGGCAGTTCCTCCCACTCGCGACGCGACACCCTCTGTCGGCCTTGTTCCAGGCGCAAGGCGGCCTGGGCGTCGGCCAGCCGGGCTTCCGCCTGGGTCACGACTGCGGCGAAGTCGTCCGGCTCGAGCCGGACCAGAACGTCCCCCTTCCGGAACAGTCCGCCCGGCTCGAGGTTTGGCGCGACCTCGATCACCCGGCCGGCGACCTGCGGCGTCAGCTCGAGACGTCGGGACGGGACCACTTGGCCGGTGGCCCTCACCACCACCGTGCGGTCGGTGGCTCGGGCGGTGAATACGGCCACCGGCACCACCTCTTTGGCGGGCTGCGCCCGACCGGCGCGCTTTGCTGTACGCAGTTGCCAATAAAACCCGCCGCCGCCCACGCCCAAGAGCGTTAGCCCCAAGGCGAATCGAGCCATCCACCTGCCGAAATTGCCCCATCGACTCATTTTGGGTCCACTCCGTTTGCGGTCGCCTTCCCGAGTCCGCCTGCCAGCGCGCGGTACAGGGCCACCCGGTCTGCGAAGAGTTCGCCGCGAGCCCGGGTGCAGGCCCGTTGCAGAGAGTGATAGGCCCGCAGTGCATCCAGCACCCGCAGGTACTCGACCTGACCATAGACGTAATTGTCCCGCACGCGGTCGAGTACCCGTTTTGCCAGCGCGAATTGTTTCTCGAGACTCGACAGGATCTGGCGTTGACGTCGCTCCTGCTCGAGGGCGTCTTCGACTTCCCGTAAGGCGCGGAGACAGGCGTCTCCGTACCGGTGCAGGAGTTCCGCCGCCGCGGCTCGGCTCCGCTCCACCTCGGCCCTGCGTCGACCGCCGTCAAGGACCGGGGCCGTCAAACCTGCGGCCAAGCTCGCCAGCCATGTACTGAACAGCTCCGGAACGGCGGTGGCCGAAGTTTGGCCCTGCAGTGAAAGCCTCAATCGCGGAAAACGGTCGGCTATGGCCGCGGCGGTACGGCGGTCGGCTGCCGCAACCCGGAGCTTGGCGGCGCGCACGTCCGGCCGGCGCCGGATGAGGTCTACCGGCAGGCCGGCGTCCGGCAGGGGCGGCAGCTCGCGAAGTTGCGCGGGTGTCGGGAGCGTGAATTGCTGCGGCGATGTCCCGGCGAGGTAGGCCAGTGCGTGCACCAAAAGGGTACGTCGGGCTTCGAGACGGGCCAAGTCGCCCCGCGCCGCCTCCGTGTGCTGTTGCTGCTGCAACACATCGCCGGCGCCGGCTTGCCCCTGCCGCCGCCGCAAGCGGACCAGCGACTCGTACCGCAGGTCGGTCCGGAGCTGCTCGCGGACAATCGCCGTTTCTTCCGCCACCGCGGCCAGAGCGAACCAGGTCCGGGCCGTCTCGGCGGAGAGCGTGATGCGCGCCGCGTCCACGTCTTCGCGTCCGGCGCGCAGCTCGAACCGCGCCGCATCCACGGTGGCCCTGACGCGTCCCCACAGGTCCACCTCATACCCCGCCATCGCCCCCAGTGCGACTTGCGAACTCCGCACCGTTTCGGTGTTTTTTCCGAAGCCGGCATCGTACCGGGTCCGACCCCGACTGCGGGCTGCGTCCGCCGACGAATCCACGGACGGCAGGCGCGTCGCGGCCGCCTCTTGTGCCAGGGCGCGGGCCTGGGCGAGGCGTTCCCATGCGGCGCGCAACGAGAGATTGTTCTCCATGACCCGAACCTCGATCCGGTTCAAGCCGCTGTCGCCGAAGGCCGTCCACCACGCATCCGGCACGGTGCTCCGTCCCGAAGTCGAGAATCGGGGCGGAGGGGGGGTGGGCATGGGAACGACTTCAACGGCCGATGGCCGCAGGCAGCCCCCGACAAAGAGTGGAAGCAACACCGCCGGCACGGCGACCGCCGCATACCGTCGGCGGCACGCGCGGCGACGTGGAACAAAAAAGAGATGTTTGATGCGTTTCACGATTCTCGATCCACGGGACTTTCTGGAAACAGGCCGCGCAGAGCGCCCAATGAGAACGCCGTGATATGCTCGGCGATCCGCCCGGCCGTCTCCGGCTCCAGGCGCCAGCCCGGGCGCAACAACGGCATGACGAACTGCCCGCGAAAGTAGAATATGCACTGACTGAGAACGCTGATGGTGCAGTAATCCAAGCGCGGATCGTCCGGGGCGGCCCGGCCGATCCGCCGGACGATCTCCCGTAACCGGGAAAAACGTTTCCGGATGATCTCTTGGGCGATGCGCCGCAGTGCAGGGCTCGGTTCGAGCATCTCTCGGCCATGCAGCGCCCGGTGCCAGGCCGGCCGAGCCGGATCCAGGCCGATCTCGAGAAAAGCGCTCACATAGCGACGCAGACATTCTTCCGGCGGCAGCTCCGAATCCGGTTCCGCGGGTGCATCCAGTAGATCGCCGCGATGGAGAAAAACCTGGCGTAAGGCCGCCTCGTAAAGCTGCTCCTTGCTGCCGAAGTGGTAATTGACGGCCGCGATGTTCACCCGGGCCCGCTTCGAGATCTCGCGGACGCCGGCGGCGTGGAACCCTTTTTCCGCGAACAACTGCCCGGCCGCCTGCAGGATCCGGTCCCGGGTCCCGTGGGTGGTGTCGTGTACTTCCGACTCATTCATCCGGCGCACTCCCAACAGTCGTTTTAATCAAACGTTTGCTACAGGTACTTTACCACAAACGAAACCAAACGCAAACGGGACGTTCCAAGAAAAAACAGCTTGCGCGACATCCCGCCTACTGCCGGTCTTGGGATCGATTCCCCCGGCGCCTTCTCTTCGCGGACCGAGCCAAGCGCGAACAGAGTGGATTCCGATCTCTGGAGGGAGGGCAACGTGCCCTGTGGGCCGAGTGGTCGCGCTTGGCCGCCGTTCCTGCCACAAGGCCGAGACGCCGTTTCCGCTTTCGCACCCCCGGATGGGGTTCGGTTGCCGGTGCGAACGATCACCGCCGCGATGTCGAGACGGGGACGAAGTGTCGACGGCCCTCTTGATTCCCGGTCCGGAACCAGTTACAGTTGAGAGAACTGTGAGGGGATGGCAGAACGGATGACGTGGGGTGCGTCCCGCGCCTCGCGTCGCGGCTTGCTTTGAAAGATGTGGCACGGCGGCCGGCAACTTGGGAGAGTGGACGTATGACGGCAAGAGAATTGAGTGGAGGTGCAGGGCCGCGGGTGATGCCGGCGCTTGTGCTGGCCGCACTAATGATTCCTGCAGCGAGTTGGGGCGGCGGCGCGGCGGTGGACGCCGAAGCCGGGGTCGAGTTGTTTCTCCATTCGGCCGCCGAGGCCTTCATGGGTCGAGACGCGGCCAAGGTGCGCAGCTTCTTTTCCGAGAATTTTGCCGGTCCGTTCCGGATTCCGAAGATGGCGAACCTGGCGCTGAACCAGGCCATGCAGAGCGCCGAGAGCATTGATGCCGGGTTCGAGACCACGGCGGTCAAACTGGCCTCTGACCGGGCGTTCTGCCGGGTTGACCTGAACCTCGAGTTTCATTTCAGAGGCAACAACGACAAGAAGATTTCCGGCCCGTACATCATTTGGCTGGACCGGAACGGCGCCGACTGGACGATCACCGACGTCATTGCGGAAACCCGGGATTGGTCGTTGCCCGCCGGGGCCAAGACCGTGGCCTGGCCCGACGAGGCGCTGACTTTTCCGGCGCCGGAGGGCTGGGACGCCTATCCCGTGAAGTATCCCGAGGCGCGTCGAGGGGTCCATTTCGTCTCGCCTGACCTCAAGGCGATTATCGGCGTGGGTGTGATCGGCTTGCCACTGCCGGTCACGTTGACCGAGGTGGTGAACAACCAGAAGATGGTGGACAAAGTATTCAAGGGTTCGAAGTTCGTCAACCAGGCTTCGGCCCGGCTCGCCGGTTCCCCGGCGGCCGTGATTGGGATCGAGCACAATCTCGGGCCGCGCATGGCGCGTATCCTCACCGTGATGATGATCCGCGGCCGGACGTTGTATGCGCTAACGTTGGCGGTGACCCCGCCGGAGGAATTGGACCGCTTCAAACCGGTGTTCGACCGCGTGTGCGCCGGGTTCTCCTTGACCGGTATTCCGAAAGCGGAACAGGCGCAGACCACCAGTGGGGTTGTGATCGGCGGCAAATACACAAATCCGGTCTATGGCTTCTCAGTCACCGCGCCCGCCGATTGGAAAGTGGCGCCGATGTCCGACCAGGCGGCGCGCAAGAGCGGCATGTTGTTCGGTGTGCAGTTCCGGGCGCCCAAGGGCGGAAGCTATGTGCTGGCCGCCGCCAAGAAGCTGCCGGGCCCCGTCCCGCTCGAGATGCTCCAGGACGGTCAGATGCGGGGACTTCGGGTCATAGACCCTCAAGTCACTTCTTCCGATGAGAAAACGTACAAGATCAACGGGCTTCCCGCCCGGGCCTGGACCTATACGTTCACCATGGGCAAGAAGCGCAAGCGCCGGCAACTCTTCGTCATGCAGGGAAAGCGGTTGTTTTTCTTGATTGCCGAGGCCGCCCCGCCGTCGGAGTTCGACCAGCTTTCTCCGGCCTTCACGCGTATCTTCGACAGTGTACGTTTTTCCCGAAGCGAAGCCAAATAGGCGAGGTCCGCGGAGGCGCGGAGGTGTCACGAGGCGCCGGCGTTTTTTTCCGCCGGGTCGCTTCGGGGGGTGGATGAGATACCTCGGGCGCCTGTGTCGCGCGTTTTCACGGCAACCGCAGGGCGATCCGGGTCGAAATCCGAGGGTGGCGAGACGGCCGCCCGCAAGACAAGACGGGCGTGCAACATCAATTTCCATGAGAATGTGCGGTGTGGGCATGGAATGCGGCTCCCCGCGCCGAAAGCCTCCTGGAATCTTTTGCGACAGGACGTTCACACGGACCGACACATCGGAAGGCCGGTCCCACCCGGTTGGGACGGAACAGGAGACGAAGCAGGAGATGAGAACAATCGCAGCAGTCGGCGCGGCAACAGCTTTTTTCTGTCTCACGGCGGGTGCGGCAGCTCCGGAGAAGACCCTGATCGAATGGCGGTTCGACCGAGACGGAGATCTCCGGGGGTGGGGCGTGCCGAACCACATCTCCGAGCTGCGCGCTGCCGGCGGCGCCATGAAGGGTCGGATCATGAATTGGGATCCGTTCGTGCGAGGTCCGCGGTTCCAGATTCCGGCATCGCCGTGGCAGCGGATCGACATCCGTCTCAAGACCGATTGCGGCGGCGACGCCGAGTTTTTCTGGACCAACACCACGGAGGGCAAATACGGCGGATTTTCGCCGGGCAAGGAGAGCCACTTCACCGTGCTCGGGGACAACCAATGGCATGTGTACCGGGTGTACCCGTTTTGGCAGACCGAAAAAAAGATCGTCCTGCTGCGTCTCGACCTGCCGCGTCCCCCGGAACAGGACTATGGCAAGAAGACGTTCGAGGTGAGCTGGATTCGTGTAGTGGACATGGGGGAGCCCGCGGCAAGCGCCCGGACGGCCTGGCGTTTTCCCCGGGACGCAAGTGAATTCTCGCCGCTCGAGGGGGCGCGGGCACGGGCGGTTGCCGAGGGTCTGGAAATCGTCACCAGTCCCAAACCGGTCCATGGGGTTCGCAGCAGGATGTTGCGGCTTCCGGCGGCCGCGGGGTATTGGGTGTCGGTGGAGATGTCCGTGGACCGGGGCCAGCGCGCCGTGCTGCGCTGGGCTTCTTCGGGCGCCCGGGGCGTGACGGAACGGGCTTTCCCCATCCGAGCGGACGGAAAGTTCCACACGTACAACGTGGACATGGCCGCGAGCGCAAACTGGCGGGACGACATTTACTTCATCGAATTCACTCCGTCGACGATGCCTGGCGCGCGCGCCGTGGTACGGTCGCTGATGACGGCCTCCGAGCCGCAGGGCCCCCCGGACGTGGAAATCACCTATGCCGGACTCGCGGACGCGATTAACCGTGCCGGGAAGCGGCTCAAGGTCACGGTGTACATGCTCAACCACGGCGGGGCCAACGCCGACGCGTTACGGATTTCGCAGTTGCGGCTTCCGCCGGGCGTGCGGGTGGACGAGCCGGGCGAGGCTTGGCGGAAGCTATCTGTCGCCGAACCGTTCGAACCGTTGATTCATCGGTTTCACGTGCGAGCGGATCGCCCGGTGAGCGGCGAAATGAGCGTCGCCCTGCGCGGCCCCGGTGCTCCGGCCGCGCCGTATCGGGGCCGCATCGAAGTTCTCCCCGCTGTGCACGTCCCGCGCGCGCGATACGTACCGGAACCGCGCCCGGTCGTCTCGGACTACGAGATCGGCGCTTACTACTTTCCCGGGTGGTCGTCCGCGGTCCGCTGGGATCCGATCCTGCGCCGGGCGCCCGAGCGCAAACCCGTCCTGGGCTGGTACGACGAGGCGAACCCCGAGTGCGTGGACTGGCAGATCAAGTGGGCGGTCGAGAACGGGATCGGTTTTTTCATGGTCGACTGGTACTGGAACGCCGGCAGCCGGCACCTCGAGCATTGGGTCAAGGCGTTCGAGAAGGCCCGTTATCGGCGTTTTCTGAAGTGGTGCGTGATGTGGGCCAATCACAACCGGCGCGGTTCCCACTCGGAAGAAGATCAGCGTGCCGTGACCCGTTATTGGCTCGCCCATTGCTTCAATATGCCCGAGTATTATCGCATCGACGGCAAGCCCGTTGTGATCATCTGGAGCGTGGCCAACATGGACCGCGACATGGCCGGGAAGGGGGGGGCCGCGCGCCTGCTCGAAATCTCACAGGAAGAGGCCCGCAAAGCGGGTCTGGACGGCATCTACTTTATTGCGATGAAGTGGCCTGAAGCCACGGTCGATGCCGGGCTGCTGCAACGGCTCAAGGACGACGGGTTTTCGATGACGACGATCTACCACTACATGGGTCACGGGGGCAAGGCCCAGGATCCGGGCGCCTACCCGTTCGACCTGGTGGCCCGGGCCAGTTATCCTTTCTGGCGGGAGCGGCTCGAGGCCGACATTCTGCCGTTCATGCCGGCCATCTCGACGGGTTGGGACTCGCGCCCGTGGCACGGCGATCGGGCTCGGGTCGTTTACGGCCGCACCGTACCGCTCTTCCGCAGGATCTGCGAAGACGCCAAACGCTTCGCGGACGAAACGGGCATCAAGCGTCTGGCCCTCGGCCCTCTCAACGAATGGGGTGAAGGCTCTTATATCGAGCCGTGCAAGGAATTCGGGTTCGGCATGTACGAAGCGATCCGGGACGTGTTCGGCAAGAAACCGAAAGGGGGCTGGCCCGTAAACCTGGCCCCGGCGGACGTGGGCCTGGGCCCTTACGACTTGGAGGTCGAGTCCCTCAAGAAGCGGACCGTGTGGGACTTCTCCGACGGACCCCAAGGTTGGGGACCGCTCATGGGCGTAACCGATTTCAAGGCCGGCAAAGGCGAAATCACCTGTACGACCGTGAGCCGCGATCCCGCGATCGGGACTTCGGTTGCCCGAGTGCGCGCCCGGCGCTACCCCTATGCGTTGATCCGTCTTCGTCTGGACAAGCATGCGGGCGAACCGGATGGCGCCCAGCTTTTTTGGCGTGCCTCGAGCGCGGCCATTACCGAGGGCACAAGCTATCGCTTCGAGGTCGTCAACGACGGACGCTATCACGACTACCTGTTGCCGTTGGCGGAGACCGGCCGCTGGCATGGGCGCATCACGCAATTCCGGTTCGACCCGTGCTCGAGGGCCGGCGCCAAAGTGGCGGTGGCCGAATTCAGATTGCTGGAGAAGAAACCTGCACAGGCCCGATAGCCGGGCCATTCGCACCCCGCCGCTCGTCCCGTCGAAGCCGGTTCGCGATGGGTCTTTGCCGCGTATTGCCGCCGAGGCCGGCCCGCAGAACCTGCCTTCAGGCGCCGGCGGCGGGCAACGGACTTCAGGCTCCCCGTCTTGATCTCGGCGGTCTCTACCGTGCACTCACTGGTTCGAGTTCGAAATTCTGGCAAGCTGGAATGCCTGTCCGGCTTCGGATCGGTCGTTTTCGGCCGGACGAGTGCGGTGAGTGCAACGTTTCAATGTTGCGCTCGTTCCGATTCGCCGGGCGTCGCAAGGGTTCGTACGACCACGCCATGCTCGAGAGATCGGCGAGACGGCGTGTCGTGGGATAAAGTTCGCGGGACCCGTCCCGGCCGATTGGGAGCGAGGCGATCGGCCGGCTCAATGGGGTTTGATTCTCCATCTCGATCCGATCCAAGCTACCACGATGCATGAATCCGTCCCACAACCCACCGCTTCGGCCGGTCCGGACACCATTGCGGCTGTTGCCACGGCCCTCGGCGGCGCCGTGGCCGTGATCCGTGTCTCGGGACCGGAAGCCGTTGTCGCCGTCCAACGTGTCTGGCGCAGTCGGACCTCGCTCGACAGGCCGCCGTTCCGGCAATTGCGCCTGGGCCGGGTACTGGACGCATCCGGGCGTCCCCTCGATCAGGCCTTGGCGGCGGCCTTCCCCGGCCCCTCCAGTTACACGGGCGAACTCATGGCCGAGGTCCATTGTCACGGTGGACCGCTTACCGCGCGCCTGGTGCTTCTCGAACTGTTCCGACATGGCGTGCGTCCCGCCGAGCCCGGCGAATTCACGCGGCGCGCCTTCCTGAACGGCAAGATGGACCTGACCCAGGCCGAGGCCGTGGCCGACCTCATCGAGGCCCAAACCGAAATGGCCCTGCGCCTCGCCAATCGTCAGCTCGAAGGTCGACTCGGCCGGGCCGTGGACGCCCTTTACGACGACCTGCTTTTCCTGGCCGGCGAGGTCGAGGCGCGCTTGGACTTTCCCGACGAAGATTTGGACTTCCTGCCACCGGCCGAACTGGACGACCGGTTCGCCCGCACCGGGGCGGCAGTCGAGCGGCTCCTGGCCGACCGTCGGGAAGGCGAAGTGCTGCGCCGCGGCATCCGCCTCGTGCTGGCCGGACCGACCAACGTGGGCAAGTCCAGCCTTCTCAACGCGATCCTGGGCTGGGACCGGGCGATTGTCACGCAAGTTCCGGGCACGACCCGGGACACGCTTGAGGAATTGGCCCATATCCGGGGGGTCCCGGTGCGCCTGATCGATACCGCCGGGGTTCGCGAAACTCTGGACCTCGTGGAGAAAACGGGGGTCGAACGCAGTGTGGAGACCATTCGCCGGGCCGAGATTCTCCTGTGGGTCATTGACGCCACCCGACCGTACGCGGACCAAGCTTACCCGGGATTCACGCGGCGGACACCCGTGGTTCTGGTCGCCAACAAAAGCGATCTCGCCCCGGCGGCCCCCGCGGATACGCCGCCCGAATTCGGGAAACCGGTGCTCACCTGCGCCCTCACCGGGGACGGGTTCGAAGAATTGTTCGACCGGATCGAGCAGGTCGTTTGGGAACGACCCCACGCCGGGGTGCCGGAGACGGCCGTGAGCGTGCGCCACGCGGCTCTGCTCGATCATACCGTTGAATTGTTGGCCGACGCGCGTCGGCAGTGTGCCGAGGGCGCCTGGGAAAACGCCGCGGTCACCCTCCGGGCCGCAGTAAACGAGACGGGCCGAATCACCGGACGATGCTACAGTGACGACCTGCTCGACTCGGTCTTTGCCCGGTTTTGCATCGGCAAGTGACCCCGAGAGGGCAAAACGCGACGCCGATCCGGACCTCGACGCTGGGTGGCTTTGCGTGATGGAGGGGGCCACCGGAAGCGCGACTTGTACAGTCGTGTCCGACGGCGTGCCAGGTTCCCATCGACCGTCCCGACAAACTTTGCAGCCCAGGCCCACAGACCGTTTCTGCGAGAGTGGCCAAGCGGTTCTGTGAGTAATTGTATATCGGAACCCGTCAGACAAGGAGCAAGTGTCACGTGGAAAAACTGAAGAGAATCGAATCGTTCACCCCCCGGCGCGGTCCACTCGTGCTGGCCATCATGGACGGCGTGGGGTACGGAGTATACGCTGAGGGCGATGCGGTGCGCAGCGCTTTGACTCCGACGCTGGACTGGCTGCATGCCCACTGTCCTCATACCCGGCTCAAAGCCCACGGCACCGCCGTGGGTTTGCCCAGTGACGCCGATATGGGCAACAGCGAGGTGGGGCATAACGCCATCGGTGCGGGGCGCGTTTTCGATCAGGGCGCACGCCTGGTGAACCGGTCCATCGCAACTGGGGCGATGTTCGAGGGTGCGGTATGGAAAGAGCTGGTCGAGAACTGCCGCCGACACCATTCCGCCTTGCATTTCATCGGCCTGTTTTCGGATGGGAACGTGCACAGCCACATCGACCACCTGAAAGCCATGCTCCGGCAGGCGGCGCAGGAAGGGGTGCGGACGGCGCGAATTCACGCCCTGCTGGACGGGCGCGACGTGGGTGAGACCTCGGCCCTCGAGTACGTGGACCCGTTCGAGGCGTTTCTGAAAGAACTCAATGCCGAAACCGGCGTCGATTACCGAATCGCCTCCGGCGGCGGTCGGATGTTCATTACAATGGACCGGTACCAGGCGGATTGGGAGATGGTCCGCAGAGGTTGGGAAACGCACGTGCACGGCAAGGGGCGCCAGTTTGAGAGCGCTCGCGAAGCCATCGTGACTCTGCGCAAAGAAACGGGCGCCATCGACCAAGACCTGCCCGCCTTCGTGATCGCCGAAGACGGAGAACCCGTCGGTCCCATCCGTGACGGCGACAGTGTAATCTACTTCAACTTCCGCGGCGACCGCGCGATCGAGATCACCGCCGCGTTCGAGGAAGACGATTTTTCCCATTTCGACCGAAGTCCACGCCCGAAGGTCAAGTACGCGGGCATGATGGAATACGACGGGGACTTGCACGTGCCGAAAAAGTTTCTGGTGACGCCCCCGGCCATCGACCGTACGGTGAGCGAGTATCTCTGCGCGATGAGGACGCGAATCCTGGCCATCAGCGAAACCCAGAAATACGGACATGTAACCTATTTCTTCAACGGCAACCGCTCCGGCAAGATCGACGACGCCCTCGAGGATTACGTGGAGGTGCCATCGGACCGCGTGCCCTTCGAGGAACGGCCCTGGATGAAGGGCGCCGAAATTACCGACAAGGTGGTCGAAGCCATCGGTTCCGGACGCTACGACTTTATCCGTCTGAATTTCCCCAATGGCGATATGGTGGGACACACGGGCGTCTACCAGGCTGCGCAGGTCGCGGTGGAGACGGTCGATCTCTGTCTCGGGCGCCTCCGTGCAGCGATCGAAGCGGCCGGCGGCGTACTGGTCGTGTCCGCCGACCACGGCAACGCGGACGACATGTTCGAGCACGACAAGAAGACCGGCGCAGTCAGGATCGAGAACGGCATCCCCAAAGTCAAGACCTCCCACTCACTCAACCCGGTGCCGTGCCTCGTGTTCGACCCGGAGAACGGCGGCGAATATGGGCCGGAACTACGCGATGGGTTGGGCATCAGCAGCTTGGCCGCCACTTGCATGAACCTGCTCGGCTTCGAGGCGCCCGAGGACTACGACCCCGGCGTGTTGATCTTTACGAGGTAAATGCCGCGGCGGACGCGGTCCGCCGCCGGGGAGAAAGGGGGTCAACGGCCCACTATGGGAGCATGGGCGCCTTGAAAAGGCCAATGCGGCGGAGCAGGGGGGCCCCCCGGGATTTGCGAATTTCGATACGGACCTTGGCCGCTGTCACGTCGGGTTTCACCGGCATCAGGCGTTTGTGACCGATGGTCGTGCCGGCAGCGAGTTCGCGCCAACCGTCTGCGGTTGCAACCAGTACGGAGAAGGCTTCGACCCGCTGTCCTTTCGGAATGTATTCCTGAAGCAGGATACAGTTGAACGTGCGCGGCTCGCCCAAGTCCAGGTCGAGGGTCGCCGGGAGGTCGTCTCCGGCCGGTTCCCACCAAGTTGCGTTGCGGCCGTCCACGGCTGCATCGGCGGGGTGGGCGTTCGCCGCGGAGTTCGCCGACGCCCGCACTCCGGCGGCCAAGTCCGTACGGAAGGTCCGGTCCAGTACATTGCGGAGTTCGCGCAGCCGCCCCACGTCGTTCTCGTGAAAGAGACCGCGACGGTCCGGGGGAATATTGAGGAGAAGGACGGAATTGCGCCCCACCGACTTGTAATAGATGTCCAGTAGCTGTTTCAGCGATTTGACGTTGTCGTCCTGGGCTGCGTGATAGAACCAGCCGGGGCGGATGCTGACATCGCACTCGGCGGGCCACCAGACGAGGTCTTTGTCCTTGCCGTGAAAAGTCCGGTTGGCCGGTTGGACGCTCCACTCGGTTTCGCGAGCGACGCCGGATTCGTTGCCGACCCAGCGCACGTCGGGTCCGCAGATGGCGATCACGGCCTTGGGCTGCAGTTTCCGCACCACGCGATAGTACGCGGCCCAGTCGTACACTTGGCGTTTTCCGTTCGGGCCTTCGCCGCACGCCCCATCGAACCAGACTTCACTGATTTCCCCGTAATTGCCGAGTAATTCGCGCAACTGGTTCACGAAGTATTGGTTGTAAACCGGCGAGTTGCCGTAGTTCGGGTTGTTCCGATCCCAGGGCGACAAGTACACGCCGAACTTGATGCCGTGTCGACGGCAGGCGTCGGACACTTCTCGGACCACATCGCCTCTGCCATTCCGCCACGGGCTGTTCTTGACGCAGTGCTCGGTGTATCGGCTGGGCCACAGGCAAAAGCCGTCGTGGTGCTTGGCCGTGAGAATGAGCAGGCGGATGCCGGCGTCTTCGAGCACGCGAGCCCATTGATCCGCGTCGAATTCGGTCGGGTTGAAAATGCTCGGGGCCTCGGTGCCCTTTCCCCATTCACGGTCGGTGAAGGTGTTTATGCCGAAATGGGCGAAGGCGATGAATTCGAGTTCCTGCCAGGTGATCTGTCGGGGGGTTGGGACGATGTTCATGGCGACCGTTTTCCTGAGCTTGCGTTCGCGGCGCAACGAGGCCGGGAGCGGTCCGGGCGGCGTGTCTTTCCAGAGCAGAATGGTCTTGCGGGCCTCCGGGACGTGTGCGACAAAGTCGTAGAGAATCCGGCTGCCGTCCACTATACGCGGTTCGCCCCAGTTCGCATAATGCTCGCCGAGCGTATCGACGGCCAGTTCAATCGCGACCGTTCGTCCTGCGAACTCCGCAAGCGAGATGCGGACCGGTTTCCAGACCCCCTTTGCATAGAAATCCTGCCAAACCTCCCGGCCGTTGACAAATACACGGTAGATCACGCCCTTGGTCGAGCCGTGTCCGTCCTGCATCCCCATGAAGAAAGTGAATACCGGGGTTTTGACGGCAGCCATGTCGATGTTGGAGAAGGTTCCGATCACTCGGCCTTTGACCCCTCCTTTCCATGGAGGATGTGCAAAAATGCCTTTCTTGCGAATTCCTCCGCAGGAACACGCCGGTCGGCCCTCGAAACGTGCCCCACGGCCAATGGACTCCCGGCGAGACCCGGCCGGGGCGGGGCCTGCGGAGACCGCGAGTGCGAGACCCGCCGTCACGGTCGCGCGGCGCAGTCGCCTACCACGGCGCGACGGCGGGAGCGCCGGTCCGGGAAACGTTTCGCGCTGCAAACAGTCGGAAAGCCGAATCCGGGTCGTCCTCGACGGCGATGGCGTTTGCCGACGGCACGAATGCCGGCCGCAAAAGAAAGGATGGTTCATGGCATTCCTCGGCAAAAGGGGAACGCGGTCCGGTTGTGGAGTTTTTTGTAGGCCGGTCTGCTTGCAGCCGATACGCAAGACAGTAAGGTGAGCGCGAGCGGTTTTCAAGGTCAGCGGCCCGGCGGTCGGGGCTGTTTGGGGCTCGTCCGGACCGAACACGCAACGTCGATGATTCGGCACCTACCCGGGGGGGACCTCAAGCGGTGCTCGCCTGATGCACGAGTCGTTTTCGGGTTCGGCGCCCCCGCGACAAACCGGATGCGAACGACCTCGGTTGTTCGGGCGCCGCCGGCCTTTGCCGCTGTCTCCGCCGAGTCTGAAACAGTTTCATCCGGCGGTTGCGGTTCGCAGAACTTTGTTCATTGTTGCGAAACAACCTGGAGCGCAAGCGTACTCGCTGCCTCTGTTGAACCGGCCAAGCCATTCTGAGACGGTCCGTTGGAAGACATTATCCGGAGGCGACGTCATGTCCGAACCACCTGTTGCATTTGCCGTTGCGGCTCACCCGGACGACATCGAATTCATGATGGCCGGCACTCTCCTGCTTTTGCGGGAGGCGGGCTGGGAAATCCACTACATGAATATCGCCAACGGTTCGTGTGGAACGGCCGTCGATCCGCCCGAGGCGATCATCCCCAAGCGTCGCGTCGAGGCCCGTGACGCCTGCGCCAAATTGGGGGCGGTATGGCACGAAAGCTTGTGCAACGATCTCGAAATCTTCTACACGTACGAAATGGTGTGCCGACTGGTGACGGTGGTCCGCGCGGTGAAACCGCGGATCGTGCTTCTACAGTCGCCCCAAGACTACATGGAGGACCACATCAACTCCGTGCGGTTGGGGGTCAGCGCGGTATTCTGCCGGGGCATGCGGAACTGTCCGGGAATTCCGCCGACCCCCCCGTGGGGCGGGGAGGTCACGGTCTATCACGCTATGCCTCATGGGCTGCGAGGGCCGCTGCGGCAGCGGATCCGTCCCGGTCTGTACGTGGATATATCGAGCGTGTTGCCGCGAAAAAGGGAAGCGTTGGCCTGCCATCGTTCCCAGAAAGAGTGGCTGGATGAGAGTCAGGGCCTGGACGCCTACTTGGACACCATGACCGGGTTTGCCGGGGAAGTGGGGGAGATGTCCGGGTGTTTCGACTACGCGGAAGGGTGGAGACGGCGCCTGCACTTGGGCTTCAGCGACAACGACCGGGATGTCCTCGGGGACGTCCTCGGAGACAAGTGTCGCGTCGATTCGGAATACGAGGCCGGGCTGGAGCGGCCGGCCTGAAGCCTGACGCCGTCGTTCCCCAGGAAGCCGGGGGGGTCACGGCAATTTGACTTTGGCGTCGGTTTTTGCCTTGTCGACCCCGGTCTTGAGGTCGTTCAGTTTCTTGACGGCGTTTCCGGCGGCCTTGGCTGCAGCTTGCTGGACTTTCTTTTTCAGGTCATCAGCCGCGGCCTTCGCTTTGGGCTTCGCAGGGGGCTTGGGCGGTTTAAGGGCGGTCCCGGCCGTCTTTTTCTTTGGGGCCGGGGGGTTTTTCACCGCCGGCTTGGCGGCGGGTGCGACCTTTTTGCCCTTGGCGGCAATCTTCTTGCTCTTGCTTTTTGCCGCGGGTTTCGCGGCCGTTTCTTTTTCTTTTTTCTCGGGCTTCTTCAGCAGATCTTTGCGTTCTTTAAGAATGTCGTCCACGGTATACTTGCTGACGACGAACACCCAACCACTCAAGCGCTTATGGAGATCGGCGGCTTTCTTCCGGTTTTTTTCGAGGGTTTTCTTGAATTCGGCGTCTTTCTTCTTTTTGTCGTCATCCGACTCGTTCTTGCCGGGTGTTCTTTTCGTGGGGCCTTTGTAGGCGACATCCACGGCTAAATAGTACTTGTCGTCTTTGGTTTTTTTGCCGATCTTGACGGTATATTCGAATCCGTCGAAGTCACTTGCCACAAACGTCTTGGGCTTGTCCATTCCCGTTTTTTCGGGCGGCAGGGCGGGGTCGGCCACATCTTCGAAGCTGGCCCAACTGAATGCCGTCGAGATGCTCCTGACCTTGGAATCGTCCTGTTTCTCGTCTTTCTTGAGCCCGACCAGTTTCATGTCGTCGGTCTTCTTTTCACGCTGAACTTCCCACACGGTCTTGCCCGCCTCGATCAGTTTCCCGGTTTTCATATCGGGGACCTTGAAGAACTCTTTATCGAGCCAACTCTTGGGCTTGGGTTCGACGGAGGAGAAGGTTTTGCCCACGAGAAGGACGCGCTGGGCCTGGGGCAGGAGGATGTAGCGGCCGTCGGGCCAGCTTCCGCCCGGTCCGCCTTCCGAGGAAGGTTTTCGGTGCTCTTTGCCCAATCGGAGTTCAGCCACGAGTTTGCCGCTTTTGTCGAAGAGCTTGATGTCCGTGCCGGTCTCGTCCTTCTTGTCGGCGTCCGGTGCGAGTAGGTTCAAGCGTCCGTACTGGCTCGGTCCGACCTCGATTTCCTGGGCGCCTTTCAGGGCGACCAAGTCTCGCAGGAATTCGCTGAGCGTACTGAAGTTGGCCGGGTAATCGTACCGTTGGGCCACGCGCCACGTGCCTTCCTTGCGGCGGAGTTCGACCATACCGTCTTTGTCCGTGACGGTCACCTTATCGATTCTGGCGAGGTCGTCTTCGGTCAACAGTTTCGAGCGTGCCGAGCCGTCGTCCGACTGCCAATCCCGGCTACTGCGGCGCTGGAGGAAAACGCCGACTGCCACAACGATCACGACGCCGATGAAAAGATACAGCAGTTGCCTGGTTTTCATTTGTGGGCCGTTCTCCTGCGTTTGACAAGGGCAAGGACAATGCCTCCCAGGGCCACGAGGGCGGGCATCAAGGCGATGTTCGCCCACTCGACCTTGGTCTCGAGGGCGTCGATTCGCCGCCGCAGTTTCTTGCGGACCAATTTGAGCTGTCGGTTGGTTTCGGCTTCTTTTTGCCGAAACTTCTTGATGGCGCTGCGCTGTTCCGGGGTGAGTTCGAGCCGCTGGCTGGTCTTGCCTTTTCGGCGCTCGAGTTCACTGATCTTGCGGCGGGTTTCGGCGAGATCGTCTTCGAGTTTGCGGATCTGGTCCTGATATTGCTGTTCGGCCTCGGCTTTCATGCGGCGCACGACCAGGAAAGGTCGGGCCGTGATGGTGCGGCCGCGGATGCTGATCAGGTTGTTGTCGCCGCTGAGTTGTTCGACCAGGTTTTGGGCGAAACTCAGGTTATCGTTCAGCGGCGTGATGAATTCCTGGCCGAAAAGGTTGTTGCGGCGGACGCAGAAGTTGTCGAAAAGCATATCCGAGTCGCCCACCAGCACGACCGTTCCGGGTTTGGCGGATTTTTTCAGGGCGCCCGAGGCGGCCTTGTCCTTTTCCTTCTTGTTATCAGTGTCTTTCTTCTTGTCGTTTGCCTCGGCGGCGCCTGGCTTGCCGTCGGGGAATGCGGTTTTGAACGTTCCGGTCAAGCGCAGGGCCAAGTCCATCGCTCGGCCTTCCGGTTTGAAGTCTCTCAGCACGGCGTTGCCGGGCATTTGGGCCATGAATTTTTCGACGAGCTGGCACTGGTCCGAGGTATGGAAGAGGACTTCTTTCTCGAGCCCGTCTGCGCCGTCGCCTTCGAAGGCGCCGCCGAATGCCACGAGCAGACTGGACAATTGGCTGGTGACCGGGTCGTCACGCTGGACGGCGTCGCGGGTGAGGGATAGGACTGTGGGCATGGACTGGGGCTGTCCGTCGCGGCCTTGGACCCGGGTCATGTAGACCATATCGGCAACGACCTTTTCGGTGTTGAACTTGATTCCCCAGGCATCGAGGAGTTTGCCGAGTGTGGACGCACTGGGCGGCATTCGCCGCATTTGGCTCATGGGGTTGGTTCGGCTGTCCACAATACTCATGGGATCCAGGAACGCGATGAGTTTTCCGCCGCGCAGGACGAATTGGTCGAGCGCGAACAGGGTCTTGTCCGACAGGTCCTTCGGGTGAATAAGGAGCAATACGGAAATGTCGTCGTCGATGGATTCCGCCGTCGTCTCTACTTTTCTCACATCAAAATCTCGTTTGAGTTCGGAGACCAACAGCCAAGGCTTCCGGTTGTTTTGGGGGGGCATTCCGGGCATCATCATGGGCTGCGGATTTCCCATGACGGGCAGCGAACTCATCAGGCCCAGAACGGGCTTGTCGGGGTGCAGCACCCGATAGATGGCCCGGGTCAAATCATATTCGAGCAGGTTTTCGCGCTGCGGCGAAAGGAACGGGATGGTTGCGGTCTGGTCGAGGCAGGTGATGGCGAGGCCGAAGAAGATCTTGTCCCCGGTGAGGCCGATGCTCTGGCCGTAAATGCCGGCCAGGTGCGCGGCGTCTTCGGCGTCGGAATCGGGCGTCGGATTGAGTCTGCGGACCTTGATCTTGCCGCCGGACTCGACGGCGTATTCCTTGAGCATGTCCTCGACGCGATTGGCGTAGTTCTTGAGGTAGACGGGCATTTGGGCCACGTCCTTGCTGTAAAAGAACTGCACTGTAATGGGGGTATCGATGGCTTTGAGGATGGCGCGAGTCCCGTCCGAGAGGGTGTAGATTCGGTCCGCCGTGAGGTCGATCCGATCATGTACCGCCCGCGATATGATGTTGACGGCGATCAAGAGGACCGCCATGCAGACGATGCCGACCGTGGAAAAGACGTAGGTCTCGATGAAACGCTTCTTGCTCTTCATCAGAGGTCCATCTCCTTGTGCAACAAAAAAAACCGGGGCGAAGCGGCGACGGCCGTCCGGTCAGGAGGCGCGCCGGCTCCGTAGGATTACGCCGGTGGTGAACAGGGCAAACACGATGACGGAGAAATAATAGGTCAGGTCGCGACTGTCGATCACTCCGCGTTGCAGGCTGTCGAAATGCGGAATAATGCTGAAAGCTGCGACGGCGGCAACCAGTTGGGCCGGGGCCCAATTCACAAGCATGTCCGTGACCGGTCGCCACCCGGCCAGCACCAGGAAGAGGCAGAGAACCAGGGCGGTGATGAAACTGACGACCTGGTTCCGGGTCATGGCGGAGGTCATGTTGCTGATGGCGAGGTAGACGCCGGCAACCAGGAAGCTGCCCAGGTAACCGGTGAAGATGGCGCCGCCGTCCGGGTCGCCCAGGTAGATTACCGTGATGACCATGGGGAAAGTCAACGCCAGGGCCAAACCGAGGAACACCCATGCGGCCAGGAATTTCCCGACGATGGTTTGCCAAACCGTGATGGGCATGGTGAAGAGCAACTCAATGGTGCCCGCCCGGCGTTCTTCGGCCCACAATCGCATTCCGGCGGCCGGAACCAGGAACAGGTAGAGCCACGGGTGCCAAAGGAAAAACGACGCCAGCGACGCTTCGTTTCGAGCGAAGAAGTTTCCGACCATGAAGGTAAAGAAGCCGGAAAGCATCAAGAAGATAATGATGAATACATAAGCGACGGGCGAGGAGAAATAGCTGCCCAGTTCGCGTTTGGTTACGGCCCAGATGTTCCGGACGGCTCTCATTCGGCGCCCTCCTTTTGTGGGGTCTCGCTGATCGTAATGGCCCGGAAGACCTCATCGAGACGGCCCTTCTCCGTGTGGAGTTCCTCGAATTCCCAGTTCTTTTCCCGCAAGAGTGCGGCCACGGCCCGTGCGGTCCCCAGGTCGGGCTTCCCGTCTTTCCGGGCCGGAAACGCCCGGGCCTGAATTCGGCCGTCGTTCTTGGCGAGGATGGCCACGCTGTCGACATTCGGGAGCGCGGTCAGAGACTCTTTCAGGTCGCTTTCGCTCACGCCACGGACGGCGATTGTCACGGCGCCGCTCGAGCGGGAGCGGGTGCGGAGTTCGTCGGGTCCGCCGCTGAAGACGATGCGTCCCTGGTTGATGATGACCACGCGAGAGCAGACGGCGTCGACTTCTTCGAGAATGTGGGTCGAGATAATGATGGCCTTGTTTTCTTGCTGCCCCATGCGTTTGATAAGGTTTCGGACTTCATGTTTCTGGTTCGGATCCAGTCCGTCGGTGGGTTCGTCCATGATCAACACCGGCGGGTCGTGCAGGATGGCTTGGGCGAAGCACGTCCGATGGAGGTAGCCTTTCGAGAGCGTTTCGATCGTCTGGTAATAGACGGGTTCGAGACAGCAGATCTCGACCGCATGGGTCACCGCTTCTTTTTTCTGGCGTCCGCGGAGTCCGCGGATTTCCGCGGAAAAACCGAGGAAACCCGCCACGGTCATTTCGGGATAGGCGGGGGCGTTTTCCGGCAGGTAACCGATGAGAGAGCGCGCCGCGATGCCGTCGTTCTCCATGTCGTGCCCGCCGATGGCGATCTTCCCCTCGCTGGGCGGCAGAAAACCGGTGATCAGGCGCATGGTCGTGGATTTCCCCGCTCCGTTCGGACCGAGGAAACCGAGGACTTCGCCGGGTTTGACGTTCAGCGACACATGGTCCACGGCAAGTTTGGGACCAAACCATTTGACGAGGTCTTCTGCCTGGATCATAACCGGTGACCTCTCCTGTTTTGCCGGGGCCGCTTCACGGGCATACGGCGCGGATGAAGCATGGCGACCCGCAAACGGTCATCGCTACGGGTCGAATCGTACCCGCAGCCGTCGGACTTTGCTTTCGAAAACGCGGAAAAACGTGAGACGCGCCATCCCAATTCCCTCCGCGACGAGCGCCGCGAACCTCTTGCCCCGAGGGCAGGCACGGGAGGCACGAAAATTACTTGCTTTGACACCCACGGATCTGCCGGGTTCCGCGGCAATCCCACAAAAGTCGGGATGTCGATTGCACGATTGTTCCCGCCGAGCCCGAAAGCGAAGAGGGCGGCGCGTGTCGGTCCGGGGCGTCAGTCTTGCCGGAGGATCGGCCGGAAACGCCGGCGCGCCCGAGACAGACGGTTTCCGTCAGGCTATGTTCCCGCGTTGCAGCGCGAAACATGGTCCCGTCCCGGGGCCGCTCAAGGGCCGTCTGGGGACCGGAAAAGAAGAGAGAATGCCCAATGTCGCGAATCGAAGGCGTCATATTCGACATGGACGGCGTTCTGACCGATTCCGAGCCGGTCATCAACGCGGCGGCCCTTGCGGGACTGCGCGAGTACGGGGTCCGGGCCGAGCCCGAGGATTTCAAGCCGTTCGTGGGCATGGGCGAGGACCGGTACATCGGCGGTGTGGCCGAGAAGTACGGGGTCCCGTACTCGGTCGAAATGAAGCGCCGGGTTTACGAAATCTACCTCGAAATCCTCCCCTCGATGCATATTGTCTACCCCGGCGTCCTGGAGTTGCTATGCAAACTCCGTACCGCCCGATACCGGCTCGCCGTGGCCTCCAGTGCGGACCGGGTGAAAGTGGTGGCCAATCTGGAGACCGCCGGCGTGCCGCTGACTTGGTTCGGTGCGGTGGTGACGGGCGAGGACGTGGCCCGGAAGAAGCCCGACCCGGCCATTTTCCTGGCCGCCGCAGCCAGGCTCGACGTGCACGTCGAGCGCGCATGCGTGGTCGAAGATTCGCCGAGCGGCGTCGAGGCCGCGAAGCGGGCCGGGATGCGTTGCGTCGGCGTGGCCCAGACATTCGACCCGCCCGTTCTCCTGGCCGCAGGCGCCGATTGCGTGCGACCGACAGTGGCCGATATCCGCATCGAAGATCTGGACCACACGGCGCCGCGGAGGGGAGCCGAATGACGGGGGAGGAGGGCCGTTTTAGGGATCGTGCCGGACCGGGGTCGGCGCCTTTGTTCCTTTCGGATTTGCATGGAGAGTGAGCGAATGGATTCGAGAGAGCGCACATTCCTGACCCTGAACCACGAGGTGCCGGACCGAATCCCCATCGATTTCTGGGCTTCGGCAGGAACGAAGGAGAAGATCCGCTCAGGCTTGCACTTGTCTTACGACGGATTCCTCGATGAGTATGGTGTCGATCTGCGTTACATTGCCGGGCCCGGGTATATCGGTCCGCCGCTCGATACCGCCGAACGGGGGACAAGCGTGGACATCTGGGGCGTGCCGAGAAAGAGGGTCGCTTTACCCGTTGATAACGCTGTCGAGTACTACGAAGAAGTGAGCGCTGCTCCCCTGTCCGGTGTCGTCAGTGTCGATGATGTCGAGCGCTACGAGCATTGGCCCTCTCCGGACTGGTTTGATTACAGTGTCATTGCCTCCCAGTGCGACGAGGTGCTGCGTCGAGATAAGGTCGTGGTGTTCATGGGGGACCGACTGAACCGGATCGCACAGCTCAAGCCCGCCATGTACCTGTGCGGGGGCGAGGCTCTGATGATTCACATGGCGACAGCGCCCGCGGTTGCCCATGCGGTGTTCGCCAAGATTCGGAGGTTCTATCTCGAGTACACAACCCGTATTTTGGAAGCTGCCGACGGTCGCATTGACATTGTGGTTACGGGAGATGATTTCGGAGCCCAGACCAACCTGCTTGTTTCTCCGAACATGTGGCGCGAGTTCCTGGAGGACGGCTTCAGGCGGTACATCGACCTGATCAAGTCGGCAGGGGCTCGGGTGATGCACCACACCTGCGGGGCCGTTGCGCCGCTCATACCACGTCTGATCGAGAACGGGTTGGATATCCTTCAATCCCTTCAGCCCGAGGCGGCCGGAATGAGTGGGGAAGCCCTTAAACGCCACTACGGAGACAGGCTCTGTTTCCAGGGCGGGGTTTCCATCCAGCAAACCATGCCGTATGGGGATGCGGAAGCCATCCGGGGTGAGGTCAGAACGTTGGCGCAAACCCTCGGGCGAGGTGGCGGCTACATCTTTTGCACGGCCCACAACATTCAGGCCGATACGTCCCTCGAGAACATTCTCACGCTTCTCAGGGCCTACCATGAATTCGGGGCCTGCCCCTGAGCCCAGCCGCCGATCCCGACGGCGGGAGACGGGTCAGTGTCGGGCGGCGCCCCATGGAAGTCGGGAGCGGTCCCTGAAGGGCCCCTCGCGAAGCGTGAGAAGCAGTCGATCATCCGGCGCCCATGGCGCTTCCCAGAGCTGGAGGTACGAAAAGAGCACGACGCCTTGCACGCCGTGTTTGCGTACGGCCGCGATCTGGTCCAGCAACTCGTATGGTGAGATCAGGCCGCCTCGGGCCGTTTCCGGGTAGAGAATAAGGCCCGGACAATGGCGGACCTTTATTCGCGCCTGGATCTGTCGGACGGTCCTATCGACAAACTCTGTTTGTTGAGCATAGACCATCGGGCAGATCATGTCCAGGAGACCATCGTCGACCCACGAATACCACTGATGCGAGGCGCCCGGATCCATCTCCGGCGCGGGGTCGAGGTTGAAGCACTGCAGCGCGGCCGAAATCGTGATTTCTGGCCTCGCCCTCCGGGCCGCCTCAACGATTTCCCGTACGAGCGCCTTGATCAACTCGGTGCGCCACTTGTAGAGGGCTTGAGCCGCCTTTGGACCCGATTTCTTGCGGGGGTCGTATCCGTGCTTCTGCCGGAACTGCGCCATGCTGCGCTCGCTGTAGCCGCCTTTCGTTCCTTCCCAATCGAGCTGAAGCCCGTCGACCGGGAACCGTGTGATGATCCTGACGGCTTCCGCCGCCAGTGCCGCCCTGGCCTGAGGGTGCGCCGGGTCCAACTGAGGCAGAGGCTTCCCATTGCGACCGCAGTCCGCCCAATCCGGATGCGACTTCAGCAGAACGTTGTCACGCTTCCGGGGGACTGCGTGCGCCGGCAGCCAAGTCCAAAGGTGGACTTCGATGCCCGCGCCGTGCGCCAGCTTCAAGAACGTGCGAAATGCGGCTTCCGCATCTCTGTTGCCGTCATCTCCCAGAAAGCCTGCCGCCTGTGGGAAGAGGGCATTGATGTTCGCCGACGTGAGATTGGCGAAGAACCGTGCAAGGGCCTGTTTCCCTCGCAGACGTCCGTTGCTTCCGATCCAGACCCCCCGAAGTTCCACATCCTTGGTCGGCGCGACCGCCGCGGCCGCACGCCAGCCGAGCCGTTCCGCTTCCGACAGGAGACGGACGGCCTTCTCCGGTTCTGCATCGGCAAGGGCTTTGGCCCGCCCCAACCGTGTCTCGGCGGCAGCCAGCAGCGATGCAGCCCGCAGCCGCCCCGGAGTGTCTCCCGGACAATCGGCGATGTGCTTCCGACTGATCTGCAAGGCACTGGCGACTCGCGCGAAGGCACTCTCCCGATCACGGATAATGGTCAGAGAGGCGCCGTTGAGTTCCACCCGGTCTCCCACGGCGCATTCAGATGCGATCCAAGCACTTCCTCTCCCATGCCCGGAGAGCACGAAGCCGTTGTCGGGGATGGTGCTGTTCCCCCCGGTGATGGCCGTGATACGTCCGCCGGCGACGACGGCTTCGCGGCCGAAGATGTTGGTGCCTGTTGTGGCGCCGCGTTTTGGGGTGAACACAACGAGTTGGTTCGTCTGTCGCCCTCCCGCAGGGAGACTCCGCGGAGGGTCGATGGCATCGACCTCGCGTTCCGTGCGCCGCTCGTCGAAGGCAGGCGCAGGTTCGAGCCGCACCCGAGCCCCTTGTGGGAGGTGCCGTTTGATCCATGTCGCGGCGCGACCGTGCCCCGTCAGAGCGTACCCGTCCGCAGGTATGGCGGCGGCGCCCGACCGAACGACCTGTTCCACACGACCAGAGCGCACGATCGCCGTCCAGCACCAGCGATTTGCGGGAGTGGCCTCGCCCCAAGCTGAGGTGAACCGGACCATGGCGTCGGTGGTGATGGGGACATTTTCCCACTGTACCGGACGTCGAGCCCCATCCTCGGCAACAACGATCTGACGGGATTGCTGCGCCTGCGCTTCCCCTGGGATCGCGAGCATAAAGGCCATGACGCCGGCAAAACGGAGTTGGGGTCCCATCGTTCATGTCCTTTTTGAGGCGCCAGGATTTCCGCTCGCAATGTGCCACGGGGAAAGATGCGCAACAATCCGACAATTCCAAGCTCTGACGAAAAAGCCCCCGGGGGATGGTGGTATGGTTAAGGCGGTTCCACAAACCAGCCAAGCCACCCCAAAAAGAGGCCCATCTGTGAAGTATTTCGCCAGTCCGTTTTGGCGAGTCATCGGGACGCGAGCGCTTTGATCCCTGTGTGTCGGAACTTGCGCCGCGAGCCGACGAGACGCAAAGCCAAGCCTGTCCTGCCGCGGCCCAAGGCGCGAAGACGGAAGCCTCGCGAACGATACGGGGCAGAAGCGTGGAGCAGGGTCCTTGTCCGAGCGTCTGCCACCCTTTATTATGATGGGATTCGTCACGACGGCGCCCGGCGGAAGCCGCTTCCCGACGTGGAGTTCCTGAAAAGTTCTCCGGACAGACGTGATCTCACGTGTTCGTTCGCTAAGGAGTCCGAGCCGCCATGTCAGTTTTTCGTGATCCCGATTTGCGGTCCGTGCCTATCACGCTTTCGCCGGCGCATCTGAAGGCGCTCGACCGTCGCCGCCGGCTGGTTCTGCAGGAAGATGCCAACATGCCCTTCGAGGCCTTCCGACTGCCATTCGACCGATGGCTGGATTTCCGCTTCCGGCATTGCGATCATTCGAAGTCCCAGATCGACGGCATCTGGTGGGATATCGGCCTCGCCGAGGACACCTATGCAGTCTACGAAAGCCGACTTCTGCCACGGTTGCGCCTGGACGGCTTCGACGACTGGTGTGAGCAGGGCGTCGACTGGCCGGCCGAACTCGTTCGTGCCTGTCATGCCCGCGGCCTCGAGGCGTTCTGGAACAATCGTGTGTGTCCGGTGGATTTTCCGCAGCCATTCCGGTCCGGGCGGCGCCTGCCCCACGACCACCCTGACCGCCTCAACCCCATCAAGCAGGCGCACCCGGATTGGGTCAATCCCTGCTGGTGGCCGCAGGGCCTGTGGAACTTGGCCGTGCATGACGTCAGGGAACGCAAGACGGCCATCCTGCGCGAGTTGCTGGAACGGTACGCGTTCGATGGTATTCAACTGGACTTCGCGCGCCACACCCCTTGCCTGCCGCCTGGACGCGAGTGGGAGTTGCGCGATCACGCCACCGCATTCGTGCGCATGGTGCGCCTGATGATGCTCGAGGTGGAACGCGTCACGGGACATCCCCGGTTGCTGGCCGTACGCATCGGCGAAACCGTTCCAGGAAACCACCTGGACGGCTTTGAGGTGGAACGCTGGACCGAAGAGGATCTGGTCGATATTCTCACCCTCGGGGGGCGCACCACAACCCTCGATGTGGCCGCATTCTCGGAACTGGTCCGAGATCACCCGGCCAGACTTTGCGCCTGCTTCGACGGGCACCATGCCACCGACGGATATTACTTCCCGGGCGCAGACTATTTCCGTGCCGTGTTCCGCAACTTCCGCCTGCAAGGCGTCGATACCATCAGCCTTTTCAACTGGGCCTGTGCACCCCCCGACGCCTACGACGAGTTCGGGCTGCCCGGGGTAATGAAGTGCGCCGGCCACACCGAGATGACCCGTGCCGCGGGAACGCTGGACACCCTCTGCGGAGACCGTCTGTATGCCGTGGAGCGCAGAGGTGGCTATCCCTGGGCCGGCAACTATCTCTACCGCAACGACGACCGCCCTTTGCCCGCCCCCATTCCGGAAAACGGTCGGCGCCTTGAGCTGCCCTGTTTCGTCTACGACGATCTCGCAACGGCCGCCGCCGTCCGCGAGATCGTTTTGCAACTGATCGTGAGGGGGGCCGATGACCGAGCAGCTCTCACCCTCCTCCTCGACAAAACCCCACTGTGCGAACTCCGCAGAGATCCCACCTGGACGGACTCGCAGATCTACGGGGACAAGCCGCAGCCCACCGCCGGTTCCTGGTCTGCTTATGCCCGGACCGATCCCGATCAGGATCTGCTGCGGGTCGAGTTCCGGGCGCCCCGGGCGGCATTTCGACCGGGGGAGAACACGGTTTCCGTTTCCCTGTCGGACAGGGGCGCCACAGGTGGGCTCGTCCCGGTCGTCGAGAAGCTCGAAATCCGAGTGCGCTACTGACCTGACCGGGACAGCCTTCAAGTCCCGTCTCCGCACACCGCGCCCAACCGGAACCGCCGCCCCAGGGAACTGCAGGCGCCGGCCGGCAATATCGCGGCTGCCTTTGCGGCATTCGAGCCGAGTGCGTGCACTCTGTCCGGGCGGGCGACGGCCCATGCCGAGGCTCTCCCGGGGGTCGGCAGGGCGCCGCGCACGGCCAGCGGGTGGTCCTGCGGGACGGCCGTACGATTCCGGCGTCTCCGTATCCGGGCGCGAGCATCCTCCGTCATGCGCTCCCGGACTTGCCGTGGTGTCCGGTTCTCCGCACACTCAATTCCGCAGTATCCGACTATCCCGACAAGGAAGGCGTGGTACAGTTCGCCCCGCGGACCAGGATCGTTTTTGCCATTGGGCCGGGGAAGACCGTTCCGATCCATCGGGGGAGCGGTACCGGTTTTTCACAATCCCACAGGAGGGTGCAGCCATCGTCCGCGCGCCACAGCAATCGTCTTCCGTCACCGTCGGCCCCGAGCCGGTCCGACCGGAAAACGGGAGCAAACCAAGTGCAGGCGGAGACGCCGCGGCGTTTCTGACCCGAGATCTGCGGATGTGGGCTCTGCGCGGGGCCATGTTCCTGATTCTGCTCGGCGCCGCCGTGATCTGGATTTACGCGGGCGTGTGGATGAAGGAACAGGGAATGGGGGAGACCTTCATCGGCATGTTGGCTGGATTCGGCAGCGCGCTGGCTGCCGGACTGGGGTTGCTGTGGGGGTGGCTTTCGGACCGCACCGGCAAGAGCACTGCCATTGTGGTTGCGGGCTGTTTGCTGACCGGTGCGTCTCTGGCAGTGCTGGCTCAGAGTCGGGCGGCCCCGGGGTTCGTGTTGTATCAGGCGTTGGCGGCCGGCGGCTTGGCCGCGACCATGTCGATCATGCCTCTGCTCGCCCTCACGCTGATCGGCGAGCGACATTCCGGCGCGGGGTACGGCCGCTTCCGCATCTTCGGCTCATTCGGGTACATGTTTGCGCTGTACATCCTGGCCGCATTGGTGCCGGGGATATCCCGGTTGTGCTTGACCGCGTCGCTCCTCATCATGCTCGGCACGGTCCCGCTGGTCCTGGCCAACATTCAGCCCCGCCGCCACGTCCGGCGCCTCGGGTTCTCCGCTCTGACCCGGCATCCGGCCATGGCGGGTTTTCTTGTCGCCGTGTTTTTTACATCGATGGGTGGTCCGGCGGTCTTCACGTTTCTCAGTCTGTACGGCAAGCGGCTCGGGATGGATCAAGTCGCCATTGGCCGCCTGATGGGCATGTGCGGCGTTGTGGCGCTGGTAGGATTGCCGGCCATGGGGTCGCTGGCCGACCGATTCGGGCCGCGACGCGTTATGCTGATCGGCTTCACGGCCATGCCGATCCGCATTCTGCTCCAGGCCGTGGCCCGGGGACCCGGGGGACTGTATCTGGCCCAACTCCTGCACCTTTTCACCTGGGCGGGTCCGGAAGTCACGGCCTATCTCTATGTGACGAAGCTTGCGGGCAAACGGGATCGGGGCGTGGCAATCTCCGCGCTGGTGACGACTCGGACCCTGGGGCAATTTGCCGGGAATCCTCTCTGCGGCTGGCTCGCCGAGCACGCCGGATACCGCACCATGTTTCTGACTATGGCGGCCGTATCGGCTTTCGGGCTTCTCCTGTTCGTCCTGTTCAGCCGAACGCCGCCGGCGTCGGAATTGTGAGCCTCGGGCCGTACCGAGTGCTTGCTGCGGCTCGGGGCTCAGGTTTCGACGGCAACGCGGGGCCAAGGCATGACGGGAAGGGCCCGGGCCCTGGGGAGTTGCCGGCCGGCGAGCAAGTCTGCGGTCACGTTCGCCCATGCCGGCGCCTTCGCTTTGGGGGGCGCGGTCTTCAGGGCTTCCCCGGTGCGCCACCATACTTGCCGACGCTTGCCGCCGCACGTCCATTCGAACGAAAACAGACCGCGGCGATGTTCGACCGGGCCGACCCGGGCGGCGTCCCTGGCGAGTTCGTTCCAGAGCGCTCCGGCGCGGAGGCGCGGTGTGGGATCCAGGTGGCGGTCGAGCAGTCCGCCGGCATCGTCGGTCCCGAGCCACCAGAACAGCGGAACACGGGCACTGAAAGCCAGGGCCAACAGGCGGAGGAAACGTGCGGTCCGGAGCGGCTCGGGCACCCGTTGGAAGCAGGCCGCCTCCACCCACAGATCAAGGTCGCGGGCCGCGCAATACCCCTGGGCGCGCTGCAGTGCAGGCCACAATCGCTCTTCCGGCGGGGTTTGAACGGAGGTCCATACCGTCACTGCCGCCGCACCTGCGGCGCGGGCGGCATCGAGGTACTGCTCGAATTCCCGAGCCCGGTCCGAGACAGCGGCCAGCGGCCAACGGCCGACGGTGAGTTCGGCGTGTGGCAGGGCGTCTTTTGCAAGGATGCACCGGCGCCGGACGACGTCCGGGCCGGCCGGGACCCAGGAGGTGAGCGGCGCGGCGGGACTGGCGGCATGGCCGTTTTCCACCAGGAGGCGTCGGACGTCCTTTCGGCGGCGCACCAGCTGGAGCATTCGGTCGCCCGTCGCCTCGGCCAGCGGGAGGGTCCAGATCGTCTCGGTATTCCGCAGGGGCCGGTGGTCGAGCGTGTCCCGAATGGCGTCTCCGTCGACGGCCGAGTCGTCGATCCGCACCAGGCTCCAACGACTGCCGAGCACCTCCGGCAGTCGCCACTCGATGTCGTAGGCGGTGGATGAGGTGCGGGGTCGCCCATGTCGGTTGCGCGTCTGGCGGAACACCGTCCGCGGCAACCCCGTGACCGTATTGAGCGCCGTGGCGGTCGAACCGGCCGGTGTGCCGGCCAGGAGTCGGGGGCCCATGTCCCGGGTCTTGCGGGCAGAGGGCAAGGGGCGTTCACGCTCGTACGTATTGACCCAGATGCCATGCCAGCGTCGGTCCCGAAGACGGACGACCAGCCAGCCGATTTTGTACGGGTCGTAAATCTCGGCCGCACCGGGCAGGCGGGTGCCGTCTTCCGGAAAGTTCCGGTTGAATGTACTTGAATTGAGGGTCACAATCTCAAGATTGCGCCAGCGGTTGCTGAACGGGAAATGCGTATGGCCGCAGAACAGGACGGCCACGCCGTTCTTGTGCAGCAGATCCAGGAGGCGGTCCCGAGCGGGCGGGTAGATGGGTTCGTAATTGCCCTCGACCGGTTCGTCGGGCGTGCGCCAGAACGGCGGGTTGTGGATAAAAGCGAAACGTGCGCGCGCATCCCGGGCCGCGGCGAGTTCGCGTTCGAGAAAGGTCCATTGGGCGGCTTCGTCCGGTAGGCCCGAATTCATGAGGCTGCCGTTTATTACCGTGAAGTGGTACGGCCCGTGTCGGAAGGCGTAGTAATCCCGCCCAAAGGCTTTGCGGTAGGCCCGAATGAAGGCCGGCTTGACCGCCCGGCGCGCGTCCTCGCCGGGACCGAAGACCTGCATGGGGAGCTGGTCGCCGACATCATGGTTGCCGGGGGTCAAGTACACCGGCACGGTAAGACGCTTGTGCATCTTCACGGCATTGGTGCATTGGTCGCGGAAGATTTCACGGTCCGGGAATGTGGTGATGATGTCGCCGCAATTGACGACAAAAGCCGGTTTCAAGGCGTTGATCTGGTCGATCATCGCTTCCACGCGCCAGTTGTGGCAGTACTGCCCTTCCTCGCCCGGAGCGCCGATGTGCGTGTCGGTGAACAGGGCGAAAGTCAGGTCCGCGGCAGGCAGCAGGACGTCCGACGCCGGCGGGGCCGGGCGGTGACGGGTGCGGCCGAATCGGCTTTCGAAAGGCTCCATGGTAGTGCCGGGGAGCACGCCGGCGCGAAGCCGCTGCCGGTCGTACTGGAATAGGCGTTGGATTTCGGCTTCGGAGAGGGCCCGGTCGTAGACGCGGACCTCGTCCAGGTCGCCGTCGAGCGAATTCACTTGTCGGCCCAAGGTCAGTTCCCCTTTGGCGCGCTGGATGGCGCCGGCACGGGGACGCGCCGCGGCAAGTCGGCCGTTCAAGTAAATGGCCATGCGCCGGCCGTCGTACACCCCGGCCACGTGGTACCATTGCTTTACTCGAATCGCATCGGGGGTTATGACGGGGCCCCAGCCCTCGGTGAATATGTGGAAGCTCGGCCGCATCCCACTCGAGATGCGCAGCAGGTAGGAATTCCCCGCCGAAACGATTCCAGCGCCCTCTACGCCGCTCATGTCCTCCGTCGGTCGGACCCAGCAGGCGACCGTCACCGCCCTCTCGGGGGACAGGTCCGCTGTAATGGGCGTGGCGGCTTTCCACCCGGGCGCCCCCGGAAAACGCAGTGCGCTTCCCACGGCGCCCGGGACGGCTGTCAGCCCGGCAAGGTCAAGCTCGTGTCCATTGCCGGTCGCGTCCCCGCCCGGATCGCCGGGGGCTTGGCTGTCGAAGTTCCACCACGCAACCAGACCGCGTTCCGGCGGCGCGCCGGCCGCAGATGCGACCGTGGTCAGGCCGGGCACGACGGCGGCGAGCCAAGCCATACGCTGAATGGCCTGGCGCCGATCCATTCCGGCCTCAAAGCAGGCCGCCCCCCGGGACTCGCGGGGCGGTGGGGTAGGGGATGAATGTTTCATGACAAGAGTGTCTCCTGCTTACACGGCAACCGGCGATGCGCCCCCGAGTGCCGCGGTCCGGGGGATGATCGTTTCACGACAAAAGTGTCTCCTGTCTGAGCCCGTCCGATAAAAGATCGTGATTCATCGTCGGGCGTGTTGAGGCTCTGTGAGTCACACAGTAACACTCGACAAGTCTTGAGCACGGAAGCGCCCACGCACCCTTTTTCGGAGGGGGGCTGCCTGTCGGACCGAAACCGTCGAATTCAGGGCTCCGGGACCGTCCGCCTGAAATCCCGATCCCGGGCCACGCATCGCGGCCTGCACGGCATTGCAATCGATCATGGGATCCCACGCAGAGAAAGATACAATCCGATGCCAATTAAGAAAGCAGCATACCCAAAGACAAGGAATTTAGTTGTGAATGATAGCGTCTTATCCGTGCTATCGTGCGTGACATAAATCCTGTAAGCAATTAGATTGGCAAGAGAGCCGATTGGACTCCCGAAACCACCTACATTTGTGCCCCAAAGAAGCGAGTCCCATTGTGTTGTAAATTTGGCAAAAAGTAACGTTGCCGGAACGTTACTCATAATCTGACTGGAAACCGCTGAGAGCAGAAAAACATGACGAGAATGCTCCAGTCTTGATGTCAACAGTAATCTCATATTGTCGGCGAGACCGAAAAAACAAAAGAAACTGAGTAATAGTGCGAAATCTATACGAAGGCTCTTGCGGTCCACGAGAAGGGCACAAACGAGTACAAGAAACCCCACTGAAACGGGCAATACACGAAATACAGTCAAGAGTACAAGGGCCAGTAGTACAGCATACGCGTAGGCGGAGTTCTGCACATGTATCGTTTCCGAAGAAGGTTCCTGTGCGATCCCTGTCTTAATCGTAAAAGAGAATGCGACAAGAAGAGCGAGGAACACGAGCGGAAGCGGCGCGATTGAACGAATGAAGGTTGTGGGAGAAAGATCGTAGAACCAGTAGATAAAGAGATTCTGCGGATTCCCGATCGGAGTCAGTGCTGAGCCGGCGTTGGCAGCCAGTGTCTCCAAGATAACCAGAACATCTTTGTGGTCGGTATTGATTGCCAGGGTCAGCGGTACAATCACGACAAGAGCAACATCGTTTGTTACAAACATTGATAAACAGAATGTGACAGATACTAACTTTAGAGGTATATATACTCCTTCTTCAATGGATTTTGATAATTTCAGTATTAATCCACTATTCTCGAGACCTTTAACAACTACAAAAAGGATAAATAGAATGAATAATACTTGGATTTCTTGAATTGAGTAGGTCGGCAGGTGTTTGCGGTAAATCGACGTCAGAACAAGGCCTGCGGCAGATGCAAGCAGCAGCCAGTCTTTCAGGATAAAATGAGACCCGATGTTGTTTTGGCGTTCCGGCATGTTTTCGCGGTGTTCGTTTTTCTCCGGAGTGGAACCGGAACGATCCGGTCCACGGCAATTTCTGGCGCACCATCCGGCTCTCGGATCCGCGTCTCTCGGGACCCCGCCCCCCCTCGCCCTTCTCCGCCCTGGTCCCGTGGCTGCGGAACGAAGGTGGGAGGGTGCGGACGCGTTCGGGCAATCCTTCGCCGTTTCCGCCTCCCGTCGAGCGGGATTGCCGCAGAAGGGTGCATCGCCTGCCTGTGGAGGGTGCGCAGAGAGGCCGAGGCTCGTTTTGCGCTGAACGACAATCAACCCAAATCGTATTGGTGCGCGACCCCGTATACCTTTCGGACGGGCCCTACCCTACCCGCCGTGGGCGGCTTCGGCAAGCCGGTTCGGGGCGCCATTGACCGAGGCTCTTCGAGGCGTACAAGGGGAACATGGGTATCGGTCGACTTGCGATCGAGGTTTCGGTCGGCCTGCCGAGCGGTACGGCTCTCTCGCCCGACGGGATCACAATCGCCCGAAGCGTGGGTCCGTACGATTTGTGCGCCGCTCGGCTTGTGGAGGCGACCGCTGATTGACATTGACAATTCCTCGAAGTCCCCGTACACTGTGGTCCGCCGGACTCGAACGGGCTGCCGTTCCTTGTCGGGCGGATCGCCGGTTCGGGGCGCCTCGTGCCGGTCCGGAACGCGGCGGGTTCGCCAAGGCTATTTGAGTCCGTCTCGCGAGCCGTCCTTTCTTTATGCATTATGCATTGCTTTGCCGCGGCCTCGACGCGAACCGGCCCTGCCGAATTCAGGCGCACATCTCACTAGCAAGGCAGGCGGCATTGACTGAAACGAACTTGGCAGGGGCGCCGAATGGAGGAAAGGGGTCGGACATGAAGGTGCTGGGTGTCTCCGGGTCGCCGATCGAGAACAGCAACACGGACCGGGCGCTGGAAATGGTCCTGAGCGCCACGGGCTTGCCCGTTGAGTTCGTCAAGTTGCGGGATTGTACGGTTGCTCCGTGCCGGGCCTGCCTGGGGTGCGTGGAGACCAACCGCTGCGTTATCGAGGACGACGGGGTCGTGCTGGCCGAGAAGGCCAAGGAAGCGGACGCTCTGGTCATTGCCGGGTTCACGCCGTATTCCTCTCTCGATGCCCGGACGAAAGCGTTTGTCGAGCGGCTCTACCCCCTTCGACACCGATACGGTTTCATGGCCGGAAAACCCGGAGGGGCCGTGATTACCTGCGCGGTGCCCGGCGACAAGAAGAGACTTCCGCCCGCCGGCGATTTCGGTGTGAATGCGATCCGGTTCTACATGCTGGAAGAGGGGATGAAGTTCTGCGGCGCGGTCAAGGTGCTGGGCAACGTTCCATGCGTCCGGTGCACCCGGGAGAACGAATGCGCCATGTCGGCCGTGAAGATGATTTACGGCCGCGACGCCGCGGCTGCGGACGCCGGCGACAATGTGTTCGAGGACCAACCGGCGGCGGTGGAAGCGGCTGTCGCTTTGGGACGCGCCATTGCCGCCTCGCTCCGGAAACGCCGACCGTCGTGAAACAAACTCGAGTGGCGGCGGCTTCGTCGGACCCGATCGATCGCCCGGGCAGCGCCAGTCCCGCGGGTCGCGTCGGAGGAGGCCGCCGCCCCGTATTTGCCGTGATTGGGGCGCAAGAGAGGAAAAGACATGATTCGTAGAGGTACGGGTTCGTTGGCGGTTTCCGTTGCAGCTTTGGGTGTGGCGGCGAGTGCGGAGTCCGCACACGCGGCCGATTTCCGCGAATACGTCATGCGCGGAGACTTGATGCGCAGCTATCGCAAGTTCAGTTCGAGCGCTCCGGTGCGCGTGGCGTTCATGGGCGGGTCGGTCACTACTCGACAGTGGCGTGGACCGGTCATGTCTTACTTGAAGAAACGGTTTCCGGCGGCCCGATTCGACTTCATCATGGCCGGGATCGGCGGCACGGACGCGAACCTGGGCGCGTTCCGGTTGCCCGCACAGGTATTCGGTCGCGGGCGGGTGGACTTGTTCTTCCTGGAATTTGCCGTCAACGGCGGCGGGGTACGCGCCATGGAAGGCATCGTGCGCCAAGCCTTGCGCCGAAACCCGGACATCGACATCGTGCTGATGTATTTCGCCAACACGTCGCATACCAAAGACGTCAACGAATCGCGCGTGCCGCGCATCGTACAGGAGCATGAGAAGGTCGCTGAGCGGTACCGGCTCCCCGCCTTGTTCCTTTATCGCGAGATCGCCCGGCGCATTGCCGCGGGCAGTCTGACGTGGAAAGAGTTCAGCACCGACAGCGTGCACCCCACGCAAAGAGGCTGCGACATCTATGCAGAGTGCATCATCCAGTTCCTGAATCAGGCTTGGAAAGATCCGAATCGGACGCCGACCCCGCGCGGGGAGTTGCCGCCCAAACTCGATCCGCTCTGCTACGAGAACGGACGGTTCGTACCCTTGGAGACCGCCGTTGTGAAGAAAGGTTTTCGCCGGATTCGGCAGTGGACGGTCAAACCGACGTGCAATTTTCGTCCCCCGGTCGACGTTTTGGCGGCCGATCAGCCCGGTGCGGAGCTTTCTCTGGCGTTCGCCGGTCGCGCCATCGGTCTGTACACGATCATCGGAATGGATGCGGGCGTCATTGAATACTCGGTCGACGGCGGACCGTTCCGGAAGCGCGACCAGTTCGACCATTATTGCCCGCGTTTCCATCGGCCGCAGTACGTCGTCTTTGTCGACGATTTGGCGCCGGGCGAGCACACCATCGTCCTGCGGACGTCTCCGGACAAGAACTCGAAAAGCACGGGGCACGCCCTCCGCATCCTCCAATTCATGGCGAATTGACCCGCTCCGCCCGCATGTTTTCGGGGCGTGTTCGCCCGTCGTGGTTCTCGGCGCCACCGGCCATCCTGTCTGCGGAGTCCGCAATCCGACTTGACAAGAGCACCTCCGGGGGTAATCCGTTTGTTCCTCCACGGCCCGAGAGGCAGTGTCCGGACCGGCCGGCATTTTCCGACGGGTATGTGCGAGCGACCGCAAGTTTCGAGTCGAGAACCGGAGGACGGGTTTCCATGCGCATCCTTTTCATCGGCGGAACAGGCAACATCTCCGCAGTGTGCGCGCAGCTGTTGCACCGACAGGGGCATCGGATCATTGTGGTCACCCGGGGACGGAGCCCGGTCCCGGCGGAGTACACCGCGGTGCGGGCCGACCGGTACGACCGGCGGTCCCTGGCAGCGGCCGTTGGCGAGAGACCGATCGACGTGGTCGTAAACTTCCTGGGTTTCAGGCCGGCCGAAATCGAGATCGACTACCAACTGTTCCGACATCGGGTTCGGCAGTATGTTTTCATCAGTTCCACCACGGTTTACGGCAAGCCGCATTGCAACCTGCCGCTGACCGAGGAGACCCCCCTCGGGAATCAGTATTCCGAGTACGCCCGGAACAAGCAGGCCTGCGAGGAATGGCTGCTGTCTCGTTTCCGGGAAAACGGTTTCCCGGTCACGATCGTACGGCCGTCTCACACGTACGGCAAGACGTGGCTGCCCAATACCGTGTCGAGCGCCAGCCCGATTATTCTCCGGCGTTTTCTCGAGGGCCGTCCCGTGTTCCTGCACAACGGTGGCCGGAACTTGTGGACCGTGACGGCGGCCGAGGATTTCGCGGTGGGTCTGGCCGGGCTGCTCGGTCGGGCCGACACGCTGGGGGAGGTGTTCCACATCACCAGCGACGAGGTGCTCACCTGGCGGCAGATCTACCTCGAGATCGCCCGGGCCGCCGGGGTGCGCGAGCCCCGGATCGTCCCCATTCCGCTGGACTCAATTCTCGAGGCGGACCCGGCATTCGAGGCGGGACTGCGGGGGGACAAGGCGGAACACGGGGTGTTCGACAACGAAAAGATCAAGCGGTTCGTGCCCGCGTTCGACTGGCGCATCAAAGCGCGGCAGGGACTGGCCGAGTCCGTGGCGTGGTTCATGGCGGACCCCGCCCGGCTCGAGGTCAAGCCGGAACTCGAGGCGCGCGTGGATCGCATCCTGGCGGCTTGGGAACGCGAAAACGGCGGCCTGTGAGCGTCATTGCTTGCGCGGCCGTGGTCCGCGTTGCCGAGGGCCCGCCGACCCACACGACGTCGGACATGGATTTGCCTGAGAGCCGAGAGCGCGGCAGGCGTTCCGGCAGTTCGGGGGGCCCGCCGTCCGCGGCGGCCGTCAAGCGCGTCCCGTGGGGTCGTCCGCAGGGCGTTCCCTGCGAAACACGTTGTACTTGATAATGTACCACACGGCGGCCAGCGCGTCTTTCCAGCCGATCTTCTTCCCTTCATCGAACCGGCGGGCGTGATACGAAATGGGCACTTCGTAGATTCGACAGCGTCGGTGGGCGAGCCGGGCCGTGAGTTCGGGTTCGATACCGAATCGATTGCATTCCAGTTGCATACTCTTGAAGATATCCGCCCGGATCATTTTGTAGCAGGTTTCCATGTCGGTCAGGTGCAGATTCGAGAAAACATTCGACAGCGCCGTCAGCAGTTTGTTGCCCATGTAATGCCAAAAGCTGTCCACAAGGATTTCGTTGCCGGAGTACCGGCTGCCGAACACAGCGTCCGCAATGCCTTCCCGAATGGGCCGGAGCAGGCGGGGGAATTCCCGCGGCGAGTATTCGAGGTCGGCGTCTTGGATCACCACCACGTCGCCAGTCACCAACTTCTGGGCCGTCCGGATGGCGGCGCCTTTGCCGCGGTTGATTTCATGGTGCACAATCTTGAGGTCCGGCGCCGGCGGCAGCGATTCGAGTTGCGTCCGCGTGCCGTCGGTCGAACAGTCGTTGACCACGATGATTTCGAGGTCAGATAGGCCGCAGTCGCGTACTTGGCGGATGACGTCCGCGACCGTCCTTTCCTCGTTGTAGACCGGGATGATGACCGACAGTTTCACGGTAGACGACTCCTGCTCTTGCGGGTTCGACCGCGGCGTTTTTCTCGAACGCCGAGACAGTTCGGGCGGCGTTTGCGCCGATCGGCCCGGGGCGATCCTGTACGCGCACGGAACGAACCGTCTTGCCAGAGGCGAGCAGACGCGCCCGCAGAGGTCGCGACAGGCCCCGGGCAATTCTGCGCCCGTGGTAAGATGCCTCGAGATTCGGCATCCGCCAAGCGCCGGGGATCTACCGGGTTGCCTTTTGTCCTGTCCCGCCGTACATTTTGCGGCTTCGGGAACAGACTTCGGCGGCTTGCGGTATCAAGCCCACCTCGTGTCTCGGAGTGCAACCACCTGTCGCCGTCGGGGGTCAAAGGCGGGGGAGTCCCCTCGGGCCGCCGCGTTTTCGGCTGCGGGCGCCGTGCGCCGGCAGGATCGCCGCATCACGGATTTTTTGGAGAGACCATGCCTTTTTTGTTTGCTTCGCTGAAACTATGGCTGGCGTATGCCGGTCTCGGCTTGTTTGTGGTCTTTTTTTTCGGACTTTGCATCATTGTGCATGAATTGGGGCATTTGGCTGCAGCCCTTTGGCGCGGGCTTTTTGTCGAGCGTTTTTCCATTGGGTTCGGCAAAAAGATCGTGGGATTTGTGCGCAACGATGTGGAGTATGTGATCAGCGTGCTGCCGTTCGGCGGGTACGTCGCTCTGCCCCAGCTCGAGCCCACGGACACACCGACCGCTTCGGACGGTCGTGCGTTGCCGCATGCCAAGCCGCTCGACCGTATGCTGACGGCCGCGGCCGGTCCGGCGGGGAACATTGTCTTCGGGTTCCTGCTCGCGACGGTTGTCTGGGCTGTGGGCGTTTATCGCCCCCCCCCGACCGCTTCGTGCGATGTCATCGAGGTCCCCAAGTCGTCTCCCGAGTATCGCGCCGGGCTTCGAGTGGGAGATAAGATCGTTGCGGTGAACGGGCGGACCGTCTCCCGGGGTTGGGACGAACTGGCCGAGCGTATCGTGTTGAGTTCGGGGCCCGTTTCCCTGGCCGTTGTCCGCGACGGCCGGAGCCTCGAGATCCGCTATCGCCCCGCCCCCAACCCGGAAACGGACGGGATCGGGTATCCGTTTTTCAAGGTTCGTTCTCCGACCGTGGTCCGGAGATTGCTGCCGAACTCCCCCGCGGCCAAGGTCGGGCTTGAACCGGGGGACGTCATTCTGGAACTGGACGGCAAGCCTGTTGCGGACTTTGTGGAGTTCGTGAAGGGTGTCAATGCCTCGAAAGGGGCCCCGATCACCCTGTTGGTCGCACGCGGAGGCGTCCGACGAACGATTTCGGGTTTGCGGGCCGAGCCTGTGGTCGTGGGAGACCGGACCGTGTATCGGATCGGGGTGGAGATCAAGCCGTTGCTGGTCCTGACGCATCTGAGTCCTTGGTCGCAGTTCACACGTGTTTTCCTTCAGACCCGCCGGGTCCTTCGTCTTCTGTTCGTGCGCGGGTCGCTGGTGAAGCCGAAGCACCTCAGCGGTCCGGTCGGGATTGCCGAGACCATTGCGGCCAAGGTGTTCCTCGGCGGTTTCCGTGAGGGCCTCGCTTTCATCGTGTTCGTCAGCTTCGGTCTGGCCATCGTGAACTTGTTTCCCGTCCCGGTACTCGATGGCGGGCACATCGTGTTCGGGTTGATCGAACTCGTGTTCCGCCGGCGCATCCCGGCGCGCCTGACTTCGGCGCTGCAGATGACGTTTGCCATATTGCTGATTACATTCATGCTGTATGTGACCTACTACGACGTCCGTCGGATCCCCAAGTTTTGGCGTGTGTTTCGCGGAGAAACGGCGGAACAGGCTGCGGCCCCCGAATCCGGGGTGGCGGCCACACGGTAGGACGGGTCGGGCACGTCCCTGCCGGCTTTTCTTGACGCGGGGAGCGGTTTCCGGACCGTCTCGGCACAGCGCCGCGGGCGGACGGACGCACCGTCTTTGCAACGTCCCCCGAGCCAACATGAGACGTACAATATGGAGGATACGGGTTTCCAGATCGCGATCGACGGCCCTGCCGCGTCGGGTAAGAGCAGCGTAGCGCGGCGGCTTGCCGAGGCTTTGGACGCCGCCTACCTCAACACCGGCGACATGTACCGAATTGTGGGCCGACTGGCCTTGGATCGCCGGATCGATCCGGAGCGTGCCCCGGAGGCGGTGGTGCGTCTGCTGGACGGCGCGACGCTGGATTTCCGGCGCGGCGCCGACGGCACTGTGGAGATTCTGGTCGACGGTTTCCCGGTTTCCCGGGAAGCCATCCGCGCCCCGGGGGTGGCTCGGGCGGCCAGTCTGGCGGCTCGCATTCCCGAAGTCCGCAGCCGACTCGTGGCCCTGCAGCGGCGTGCGGCGAACTTGGGGCGTCTGGTGGCCGAGGGGCGGGACATCGGCACGGTGGTGTTTCCCAAGGCACGGTACAAGTTTTTTCTCACGGCGACTCCGGAAGTCCGTGCCCGGCGCCGTTTGGCCCAGGATGGGGAGGTGCCGCCGGACGCCACCGTGGAGCGGGTGGCCGCCGAAATCGCGGAGCGGGATCGCCTGGATCGCACCCGGAGCATTTCTCCGCTGCGCGAGGCGCCGGACGCCGTTCGCCTGGACACCAGCAACCTAACCGTCGACCAAGTGGTGGAAACGATCCTGGGGATCATTCGAAGCGGAAGGACGAACGCATGACCCAGCGGGGATCCAAGATTTCATATCGCGTGCCCTATGCCGATACGGACCAAATGGGAGTGGTCTACTACGCCAATTATCTGGTCTACTTCGAGCGGCTGCGCAATCAGTTGCTCCGCGATCTTGGTTTGCCTTACCGGCAACTCGAGGACATGGGGTTCGCCCTGCCGGTGATCGAGGCCCATGTCGAATATCGGGAGGGCGCCCGTTACGACGACGTGCTGGTCGTCTCCGGGTTGGCGGTTCGCGGTCGCGGTGCCCGTCTGCGGGTCGATTGCGAAGTCCGCAGAGGGGAAACCCTTCTGGCCCGGGGATATACGATTCATGCCTGTGTGAGCCTCCGGACCGGGCGCCCGGTCCGGCTCCCGCCGGAGTTGGCCGGTCGGCTCGCGGACGGCAAGGTCGTGTGATTCGGGTGCAGGTTCCGATGTCGGTGCATCTCGCGCTCTTCATTGTCCGAGCGACGGTCTCCGCCCCCACTGCGACGGGACCGCTCAGCCACGGGAGACCATCATGCGTTGGTGGCACGTCTATCTCGAGGTTTGGGGGCTCTCCCTTGGGCTCGCAACGGTGCTGACCTGGATGGGGCGCCGCTTGGCGCCGCGATTCGGGTTCATGGACCGGCCTTCGAGCGAGGCTCACAAGGGACACGGGCGTTCGACGCCCGTACTCGGCGGACTCGCCATGTTCCTGGCTTGGACAACTACGATCGCAGCCGGTCTGCTCTTGTCCGCAGTTGGACCGGGCTTGGTGAGCGACGCGATCGCCGCCTACCTGCCCGGGGTGCAGACGGTACTTCCGCAACTTGTCTGTATCGGCTTGGGCGCAGCAGCCCTGGTGGGGCTCGGTCTGGTGGACGACCGGCGCGCGCTCGATCCTCTCACCAAACTCATCGGTCAATTCTGCGTGGCGGGAGCCGTGGCCTGCTGGGGCGGGGTGCGCGTCACGTTCTTCTTCCAAAACCCGCTCATTACTTGGGCGTTGACCACCTTCTGGATCCTGTGCGTGATCAACGCCATGAACTTCTTCGACAACATGGACGGACTGGCCGGCGGCATGGCGGCGATCGCCGCGCTCTTCTTCCTGTTCGTCGCCGGACTCCGGCAGCAGTACTTCGTGGCGATCCTGGCGGCCAGCGTCTGCGGGACGGCCTGTGGTTTCCTGGTTTTCAATCATCCGCCCGCGACGATTTTCATGGGGGACGCGGGCAGTCATTTTCTGGGGTATCTGTTGGCGATCATCGGCGCGCTCACCACGTTTTACACGCCCACAGAGGGGGCTGGTCCCGCAAGCCCCACATTGGCCCCCGTATTGATCCCCCCCCTCGTTCTGGCCCTGCCCTTGTTCGACTTGGGCGCAGTTATCGCCATCCGATTGCGTCGTCGTCGTCCGGTCTACATCGGGGATCATGCCCATATCTCCCACCGGTTCCGGAACATGGGGCTGAGTTCGGGCCAGGCCGTACTGGTGGTGCACTTGCTGGGGCTGGTCACCGGGGCCGCGGCGGTCACACTGCTTTGGATGCCGCCAGCCGGCACGGTGCTGGTGTTTCTGCAGGTGGCGGCCATGCTGGCGGTGGTGACCCTCCTGCACGTCGCCCCCTCGTCAAGGAGTTCGGAATGATGCTCAACCCGACCGCCCTCTCCTCGCTATGCCGGGCTGCGTTGGCTGAAGACGTGGGTCGGGGCGACGCCACCACGGCCGCCGTAGTCCCGGACGGGCTCGAGGTCTCCGCTGTGTTCGTCTGCCGTGAGGCCTGCGTCTGCGCCGGCTTACCCGTGGTCGACGCCGTGTTCCGGGAGTTGGATCCGAAAGCTGTGCTGGAGGTGTGCGTGGAGGAGGGGCGGCAGTGCGAAGCGGGTACGGAGTTGGCCCGTATCACCGGCGATGCGCGGGCCCTGCTGACCGGCGAGCGCACCGCGCTGAACTTTCTCCAGCGTCTCTCCGGGATCGCCACGGTCACCCGCCGTTTCGTGGATGCCGTTCGGGGGCGTTCCGTGGAGATTCTCGATACCCGCAAGACCACGCCCGGCCTCCGGAAATTGGAGAAGTACGCCGTACGCATGGGCGGTGGGCAAAATCACAGGTTCGGGCTTTACGACCGTGTCATGATCAAAGACAACCATCGGATTCTGGCTGCACTTGAAGGGCCGGGCGCCATTCATCGGACCGTGGCCGCCTGCCGCCGACAGGCGCCGGGACTGGACATCGAAGTCGAGGCTGACACGATCGAACAAGTGGCCGCCGCTCTCGAGGCCGGAGCCGACATTATTCTGCTCGATAACATGAGCGACGACGACATGGCCGAAGCCGTCCGGATGGTCCGGGGACGCGCCGTGCTCGAAGCCAGCGGCGGCATCACCCTCGAACGCGTGGCCGCGGTTGCCGACACCGGCGTAGACTGCATTTCCGTCGGGGCGCTGACGCACTCGGCCCCGGCTGTGGACATCAGCATGCAGATCGAGCTGCCCGGGTGAGCGCGAACGCAACGCGCCCCCGGTCGACCCGGTCGCCGGCGTTGCAATCCGGTCGAGCCGCGCTACATTTGCGCCCAGGTTTAGAGGCCGCTGTACCGTCGGAAGATCGGTTGTGTATGGAGTTTGATCATCTTTTGGCGGAGTGTGTTACAAGACTCTTTTCGACCCGGTTGCGGCCGGGGGTCGGATTCCGGGTGCGGGACTATTCACCAAGGAGAACTGAACATGCAAATCCTCCATGACCATGATGCGGATCTGGGCATTCTCGACGGCAAAGTCGTCGCTGTCATCGGTTACGGCAGCCAGGGATCGGCCCAAGCCCAATGCCTGCGCGACTCGGGTGTGAACGTCATCATCGGTTCGATCAAGGACGCCTCCTACGACAAGGCGGTCGAGGACGGCTTCGAGGTCCTGCCCATCTCCGAGGCGGCGAAACGGGGAGACGTGGTGCATATCCTGCTTCCCGACGAGTTTCACGGCCCGGTCTACGCCGCGGACATCAAAGACAATCTCGAGGCCGGCAACGCGCTGTGCTGTTCCCACGGGTTCAATCTCGTGTACAAGCAAATCGTTCCGCCGGAAGACGTGGACGTGATCATGGTCGCTCCCAAGAGTCCGGCCACCGAAGAACGCAAGGCGTACCTCGAGGGTTTCGGGGTGCCGGGACTGATTGCGGTCCGCCAGGACGCCACGGGCCAAGCCCGGGACATTGCCCTTGCCCTGGCCAAGGCCATGGGCTTCACCCGCGCCGGTTGCCTCGAGTGCACCTTCGAGGAAGAGACCTACGAAGACCTTTTCGGCGAGCAGACCGTTCTCTGCGGCGGTTGCGTCGAGCTGCTCAAGGCCGGATTCGAAGTGCTTACGGAGGCGGGCTATCCGCCGGAGATGGCTTATTTCGAGTGCCTGCACGAACTCAAGTTGATCGTGGACCTGATCTATGAGGGCGGTATTCAAAAAATGAACGCGGTGATCTCGAACACCGCCGAATGGGGCGAATACACCGTGGGGCCCAAAATCATCGACGCCGGGGTCAAGCAGCGCATGAAAGAAGCGCTCGCGGCGATCGAAGACGGCAGCTTCGCCCGGGAGTGGATCGAGGAAAGCCGACAGGGCGCACCCAACCTGCTCCGAATTCGGGAAGAACTCGGCAACCATCCGATCGAAGTGGTCGGCCGCCGCATCCGCGAGATGTTCGAGCGCAGAATGGAAGGCTGACCCTGCGAGCCGTTCGCCCGGGAACGACAGCGCCGCCGTCGGACCTCCCAAGCCGGCGGCGGTGCCTTTTTTTGCCGTCGCGTGGGGGCTTCGGTGGGGCCCCCCGGGAAAAAGGGCGCGGGCATGCGGGGCACCACGTGGCGCCACCACGGGCCGAACCGAGCTGGCGTCGCCGTGCCGTGTGTCGTTCACCCCCCCGCGCGGGCCTGAGTGACGGAGACGATGTCGTGACGCCGCGCAAGCTCCGAATCTGCCATGTGATTACCCGTATGATTGTGGGCGGGGCGCAGGAGAATACCCTGCTGACGGTCCGGGGACTCATGGAAAAAGGGCACGATGTCGTGTTGGTGACCGGTCCTTCCTCCGGTCCGGAAGGACGGTTGCTGGACGCCGTGTCGATCCCCGGTCTGCAGCTCGTCGAGGAACCGACTCTGATTCGGCCCATCTGCCCGTGGACCGACCTGCGCGCGTTGCATCGCCTGACGTCGTACTTCCGCCGGGAACGCTTCGATGTAGTGCACACGCATTCATCGAAAGCCGGAATAGTGGGGCGTTTCGCCGCGGCGCGCGCCGGAACGCCCTTGGTGGTGCATACGGTGCACGGCCAAGCCTTTCACCGGTATGCGCCGTGGTGGCGGAACCGTCTGTACATCTGGGCCGAACGCTTGGCGGCGCGCCGGTGCCATCGCATCCTCGCCGTGGCCCGGGCAATGATCGATCAATGCGTTGAAGCCCGGGTTGCACCGCGGGAGAAGTACCGTGTCGTGTATAGCGGCATGGACATGCAGGCCTTTCTCTCGGCCCGGCCCGAGCCCGAATTACGAGCTGCCCTCGGCATTCCCCCCAAGGCGCCTGTCGTAGGCAAGATCGCCCGCCTGTTCGAACTCAAGGGCCACGAGTTCCTCATCCAGGCGGCGGCGGCCATCGTCGAGCGGTTTCCGGACGTTCGCTTCCTGCTGGTCGGCGACGGCAGTCTCCGCGGACACCTGGAGAATCAGGTGGCCCGGTCCGGGCTCGAGAAGAACTTCGTGTTTGCGGGGCTGGCGCCGCCCGTCGACATCCCCCGGTATACGGCCCTGATGGATGTCCTGGTGCACCTCTCTTTGCGGGAAGGGCTGCCGCGCACAGTGGTGCAGGCCCTGGCCGCAGGGATCCCGGCGGTGAGCTTCGCCCTCGACGGGGCCCCGGAGGTCGTGATCGACGGCGAAACCGGTCGCCTCTGCGCACCCGAAGACGTACCTGCCGTGAGCACGGCGGTCATCGACCTGCTCGAGCACCCCGAGAAAGCCCGGGAAATGGGACGACGCGGCCGGGAGAAGGTCCGGGAGCAGTTCGATTGGCGCCGAATGGCGGACCGGATCGAGGCGGAGTACTTCGAGACGCTCGAGGAACAGGCGGCATGCCGGCCCGCAACCCGCTGAGGTCCACGCTCAGGACCGTGACGAGGAGTCTGCCGTTGAGGGCCGGACGGAAGAACGGCTCAACTGGACCGATCACTCCCGCGGCAATGTTCCGTACGAACAACTTCGACCCGATGATCGCACCGTCCGACCAATATCGGACCCGGCGTCGCGTCGGTCGCGTCTTGTGGTAGGGTAGCTTGGGTCGGACCGATGTAGTGCATTCGTCTCCAGATAGATAGCTTCCATGGCAAGGCGTTTGAGATGCTTAGAATGGGCATTTCTGTCCTGTTTCCAGCACTGTAAGCTCAAGGTGCTTCGCACAGCATGGAAGCACCCTCTCCGAGGGGTTGAATCGTGCGATGTCGTGCAGCCAAGCCAAGTGTTGTCACAATGCTCTCCAAGAAGGAGTCGTCGCCAACGGCGATGCTTTCCGTCCACCCCGGGCGACGTTCCCGTCCCGACTTCGTCTCCAGGCACTCGCGAACGGTTCGTCGCTGCCATGCGCGAAGTTCACCGACCGTGCGCAGCTCGAGAAGTCGGGTGAGAATCTCCTGATCAATTCTCCGGTATCGCCGGGGCGGTTCCTGAATTTCGCAATATCCGCAGCATTCCCATTCAGCATTCCCATTCCCGAGGATGCCGGACAGCTCGCGCGCGGACCATGTTGAGGTCGATATAAGTCATGCAGCGCCGCAGATGTTTCCCGCTCATCACCGCAGTGGCATGGTACCTGTCCTCCCAGAACACACCGTTGCGCTGTTTGCGCATGTTGAACTCCTGGGCAACTCGCACGGCAAGAAGCTGCATGGAACGGGGAATCGTCATGCGATCGGCGTCGGCGTAAACCAGGGGGTGGACATGATTGGAGGTCACGGCGTAGTTGAGAATGGTCAACCCGCAGCGCTTGTGAGCCTCGAACAGCCATGTGGTCCATCGGCGCCGGTCGCGGACGAACTTGAGAAGAAA
>JAADHN010000030.1 GCA_013151865.1 Kiritimatiellota bacterium
AGGCGGGGGTGCGCCCGGCGGCGCGGCCATGGGGCCGGAAATGATGATGGGGGGCGGTGCGGCCGGCGGCCCGCAGGCCGCAGGCCGCGTCGGAGCAGAAATGATGATGGGCGGCGGTGCGCCGGGCGCAGCCATGGGGCCGGAAATGATGATGCGGGGCAGGGCGGCGGGCGGCCAGGTCGCGGGCCGGGCCGGGACCGGGAGAGAGACCGGGCGGCAAACGGCGCGGCCGGTGGAAACGCGCGAAGACCGCATCGTCTTCAAACAGCCGCAACTCATTGTCGCGACCGTGCGTTTCGATTTTGTCGAGTTTCACAAACCTGAAGTGGAGTGAAGCTGTTGGAACTCTTACGCCGACATTACGAGAAGATCAGCCTGGGGTTCTTTCTCGTACTCGTTTTGGGAGTGAGCTGGTATCTCCTCGCGGACCTGCGCAAGGTGAGTCGGGAGATCGATCAGTACAGGGCCAATTCGAAAACCTTGAAGTCCGCTGCCGTCGGCGAGATGATCAAGCCTTTGGACCTCAGTGAGTTCAAGGCAGATACCTTCGTATTCGATACGCAGCGTCTCGAGTGGAAGGCCGACAACAAGCCCGGCGGCGGCGACCTCATGAATCCGCGCCGATACATGCGCTGCGCCAATCCCGAATGCCCGTACTACATCCTGTACGACATGGACGTGTGTCCTTACTGCCACACCAAGCAGGGCAAGAAGAAGAAAAAGGGCGTCTCGAGCGGAGATGATCTGGACCGGGACGGCATTCCCGACGCATTTGAAAAGAAGTATAAAGCGCTCGACCCCAATGTGTCCACCGATGCGGACCGGGATTCTGACGGGGACTGGTTCACCAACCGTCAGGAATACGAGGCCGACACCTCTCCCGACGATCCCAAGAGTCACCCGCCCTACGCGGAAAAACTGCGCTTTCTCGGGACCATCCGCAAACCGCTCGACATCATGTTTACCCGGTTGATGCGGAATGATCCGAGCGACCCCAACTCCTGGGACCTGTTCCTGCGCGTCCGCAAAGGGGGTCGCTGGAAGAATCGGATCCGGCGCGTCGGCGAGAAGGCCGGTGAGTACAAGATCCTGGCAGTTCACTACAAGAGCAAGAAAGTCTTCCAAAAGGCCACCAAGACGGAAGTGACCGTGGACATCTCGGAGGTTGTCCTGCAGAAAGGGAATGAGGAACCCATCACCCTGGTGCGCAACGAGACCACGTTCGAGAAGGGCATCATCGTACGCTTCCTCCTGCTTTCGGATTTGTACAGCCCGGCCCGGTGTCGGCAATTCACCGCCAAGAAGGGCGTGCCGTTCACGATCGAAGGTCCGAACAAGCAGACAGAAACTTGGGTCGTCACCGATGTGGCTCCCCGGTCGGTGGTCATCAAGCCCCCGGACAGCAAGCCGGACACCAAGGGAATCACGGTGCCGCCTCTCAATTTCCGCACCGATTTCGTGCGTGTGGCAACCACCGCCGCCGCCCCCGGGGCCATGATGCCCGGCGGGACACGGCGCGTTCCGGGCGCCATGATGCCCGGCGGCGGCTCCGGGATGCCTGGCGGAGGGGCGTCGCCCATGTTGCCGACACAGGGCGGCCGCGGCCGCATGCCTCGCGTCGGCGGCAGACGGTAGCGTGTTTTTCCCGCGTCGCGGAAGCCTGCTGGAACCGAGGAGGGGTGCTGGACATCGGCGAAAAATACGATAGAGTGCTTACTTCTATCGTGTTTTAAGAATGTGGATGCCGGGCCCCGGGTTCGCACGACGGCGCGGGTGTCCGATGCCGGAAACAGGGTCGATTTCCGGGCCGCAGGCCCAGGAGGCGAAATGCCGGGGGCCCTGTCCGGGACGAGGTGTTGAAAACCTTCCTGTGCCGGGTTCGACTGCAGGGCGGGGCCGGTCGGCGGGGGCTGCAACTGACGCCGTGGATTTTTCCGGCGAGAGCAAGCCGAGCGTGCTTTGAAAAGCAAACCCATTGGAGGAATTCCATGAGAGAGCGGAAAGCTGCCTGTGGATGGACGATTGCGGGGACCGCCGCGGGATTGGTTCTCCTTGCCTCGTTTTCCGCCGGCCTCAGCCGGGCGCAAACGGTCGCCGCTGCCGACCCGGCGATCGGCGCCGCGGATGCCAAAGCGCTCGAGGTGGTTGAGCGCGAGGCCAAGAAGAAGGAAGCCGCGATTCTGAATGGGAAAAAGACCGCGGGCAAGGCCGAAACCGAGAAGGCTTCCCTGCCGGCCGTCGAACCCAAACCCGAGGAATTGGATCAGAACGAGTCTGTGCGGCGCCAGGAACTCGAACTTGCCGCCGAGCAATTGGTCGTCCAGGCCCTGAGGGCGTACCGCAAGAGTCGGTTCAAGGAAGCAGGGGATTTCTACCGGCAGGCCCAGGCCAAATTGCGCTTGGCCAGCACCAGTCAGCCGCGGATCGTCCGCAAGCAGCAGCAGATTCAGACGGCCCTGTTCAACCTCTACTCCGATTGGGCCGACAGCTTGGCGCGCGACGCCAAACGATTGGCGGACCTCGAGAAGTTCGATCAGGCCATCCAGAAATGCCGTCAAGCCGCCGAATTCGTCCCCGCCCGTGGCAAAGAGATGGACGAGCGGACCAAATTGTATCTGAAAGCAAAGAAAGCCGCCGAGTTCCGGGCCGCGATTCAACCGCAAGTGGTGGACCCGGAAAAGGCGGAACGCGATTTCGAGATCAACGTATTGCTTGAGCAGGGGAAAGTTTTCTTCGACAACGGCAGGTACGCCGACGCTCGGGACCTGTTCGAGCAGATCCTCCTCAAAGATCCCTATGACGTGCGCGCCATCCGCTATCTGCGCAAGATCAGCGACAAGCTGTTGAAGATCGCCGACGAAAAACGCCAGACCACCACGGCCGAAATGCTGGCCGAGGTCCGCTGGAAATGGAACTGGCCCGTCACGCCGCTGCTGGCCGGCCCGGCTGCCAGGGTTGGGGGGAGAGCCATCAGCAAGACCCAGGAAGAGAAGGGGATGTGGGCCAAACTGAAAAACATCATCATTCCAGCCATTACCTTCGATGACGCCAAGATCACGGAAGTCATCGATTTTCTGAAGAAGCGCAGTGTTGAACTCGATCCGGACGGTGAAGGCGTGAACATCATGCTCCAACTGTCTGCCCCGGGCGTCGCTCCCCAACAGCAGCAGCCCGGGGCCGGCGGTATGCCCGGGGCAGGGGGGATGGGCATGCCCGGCGAAATGCCTGGCATGGGCGGCATGGGCGGCGGCATGGGCGGCGCCGGTATGGCCGGTCCGGGGGTCGGGGGTATGGCCGGGGCTGCCGGTGTGGCCATGCCCGGCGGCGGCGAGATGGGCATGGGCGGCATGGGTGGCGCCGGCGCTCCCGGCGCGGGCATGG
>JAADHN010000073.1 GCA_013151865.1 Kiritimatiellota bacterium
TGGACAGCGGCGAAGTTTTTGCCCTGCGCCCCCTCGGGGATGCCAAGCCGGTCATCGATTGCGGCGGACTTTTTGCTTATGCACGCCAGACCGGCATGATCCCATCCCGAGATTAAACCCCCGGGGAGTCCACCATTCCGACTCCATCGTTCCCCGGGACACCGACCACATGAGTCACTGAGTCACTTGACTCTTTATGTGCAGAAGGCGGTCCGGACGGTCCCCGGCACAGGCGGCCCCTTCACTCTTTGCCATCCGCGCTCAGTCGCGGCTCGTTCGTCCGTGTCCGTCTGTCATTCCTCAGGCTTCCCAATCCCGTGAGTCGGGGACAGGGAGCCAGGCCCCACTCTGCAGGACCGACTGCTGCGACACCAAGCCCGGGAGCGTGTAGTCCATGGCCTCGTGGATACCGACCGGCGGCGGCGCTTCGCCGCGAATCGCCCGAAGAAAGTCACGCACCTCGAAGTAGTCCCCCCCGCCGTGCCCGGCCCGGAGCGCTTCTTCCGGCGGATTGCGCCAATCATCCGGCAAACAATCGATCAACGGCGAGTCTTCTTGCATGAGTGCATCGAGTTCGAACCATTTGTCCGGTTTCTCGGAAAGACACCGCAACCATATCTTGTGCCGGTCGCCCGGCCCGCCCCGGGACGATTCGTAACATCCGTCCACCCCCTGAAGTTGATAGTTGGTCATGGCGTGCGGCCGGTCGGAGACCATATCGACCCGAATCTTGATCAAGGCCCCGCGGGCGGTCCGGCACAGCATGGTGGCGCTGTCGCCGGCGTACGGTTCGCCGCGCGGGTCCCGGTAATGCGACCCGGTATCGGCGCAGCAAACTTCGGTTACGCGGTCGCCGGCCATCCATTGCAGGATCGGGCCAAGGCTGTGGGTGCCGTAGGTCACTCCCCGAATCCCGGTCTGCCAGGTGCGCCGCCACGGGGTCGTTTCGTTCAATTGCTTGAGTTCGTGAATGTATTCCCCGTCGGCAAAATACGTCTCGCCGAAATAGCCCTGCCGAACCAATTCGCGGACGAACACGTTGGGTTTCATGTAGGTGAAGTTCTCGGCCAACATGTAGACGGCCCTGGAATGCGTCGCTGTTGTTACCAGGCGCCGGCATTCCTCGAACGAGACTGCGGCCGGGACTTCGCTCAAGGCGTGGATGCTCCGTTCGAGGGCCGGGACCGCTTGGGCTACGTGCAGGGGCATGGGCGTGCCGATGATCACGGCATCGATGTTCGACCGCTCGAGCATCTCGCCGTAGTCGGCATACTTCTCTTCGGCCCCCAGTTCGACGGCGCACTTGTCCAGCTCTTCCGCCCGAATATCGCAAACCGCGCGGATTCGGGCCCCGTTCGCTTCGAGCGCTGCCCGGAAACTTTTGCCCCGGCCGGCGGCGCCGGCAATACCGACGAAAACTTCATCCGAAGGCTGCATGACATTCAACTCCTGTGTTGCGTCGAATCCGACCCCGACCCTGTCCCCACATCGGCCCGGGCAAGAAGGCGCTCCGCGTTACCGTGAAACACGGCCCCGAGGTCTGTCCCAGAGAGCCCCACGTCCCGGGCGGCCTCCCCGATGGCGCGCAAGGCCTCGTACATATACAGGGTGTACGCGGCCTCGATCTCACGCGGCTCACGAACCTTGTTGAAGAAAAACGGGTGGCTGGTGCGGTTGATGTAACGCGTTCCCCGCCACTGCCGCCGGCCGCGCATGTAAAACACCGGATTGTCCGTGCCGTACAGGATGCGTTCGGGGCCGAGCACTTCAAAGGCCAAACGGTGCACCGCGGGATTCAACACTGCGGAATTGTCGAAATATAGCCCGAGGTCGGCGGACAGCGCCGGCAGGGCCGCACGGGCGTGCGGCTCCGTGTAACATCGCCCGAAATGGGCGACGACCAGGCTCACGTCCGGGTAGCGGCTCCGGAGTTCGCGAACTTCCCGCAGATTGTCCGGGTGCGGCAATCGTTCTGCACGCGGCACATGCAACGTCACCCAGGCGCGCCGGTCGTTCAGGACTTCGAGCTGATGGTGCGGCAGGAAGTCGAATATGCTCGCTTCGATGTACGTGTCCCGCCCGATCCCCGACGGGCCGATCAGCGCGTAGTAAGGTTTGACGCCGATAATGCCGGGAGAATCGAGCAGCGCACCGATCTTTTCGGCGGACCAGGAGGGCCGGACGACTGCCAGACCGTGGTCCGGTCCGCTGGCGCACTCCGCGGCCGTGTCCGCGTTCATGCCGTCCAGGTCGTACTCGGGCATCGGATGGCCGAAAATGACTGCGGAGACCTCGCGGCCGGGGTAGACAATCTGTTGACATCGGTGCAGATCGACGACGGTCTGCGGTTCCGAAACTTCGCAAACCCAGTAGCTCCGCCGCATGGTTTCGTCCGGTTTCACGAGACGGCGGGCGGGGTCGGTTGCGTGCACATGGGCATCGACGATGCGCCGGGGCAACCACGACGCGATGTGTTCTTGCCAAAATGCACGATCCACGTCCCGATAGTCCCATACGTGATGCAAATGACTGGACTGCATAACGGAATCCCGTGTTGCGATTGTGCATGCCCGGTTCCTCGCGTCAGCGACCGGGCATCAGTCGGCTCACATACTCGGCGGCGAGTCGGCGTCCGGTTGCGGAGTCCGCACCCGGTTCGATGAGTGTGGCCGGCCCCGCCATTCGTTCGGACATGGCGACAAGGGAAACGCCGGCGCTTCGGGCCATCTGCGCAAGCACCGCGGCCCCATGGGCACTCGTGGCGCTGCGTTCGAGTCGGAGCACGGGCAATCCCGTTGCATCGGCGACGATCTGGGGGGTGACCCGGCCGGCCGCCGCCCCGCCGCAGAGCACGAGGCGGGAGGGGCGCAACCCGGCCGTCCCGAGCAGGGCCAGGTCGCGTGCCAGTTCGCACGCCAGTCCTTCGACAACTGCGCGCAAGAAATGATTCGGGCCGTGGTGCAGTTGAACACCGAGAAAGGCGCCGTGGCCCGTCGAGTTCAGCCCCGGCGGCGTCAACGACGAAAACAGAGGCACACAGCGCAGTCCGTCGCACCCGGCGCGGACCGCGGCAAGCCGTGCGTCCAGGGATTCGGCGTCAGCGTCACCCGCACCGATCAGGCGCAGCGCCCAGTCGAACGCGGCCCCGCCGGTGCCGGGCGCCAGCATTTGGCCGAACAGGCCCTCAAGCACGTGGGTGCAAACCAACGCGGCGTCGGCGGCCGGCGGTACAAGCCGGTCGGTCACGCCAAGCAGCACCCAGGCCGTGCCGGTCCCCACCATCACGTCCCCCGGAACCAACACGCCCGCGCCGACCGCGGCGGCGTATTGGTCGTGGATGGCCGGCATGACCGGGATACCGGGGCGCAGGCCGGTTGCCCCCGCCACGTCTGGCGCGAGTCCGCCGGCCGGCTGAACGGCGGGCAGGAGCGCGGGCAACCGCGCCGGATCCAGGTCGAGACGCTCAAGCAGTTCGACGTCCGCGCTTCGCCGTTCGGGGTTGTAGAGGCCGGCGATGGAGAGGGACGTGGCGTCGTGGGCGCGAACTCCGCACAGCACCCCGACAGCGACATCCCCCACAAACCCGAGGCCATTGGGGGGGGCGAGCAGGCCGGGCTCCTGTTCATGCAGTCGCAACACCTGTCCAACGGCGCCCCGGGCTCGAGGGTGCCCCGTATGACGGATGAACCAGTCCGGACCGAACTCGACCGACAGGGACCGGTCCCACGGCGCACCGCGGTTGTCCATCCAGCCGACGACCGGGCCGACCGGAACGTTCCGGCCGTTCACGACCTGGAGCGCCCCGCCCTGGGCGGACACTCCGACAGCACGGACTTCATCGACCCCGACCCTGGCGCCGACGGCCGAGAGCACGGTCAGCATAGCCTGGCGAATCTCTTCCATGTCCTGCTCGACCACGCCGGCGTCAGCGGTGTACAACGATACCGGGGCGCCGGCTTCGGCCAGCAGTTCCCCGTCTTCGCTTTCGAGAACGGCTTTGACATTGGTGGTGCCCAAGTCCAGCCCGATGATCATGATTCGGCGATCTCCACGTAATCGGCGTCGAGCATGGCCGCCGCGCGGCGCAGTCGCGGACGGGCGTCCCCGAAGCAAAGTGCGTTGTGATGCGGGCCGCCGGCTTTGGCGTAGGCGGTCAGGAAATCCCGGACGTCTCCGGCCGGCCGCACTTTCGAATGGGGAACGGCCATGTCCGGCAGCGGCCCGAAATCCTCGACCGCGACCGGCGCCGCAATGAAGCGCCAGCGATGATTCGGTCCTAGGGTCAATGCCGCGAGCGTGGCCGGTCCCGGCTCGAGCGACGCGACGAGCGCCAATTGCCGCTCCCGGGTACGCGTGATCGGCGTGGGGCGCGCCCGGAGCACCGGGCGACGATCTTTTCGGGCCATGGCGATGTTCATCTCCCCCATGTGACTCAGGAACAGACTGTTCCCACCGAAATCCATGGTGAATATCTCGGTAAATCCCGCGGGCGGCATGAGACGGTTCAGAAACGTGCTGCCGGCGGCCGCGATCAGGTCTCCCTCCCCGCCGAAACCGAAACCTTCGCCCATGAGCCGGCTCGCCGCCACAAACGGCAGGGTCGGACTGCGTTCATCCTCGCCGAAAGCCGTGAACTGAACGCCCCGAGGCATCGGTCGCGAATCATGCCGCGCAACGCGAGTTCGGCCCGGGCGGTGACATCCAGGTCCGCGTCGGTGACGTCGCGGTCCACCTCGTAGGAAGCGCGGTAGGTCGCGATCAGGTCCGTTGTGGCCGCGGAATCCGCAGCAGCGCAGCGCTGAGCGAATTCCTCGGTGCTCAAGTGCGTCCATTCGCAGCCCAGGCGCGCCGCCATGTCGGTGGTGTCCACGGCGAAATCGCCCATGCCGGGAAAGGGATATCCAAGCAACCCGATCCGCAGGCCGTCAAGGCTTCGCACGGCGGCCGCGGCCGCGGCGAAATCCCGAATCGGCCCCGCGGGAGCCGAATCGGTGGAGTGCGAGGTGACATACTCGAATGCGACCCCGCTCCGCAAGAGTACGTTGGCCAAATCCTGAGTGCCGTGGACCCCGTGGTTGGCGATCATCTCCGCCGCCGTAAACGTCCGGTCCACGGCATGGAGTTCCTGGATGTTCCAAATCAGGATCGGCAGTCGCACCCGTCGCAGACCGGGCAAGGCGATCTGGCTCGGCGAGTAGGTCAAAAGCACGACAACCACGGCGTCGCAACCGCGAGCCTCGTAGGCGGCCAGCGTCGATTCGACCTCCCGGCGCCGAAACACTGCCCCGTCGAACTCGACGTCCGCAAACGACTTGAACCGAGGCAACAGGTCGCGTCGAAGCCACGCCTCTCGGTCCGCGCGCAGACCGGGCGCCAGACTCTCATACAGTTCGAGTGTGAGTGCGAGCACGCCGATGCGAGGGCGGAGCGGGACGGCATCACGTGAATTGGACATGGAATTTGCACCTTGCGTTGATGGACAGGCGGGGCGGTCCTTGAGAATGTCCCCACGAAAATGCACGAAAATGCATGAACCACCTGTTGCGATGGCGCATGTCGCACGCTTTCCAGACATTGCCGCCGGTCATCGACCGAGGCGGTGTTTCAACACGGCCCCGGCCGGCGGTCGACGCAATGACCTGAATCCGTATGGGTGGGCTGCGCCCTCTCGCGACGAAGTGCATGAATGAATCGGGCTAACGCGTTCTTTCGTTTTCCGGGTGATGGAGGCCGGGTGTGGGCCGCCGGGCGCTCGCCCCCTGCGCAATTCCGGTCTTGTTTGTCGTGCCGGACGGGATCCCGCGCAATTTGCGGCTCGCCGGAGCCGCGCCCTCCAGGCCACCAGGACAACCTTCGCAAGTCGAGAGCCGGTCACTACGCACTCAATACGGCGCATCGGCGGTGTACGCCGGCAGGTCCAGCCATTGGCCTTTTTCCGCCGAACGTCGAACCGTTTCGAGCACGCGCTGCAGATGAATCCCCTGCTGAAGAGACGGGCTCGCCGGTTTCCCCGCCGCCACGGAGTCAAGGAACGAATAAAGGCAATGGATGTGACCGCGAATCCAGCCGATGCTGAATTTCGGGCCGGGAAACTTGTTGCCGGGAGGCGGATACTTCTGCATGCAAGCGATGCGACGCCAGCCGCGTTCGCCGCCGTACTCCCCGTCGGACTGCCGTCCGTCATAAACGTCCAGGTAATTTGGGTCCATCAGGTTGAAGCGAAGCGCGCCGTGGCGGCCGTGGATTTCAAAACGCAATTCGTCCTCGCTGCCGGTGGCGATCTTGCTGGCTTCGACAGAGCCGACGGCGCCGTCCGGGGTACGCAGCAGCATAATGGCGACGTCTTCCACGTCGATTCTCATCCGGGTCCCGGGGCGGTCCAAACTCGGGCGTTCCCGGGCCCAAATCCGGCTGACGCAATTGACCGCGGAAAACGGCCCCAGCAGCCACATGAGCAAATCCAGGACGTGGGACCCAAGGTCGCGGATCACGCCGCCGCCCGCGGCGGCGGTACTCTTCCAATTCACCGCCTTGTCGGGATCTACGCTTCCGCTATGCAAATACGCGGCGCGGAAGTGGGTGACGGGCCCGAGAAAGCCTTGCTCGACCAGTTGCTTGGCTCGTAATGTTGCCGGGAAAAACCGATACTGCAGGGCCACTTGTGCCGTTCCCGTGTAATGCGGGAGCCGGGTCGCGACGGCGTCCGCTTCCGCCAGACTTCCGGTGACCGGTTTGTCCACATAAATGTGCTTGTTCAAACGCATGGCCTCCGCCAACGCCTCGTAATGCGCGTTGTTCGGGCTGCAGATATGGACGATGTCCACGTCTTTGGCCCGGATGAGTTCGAGTGGGTCGGTGGTGCCATGTGGGAAAGCGGCCTCGCGCTTCGCGGCGTCCACGCCGTCCGCCGTGGTGCGGCAGACCCAGCGGAGTTCGCAGCGGACCGGAGGAGGCGCGTAATGGAACGGGATGGTACGGTGCGCATAGGTGTGGGTGCGCCCCATAAAACCATATCCGACAATGCCGACACCGAGAGTTTCCATCGGAGTTTCTCCTGCTGCGATCACGCCATGCCGCCTTCAGAACCGGTGCACGATGGTGAAGATGAGGTTGCGGCCGGGTTCGTTCACACCCGAACCGTGGATGCGGTATGCCTTGTCGCCCACATTCTCGACCGCGACGGCCAAATCGGTATTCGCATCGATCCGCCTCCCCCCGCGCACATTGACCACGGCGTAACCGGGTGTGCCGTTGGGAGGGAAACGGTTGTCGGTCTTTTCGGCGTCGGCGAGGTGATGCTGGGGTTTGGCCATTTCGACCGCGCACTCCAACCACCATCGCGCGTCGGGCGCCGTCGCCCGAAGGCCGATCTCGCTTGTCAGCGGCTGCATGCGGGCTACCGGCCGGTCATCCGTGCCGTTTTGAATTTCCCGGTCGATGTACTGGTCTTCCCGGCCCTCCTGCCAAGCGAACCGGCCGAATACCGTGAGGATGCCGGTCAGATCATAGGAACCCACAGCCTCCACGCCGCGGATGTAGCCGTTGTCCAGATTCCGTTTGGTGGCGTTCCCGTTGTCCGTGAGACGGCCGATTCGGTCTTTCATGAGCGTGTAGTAGGCGGTCACTTCCAAACGCGACCGCCCGCCGCGGTGTTTGGCGCCGACTTCGAATGTCGTAAAATGCTCCGCATCCAGGTCCGCCGTAGGCGATTCTTGGCCGCCGCCGAAATCGTCCTCGCGCGTGGTGTCCGAGAGATTCGGGGCCCGGAACCCCTGGGAGACGCCGGCAAACAGATTGAGTTCGTCTTCGGGCAACGCCCGATAAAGCGTTCGCACGCTTGCCGTCACCGCGTCCCACCGCCCGGCGAGATCGCCGATACGGTCCGGGTTGGTAAATGCAACCGTCCCCGCCCTCAACTCCACGTAGGTATATCGGACGCCGCTGAGGAGCGACCAACGTGCCCCAAAGTCCAACTCGTTTTGCACGTAAACGCCGAGAGAGGAATACCGCGAATCGTCTGCGACCACTCCTTGGGATAAATCCTTGCGTACACCGTTGTCGATGTTCCACCCCGCCGAATCGATCCAGTCACGGAAGAAATCCACGCCATAGTTCCACACGCCCCATGGGGAGGGCGACTGGAGTCGAAGGGTCAGTCCGGCCGTGTCGATGTCCGTAAAACGGTGGCGGATGTCGGTGGTCGTTTTCTCCCGGACATAATTCTCCGCAAAGTAGGTGTAGAACAGGAGCAAATCCACTTCCTCGACCGGGCCTTCGCCGTTTCGGCGTTCGTACCGACCGAAGACCGTGCGCCGGTCATGGTCGTAGACGCGCCGCAGGTCGCCGGCTTTGCCCTTGGACAGCGTACCATGGAAGTCCTGGTGATCCACGGTGCGATGCACACGGTCGATGTCGTCCTGGTCGAAATGATTGTAGCCGAAGGTCAACCCCTGGTCGGGGTCCAACCAGATTTTCAATCGTGCATTTCCGCTCCACTGTTCGTAGTTCGTGTTCGGATTGTGCACGTGGTCGCCCGTGACCAATTCGCCGAAATCCTGGCGCGTCAGACCAAGGCGAAGCGACCATTTGTCCTCGTAAGCGACCTCGCCTTCCAAGTGTTCGGAGAAAGAGTGCTCCGCGCTGGCGTAACGGAAGAGTGCCTCGCCGTCGATCCACTGCAGCCCCCGTCCCTCCAAACCTCGAGTCAAGGGTTGAGACCGGGCATACACCACACCGCCGATCGCGTCGCTGCCGTACAACACTCCGGCCGGGCCCATCATCACATCCAACTCTTTGTAAAAGAACGGATCCACCTGATTCCAGTACTGGTTCGGGCCTTCCCGGAGGAATGAGTTGTTCAGTCGGACACCGTCCTCGATCAACACCACCCGTTGCGACGTGAGGCCCCGAAGATAGGGCGAAGTCATGCCATGACCGGTTTTCTGCAGCATGATCCCGGGAACTTGGTCCAGGGCTTCGGTAAGCGTCGGGGCCTGCAAACGGAGATGCAGGTCGTCAAACCCGAAGAAGTACACCGCGTGCGGCGTTTCCATCCGTTTGGTTTCATGGCCGGTCGCCACCACCACAACATCGTCCAATTCGACGCTTTGTTCTTCTGCGGCCAACGGCAAGCCCAACAATGTCGCGGCCAGGAGTCCCGTTCGCATTTTCATTCCGCACACCACCCCGTTTTTCGATCTCTCGGTCCTGTTCTACCGGTCCCACCTCTTCGCGCTCCGTTCTGTGCACAACGGCTCCGCGGCGGCCGTGGCCATGCCCCGGGCGAGCGGAGGGCGCCGACGCTGGGCGTCATCTCTCGACCGGCGCCGGCACGGTCAGCCACGCCTGAGGCATAAGCAGAATGCGCGGGCGGGAACGCCCGTTTTCCGGCAACCGTTCCCGGGCCCGTCGCAGGCCCGTCTCGAGATCCTCGGCGCCTTCCATGCCCGTCAGGTGCACCTGCCCGACGGGCATACGGGTAACCAGCACGGCATGTCGTCCCCGGAGGAGCGTGGACAACGCGGTTTGGCCGTTGATGTCTGCGCATTCAGCAAGACCGCGAACAATTGCCTGCGGTGTCCCTTTTTCAAGCCACCGCCGAATCGAGTCGCTCCCGAGCCCCTCCGGACAGGCGGCCTCGAGCACGACCATCCCTCCCGGGGCGAGGGCCCGACCGGCATTCACAAGGGCTTTGTGGGCCTGCACCCAGTTCTGTGCGGCCCCTGCCGAGGCCACCACAAGGTCCGCCGGCGGGTCGACGGGACGCAGAAACAACCGGGCGGCCTCCGCACGGGCCGGCGGTATTGCTGCTTTCGGGGGGCCGGCAAAAACCGCGGCAAGCCGCCCATCAGGCCCGGTGACTGTTTGGATCGTGGCGCGGACCGGAAGGAACGCCGCTCCCTCGGCAATGTCTTCCGCCACCGGGTTCCCCACAATACGTCCCGGCTCGACGCCGAGTGCAAACTCGCCGCGGTCGAGATCGAGCGCCAAGCGGTGGTTGGCCGCGACCGTTCGGGCCGAGGCGATCCCCGGCAGGATCGACTTGGGACCGCCGGAGAACCCGGCAAAGTAGTGAAAAACTGTTGCCCCACAGGTAAGGACGGCGTCCGCCTGCACAGCCGGTTCGGCCAGTTCGACCGGCGTGCCCCGACCTGTGGTTCCCACAAATCGACACAGACTCGAAAACGCATTGTGGATCTGCACCGCGCCCCGGAAACGGTGCCAGACCGCCGGTCCAAGCACGCGTTCCATCTCCGCGGATGTGGGAGCGCGATGCGAACCGCACGCCACCAGGAAAGTGAGCTGTTCGGGACGCAAACCGCGTCGGCGCCACAAACGAAGGAACCCCGGCAGCAACTGCGCCACGCCGGTCTTGCGCGTCTGATCGCTGACGACGAAAACCACGCGCTCCCCCGGGTCGACGGCGCGTACCACCGGACCGAGCACGTCCTCGGACAATTCCGGTTCCGGGAACGGGCCCGCGCGCAATTCCCGCACCGCACCCAGCGGAAAAACCTTTCGGCACAGTCGCCCGACGGCCTCGGTCCATTTGGTCGTATTCAATGCAATTGTCGTTCGGTTGTTGCGCAGTGGATCGTCCCGTCCTGCCCTGAATTGCCCGGCGCCTCGGACTCGTCCCGAGAATTCCGCCGAAGCCGAGCGTTTGCCCGGGCCCCGAGTTCTTTCGAGGAAGGCCCGGTTCGTGCTCTTGTCGTTCCCCGACGCCCGGCCGGCACGCGTTCCCGGCGCCGAACTGTCTTCGGGGACGCGCGGGGCCGCGACGCCGCGGGGACGTCGCGCACAGCTCTCGGAAGAACCAGGGTGCCACGCCGGGTGCCGGCTTGCCCGACGGTCCGCCGGCCTCCGAGCAAGCCGGCGAACGGGCGCGATCCCGATCTCACACCCGGGTTCCATGCACCAGCGTCCGGATAGGCCGGCGCATGGGATGCGCAAACCATAGTGCACCCCGAGGGTCGCTGCCACCCGACATCCCTTGCTGTGTCCCGCCTTATTGCGTGAGCCGCGATTGGGACGTACAGTGCGGCGGAGACTCGCTCGGACGCTTCGGCCGCATCGCGAACGCCGATATTTGAGCCCGCACGGGGGGGGCGCAGATTATTACCCCAACCGGAGGAGGGACCGGAGGGACAGGGGGCTTCGAGAAGGAGAAATGCGCCATGTCATTCTATGAAGCGCTCGCCGATGACTACGATGACATGACCGCCTTCGATCATCGGATGGCCGCGGCGGAAAATCTTGTGCGAACGATTCTGCGCCGTCGCCCGGTTGAGTCGGCCGTCGACGTCGCCTGCGGCACCGGTCTCTATGCGCTCGCCCTGGCGCGATGCGGCGTGCCGAAAGTAGTCGGCGTGGACCTGGAACCGGCCATGCTCGCAAAGGCGGCCCGACATGCGCGCAACCTCGGTGTCCGACCGCACTTTGTGGCTGCGGACATGGAGCGCTTGGGCGCGGTCGTCGACGCGTCGTACGACCTGATTCTTTGCCTGGGCAATTCGTTGCCGCATGTCCTGGACCCGTCGGCGCGCCGGCGTACGCTCGAGGGGTTTCGCTCGTTGCTGTCCCCGGGCGGCGAACTCCTGGTGCAAACCCTCAATTTCGACCGGATCCTGGAGAAAAGCGAGCGAATTGTCAGCATCGACCGCAACATGAACCGGGAATTCATCCGCTTTTACGACTTCCTCGAGAGCGGCTTGGTCCGCTTCAATCTGCTGCGACTCGTCTGGGGAGAAAACGGGGTCGAACACGACCTGCAGAGCACGTTGCTCCGCCCCTGCCTCAGCCGCGAGCTGATTCGAGAATTCGAGGCGTGCGGACTCCGCAACGTCCAGGTGTTCGGCTCCCCGGCCCTCGGCGCCTTCAACGCGGACCGTTCCCCCACGTGCTTGGTGACAGGCCGCGCCCCGCAAGAGGACGCTTGCCCGGATCGGGTCCGGAAACTATAGTGCCGGAGCTTCGGTTCTCGGAACGGTCGCGTCGCCGTTGCAGCGAGAAGGAAACTGCGACTCCGGTTCGGGGCACCGACTGTTCCGCAGTTTTTCGATTCCGGACCGGATCTCCCCACGCCGCTGCCGTCTCCTTTCCGTGTCCGACGAGGCGCGATGTCCGCCGCCATCCAACCATGCCGAACCCACTTCCGAACATTGTTTTTCGGGCCTCTGCGGGAACGGGCAAGACCCACCGCCTGGTTGAGTTGTACACCGGACTCGTGCTCGGCCGCACCGATCTGGTCGCGAATGCCCTGGTTTCCGACGCGCCGGGCGCCGTTCCGCGCCAGCCGCCGCTCACCACGGCGTTCGAGCCGGACCGAATCCTATTGATGACCTTTACCGAGAACGCCGCAGCGGAATTGCGCGGACGCGTCAGCGCACGCCTTAACGAGGCGCTGTTCGAGGCGCAACGGGCCGGCGATATCGATGCCGAGGACCGGGCGCGACGCCGGCTTCAGCAGATCCAATCCGCGCCGATTTGCACCATTCACGCATTCTGTGCTCAGGTCCTGCGCGAACATGCGCTGGCGGCCGGCCTCTCGCCGCGGTTCGAGATCATCCAGGGGACGGAGCTGGAAGAACTCCGGGACCAAGTAGCCTACGAGGCCCTCGTGGCAGCGCTCGAGAACGACGCGCACCTCCGTGAAATCTGCACCGTGCGCAAGCCGCGCCGAATCCTGCGCAAGGCGTTGGCGGCCGGGCATCAGTTGGATCGGGCCGCATTTCCGTTCATCCGACTCGACGAGATGGATCCGACCCCGCAAATTCCCATTCCCTCAAGCGGAGAACTGGCCGCCGTAGCCCGCGAACTCCGCGACGCGCGGACCCGGGGAAAGGTTCCGAAATGCCTCCTGGATTTCGGTTCGCCGGACGATATCGAGACATTGACCGCGGCGGAACTCGCCGATCTGGCCCGGCGAATCCGGACGGCCCAGGCCGCGAAGTCCAGCAATCCCATGATCGCCGCCGCCCAGGACTGGGCCGTCCGGTATTGGGGAAGTACGGCGGGAAAACCGTATCTGCTCGCCTTTCTCGATCTCGCACTCGCCATTCGTTTCGCCTTGCACGCGGCGAAACGACGGCGCGGCGCACTCGATTTTCAAGACTTGGTCGTTGAGGTCGACCGGTTGCTCGAACGTCGCCCGGACCTGGGCCTTGGGCCCCCGGACGGTCCGGCGCGTTTCGATATCGTCATCGTGGACGAGGTCCAGGACAATTCCCGACTCCAGTATCGACTGCTCCATCGCCTCTGGCGCCCGGACCGAAACCGATTGGTCGTGTGCGGCGATCTGAAACAGAGCATCTACGGGTGGCGCGATGCGGACGTCCGGGTGATGACGGACCTGATCGAGGATATCGCCGCGGCCGGCCAAACCCACGCTGTGCCCGCCTGGGAAATCCGCTTGAGCACGAGTTGGCGCAGCCACCCCGCGCTTGTCAAAACTCTAAACAGCTTGGGGGCGTTCGTGTACGACCATCTCTTGGGGGCGGCCGACCCCGAGGCGCCGCCGCCGGTTGCGGTCGAGTACGAGAAGGAGGCTCTGATTCCCCGGGCAACCGATTGCGCCGGAGCGCCCTCCCCCTCTGCCGGCGCCGCACACCTTGAACTGTTGCTGCCCGATTGGCAGGTTGCCGAAACCCCCACTCATCTCGACGACCTCATCAGGGCCGGCGCGACGCACGTCTCTCCGGAGCAATTGAGCGACGACATCCTCATGCGTTCCGATCGTCAAGCCCGCGAATCGTTCGGGCCGGAAGTACTCGGTCTCGAACGACGCATCGGGGACGAGGCCCTTGCCGTCGCAGCCCGTATTCGATTGCTGGTCGATGGCGGCGCAGCCTGGCGCCCCGACCACGTCCACCACGACGGCGCCTGGACGTCCGCCCGGACGCTCCCCCAGGCCTATTGTTTCCGAGATATTACAATTCTCCTGCGCAGAACCACTCACCAAACCGTTTACGAAGAAGCACTGCGAATTCATGGCATCCCCTACACCACAGGCGGCAAAGGCCGCGGCTTTTTCCAGCGCCCGGAAGTGCGGGATATCTATCACTTGCTCCGGGTCCTGCTGAACCCGGAGGATCCGGTGTCGTTGCCGGCCTTTCTCCGTTCGCCGTTCGCGGGACTCAGCGACCCCGCGATTCTCGCCCTGGCTCTTTCGGGGCGGAGGCGGCACGCCCGTGCCCGAATGAGTGCCCTGCGCACTGCCGTTCTCGACGCCGACGCGGAGGCCCTCCTCGACCTGAGGCCCGAGGACTGCGCGCGACTGAACCGAACTCGGCGTTTGCTTGCGCGCGGCCGAGCCCTGGTGGGGCTCACTTCGACCGCCGACCTGGTTCGGCAGATGGTCCGCAGCCACGGATTCGATGCCGTCCAAAGCGGCGGCGACCGCGGTGAGACCCGCCTGGCCAACCTCCGCAAGCTGCTGGACTGGATCAGCGCCCAGGAACGCAGTGGTTTGAACACGGTCAGCGACGTCGTACGGATCCTGCGCAATCGAATCGACGCGTGCCCGGACGAGCCCGAAGCCCCGGTCTTCGACCCATCCGAGAACGCCGTCAGAATCATGACGATCCACGGTGCCAAGGGACTTACACAAAGCGTCGTTTTCGTCCCCGACCTGCGTTCGGGCCGATTGTCTGCGGAACGTCCCCTGTTCGTGGTTGGCGATCCGCCGCGGCGGGTCGAAGTGGAAGCCGAATTTCCCGGTGAGGAAGGCGATATCGACACCGTTTGCACCGGTGGTTTCGAGGACTGTGCCGGCGACGCCGTCCGTCAGGCGGAGATGGAAAACCGCAATCTTTTTTACGTGGCAATGACCCGGGCGCGGGACTTGGTGGTGTTTTCCGGCGAATCCACGGGCAAGCTCGTCCCGGAGAGCCGAACCTGGAGACGCTGGCTGGACCTTTGGATCGAGAGGCATCGTCGCGCCGACCGGAATGCCCCGCCCATGATCTTTCGCGCCTACACTCAGGTTCGCCAACACGCCGCCAACCTCGCCCGGGCGACTGCGGGACCGTCCGAGACAACGGACTTTGCCGGGATCGAGGACGTCCTATTCAGCCCGCCGCCCCGGAGGACGGGGCCGCCCGTCTACATCCACGCCACGGCCTTGTGTCACACCGTTGCGCCCGTCGCCGAGCGAACCGCCCCCGAAGCACCTTCGGCTGCGGACTCCGCAACCGGTGCCCGCGTGCCCGTTGTGCGGCGCGGCGTATCAGCGTTCGAAGTCTCCCTCGCGCCGGTGATCGACGCCAATTCGGAGAATGCGCCGCCGGTGTTCGACGACGACCGGATGGACCCGGGGACGTTGCGTACCGAGTTCGGCAACGCCGGCCATGCCGTGTTCGAAGGACTGGACTGGGATCGGGAACTTTCCGGGCAAATCCCCGGTCTGGTCCGAGCCCAGGGATTGCCCGAGGGACCGGCTCGGGACCTGGAGCGTCGCGTGCGCGCCGCACTCGCTGAACAGGCCGCCCTGTTCGACGGCATCGCCGGGGCAATACAACGTTTGATCGAGCTGCCGTTCGCTTTTGTTTGGCGACCGGAAACGCAACCCCGGTTGGTGCTCAACGGCACGATGGATCTGGTTTGGCGCGACCGCATCGGCTGGCATCTGCTCGATTACAAGTTTGCGGAATCTGCCGACCCGGAGGCTCTGCGGGAACGTTACTGGGTGCAGCTCGCGCTCTATCGACGCGCCCTGACGCAATTGGGTATGGCGCCGGTCGATAGTCGCCTTCTCGTTCTCGCGCCGAGTCGGACGCTCGACGTCCGACTCGACCCCGACCGGGACGACCCGCGCCTCGCCCCGGTTGTCGCGGCGGCCCTCGAGGTTGAACTGTGCGCGAGATCCTCCTGAATCCCGGCGGGGGGGAAACCACGGCGCGGCGCGTCCGGTCCGCCGCGGATCGCAGGCGCGGTCAAAGTGCGAACAGAGCGAGCAGAACCAGGACGACGCCCGCGCCGCCGAGAATGATGGCCGCGATCAGTGGCCACGTCAGTCCGAACCCGATACGGGTGAGCTGGCCCAAGGTGAGAGAAGCGATTTCCGGCAGAAAAGAAGGCGCCGGGGCGCTGCGGTGCGGTGGGGTCAGTTCGGTCTCGAGCTTAAGCAGTTCGATGCGCGCCCCCTCGACGGCCCGTCGGTAACTGCCCAAGGCTGCGGCATCGTTTCCCGGATCGGGGGGGGCAGCAGGGACGGCGCTCAGTTCCTGCTTTATCCGTTCAAGTCCGGCGCTGCAGGCCTCAAGTCGGGAGCGTTCTTCATTCAGTTCCGCACGGAGTCGGTCGTACTGTTTGGCCACGTCTCTGCGCAAGCGTTCCAACTCCGCCGCCTCCCGCTTGAGCACCGCCGTTCGACTTCCCCGCTCGGTGAGGCCCACGGCCGCCGCACCGGACTCGGGGCTTGTTTTCGCATCGGTCATCGGACCCTCATCCGCCCCCTCGGCGTCACCGCCGCCGGGCGCGAACCCCGGGCGTGTGATCAGTTGTTCGTTCAGGAACCTGGCGCACATTCGACCTCTCCCCAGCATTTGGTCCGGAATATGCACAAGTCGATTGCGACGGCCGCATGGAAAAACCGAGTCCCGGCGAAACGGACAGAAGGACGTTGGGACGCGTCCGACACAGCGTGTTGTCTACCATTGGACTCCGAGGATGGTGCAATTGATGCCGCTGCCGATGCCCAACAGCGCCAGTCGGTCCCCGGACTGCACCCGCCCCTCTTCGACGGCCAGCGCCGCAGTGGCCGGCAGCGAGGCGGCGCCGCAGTTGCCGAGGTACTCGAATGTCGAGAAATCACGGTCGGCATCGAGTCCCAGCGCTGAGTACAAGCGGGTACGATGCATCCGTCCCACCTGATGGGTGCAAATCACTGTGGGCGTGCTGTCGCTCCAGCCCAACGCCGTCTTGGTTTCAGTCCACGTTTTGCGCGCAGTCTCGACGCCGTTCTCGAGCAGTTGTTCCGCGTCCGTCTGCATCATCGGCCCCACGGACGCCGGATCGTCTTCATGATTGCCTTGGCACAGGTGATTGAACCGTGTGTCCGACCGCCAGGCGCCGCCCAGCAATCGATGCCCCGACCGGGTCACATCCTCATGGGCCAGGAGTACCGCCGCCGCCGCGCTCCCGATCGTCAACGAAGCGAAATACGGCTTGATCTCACGCCTGGACAGGCCGGTGTCCTGCCGCAGGACCCGCACCGTGTTCTCGACCAACGGCAGGGAATCCTCTGCAGCCACCACGAGGGCCGTGGCCGCCTGCCCCAGTTGGATCATGTTCGCGGCAACAAGTACGCCCGACAGGACTCCGAGACAGGCATTCGAGATGTCGAAATTCAAGGCGCGCGTCGGCAGACCGAGCAGCCGGTGCACCGACGTGGCTGTAGCGGGCTCGACAAAATCGCGGGACACGGCGCAGTGAAAGAGGCAGTCCACCGATTCGGGAGCGAACCCGGCCTGGGTCAGGGCCTTTCGCCCCACGGCGGCCCCGGCGTCGCTCGGGCGAGTTTCCCGTCCCCAGAACCGCCGCTCCCGAATCCCCGTCATGAGTTCGAGGCGCCCCTCGTGCAATCCGAGTCGATCGTAAAGGGGCTTGAGCCACTGCTCGATGGCCACGGAGGTCACGACCCGCTCGGGCAGGACGCAACTGATGGCTTCAATGCAGACCTTGGTATACCGCATTTGCTACCTTGCGTGTGGACCGGCCCTGCGCCCACGGCGGGCACGCTTCCGGGCAATCTTGGCGATAACAAGCTGGAACTGGGTACTATAGCTTCACAATCGAAGTTTACGCACCGCGACAGCCGCGCTCAAGCCCCCCCCCATGTTTAGGCAAGCGGTGTCGACGCGGTCCTCTTTCGAGAAAACGGCGGGACGCCGTTTCTACTGTGACATTCCCATCCGCGTCCGTCTGTGTCCATCGGCGGTTCTTTCTTTTCTCCACCGTATACGGACGTTTTCTCCACCGTATACGGACGCCGTTCAGAGTCGACGCGGCGTCTCGACGCGGTCCTCTTTCGAGAAAACGGCGAGACGCCGTTTCTACTGTGACATTCCCATCCGCGTCCGTCTGTGTCCATCGGCGGTTCTTTCTTTTCTCCACCGTATACGGACGCCGTTGCCGTTTCCACTTTGGCGCTGTCAGTCCGCAGGAAAAAGATTGCCGTCGCATTATGTTGCCTGCGTTCGAACGAAACGCATCGACAGCCGCCCGGGCGTGCGGGGCATCGACGTTTTTCTCGATATCCATGTGGAGAAAGAATTGCGAGATCCTTGAATGCCACCGCGGAAGCCCCGCGGTCCGCAGCCCCATCCCGAGCCCGCTGCGGCACGCCGCGCACGGGAACACTTGAGTCCGGAGAGAGTCCGCAGCATGAACACGCATCGTCTCTGGAAGCGTTGCCTGCGCACGGTGCTTCTCGCGGCGCTGCTGTTTGGGGTCGGGGTCGCCGCGGCCCCGGTCACCGGTCCGGACCGGCCGGATTTCCATCTTCCATTCGACGGGACGCTTGACGCGGAGCGAACGGACGGGGGACCGACGGCGCCGACGACGGAGCGGGACATTGCGTTCACGCCGGGCCTGAGCGGCCAGGCCGCCGTTTTCGGCGGCACGGATGCACCGACAGCAAAGCCGCTACTCGAGTTTGCAGCAGGCGACCTGTTCAAGGGACGGAGCGGCACACTTATGTTCTGGGTCCGGCCTGATTGGGAGGGACGCATTCAAGATCTGCGCCGCTTTCCGTGGTATCACTTCGTTCGAGCCGACGGCGCCGACGGCAAGCGCCGCTTGTGGTTGTTCATGTGGAACTGGCTTCGGTGCGATTTGCCGGCCGCTCCCGTGGCAGAGAAGAAGCCTCGCGCTCTCAGTTTGGCGCAGCATGTTCGGGCCGCTTGGTTCCCGGGCGACTGGCACCATGTCGCCGTATCGTGGAACGACGATGGTTGGAACAAACTGTATGTGGACGGTCTGCCGTACGAACAGCTGCAACGAAAAGCGCAGATTGAGGGCCGTGCGGACCTCGCAGACGTGACGCACTTCTACGTGGGGTCCGTGCCCGGCGTGAGTCGCGGGATTCGTCCGGTCGACGGCGCGATGGACGAATTCAAGTTCTTTCGCCGCGCCGTGGGGGACGCGGCGGTGATGGCCGAGTATCGTCGCTTCATGCCGTTCGATCTGGTCGTGGATCGACGCTTTCTGCGGGCGAGCGTGCCGGAGAAACTCGTCATCGAGGTTTTTCCCGGCGGCGGCATGACCCGACCGGGCGTGGGGACACCGGTCTCCACCCCGGTTTCCGGCAGTGTCATGCTCGCACTGACGGAAGCGACCGACGGTTTCGCGGGGCAGGTGCTTGCAAGCCGCACGTTCCGGCTGCTCCTGCGTGGAAAACGGCGCCTGGAACTCCCTGTCCCGCCTCTGCCTGCGGGGGAGTATCGGTTCGTACTGCGGTTCAAGTCTGGAGAGACGACAATTCAACGGACGTTACCGGTCATTGCATTTCAGCAACGGCCGGCGCCGCCGGCGACCGACACACCGGCGGACTTGGGCCCGCCGACGGCGGACATTGATTGTACGTTGTCCGGAAACGGATTCGCCAGCAATGTCCCCGCGCGGATTCGGCAGGGGGCCGGCGCGCTCGAGACCTATCGCGAAGCCGGCGAGCAGAAGGGCGACCGTTTTTCGTTCGAAGTCCCCTTTCCGCAGGCCGATGGACATCCCGTCGCACTCGAGATCGTTTGGCCCGACAATCGCCCGAGGGCGATGGGGCTGTACATGTACGTGGAGGCCCCCAAGCACGCCCAGCACCGCGATCGCCTCGAAGGCGGCATACAAAGCGGCAATGAGTTCCCGGTTTCCGGGCGGATGCAGACCACACGTTACCTCTTCTATCCCTGGGCCGAACATTACCTGTTCGAGGCCCGCACGCTCATGACGGGGGCGCCAGCGGCCGTGGCCCGTATTCGTGTGCTGCCGGTGCTGGGGCGACTGCCGCGGTTGCGTATTGGCGGCGCCGCGGAAACCGCCCGCCGGGATTTCGGACACCTGGACGAAGACCAGTCGTTCGAGATCTTGCTCGGCCCCGAGGGACGCGAAGCCAGGCGTCGGACCCGCGCCGTCGATACTCTCGAACGCCTGCTCGATTACCTCGACTACACGGGACAGAACGTCATCTCGTACCCCCTGTTGCGGTACGATTTTGTCTATTACGATCTACCCGGCCAGCACCCGTCCGCGTCGAGCCTGCGAGCAGGAGGCTGGATATCGCTCTTCCTCGATATGTTCGCGGCCCGTCAAAAGAAACTGTTGGCCACTTGCAATCTCTACACCGTCCCCGAGGCAGTCCTGGACGTGGAGGCGGTGCCGCAACGACTCGAAAACGGCTATTTTCTAACCGACCGTTTCGGCGGCCACCCGACCACGCTCCGCGGATACCGCGGCAATCCGACGCACCCGCTCTTCCGTCGGCACCTTCTCGGCCATGTCCGGGAAATCCTCCGGCGCTTCGGCGCTCATTCGGCGTTCAAAGCACTCGACCTTTGGGTCGGCCCCGGCCGACCGTGGGGGTTCGGCTCGCTCGATTACGGCTACGGCGACTTCACAGTGCGGCTGTTCGAAGAGGAAACCGGACTCCGGGTCCCCGGGAAGACCGGCGCGCCCGGACGGTTCGAAGAACGCTGGCGACACCTCACCGGTCCGGGCCGCGACGCTTGGTTGACGTGGCGTGCGCAAAAGGTGCTATCGCTGTTTCGTGCCGTCATTGCGGACTCCGCAGAATTTGCCCGGGGGAAGCCGGTTTACGTTTCGGTCCAGCTCAATCCCGGGTCCTCGGAACCGAGCTGGACCGATCTTCTGGACGATACGAGCGTCGACTTCGCCCGCCGGCTCTACGAACAGTGCGGCATGGACATGCGCGCCCTGAATCGGCTCACGCCCATCGTGCTGGTCCCCTTGCGGGAGCCGAGCATGTACCGTTGGCTGCGACACTGGCACGACGGCGGCCGGAACGTGGCCGGCGAAACAATGGCGGACCTGGCAAAATTCGCGTCATTCCACAACTCCCGAACCAACGCCAGTTCCAGCTACCAACGTTATTTCGAATCCTTTCGTCCGAGCCTCAAGAACGACCGGTTCAAGTCCTACTTTCAGAACGCGGATCCCAAGCCGTTCGGGCGTTGGTTCCTGCAGGAAATCGCAACCGCCGTCGCCGCACTGGATCCGGACCAACTCCTCATCGGCGCCCAGCCGCTGGGGACCGCCGGGCGGGACGATGTCACCCGGGAATTCAATCGCGCTTGGCGCGCCTTGCCCCAGGGCGTCTACGGCGATGTGGAGGGTCTCGGGGACCCGGTGCTCCTCCGCCGCTTGAAGCGGCGCGACGCTCTTTGGCTTTATGCCCTCAGCCGCACGTGGCTGCCGGTGGTTTTACACCTGCGCGTGACGCCCGCGCGTCCGGCGTGGACCGACCTGTCAACCGGGGACGAGCTGCGGCCCGGGCGCAACGGCCGAGTCGATATTGAATTGGCACCCTTCCAGTTGCGTTCATTTCGAGCGCCCACGACAGCGGCAGTGAGCAAAGCGGGAGTGACCGTGCCCGGCAAACTCCGCAAATGGTACGCCGGCCGCATTCGCACCATCGGGACACGACTGGCCGAACTGCGAGAGTACGGTATCGACACTGCGGGGGAACAGAAGATTCTCGACCGGATGCGGCGCCTGGAAGAAGCGGAATCGTTCGCGGAGCTGCACCGGCTGCTGTTCAGCAAGCGGATGGCGCGCATCCCGGAACAACTCGACCTGGCCAAGAAAGGCTGGCTCGCCGAACAAGCCGACATGGTCCGACGCAGCGAGTACGCTGTCAATTGCGGCAGCAGCCGGTTTCGACGGTTGGCGGGCCGTCTTTTCTTCCCCGACCCGCGCTTCGTCCCCGGCGCCGCCTACGGCCACATCGGTTCCAGCAAAACCGTGGGGCGCCCGGTCCCGATCCCGCTCGAGGGCATCCGAGACCAGGCGCTGCGGTACCTGTTCGCCAAAGAAGCCTACGATGTCGCCGGCTACCGGTTCAAGGTCAAACCGGGCCGCTACACCGTGCGGCTCTACCTCAAGGTCGGGTACCGTCCCGGGGCCAAGCCGGGAAACTTCGTGATGAGCGTGACCGCCGAGGGGCGCCGACTGCTCGACGCACTCGACCTGTTCACTGCGGCCGGGGGCAAATTCGACCGGGCCGTGGTCCGTGAGTTCCGTGGCGTCGAAGTCCGGGACGGCGTTCTCGACATCCTGTTCTCGTGCCCTCCGGGCGTGGATTCGACCGCACGGCTCTGCAACGGCATCGAGGTCATTCCGGAACACGGCGGCGACGCGGCGGGGCGTGCCGCCCCGCAGGGATAGGTCGCGCCGGAGTTGATCCGTGGCTGCGAACTTCGCAACTGGGTGTTCCGCTCAACAATGATTGAGCACCAAGGGCCGCCCTGGACCGCATCCGCTGTGCGGGTGGAACGCACGAGCGTCGCTCGCGAACCGACCAGGAGTACGTTGTGGCCGCTGAATCAGTCCAATTTCCGATCTTGGTCTCGGAAGCGCGTCTCCGCTCCAGGGTGGTGGAGCTGGGGCGGCAGATCGCCCGGGACTGCCGCGGACTGGAATGCCTGCACGTGGTGGGGGTTCTGAACGGCGCGTTCGTTTTTGCCGCGGACCTGGCCCGGGCGCTCCGCACCGCCGGAGGCCCGCCGACGACGTACGGTTTTCTCCAAATTCGGACGTACGGGACGCGCCGCAAGTCGGCCGTACCGGCCGGGACGGACAGCGTAAGGATGGACGCGGCGCCCACGGCGCTTGCCGGGAAACACGTACTGGTGGTGGACGATGTACTGGACCGGGGGACCACCCTGGGCCGAGTCCGCGAGATGCTGCTCGACAACGTGGGCGTCGGCTCGCTGCGAACATGCGTCTTGCTCCGTAAAGAGCTTGCCTGCACCGCCGCACGCCCCAAGGTCGGACGGCTGAATGTGGATTATGTCGGGTTCGATATTCCGGATGTTTGGGTGGCCGGGTACGGCCTGGACGCCGACGACGGGACGTTGCGCGACCTGCCGTTTATCGTCAGCTTGGAGCCGTCGTTGCGGAAATCCTGAGACAGCTGTCCGCCACCGCGTTGCGAACTCCGCAGATTCTCTCATGACGACGCCGACCTATCACGATTACCGGACGTTTCTGCGGCAGCGGTACGGGGCGCGGGTCTACCGGGTCCCGCTGGATCTGGGGCTTGGGTGTCCGCACCGCGATCCGCAGACCCTGACAGGCGGCTGCGCGTACTGCGGGAGTTTTGGCGCCCGGGCCGTGCACTTGCGCCGCGGCGACGCGCTGGCGGAACAAGTCCGTGCCGGCCTCGCATTTGCCCGCCGCCGGTATCGCGCTGATCGATTCATGGCCTATTTTCAGGCTTCCACGTCCACCAACGCCACTGCCTCGCACTTGCGTCGCCTGTACCGCGAAGCCCTCGGGGCCGCCGAGTTTTGTGCGGTCATCGTCTCGACTCGTCCCGATTGCCTGCCGTCCGCCACGCTCGATCTGCTTGAAGAATTGGTCGAGGAATACGATGTCTGGGTCGAACTCGGGATTCAGACTGCAAACGACGAGACCCTTGCACGCGTTAATCGCGGCCATGACTTTGCGTGCAGCCGCGATGCGGCCCGCGAGTTGGCGCGTCGCGGCGTGAAGGTGGCCGCCCATGTCATCCTCGGTCTGCCCGGAGAAGGTCCGACGGACTTCCGCCGAACGGCCGCAGAGCTCTGCACTCTCCCGTTGTCGGGGATCAAGATTCACAATTTGCACATTGTCACGGGCACCCCCCTGGCGATCGAATGGCGGCAAGGTCGGGTCAGCACACTGGACGAGCACGAGTACGCAGAGGTCCTCGTCGACTTCCTGCGCCGTATCCCCCCCGAGTGGCCGGTGATGCGAATGGTTTCGGACACAGAGCGGCCGGTCCTTTTGGCACCGAAGTGGTGGATGAGCAAGGGCGAGTTCCTGGTGTATGTTCAAAGGAAAATGCGGGAAGCGGGCGTGCGCCAAGGCGACCTGTTAACGGAGTGGCGCCCCCCTCGTTAGCGGGGTGCCTGCCGTTCAGGGACCAAGTCATTCGGCACCGCCTTTGCGGCGGACATCCGGCAGACACTTGGCAGCTCGTATAGCCGTGTTATACTTGCCCAAGTCGAGACGGCACGGTTGGGCCATACGACGGCATCCGGCCGCGTGCCGGGTTGCCGGCGGAGGATGCCCGGGGGAAAAAGCAGGAGCGGACAAAATGGTTGCTGCACTGTTTCTTGCGGGGTGCGCGATTTTTTTCATCGGGTACCGGTATTACGGGCGCAAACTTCAGGAATGGTTCGGCATGGATCCCGCGCGCCCGACGCCGGCGCAGGAATTGACGGACGGAATCGATTACGTACCCACCAAGTCCCAGATCCTTTTTGGGCACCATTTCAGTTCGATCGCCGGCGCCGGTCCCATCGTCGGCCCGATCCTGGCCGGAATTGCGTTCGGCTGGCTGCCCGCCCTGGTGTGGATTCTGATCGGTGCGATATTCGTGGGAGGCGTCCATGACTACGCGGCGCTTATGGCCAGCGTCCGGCACCGGGGCCGGTCGGTCGGCGAATTGTGCCGAGAGTATCTCAGCCCGCTCACCTACCGCGTGTTTCTGGTTTTTGTCTGGTTTGCCCTAGTCTACGTATTGATCGTGTTCATGGATCTGACGGCGTCGACGTTTGCGCCGGCCGCGGCCGCCAAGGCGGCGCTGGGCGGAGCGGTAGCCACTGCGTCGCTGCTGTACATCCTTATCGCCCTGCTGTTCGGGTTGTGCCTTTACCGGTTCAAGATCTCGTTCCGGACCGCCAGTTTCATCTTTGTGCCATTGGTATTTGCCGCACTGTTTGCGGGGCACTGGTTCCCGATTCTGCCGAGTCGTGTTCCGACGATCTGTTACGGCGATCCCAAGTACACGTGGACGGCCGTATTGCTGGTGTACTGCTTTGTTGCGTCCGTCGCGCCGGTCTGGATCTTGCTGCAGCCCCGGGATTACCTGTCAAGCTTTCTGCTGTTCGCCTGCTTGATCGGAGGCGGCCTGGGGCTGGTAATCGCGGGTGCGACCGGCCATGCCGCGGTATCGTACCCGAGTTTTCTGGGCTGGTCGAGTTCTAAAGCGGGGCTCCTGTTCCCAGGGCTGTTCATCACGGTTGCCTGCGGTGCGGTAAGCGGTTTTCACTCGATGGTGGCGTCTGGAACAACGGCCAAACAATTGGACAACGAGCGGTCTGCTCTACCGGTGGCGTACGGGGGGATGCTGATCGAGGGCGTGTTGGCCCTGATCGCGCTTGCGGCGGTCATGGTGCTGACTCGGTCCCAAGTGGCCAACCACCCGGCCCAGCCGACTCTGGTGTTCGCCAACGCCATCGGCACCTTCTGCGTGGCACTTGGGATTCCGGCGGCCGTAGGCGAGAATTTCGGTCTTCTGGCCGTGAGCACGTTTCTGCTGACCACGTTGGACACGTCGACCCGGTTGAGCCGCTTCGTGATCGAGGAATTCTTCGGGGTCCGGGACCGTCGCTGGCGTTACCTCACGACAGCGGCCACGTTGGCGTTGCCCGCCTTGGTGGTTTTCGCTCGAATTTCGAACCCCAAAGCGCCGGGCACCTTCATTCCGGCTTGGAAAGTCGTTTGGCCTGCCTTCGGCACGACGAACCAACTGTTGGCGGGGTTGACTCTGCTGGTGGTTTTTGTGTGGCTGACCTCCAAGGGCCGGAAGACGGCCTTCCTGGTGCTGCCCATGTTCTTTATGCTGGTCACGACCGGAGTGTCGCTGGTTTTGCTTTCGGTCCGCAATCTGGGCGGGAGCGGGCAGCCGCTGATCGGCGTCATTTCCGCCGGACTCTTCGTTCTGGCGCTGCTGGTCGTGGTGGACACGGCGCTGCACTGGTCTCGGATCCGGGGAGGGGGAAACGGATTCAAACCCGAAGCAGCGTGACTTGAAGCCGGCCGTCGGCGCCCTTGCGGACGGCACGGGAGGGGGAAAACGGCCCCGGCGGCCGCACTCGTTGAATCCCAACGCCGCCGGCCCTTCGTTTGCGTTGTCCCACCTGAAGCGACCGGACGCTGGGAGCAGGCGCGTCGACGAACGTTGTCCCGTCAGGCGAGACATGCGTCGCGTTCGGAGTGGGCTTTGAGCTTTACCGTGCGCCGCGCCGAAAGTCCCCGAGAACCCTCGAGGAGTATTGCGACGACTCTATCTGGATCGTGTCAGTCCTCTGCCCAAAGCGGGAAAAATGCTCGTTGCTTCGGTTTTATTGTATTCGAACACGAGGAACCCGCCGGTACGCTGCCGCCGTGTGATGAGGATCTGTGAAATGAGCCCGGTTGCGCCGAACCTGGCCGTGCTGAGCCCGATCCCCGGATAGAGCGGCACCCCCGTCGGACGCACCCAGCCGAGCTGGCGAATGACAGTCCGCTCGAACGCCCGATCATCCGGGATGTAGTCCATCGGACAGACGAAATCCAAGTATCCCTTGCGACACCACTCGACCCAGTCCTGACCGATCGTGTCCCGGTCCGTCGGCCAGTTACGGAAAACCGCGGCGGAGATCTTGATGTCCGGTCGAACTTTCTTGGCGGCATCGTGCACGCCTTTGACCACGGCCGTGATATTACTGCGGCGGAACGCCAACCACTTACGGCGGAGCGGCCCGTCTTTGAGCACCTGGCCCGGCCAATCCGTCACCGGCGCCCCCGCAAATTGTTCGAAACGTTTTCGGCACCCGTCGCAGTAGCAGGTTCGGTTCCCGGGGTAACGGATGTAGTCGAAATGGATGCCGTCGACGGGGTAGTTCTTGGCCACTTCGACCATGGAATCGATCTCGAGCTTTCGATTCAGGGGATGGGACGGACAGAGCCAGGGGGTCCGGCGTCCCTGCGCATCCTCCTGCAGACGGCCTTCCCGTTTCAACCGCGCGGTGAATGCCGGATCCACGGAACGACCGAGATTGAAATTCACCTTCCAAACATGGAGCTGTACGCCGTATTTCCGGCAAGCCTTGAGGCAAGCCGCCAATTGATCGCCCTGTTCTTTGACGAGCGGGGCCACCGGCAGGACCTTGCTGGGATAATAGGCGGCCCCGCCCCAGAGCATGTTGGGGAATATGGCGGTAAACCCGCTGGCAGCGAAACGTTGTACGGTCCGGTCCCAGCTCCACCCGGAGATGCCGTACGCCCGATGGCACCAAGCGCCGCGAAACTCGCCGGGCAGCGATTTCTGCGCCAGGAAAAAGGCTTCCTGCAGGGCCTGCCGTGCTTGGCCGGCGACGTCGATGGCATTGACAAATCTCCGGACGGCAAGCTGCCGACGGGCTGCGGCGGCAAGCTGTTCCGCAGATTGCAGCCGTCTGGAGACGTCTGCGTCTCGATTCCGCCGCAGATCGACCACGGCGGCGGCATAGCCGCTATAGGGACGAAAGCGGCCGATGTCGGCCACGGCGGCTTTCGCGGCCCTTTCCCAAACCTCCGGCAAGTAGCGTCCGACCATGGCCAGGAGCATCCGCGGGCCGTTGACCGGATCCTGGGCCAAATACACGTGAGTCATCCACATCCCGCGATCACTGCCAACCACGGCGGGCAGGTGTGTGTCCGCGCCTTCACTGTTGACCCAATCCGCCAAGACCCGACTCTTGCCCGGAATCGGCTTGACTACCGTAATCGCCCAAGAACCTTGTGCGACGTTTACCGGAGCGCCGGCGAGCGCTCCGGAGCGAAACCGAATACGGCCAAAACCGCCTGGGACATCGCGCCCCGTCACATACTGCCCCGGGGTCATTCCCAGTGCCTTGAGTAGAAGAGGACGGACCGAATAAAAGCCGATGACGCGCCCCCCACTCCGCACGAACTCCGAGAGGCGCGAAACCAGTTTGTCCGACATGGTCGGGCTATAGGGCAGGATCACGACTTTGAGGCCGCGCAACAGGTCGTCGGTCAGTTCGACATCGTCGACAACCGGGGGGTAAATGCCTGCCCTGCCGAGATGATCGACCACGTTTTCCGCATATCGCGCAATGCCTTTTGCCTCGTTCTTCCCGATCCTTGCCGCCGCGGAAACCCCGCGCACCACGGCCAGCCCGGCGTCAGCGGGCAACAGCCCGAACGCAGCGACATCGAACGCGGTATTCTCCCGTCCTCCTCGCCAGGCGGAAATCCGAATCGCCTCCACCTGCCCCCAACCGTTCGGAGTATCCTCGATACTCGTATTGGCCTTCAGAATCTCGATGGTTTCCCACTTTCCATCCGCACGCGGCGAGAAGGAAGAGGAGTACCATCCAGGTCCGCTGCGGAAATAAAGGCTGAAACGGGCCACGGGGGCCGCGTCGGCGCATCGGAACATGAAGCGAATCCCGCGGGCCAGGCGGAGGTCGAGGCGGACAGCGCCGTCCCATGAAGCCCGCTCCATGTCGGTTCCGGCAAACGGGCACCCGAGACGGAGGGCCGGTACGCGTCCGGCACGGAATGGCCGTGCCGGCGGCGATCCCTGCATCGGGGTCCACACCTCACCCGCGGCCGCCGTGTCCGGATAGTTCAGATCGATGACGACCGGATAATCGACGGCAGGCAGGTCTTCGCCCCGGACGGCCGCAGCCCCCCGGACGATGACGGCCACGAGCATTCCAAAGAGGACGCGATTCACTGTCCCGTTCATCAGATACCTTCCATTCTTTGCAACACTTCCGCGGATTCCAGGCGAGCCGTCTGCCGGGACAACAAATCCCGGAGGTAAACATATCGGCGGCCGAAGTGCTGTTATTGCCGCTGTCTCGCCCGGCATTCCACACAACGTCCGGAAGCTGTATGGGCCGCGCACTCCAGTCGTGAGGTCGGCGCATCGCCCCGGTCGACTTTTTCCGCAACCACCGGCACAAAGCGTCGGTGGCCCCCCGCGCGCCTGCGGAACGACCGTTCGACTCCCTGCCGCGTCTCGTTGACGGTCCCGCAGGCAGCGCGGGGACTTACACGGAACACGTCGCCGATTCATCCGGCGGAACAGCACGATCACGCCGCCGCAAAACAGGTTCCGAGGGGGGAGCCGACACACCGCCGCAGACCCCAGCCCCCAAAGGAAAAGACTCATGTCAAACCGGGATGCGGCCGCCCCCTCGTTCCGGGCGCATCCGGCCCGGTCTTCACCAGCGCCTGCAGCTCACTCACCAGTCCCATTGCACGGCCGGCGTATTACGCCGAGCCCGAGCAGATGCTCCGGTCAATTGCCGGAATCTCCGTGAGACGATATCCTTCCGGTTGGCGTCACGCTGCTGAATGATCTTCCGCAATTCCGCGACCTCGGCTTCGAGCCGGTTTACGGCAATGAGCTGGTTCTGCTGGCGCGCCGTGAAAACGCGGTCGATCAACTGGCGAAGTTCCGCCTCCAACCGGGTGATTTCCCGGCGTATTTTTGCCGGATCTTCGCCCCGACCGGACGTTTTGAGTGCGGTTCGCAGTTTCCGGGCCTGCGCACTGAGTTCGAGACAGCGGGCTTCGAGTTTTTCGATTTCCAACAGTCGTACGTACTCGTCGGGACTGCTCCGGCGTGTTTCCTCGAGATCGATAAAGTGTTCGACCAGTTCCCGCGCAAGCCGCCGTCCCGCCCGCGGATCGGCCTGGAGCGCCGCCGCGAGGCGATCCAGGGCGGCGGGATTATTCTTGCGGTAGAAACGAATGACCCGGCCCACGTTGACGGCGGGGAACTCCTTGCGCAGTCCGTTGAAACAGGCTCGGACGCGCGCCGTTGCGGGATCTGTCGCGACTGCGGAGGGCTTTGCAGCCGGAGCCGGCGCGGCGCGCTGCGCCGCCGGCGAAGCGGATGAGCGCTTCGCCGGGGTTGAAGCAGGGGTGCGGGGGGGGGCGCTGCGGAGTCCGCAACACCAAGTGAGACCGGCGATGGCGAAAAAGCGACTGGCGCCGGGCAGGCTCCTACGCAAGCGCAAGGTCCATGGATGGCCGGGGAGCATCCCACACGTCTTGATCGCAACTTTCGCCGAGTTCATGTTCGAGTAGCTTCAGAAGGTTGTCGCGACGCGCGTCGATGCGACGGCGCAAATCGCGGATGCGGCGGCGGCAGGACTGGGCCGGCTGGACGGACGGTCCACCCGGTAAGCTCGATTCGCCGGCACGATTGCGGGCAACGTCGACCACCGGTCCCGCCGCCGGGGCCGCCACCGCCAATCCGGCAGTTGCGGGGACGCTTCCCCGCCCTGCCCGGGCCAGCGCACCGTCCATGCCGGGAAAGTCTTGGGACCCGGGTCGGGGCAGGAGTCCTATCACAAAGACCGCCGCCGCCACACAGGCGGTTCGCAAACCCCAAGTGAGCACGGCGGGTACGGCGGGTTTCGCTTCATGCACGGCCCGTACTCGGGACATGAGCATCGCCACTTCTCGACGTCCCAGGTGATTGCGTTCCGCCAGGGCCTGGCGTTCCAGCGTTTCCAAGATGAACAGTTCGGTCCGACAATCTTCGCAAGAGCGGCAATGGACTCGCCAAGCCAAGCCGGCCCGGCTATTGAGTCCGCTGCTCAACGCCTGCTCTCGGAGTTTGTCACACCTGCTGCTCATTCTTTCTCCAACTCTGCCGCAAGAGTTCCAGGGCCCGATGCATCCGCCAAAGGGCGGTCCCAGTGGGGATATCCAGGATGCCGGCGATATCTTTAAAAGCGACATCCCCGTAAATTCGGAGTTCGACCACATCACGGAGATCGGCGGGCAATTCTTCCACGAGACGCCGCACCTGCTCGGCGTCATGCTTGTCGAGCAGCATCTGTCGCGGATCGCCTTCACTTTGCGGTTCGGGGAAATCAGTCTCCTCGCCGGGGATTTCGAACTTCCGGCTTCGGCGCCGATCGATGGCCAAGTTCCTCGTCACGCGAAACAACCACGGCGCAAGACTCCGGGACATACGCATACGCGGGGGATGGTGAATCAGTTTGAGAAAGACTTCTTGGCAAACGTCCCGTGCCAAGTCGGCCGATCCGACATACCGGGCCGCATAGGCCACAAGCCGGGTCTCATACCGCGCGAAGATCTCCTCGAACGCCGCGCTGTTCCCGCCGGCCATCATTCGGAGCAACTTCCAATCCGACGCGGCTTGCAGTTCGGCCACGGCGGCGGCATCCAGCATATACCGGTCAAGTGTACGTGTGTACAAACTCATTTGAGCAACTTCGCCTTGTGCTGGGCCCTGCAGGACACCGGACACGACACGCGTGTCGTCACCGCTAAAAACGGCTGAACAGGGCCTTTATTGGCAAAGGCGCGAAAACTGCGGCCAGCGGCGCCCCGCCACTTCCGGCAGACCGGTCCCTCTGCCGATGCAGCCGGTCCGGTCAGACTTCGAGGGTCCACCCGTACGGGTCCGGCCGAACCCCGTACTGGATTTCGGTCACCGTCGCATACAACTTCTCGAGCGTCGGACCGCACCCGCCCCGAGGCCCGACCCGGATCACCAAGTCTCCGCGCACAATCTCGTTTACGGGCGTGATGACCACCGCGGTGCCGCAAGCGCCGATCTCGGCAAACTCGGGCACTTCGGCAAAAGGCACGGGCCGAACTTCCACCGGAATGCCGAAGTCACGGGCAATCTGCTGCAACGTCCGGTTCGTCACGCTCGGCAAAATCGAGGGTGATTCGGGGGTAACATACCGTCCATCCTGTGTAATGCCAATAAAATTCGAGGTCCCGAATTCTTCCACGTACCGGTGTTCGGCCGCGTCGAGGTAGAGTTCGACGGCGAACCCACGCTCGTGCGCCACGGCATGAGGCTCGAGGCTGGCCGCGTAATTCCCCGCCACCTTGATATTCCCCACCCCTCTGGGGGCGGCCCGGTCGTATTCGTCGAGCACGACGGCGCGAACGGGGGTCAAGCCTCCTTTGTAATATGCCCCCACGGGCACCACGAAAACGAGAAAAGTATATTCCAAAGCCGGGGACACTCCCAGCTGCGGGCCGCTCCCGAAAAGGAGCGGCCGCACGTAGAGCGACCCCCCGGTCCCAAACGGCGGAATGAATTCACGGTTGGCGTCGGTCACGCGGCGCACCGCCTCGACGAAGAGTTCTTCCGGCACCTCCGCCATGCACAGGCGTCGAGCGGTTCTGGCCATCCGGCGGGCGTTTTCCCAGGGGCGGAACAGCCGCGTTTTGCCGTCTCGGCAACCGAAAGCTTTCAGGCCTTCGAAAGCCGATTGACCATAATGCAGCGCCGTAGCCGCCATGTGCAGGCGGACGAACGATCCCTCGACCAGTTCGCCTCCGTCCCAGGAACCATCGCGCCATGTATAGCGGATATGACAATTGGTGTCTCGAAATCCGAATCCGAGACTGCCCCAGTCGATCCGTTCTTTCACGTTGTTTGACTCCACGTTCAGGTTGTGCTCCCCCGCGCCGCCAAAATCGCCCGGGGCGTATTCGGAATACTTGCCGGGACCCGCTGCTGCCGGTTGACCCGGGGAGATCACGATTCAATGTAGCGCGCTTCCGATCCGTGACAAGAGCAGCGGCGTTTTTCAATCCCGACCGTACCGATCAAACTCGTCGAGCAAAATCCGCAATTGCAGTTGAAAGCCGCAAAGGTGGAGGTACATTTTCGACTCTTTTGTGTCCCCGACGACACACGACTGCCCCGCATCGGGGCAGTGCCGCGCCTCGAACCGTGTCGCCGCGCGGTCCCCGTCCGTCTGCCTTGCGGCAAATGCCGATTGCCGCGAAACGAGTTGATACAGAACGAATATCACCGGCCGCGAGACAGATGTTTCAGGAATTCGCAGCAAGAACTTAGCGGAGGCCCCCATGTCAGACGATCTTCAGTCGCTGCTTGACCGGATCAACCGGGAAGGTTTGGAACGGGCTGAAGCGGAAAAGAAACGCATCCTCGATGAAGCCCGGACCGAAGCCCTACGTATTGTCGAGGAAGCGCGCACTGAATCGGAACGCCTGATCGAACAGGCCCGTCAGGAGGCCGCAAACCTGAAGGAACGGGGGTCCGAAGCGCTCCGTCAGGCCGCCCGCAACACGCTTCTCTCTCTGCGCAGTCAGTTGCAGAAACGTCTATTCAATGTAGTGCGCGCGTGTGTCGGCGAGGCCATGACGGCCGAACTGATGGCCGAGTTGATCCGGGAAATGACCGCAGCGTACGCCAAACAAGGGTTCAAGATCGACCGATTGAGTGTGTTGCTCCCGGAAGAACGCCTGGAAGCCCTGCGCGACGGCCTACTGGCCCGATTGGGAGAAGATCTGCGCAACCGTACCGACCTCCAACCCCAGGCGGGGCGTCATGGCGGGTTCCAACTGAGTTTTAACGGTCAGGACGTGGTCTACGACTTCACGGATGACGCCCTGGCCGAGGTCCTGTGCGCCTACTTGAACCCCGCGCTGGCCGAGTTGGTCGTCGCGGAGGCCGCCGCGGCGACGTGAGATGCGGGCGGTCTAAATGTCCGCGGTCGTTCTCGAATACGGCAGGTTCGCTCTCCTGTCGGACTCGTATTCGTATCATGTCAAGCATATGGGAAATGGAAATCGACCAGTGGCCGGCACCTCATACTATTATCTGGTCAGTTCCCTACCCCTGTTGCGGTTGGAAGAGCCGCCGCCGTTCCCTTCCTCGGAATTCCTCGACACCTGCCGGGGTCAATTGTCCGCTACACGATTTGCGAAGCTGGCGCAGGTCACTCTCCTGCCGCGAGCACGGGCCTGCTGCGAGGTCGAGAGGCAGTGGAACGAGTGGGAAACCGGTTTGCGAAATTGTTTGGTCCGACACCGGGCGGCGGCGCTGGGGCTCGACCCCGAGCGCCTGTTTCGGCCGACATCCGAGGTGTGGCCCCAACTCGACAGGCAGGTCGACGAAGCCATGAATGGTCGGGACCCCGGGCAACGGGAACTGGCACTCGACCGGCTCCGGTGGCAACACTTGACGGACCTTGAGCCGGGACACGATTTCGATTTCGAGACGCTGGTGATCTATCGTCTCAAACTATTGCTGGTCGAGAAGCGATCCGCTCGAACGGTCGAGCGCGGCGAGAGGAATATGGAGGCCCTGCTCGGGCGTGTTCTCGAGGATGCACATGCGCACCGCGCCCCTGACGCTGCGGGAGCCCCTTGATCTCTCCGCAACAGGCGGCGTGAACGGATGTCACTCTCGGGGAAGGCCTTCCGTTGCACGGTGCAGTTGGATGTCGCGGTGAGGTCGTCCGGAGAACGAACCGGCAGGCCCGGCCTCGCCGGGAGCATGGGACGGGTTCGAGTCCAGTCGTGAAGCGACCTTTGTGCCCTGCGGGCGTCCGCGGATGAGTGCGGATGAGTCCCGTGGCGCGAAATCACGGGCCGAAACGGCCGGAAGAGACAACGTTTGTTCAGTCAAGGTATTACGATGGCGACAACCACTCAGTCGAGAGATCCGAGCGCCGCCCGGAAGACCGGGTCGGTTTCCGGTGTCAACGGGAATATGGTCACGGTTGCTTTCGACACTGCCGTCACGCAGAATGAAGTGGCGTACATATGCGTCGGCGAGGCGCGCCTGAAAAGCGAAGTGATACGCGTACGGGGAAACGCGGCGGACCTGCAGGTTTTCGAAAACACTCGGGACATTCGCGTGGGCGACAGGGTGGAGTTTACGGGCGACCTATTGTCCGTCGAGTTGGGCCCCGGTCTTCTGGGTCGGGTTTTCGACGGTTTGCAGAACCCCCTGCCGCGGCTTGCGGAGCAGGCCGGTGCGTTCCTGCAGCGCGGTCTGTACCTTTATCCGCTGGATCAAGACACGGAGTGGGACTTCACGCCTCGGGTGAAGACGGGTGCGATCCTGAAAGCCGGCGACATGGTCGGCACGGTGCCGGAAGGCATTTTCGAGCACCGCATCATGGTGCCGTTCGGCTGGTCCGAGGAGTGGCGAGTGACCTGGATTGCCGAAGCCGGTCCGCACAAACTGTCGGACGCAATTGCCGGGCTCACGAACGGGGTCGAGGAGCGCACCGTAACTCTGGTTCAGCGGTGGCCCGTGAAGGTCCCCATCACGGCGTATTTGGAGAAGAGGCTGCCCTCCGAGCCCCTGGTGACCCAGCAACGGATCATCGACACGTTTTTTCCGGTTGCCAAAGGCGGTACGTTTTGCACACCCGGACCGTTCGGGGCCGGCAAGACGGTCCTCCAGCACGCGTTGGCACGGTATTCGGAAGTGGATGTGGTTGTGGTGGCGGCCTGCGGCGAACGGGCCGGGGAAGTTGTGGAAATCCTCCGGGAGTATCCCCATCTCGAGGACCCTCGCACCGGTCGCAGCCTCATGGACCGGACGGTGATCATCTGCAACACCAGTTCCATGCCGGTGGCGGCGCGGGAAGCATCGATCTACACTTCCGTCACCATTGCCGAGTATTACCGGCAAATGGGTTTGAACTGCCTGCTGCTGGCCGACTCCACCTCGAGATGGGCCCAGGCCGTTCGCGAAATGTCAGGTCGCCTCGAGGAAATCCCGGGCGAGGAGGCGTTTCCCGCCTACCTCGAATCCCTCATCGCCGGGTTTTACGAACGGGCCGGACTGACGGTTCTGAATGACGGAACTCGGGGCTCCGTGACTATTGGGGGGGCGGTCAGTCCCGCGGGCGGGAACTTCGAAGAACCGGTGACGCAGGCGACGCTGAAAGTTGTGGGCTGTTTCCTCGGGCTTTCTCGCGAGCGAGCGAATGCGCGCCGTTTCCCGTCGATCCATCCGCTCGAAAGCTGGAGCAAGTACCCGAGCATCGCGAACGCCCGGGACCTTGCCCGGGCCGGGGCCGTACTGCGACGCGGGAACGAAGTGGACCAAATGATGAAGGTCGTGGGGGAAGAAGGGACGCAGCTTGAGGATTTCACGACGTACCTGAAGAGCGAGTTCCTCGATGCGGTCTACCTCCAGCAAAACACGTTCGACGAAAACGACGGCGCCACCTCGGCCGAACGACAGCGATACTGCTTTCACAAAGTCATCGAAGTCTTGGAGGGGGCGTTCGATTTCAAGGACAAATCCGAGGCCCGGGCCTTCTTTCAACAGCTCCGGCAGCATTTCATCGACTGGAATTACACTGCCTGGGGCTCCCTGGAATTCGAGGAAGCGGAACACCGCATCGACGCAGAACTCAAGCGCGGGGCCGGAGCGCCCGTGGCCGCGGTCGCGTGAGGGGGGGCCGGTCCATCGCCGCCGGGGGACCGAACTTTCCTGCACGGCACGGGGTCTGCACCAAACACTGTGGAACGCCATGAGAAAAGTTTACCATCGCATCATTCAGATCAGTGGGAATGTGATCACCGTCGAATCCGCCGACATCCCGTATGCTTCCTTGGCCGAAGTCACGAGCAGTCGCGGCACGTCGCTGGCCCAGGTCATTCGCCTCGAAGGCCCCCGTGTCTCGCTGCAGGTTTTTGCGGGCAGCCGGGGCATTTCCACCGACAGCCAGGTGCGTTTTCTGGGACGCCCGATGCAGGTTTCCTCCTCGGACGCCTTGCTGGGACGGATTTTCACCGGGAGCGGGGCACCCAGGGACCGTGGCCCCCGCATCGAGGACGACTTGATCGAGGTCGGCGGTCCGTCGGTAAATCCGACACGACGGATTATTCCCCGACGCATGATCCGGACCGGTGTCCCGATGATCGATCTCTTCAATTCTCTGGTGGAAAGCCAGAAACTGCCGATATTCTCGGTCGCCGGCGAACCTTACAACCCCCTGCTGGCGCGTATCGCCATGCAGGCGGAAGTGGACATGATCCTGTTCGGCGGCATGGGGCTCAAGTACGACGATTACCTTTTCTTCCGCAATACGCTCGAGGAGCACGGGGCGCTGAGTCGCTCGGTCCTCTTCGTACACACGGCCGCAGATCCGGTGGTGGAATGCCTCCTGGTTCCGGACCTGACCCTGGCGGTGGCCGAGCACTTTGCCGTCAACGGCAAACGCGTGCTGGTCCTGCTGACGGACATGACCAATTTTTGCGACGCCCTGAAAGAGATTTCCATCACCATGGAACAGATCCCGTCCAACCGCGGTTATCCGGGCGATCTGTACAGCCAGCTCGCCGCCAGGTACGAGAAAGCTGTGGATTTCGAGACCGCGGGTTCGATCACCATCCTCTCTGTCACGACCATGCCGGGAGACGACATCACCCACCCGGTCCCCGACAACACCGGGTATATCACCGAAGGTCAGTTCTATCTGCGGAACGGGCGGATTGAACCGTTCGGTTCCCTGAGCCGGCTGAAGCAATTGGTCAACGGCTCCACGCGGGACGACCATCGAGCCCTTATGGACACCATGATCCGACTGTACGCAGACTACCGCGAGTCGCTCGAGAAACAGGCCATGGGTTTTCGCATGAGCGCCTGGGACGACAAACTGCTCAAATACGGAGCGCTTTTCGAGGAGCGAATGATGGACTTGGATGTCAATATCCCACTCGAAAACGCCTTGGACCTCGGCTGGAAGACACTGGCCGAATGTTTCGAACCCCGGGAAACCGGCATCAAGACGGACCTGCTCCAGGAATTCTGGCCTCATGCCGAAAGTCCGGTTGACAAAGAATGAATTGAAGGCGCAGCGGGACGCCCTGAAGCGCTTCCAGCGCTACCTGCCGACTCTTCAGTTGAAGAAGCAACAACTTCAACTCGAAGTGCGGCGGACCCAGGACGAACTGACCGAACTCGATCGCCGTCGGCGCGAGTATCGGGATACGCTGGATCCGTGGCTGGATCTGTGGAGCGACGACGCCGAGATCGAACGGATCGGCGGGCTGCTGCAGGTCGCCGCCTGGCGCACCGGAGTCCGGAATGTGGCGGGAATCGATACTCCCGTTTTTCTGGAACTCCGCTTTCAGGAGGCTTCCTGGGACTTGTTTATCGCTCCGGCCTGGTTCGACGACGCGCTGGAGGCAGCCCGTAAGCTTGCCGAGTTCGCGTTGCGGCACAAACTCCTGGAAGAACAGTTGGAGCGCCTCCAGGGCGAACTGCGCATCACGACCCAGCGAGTGAACCTCTTCGAGAAAGTCAAGATTCCGGAAGCGAGAGAGAATATCCGTCGGATTCGCATCTACCTCGGCGACCAACAGACCGCGTCCGTAGGTCGCGCCAAGATCGCCAAAGGGAAAGGTCAGGTCCGCACGGCGCAAATCGACTGAGCAGGACTCCGCCGCCGGGCAGCTCGGAACCGTCCGTACACGTGTAGAACGGCCGCACATTCGACCTGAATACAGGCAGTTCGTCGGGGGCAACCGGCAGCACGTCCGACCGCCACGGAACGGCACACAACCACCATGATCGAACGCATGAAAAAAGTCGCGGTCGTCTGTTTGGCGGACGACCGCACTCAGGCTCTCGAACGCTTGCGCGAGTTGGGTACCGTCCACTTGGTGGATGTGCAGGAGCCCGCGTCGCAGGAACTCGAAGCGTTGACTCGACGCCGCGACGCCGTTGCACGGGCTTCAAGCATCCTGGCAGGGCGCAAAGGCGCTTCGGATGCGTCTCTGCCCGCCGGGGTTCGCGACCTATCCGCCGAAGACTTGGCGGACGAAATCCTCCGGCTGTCGAGCCAATCGGCGGAAGCGGAAAACAAGGCGAGCGAATGGCTGCGTATTCGGCGTCTGATCGAGCCCTGGGGCAGTTTTTCGATGGCCGACCTGCAACGAATTGAGGCAGGCGGCTTCCAAGTGATTCTCGCCACTGCCGCGGCCGATCAACTCCCGGAACTGCCGGAGGGAGCTGTTCTCCGAGAGATCCGGCGTGAAGGCAAGACCGTTTGGTTCGTCGTGATTGTGCCGGACGGTGTGGAAGTGGACGTACCGCGCGCGCCCCTGCCCGAAACAACCGACATCGAACAAGTTGACGCGGCCCTGGCCGCTTCCCGGCGCCAGCGCGAGGAAACCGAGGCGATGTTGGCCGCCCTGAAGTGCCTGACCGACCGGCTCAAGCAAGGTCTGGATCGCCTGGACGCGGAAATCGAATACATCCGCGCTCGGGACGGCATGGGCGAGAAAGGCAGGCTGGTCTTTCTTCAGGGATTTGTTCCTGTCTCTCAGGCGTCCCGCTTGGCCGAAGCCGCGCAAGAGCACGGCTGGGCGGTACGCATCGAAGATCCGGCGGATGACGATGAACAGGTGCCGACGCGAATTGTCCTGCCCAAATGGGTCGAGCCCATCCGATCCGTGTTCCAGGCCCTCGGAATCACGCCCGGATATCGGGAAGTGGACATCAGCGCCTGGTTCCTGCTTTTCCTGTCGATCTTTTTTGCCATGCTGATCGGAGACGCCGGGTACGGTCTGCTGTTTCTGGCGGTCACGCTGGTCGCACGCCGGAAATACCGAACAGCCCCCGCTTCCCCCTTTTGGCTGTTCGGCATCTTTTCCGCCGCCACGATCATCTGGGGAGTGATGACCGGAACGTACTTCGGCGTTCAGGGAGTGCCCGCCCCACTGGCCGGGTTCGAGGTCGCATGGCTTAAGGATCCGACCAATGTCCAACGACTTTGTTTCTTGCTGGGCGCGATTCACCTCAGTATCGCCCACGGCTGGAACGCCCTGATATTCGCCCCCCGACTCAAGGCGCTGGGCGAGATCTCGTGGGGGTTGATTCTGTGGGGGAATTACTTCCTGGCTCGAACTCTGGTCGTGGGCGACCCCATGCCTTCGTTTACCGTGCCGGTCTTTTACGGTGTGGGCATCGTCGGCGTGGTTTTGTTTTCCTCGCCGCAGCGGAACCCGCTGAAAACCGTGGGCGCAGGGCTGGGCGCTTTGCTTTTGGGGATCGTCGGCAGCTTCGTGGACTTGGTGTCTTACATCCGCCTGTATGCGGTCGGGGCTGCCTCTCTGGCCATCGAGCAGACATTCAACCAAATGGCCGCGGGGATGCACTTGCCGTTCTGGCTGACGCCCCTGGTGGCCGCCCTGATCCTCGCCGCCGGGCATGGTTTGAATATTCTTCTCGGCGCCATGGCAGTGGTTGTGCACGGAATTCGGCTGAACGTGCTCGAGTTTTCGACGCACCTCGGCCTCCAGTGGGCCGGAGTCCCGTACCGTCCGTTCGCGCACCGCGAGCCGGCCGCATCGGGACCCGAAGGGTAAGAGTGCGGCTGTATCGAAGCGGCCGCCCGCCGCCGGGCGCGCAGCAGGCTGCGACGCCCGCAACCGCAGCGGAAACGGTGAGCAAAAACTGTTGGGATCGATAAGCGTATCTCGATCAAAAGGAGCCTCTCGCAAATGGATGCATCTCTGGTTGCCTCACTTGGAAATGTTGGTGCCGCCGCGGCGCTGAGCTTCGCCGCCATGGGCTCGGGACTGGGAACAGGCGCCGCCGGCATGGCCGCCGTGGGCGCTTGGAAAAAGTGCTTCGCCCAGAACCGGGCAGCCCCCTTTCTACTGGTGGCTTTTGTCGGCGCCCCGCTCAGCCAGACGATCTACGGAATGGTCCTGATGCTCAAAATCGTGGCAACGGCCACCGAAGCAGCCAAAGGCGGAAGCATGAATTTCGCCGGGCTCATCGCCGCCGGTGTTCTCGGTGGGATGGCCATGGGCATCTCCGCTTGGATGCAGGGCCGAGCCGGGGCAGCCGCCTCGGACGCCCTCGCCGAAACAGGTCGGGGCTTCGGCAACTATCTCATCGTGCTCGGCGTCATCGAAACCGTGGCGATTTTCGTCCTGGTATTCATCCTGTTCGCCCTGAAAGTGACCGTTTGATCGGCCCCAAAGCCGCCGCGCCCGGCGCTTCCTGTGCCGGGCCGCCGCCGCACAACGCTCCGGCAGACCATTGACAAGCGGGCAGCTCCCTCCTACATTGTCGGCGCCATTGGGTCCGCGCCGGCAGGACACGTTTATTTGTATCCGGCGCGATCTGTGGCGCTCCTCGACCCGACACGGAGTGACTGAACACGGGGCGATCCGGCCGGATCGCCCCCCCGCGAGGGAAGATCCATGAGCGAACCGGCACAGAAACCGACCCCCGCACTCCAAGTTGTCCTCGGATTCGACTGCGAAACGGACATCGGGAGCTGGACCCCATACTATGAGGGGCTGGTCAACGGGACCCCCGTCATCCTCGATCTTCTCGACAAACATGGCATCACCGCCACATTCTTTTTTACCGGTCACAGCGTACGCGCCCATCCGGAAAGCGTCCGTCGTGTTCTGACGGCCGGGCACGAAGTCGGGTGCCACAGCATCTACCACGAAACCGTGGGCGATTCCCTGTTCGACATTCCCGGCCTCTATCCACTGCTCCCGGAGGAAGTCCCGAACCGACTTCGCACCGCGACCGAATGGGTCGAAGCGGTATCGGGAACGCGGCCCGTTTCGTTCCGGGCGCCCCGTCTCTTCGGCTCCACCGCAATGCTCAATGCACTGGAAGACTTGGGATACATGACCGACGCCAGTTACCCCATGTACTATTTTCGGGACCGCCTCGTCCCGTATCACCCCAGCCGCACGGATTGGACTGCCGAAGGCGACCTGCGTATCGTCGAACTGCCGAACTTCGCAGACCTATCCATGCAATGTCGCGACCCGTTCGGACGGGACGCGGACCAATGGCCGCTTTTCCGCACGGAGAACGCCGACGCGCTGTTGAGGCATATCGACGGCTACAGCACCTACTGTATCGACGCGGGGGTGACGCCGTTCCTGTGTTTTTATTTTCATCCGTGGGAGTTCTGGCCCATGCCCCAGGGCGAGATTCATTACGGCGAAGGAGCGGTCCGGCCGGACCCGTTCATCGTCAAGAATTGCGGCCCGTATGCCGCAAGCCAATTGGACCGCCTGCTGGCGGCGCTTATCGAGCGCGGGGCCCGGTTCTGTCAGGCGCGCCAAATCGCAGAGGAGATGACATGAAAGCCATTCCCGACGCCGAATACCAAATGCGAATGACCCGATTCCAGGCGAATATCAAGGCCGCCGGTCTCGATGCGGCCCTGGTGCACTCGAACGAGGCCGACTTTGCCAATGTCCGGTATCTCACCGAGTACTGGCCGACGTTCGAGACTGCGGGGGTTTTCGTTCCGGCGGAGGGCCCCCCCATCTTGCTTATCGGCCCGGAGAGCGAAAACTACGCACGCGGTCGCAGCAAGGTCACCAATATCGAGATGATGGTCGAATACCGCGAGTCGGCGGACCCGGAATACCCCGGCATCCCGGTCGCAACGTTTGCGGACGTCGCGGCGAAAGCTCTTCCGGGGCGGACGCTCCATCGCCTCGGCCTTGTCGGTACCACGATCCTGCCCTTACCGGTCTATGAAAGTCTGCAGCGGGACCTTCCCGGCGTCGAACTGGTCAAAGCCGACGATGCCCTGTCGGACCTTCGGAGCATCAAGAGCGATACGGAAATCGCGCTGATGCGCGAGGCGTTCCGAATCAGCGAAATCGCTGTCGAAGCCATCTTGAACGAGATCAAGCCGGGCATGACCGAACTACAGGCCATCGGAATCGCCCAGCGGGAAATTTATGCCAACGGCGGAGAGTACGAGGGGCACGCCCTGTATTGTTTCGGGGGTCCGGCCACTTCGAACGCGATTTCCCGCCCAACTCATCGCCCGCTCAAAGCACACGAAATTATCCAGGTGAATATCGGCGCGAGGGTGGGCGGGTACTCGTCGAGCGTGGGACTGCCCATCTCGTTCGGTCCGCTCCCGGTCGAACAGAAGCGGCTGGTCGAGTTCGGCCTCGAGGCGCACTTCAAAACGCTCGAATTACTCCGGGCGGGGCGGCCGGCGGCGCAGGTCGTGTTGGATTACGAACGTTTTGTGGAGGAACGCGGCTTTTCCGAGTATATGCTCTACGGCCCCTGTCACGGTATCGGGATGATGGAAGTCGAACGCCCCTGGATGGAGTCCTCATCCGAGTATGAGTTGCAGGAGAACATGACGTTCCAGGTCGACACGTTCTTCTGTTCCGGCGGCGAGTTCGGACTCCGCTGGGAGAACGGGGTGCGCATCACGAGAGACGGCGCCGAAAAACTGTCCAGCCGGTTCATGAAGCTCGTGGAATTGTGAGTCTGCACACCTCCCGCTCGGCGTACAGGTGCGTTTCGGTTCAGGTCGGTTCTTCTCGGAGATCGGCGACCCGGACCGGAGTCACACAGAAGGAACGTGCCATGGCAAACGACGACTTCGGCCGTTGCGTCTGGTTTTTTCCGGACGGCGACCTGCCGCCTCCCGGCGACGGCGAATTCGAGGGTCACGAATCGCTTCTGATCCTGAACCCGAACAGGCGGGCTGCAGAAGTTCGGCTGACCGTGTATTTCGAGGATCGCCCGGCGGACCGTCTCGATCCGTTCCTGGTTGAGGCCGAGCGTGTTCGATGTATTCGCATGGACCGCCCGATCGACGGATACCGAGTTCCGTACGGACAGTACGCCCTGAAGATCGAAAGTACGACGCCGGTCGTCTGCCAGATCGGTCGGGCCGATGTCCGACAGCCGAACCTCGCCTATTACACCGTCCTGGGCTTCCCCGGCTAGCCGGGGAAGGGTCAGCGGGGCGTGTCGGCGACCGGCGGCGGCATATTCGGCTGGAGAGCCACGGCATGCTCAAAATCTTCCGCAGCCCCCGAGCAGATTTCGAACACGATGCCGAACGCGCTCATCAAGTCTACACCGAAGACGAATTGCGTCGTATTGCCGATGCGGGCTTCAATGCGGTGTGGATCCGAGTTATCTACCGGCGCCTGTTCCGCCATCGAGCCTTTCCTGAATTCGGCGGTTCCGCGGCGTGGCTCGGTCACCTCAGAAGCGTGGCCAAGCGCGGCGAAAAAGTGGGCGTCAAACTGGTCGTGTACTGCCAGGAGCCGTTTGGGTTGAGCCAGAGCGACCCGTTCTGGAAAAACCATTGCGAGGCGGCCGGCGCCACATGGGACTACCCGTACGGCACGGAATCGGCCCCCGGCCCCATGCGCGCACTCTGCGTCAGTTCCACCCCGGTCCGCGACTTTCTCGCGGAGGCTTCCGGCGCCCTGGTGCGTGAATTGCCCGGACTCGGCGGCGTGGTCACCATCACCGCGTCCGAATTCATGTCCCATTGTTACAGCCACTACGCCACCAATGTTCCGGACGACCGGCAACCGCCTCCCCTGAACTGCCCCCGCTGCCGAAAACGCCCTTCCACTGACGTGGTGGCCGACGTGCTCAACTTGATGCGACAGGGAATGGATTCCGCTGATCCGACGGTACCGCTGATCGCCTGGAACTGGTCCTGGGTCATGTACGAGCCGGATCCTCAGCCCCACATCCTGAACCGGCTTGCCCCCGGGATCGATGTGCAGGCGGACTTCGAGCGCGGCGACACGAAAACCGATCCAACGGGAAGGGAAATCGAGATCAACGAATACTCGCTGTCTTTTGTCGGACCGTCCAACCGTTTTCTCGAGGTGAGAAACGCCGCACGGCGACAAGGACGCCGGGTGTTCGCCAAACTGCAGATCGGAACCACTCACGAACTGGCCACGGTCTCCAACCTGCCACTCATTGACCGACTCTTTCGCAAAGCTGCCCGTGCTCGGAAAATCGACATCGAGGGCTTCATGGGATGCTGGAACTTCGGGAATGAACTCAGTCTGAATACGATAGCGTTCAACTTTTTTCTGTCGGACGCGTGCCCGCCAAACGAAGAAGAGGCCCTGGCGCGGTTGGCTGACCGAGAATTCCCCGGTTGCAGGCCGGAGTCTGTAATCGCCGCTTGGCATGGTTTCGGGGAGGCCTTCGATTACTACCCGTTCTCCATACCGTTCCTCTACTATTCTCCGATCAATTACGCACTGGCCCTGCCCTTGCGTCCCGGCCCGCTCCATGCCAAACCGATCGGGCGAAGCTGGCTGTTGGATCCACGGGACGACCGCGACGATCCAAGCCGCTGCTTCGGGCCCTTCACACCGGAGGACATTGCGGAACGGCTCGTTCGAATGAGTAAACTGTGGGGAAAGGCGCTGGACGCTTACGAGAATGGACTTGCAAATGCCGAGGGTTCGACGATGAAGGCCGCCGAATTGGCCGCCGCCCGTGCGGTGTATGCCTGTCTGCGGAGCACGGCGAATTACTTTCGCCTCTATCTGTTGCGACGCACATGGCGGGATAACGCCGTGGCAGCCTTTCGAGAAATTGCGCGCGATGAACTCTGTGTACTGGAGGACGCGCTCCCGGTCTACGAGCAGGATCCACGGCAAGGCTTCCATATCGAAGGCCACGGCTATATGGTCACCCCGGCTCTGATCCGGGCCAAAGCCCTGGAGTTGCGCAGCGTGCTTGCCGTGTGAGACGCGCGACAGCGTGAATCCGGTGCACGCATTCCGCGACAAGACCGACACACCTTCCAGGCCCTCGCGCTGTCTGCCTCGCAGGACACGGGGCGACGCAATCGCGAGGCGACCATCAAGGCCCCCCGCCGACACATGCCTGACCGGCGGTGTGGTCAAAACCGTGCCGGGGTTCACGATTATTCGGAGGTACTCCCATGCCCGCCCGAAGACGCCTGCTTCACATGGTCGTCATTGGAGTCGCGGTTGCGCTTGCGACCTGTCTCGTGTTTGCGGCCTGGATCGGCTTCTCGTTGCTCGGGGCCTACGCACTTTTCGAACTCGATTCACCGAGACTGGCCCGAACTTGCGGCACTGCGGTGCGGGTATTGCTTTGGCCGGGGCGAGCGCTCAACCCCGGAGGCTGGCTCGGCGGTCCCGGCGCCACGTGCCTGCTGTTTTCTTTGTTCTGGGGCGCATTCCTGGTTGCCGTGATCTGTATCGCGGCACGGCTGCTCCACCGCTGCGGAAGAAACGCGCAACGAAGCGAGTCAAAAGCCGCCGGAACGGACCTCTGAACCCTAAACTGTCGGCGTTCCATTGAGGCCCCCCGGCCTCGATTGCAGCCGCGCCGCAAGCACGTCCCACCCCTCCCCGGAATGAGGTTAAAGCCGCTTCCCGACGCTGCGCCGCCCCTCGGAAACTTGCCTTTTCGCACAGAGATGGTAAATTCAAGGTTTTCTTCGGTACTTCATCACCGGGTTTTCCGAGCTTCCGGGACTCAGCCGAAGGGGCACAGGATCGTGCCGACACGGTCGGCATTGTCCGCCTGGGGCCATTGTCCTCGACTGTCGCCGCATCTCGAGTGCAAGACCTGGACCTGCCCAGGAATGCCGGTGTGGAAAGTACCCTCGCAACAGAAAGGTTTGCAAATGGTCAGACGTCTTCTGAACAAGCTGCTGGGAAGAAGTGAGCCCGAGGCCCCGGAGGCGACGGATACCACCCCGAAAAAGCCCCGTATCAAACAGGTGTACGAAGGGCCGAATGTGGATCGTCCCGAGTTTGCCCGGGGAATCGACGACGCAGAACTGATCGTGGCCTGCAAAGAGCGGGTCGTCTGCACATACAACCCCCACATCGAGCGACAACGCATTTATAAACCGGGGCGGCGTCGGGTGGGCGGCGATTTGGACACCGTATACGACGGAGTGGCTGCATCGTGTGCCGCCATGAAGAGCTTCAGCGCCAAAGTCGCTGAAGAAGACGGATTGATCCAGCCGTATCGTTACGTGGACTTGAATCACATCTTCGCGTGCTGTTGCGGCAACCCCAAGCGCTGTCCTTTCTTCCTGAAGGCCAATCAAGAACGCGCTTCCATCAACGGGCGGATGCAAAACATCCGGCAACGCTGACCGCCGGCGCCGCCCCTTGCGCCTCCGGGCCGCGCCGGGTCTCTCCTCTCCACACGTCTTCAAGCCTTATTGACGCAACCGCGCCAAGTCGGTTTTGTCGAGTGTTTCTTTGCCGTTGTCTCCGATCCGGACGGCGAATCCCGCCTTCAGGACAATGATCACCTTATCCCCGAGCATGAGCCAAGGCTTCAGGTCCGGTCGGACTTCGAGCAGCTTGAAATAGGCATCCGAGGCATAGCGAAGGCGCAGGACCGCATCCGTTTTGGCGAACTTCGCATCGATCCAGACCTGACCGATCCGGTAGAACACTTTGCCCCTGAGGGCACGCATCGGTCGCCTCCCGTCGCCGGCGTCTTCGCGACGGGCGGTTTTCAGTCGGGAAAGCTGGGAACTCAATTCCACAGCCGCTCTCCCGGAAACGGACGCACCGCGGAAGGCCTGCGCCGGCAGGCCGACGCCGCCCATGCCGTCCGCTCCTGGTTCGAATCTCAGTCGATCAGCCATGTCCACACGGACCCCAGCGGCTTCGGCCAGCCTTGCGAACGGAGCTTTGGCGGCGGCCGTACCGCGGGGCTTGATGGCCCCCGACCACATGTTTCCGCCCCCCGCCGCCCCGGCAGGAGCACCCCCCGGCGCCTCTCCCATGGGAGAAAGCATTCTCCCGCCCGTTTGCGGGGAGCGGGGCCGTGGGGGCCGCCCGGCCGCCCCGGTCCGTGCGACCGAACGAACCGTATCGGGCATCACCAGATACGACGTGTACGGAGTCATGATTCCATATTCCCGGCTGAGCCGCACCACCTCGTCACGCAGTTCGGTTTTTTCCCCATTGAGTCGGATTTCATCCAGGAGATACCCGACTTTCCGCGTTGCCCACAGCCGCTCGATAAACTCGTTCTCCGAATTCTGCTGCGGGAAGCGGTCTTCATAAACCAAGACCCGCTTCTTGCCGTTCACGTCGCCTCGAAGCCGAATGGCCGTCTCTCCGGATCCCCGGTACCGCCCGAACACCAGCAACTGCGACCCCTTGAAAACGTCGGGCAGTAACTTGGGGTACACGTCGGACACCGGAATCGAACCGAAGTCCAGTTCCGGGTTCGAGAGGACCGGCTCGCTGGCCTTATCGAAGAACAGGGACACTTTCAACTCGATGTCCTCCTTCGGGCGTGCATACTCGACGGTCGCTCGCGTGCACGCGGCCAACTGGTCGAGAAGGTGCGTGTTCACGTCATATCCCACTCCGAAACAAAAGATACGTACCCCTGTCGTGTACCGGCGCTTCACATTGTCCAAGATGCGTTGCGGCGCCGTCGTCCCGACCGTCGGCAGACCGTCTGTAAGAAAAACCACCACGAACGGCCGGGGACCGTCCGTCTTCATGGACAACGCTCTGAGCAATGCACTGTTGATATCTGTCCCGCCGCGAGCCGGGAACCCTCGGATGTATTGCCGAGCCGCCTCGATGTTCGACGCAGTAGCGGGTGCAAGTTTCTTTCTGAAACTGTCCACGTCTGTACTGAAGCGCACGATGTTGAACCGGTCCGTTTTTCGCAGGTTGGCCACACAGTACAGCAGTGCGTCTTTGGCTTGGCCGATCTTGTTGTCCCGGCTCATGCTGCCGCTCGTATCGAGCACGAAGACCATGTCTTTGGCCGCCACTTCCTCTTTCCGAAATTCGACCTTCGGGGAAAGCATCAGCATGAACCACCCGTCCTTGTCTTTCTCGGGACGCCGCGTCAACAGGTTCACGCCAAAGTCCTTGTCCGAGACGGTCCAGTAGAGCAGGAAATCCCGGTCGAGGGCCTGGCCGATCGCCTCGAATCCGGCCACGGCCTCGTGATCGGTCTTCCGCACGGCATCGATCTCGTGGCTGGGCGAGTAAACGGTCTTGATGGGCTGTCGCGACCGAATGCGCACGGAGACGGTGAAGTCTTCCCGGACCCTGGAGGATCTTTCTCCGGTCCGCAGTGGATAGACATATCGGCAGATACCACCGTCTCTGGCAACGACCTGCGAGTATCGAATCTCCACTTCCTGGGCCGCGTGGGGCGGGATCGGAAACACTTTGGCGCGAAACAGGTGGCCCCCGAGGTATTCCAGCAGGCCCGGGTCGCGCATCCGCCGCACCACGTCGCGGTAGATGCGGGCCGCCTTGTCTTTGTCCAGCAACTCCCCCTTAATTCTCTTGCCGTCAATGACCATCGAAAACTCCGTAACGGCCGCGTGCAGCGGCAGGGGAAAAACGTACGTGGCTTCAAGCGGTCGGGAAGTTGAGTTCTGGAAGGCCTGCCGGACCACGGTCCAGGCAACCAGATCTCGCACGTCCACGGTGACGCGCTGATACTTGATGGCCAGGGGCGGAACACGTGTATCCGCTGGAATCATCATCCCGGTGGCGTCTGCCCGGAACGCCGCCGCCGCAAACAGAACCAGTGTCACGGAGAGCTTGGACTTCATTTCGTCGGACTCCCTTTCGGCAAACCGCCCCCCTGCTCAATTCATGGACTTCGTCACGAGAGGGCGTAGCTCACACGGATCCAGGTCATTGCATCGAACGCCGGCCAAAACTGGATTGAAACACCGCCTCGATCGGTGATCGACGGCAATGTTTTGAAGATGCGTGAGATGCCTCATCGCAGCAGATGGCTCATGCATCATTCGGGCCCGTTGTATCCGTTCTCATTCCCCGAGTTCCCGCCCGCCCCGATTCACGGGCAAGTAACGCCGCAGCGGCGGGCCTGCCCGCTCGGACGCTTCGAGGTGGATCACAGCCCGCCGAAACACCAGTGCGCGGCCGTGGACGCCGGGGCCGTTGAACTCCAGGCTTCGTCCGGCCGCCGGCGACGGGCCCATGCGAGAATGCGAGCGACGGATCCGCTCCAGGAACAGGCGCGCCGCATTCTCGCTCGGCCGACCGGCGCCGACCCGGCCGCGAATCGCCTCAAAGGCAAACGAATCCACCACCTCGTCCCGGAGTGCGCTGAACAGGCGCGGATTGCAGAACAGGTCCGCGCCCAGCAATTCTCCACCACGGGCCGCCACCACGCCCACGGTTCGGCGCGGAAAACGACGGCGGAAAACAACGCGATACTTTTCGAGGCGGCGGTTGACGGACCCACTTTCAAGCACAGCACCGTAATCCTCGGTCGACGAACGGACCGCAAACGCTTGAGAAAGCTCCCGCACATGGCGCCACACACTCTCCTGGGACGCACCCCGCAGCGCCTGACGGCGCAAACCGAACGCCGAGAGCCCGGCTGAAACGTCAAACTCCGCCCCACCCTGCCATCGGCCTTTCTGCACACAGTACACGGGCACGGCCACATCGTCGCTTGCCGGCCACAGCAGGACGTCCTCGCGCAACATCCGGTTTTGCCGTCCCCCGAAAAGCAGCTCCCCGGCCATCAAAAAGACGTACCGCGGCCCGCGATTGCGCACGATAACTTCGTCCACCTCCCCGCTGTCCCGGAGCCGGAGCCATCCGCGGTCCAGGGCCTCGGCGAGCGTCGTGTAGCGCGTGTCGTCCTCTTGCTCGATCAACTCGACAGGGAACAGCGTCAGCCCTCGATAAACAACCGGCCGGGCGACCCGGAGCTTGTCGACGAATTGTGTGATGTCATTCGCCGCCGGGGGACGCGGTGCCGGAGATGGATGCGGAAGCGGCACGGGACGGGGCCGCACAACGAGCGGACGTTCCGCCTGTCCGTTTTCGCCGTAGTCGCAACCGAGATAAGCAGCATTCGCACACAAGCCCGGCAGCAAGATTGACAAGAACACTCTGAGCATCGGTTTCATGGCGACGACCTCGATTCACGGGAGCCCGGACGACGGGCGGGATTCGATCCGGTCGAGCCCCGGTCCGGCGCCGTCACCCATAAAGACGATCCGCCCCCACCTCTTGTTCAACCCTCTGCAACATTTCACGTGCCGTTTCCTTCGTCTCCTCCCGGCAATCTCCGCCGTTTCAAAGATGCAGGGCATCCAAAAATGGCTTGATCGACCCGACGCGCTTCAATTGACCCGGGAAAAGCATGATAGGGCGAGCTACTCAAAAGGCCATTCTGCGGGACTCCCGACTCCATTGCGCACAGCTTCGAACCGAGTCGGCGGGACTCCTCCGGATGCCCTCGGCTGCCTCCCCCTCATGTCCGTTCCCCCACCCCACGACCCGAGAACCCGACACTCGACACCGCAGCAAAAGGATTCCGCGGTGCTGCCCCTCATGCCGGAAGGCTTGTCATCGGTCCGGAACAGCGCTAAGTTCTCCACCTCCCCGCGGGTGGTGTGGAAGCTCGGAAACGGAGATTTGTCGCAACGAGCCGGCGCCGTTTCCATAGCCCCGCCGCGATTCGCGCCATGCGCGTTCCCAGGCGCGCACCGCGCCTCTTGCCGGACCGCCGCCCGGCTCAACCGCGGAACATCGCAGAATGCCCCAACGGCGTCCAACACCAAATCGAGTATCCTGCCGGCGCCTGGGCGTCTCATCGTTTCGGTAGACTTCGCCCTCAAAACCGGAAAACGCTTCGAATGCAGAACCAGCGACCAACGCTTTTGATCACGGCAGTCCTCGTGACCGCGATTTCCAGTGGCTTTCAAGGCGCGGACGCCGTACCGCCGTCCGCGCCCCGCCCACGCTTGGGGATGAATCTTGCCGGACCGGCCGACTGGAACACGGAACTGCCGTTCGTTGACGTATTCAAGCTTTCTCGACCGTGGATCAGCCAGAAAAAGGGCATGGCTTGGGGCAAGGGACCAAAACTGGAGCTGGACAAGCACGGCTGGGTAAAGCGACTCGCCCCGGACTGCTGGGCCGAGACCCTGCTCTGTACCATCCGGGGCGGGCACTATCCGGGTGGCCGTTACACCGTCCTGTACGACGGCCGCGGCAGGATCGAGTTCGGCGGGGCCGCAACGGTGATGTCCAGTGTGCCCGGCCGCATGAAAGTCGATGTCGACCCGAACAAGGGCGCCATCTTCCTGCGCATCAAATCGACCGATCCGGACGACTACGTGCGCCACATTCGCGTCATTATGCCGGGGTTCGAGACCACATGGAAAAGCAACCCGTTTCATCCTCTTTTCCTGCAACGCTGGAAGGGCATGGCATGCCTGCGGTTCATGGACTGGATGAAGACGAACGGTTCAAGCCTCGAGCACTGGGGCGACCGTCCCAAACCGGACGACGCCACGTACTCCCTCGGGGGGGTGCCGCTCGAGGTGATGCTGGATCTCTGCAACCGCCTCGGGACCGATGCCTGGTTCTGTATGCCGCACAAGGCCGACGACGAGTTCGTACGGCGCTTTGCTGCAGTGGTCCGGGACGGTTTGCGCCCCGGACTCCGTGCCTACATCGAGTACTCGAATGAAGTCTGGAACAATCGCTTTCCCCAAACCCGGTACGCACGGCAAAAGGCCGTGGAATTGAAACTCGGTCCGCCCGAGCGCCCCTGGGAAGGCGGCGGGAAATACTACGCGAAGCGCAGCGTGGAAATGTTCACGATTTGGGAACAGGTTTTCGGCGGACTCGACCGGCTCGTCCGCGTCTTGGCATGGCAGGCCGGTAACGTGTGGTGGATGGAGAATATCGTCTGTACATACCAGGATGCTTACAAGCATGCCGATGCCATCGCCATCGCCCCGTACTTTCATTTTCTGGTGCCTGCGAAGTCCGCAAAAAAAGACCGGCCGACCGCGGATGAAGTGGCGTCTTGGCCGTTGAAAAAACTCTTGGATCAGGTCGAGAACCACGCCCTGCCCGCGGCAATCCGCGCCATGCAAAAGACCGCCGAGTTTGCCCGCAAGTACAATTTGACGATGGTCGCCTACGAAGGAGGCCAGCACTTGGTCGGTATCAACGGCGGCGAGAACAACCGGGAGCTGACTCGACTGTTCATGACGGCCAACGCAGACCCGCGCATGGGCGAATTGTACGAGAAGTACTTGAAAGCCTGGGGAGAAGCCGGCGGCGACCTGTTCTGCAACTTCTCGTCCGTGAGTCGCTGGACCAAATGGGGATGCTGGGGACTCTTGCAGTACTCCGACGAGGCCCCGACCAACTCGCCCAAATTCATGGCGGTCATGCAGTGGGCGAAATCGCTCGGACAGGACGTCGAGCTGCCTGACGATCTCCCAAGAGAGTAGAGCCCAGCACGGCCGGCGCACGGGGCCCGGTTCTCGCCCGGACCGCTTCTGTCCTGCCGCAGCACGATCCCACAATGCAGATTGCGTTTCCGGAGAAACACCATACGGTGTCGCATTCCCTGTTTGGGGACGCCGGGTCGTGCCGCCGTTGCACGAGGAATCGTAAGAGTGGAAAAAGAAGCCGATGAAGCGTGCGACGCCGATGCGTGAACAGCGGGAGGAAAGGGAAATGAAGCCGGACGTCAAAGCCAAAGGGACTTGGGTTCATCGTTTCAGCATCCGTTTTTTTACGGGCGTCCTCACGGTGCTCGTGTTCTGGCTGCTCGGTTTCCTCGTTCAAGACATTCGGGCGATTCGCGGACCCAATTACGCGGTCATCGAGAAAAGGCACCTGGCCCCGACCCTGGTGAACAAACAAGAAGCCCTTGCAAAACAGATCGCCGATTTAACGCGCCGGATCAAGAATCAGACCGAGAAGCAGCGCGTTCTCGGAGACAGTTCCCGTAACCTTCAGCAAACCATGACCCAACTTCTGGAACTGCAGAAGATCGGAATGCAGCGAAACGTCACGTTCTCGGAAAGGGAGCAGACGAACTTCACAAACAGCCTGAATCTCTTTCTGGAGAACCAGAAGCGATATCAGGAACTGAGTCGGACCATATCCCAGACGCTTGAGCAAAAACAGGAGCTTGTCCGGGAGAAGGAACAGATCGACCGGGAGCTTGACCTGCAGCGAAAAGAAGCGAGAACGGAATACCAGACGCTGAGCATGAAGCACCGGTTGAGACTGGCTTTCCTGCAATTGGCCATTCTCCTGCCCATTCTTGCGGTGGCCGCAGTCGTTATCGCCCGAAAACGAAACAGCATCTACTTCCCGCTGCTCCTGGCGTTTGGCGCGGCAACCCTCATCAAGGTTGCCGTGGTGATCCACGAGTATTTTCCAACCAAGTATTTCAAGTACGTCCTCATCCTGGCGCTTCTGCTCGCAGTCGCGCGATTGTTGATCCACTTTATTCGAACCATCGCCTTTCCAAAGCAGGAGTGGCTGGTAAAGCAATACCGCGAAGCCTATGAGCGCTTCCTTTGCCCGGTCTGTGAATACCCGATTCGAACGGGGCCCCGGCGTTTTCTTTTCTGGACGCGTCGGACAGTCAACAAAATGGTTGTTCCCACTTCCCGTAGAGATCAGGAACAACCCTATGTCTGCCCATCCTGCGGCAGCACGTTGTACGAAGAGTGTCCTTCGTGCCAAAAGGTCCGGCACGCCCTGCTCCCGCACTGCGCTCACTGCGGCGCCGAAAAAGAGATCGCCTGAACTGAACCCGTTGCGCCGCGATCTCCCGGGACACGACTCTCATCACATTTCAACGTTCATGCGTCGCATGGCAAACCAAGCTTGTTCCGGCTTGAAACACCGTCCCGCACAGTACTCACTCGCGCGACCTCGGGCGCGCACTCGAACGAACGCATAGCCTGGGCGATAATAACCCGGGGAGGCCGATCCCTGCCGGACGGGAGAGCCCTGTGCTTCCCGGCAAACGGCCCCAAATATCGTCACAAGTGAACCAACGCGAATGTTCTGCTTGCGTGTTTCGACGCGCGTTGGCCATCGGGGCCGGCGACGGACCTCGGGCACGCACGTGGATGTCGCGACTCCAGCAAGAAGGCATGTCCGATTAACCCTCATCGACTCCGGGAGACACGATCATGAAGAAGGTACTCATCGTCTACCACTCGCAGGAAAAGGGAAACACGAGAATCATGGCCGAGCTGGTGGCAAGTGGCTGCCGCGAGATCACCGGAATCGACGTCGTGGCGGTCAATGTCAACGAACGGCGTGTGGACATGGACACGGCCGAGGCGGCCGATGCCTACGCGCTGGGGTCCCCGGACTATTTCAGTTACCCGGCCGGCAACGTCAAACAGTTCGTGGACGACATCCTTCTCGCCGCTTGGCAAGAACGCCGGACCACCGGAAAACCGTGCATCTGTTTTGTGACGCATGGCGGAGGCGGCGCGGCCCTGCCGGCGCTCGAAAAACTGGTCAAGGCCGCCAAACTCGATCAAGTCCTGCCGGGGCTCTCCTGCCGAGGCGCTCCGCAGAGCGAGGACGACGTCCGGCGCTGTATTGCCTTGGGACGCGAGTTCGCCCGGAAAGTGGCGGCGCTTTGAAAATGCTTCAGCCACTGCCCGAGGACCTGGACGGGCTCGGTTTTGGCCCGAACCGGCCGTTCGAGCATTGCCGTCGCGCTTCGAAGCGGGTGAAGCGACTGTGAACAGGTTTTGAATCCTGCTGCCGATCCTCGTGTCGGCTCTACCGGGTCCGCGCCGCGCCGGCGCTGAGCAACCACTGCGCCTGACGCGCTCGGCCCGTAACCAGTTGGTCGCGGCCAAGTTCTCGGGCAACCTCGAATCGTTCGACAAGGGGTTGCGAGGTCAGACCGATGACTTGGTCTTCAATCTGCGGAGGGGGTGTTTTCTCAAGCCATCTCCGTGGCACGAGTACGGCGTGGGATTCGGCCGGACTCTGGGCGTGGTCCCCGAAGCGCGCCCCGCCTTCTGGATGGCCGAGTGGGACAAGCCGGTCACGGCGAACTTGATCGTCTTGAGCGGCACGTACCCCAACCAGCCGCAGCCGGCAACCGGCTGGAAGATCGAACTCCGCCGACACGGTCGCCGGGTCACCCGGGCTCGCGGCGTGGGAGGTTGGTATAATTGCGGTCGATATGTGTGGGGCGGCGGCGACACAGCGGCGGTCGAGTTCGACGCGATCCGCGTGAGTGTCTTCAGCAAAGATGCCGAGACCCCGCTCCGAAGGACCCACTTTCGCGGCGAGCCCGGATTGTCGTGGATCGTGGCCCGCCTGCCGCCGGTCGACGCCTGCATCGAGACGCCGCGCCTTCCCATTCCCATTCGCGCCGGAGAACGGACCGTCCTGGCAGCTCGAACGCTGAGCGGCGCCGTTCGGCAGTGGAGGTGGGATTTCGGCGACGGCCGGACCGGACGGGGCCAGCAGATCGTTCATACATTTTCCGAACCATAAAGCGCCGCCCCAGGCGTTTGGTCGGAGCGCCGCCGGAGACAAGTTCGCGGAGGCCGACGAGCGCGCAGTGAAACAACCGGTGTGATGCCGGTGGAGCGCCGCCAGATATCGGGCAAACGACCAGGGACCGGGCGGCGGCCCGGCGGCGGCATCCTGTCGTTCGGGATCCGGTCCCGCCGCTTCCGGCCCGTGTCTCGTGCGCGCCGACCCCTCCCCGGGTCCCCCCCCGCAGGCGCGAAACGGGCGGTCGCTCCGGCGGCAATGGAGCGAATCGGAACCGAACCGGTCACCGAGCCGAATCCCGCAACCGCTCCCACGCATCCGCCGGAATCCGGAGGAGTCTGCGGCGCAACCGGGGCGTCACTGCTTTCCCCAAGCGTTTCTGCTCGATAACGCCTTCGTGCGCGCGGCGTCTCACCTTGTCGTGAAATTCCGTAAAGACCCGCAAGTATTTCGGATCGATCAGCGGATCGCGAGTCTGGCGCCGCCATGCTTCGAGACAGGCCAGAAGTCGGTCGCGCACCGCCTTGAATTCAGGATCCCCCGCAAGATTTCGCAGTTCGCCCAGGTCGTTCCGGAGATCGTACAATTCGAGGCGCGGCGGACGGGAATAGCGTTCCCATGCAGCGCGCACGCCGGGGTCTTTGCACGCGTCGGTGCGCGACAGGCGCAACGCCGGGCATCCATCTACGGCGCCTCCGCCCGGACGTTTTGTGTCGGCGGCCAGGAGATTGAGGATCAGGTGCCAGCGTCCGTCCCGGACGGTCCTCCTCGGGTAGTAGTTCGCCGGACCGTGAGCCGTGTACTCGCCGAACACCGGTCGTTCGTCGGCCGCCCGCCCGCCCGACACCAGCGGGACAAGGTCCTCCCCCGGCAAACCTGTCGGGACGGTCGCTCCGGCGGCAGCCAAGAGCGTCGGAAACAAGTCGACCGTGGATATCGGCGCCCGGAAAGAACACCCCCTCGGAATGCGCCCCGGCCATGTGATCAACAGAGGCACCCTCAACCCCGCATCGTAACAACTGAGCTTGGCCCGGCAAAACGCGGGACCATGGTCGCCGAGAAACACGACCAACGTCTGCCGCTCCAAACCGCGCCGGCGCAGCAGATCTCGGAGCAGGCCAACCGCCGCGTCCACCCGGCGTACCCCGTTGTAGTAATCCGCCATTCGGCGACGCAACTCGAGGTGGTCGAACCCAATGAACGGCCACGGCCTCATGTCCTCGGGGCGGGTGGGACGTGCAGGAACGCCGTCGACCTGCGCTTTGAACGGTGCGTGCACATCCATCAGGTTCAGGTAAAGAAAGAAAGGACGCCCGGCCGCATGTTCGAGGAAACGGCCGGCGTCATCTCGCACCCGCTTCACATGCCGCGTTTCCGTGTGCCGCAATCCACGATAATCGAACGGAAAATCGGCGGACGGTTCCACGTGAAGCTTGCCGATAATACCTGTGACGTATCCCGCCGCGCGTAAGCTTCGGGCCAAGTTGGGCAGGCCCCGCGGCATACGGTACCCGTAATGACTGAGCCCGACCTGGCCGTTCTGATGCGGGTAGAGTCCGGTCAGCAGGCTGGCCCGCGATGGACTGCAGGACGCCTGCGTCACCCAGGCGGTTTCAAAACGGACCCCCGCGTCGGCGAGCTTGTCGAGGTGGGGCGTCGCGACCTGTTTGTCCCCATAGCAGGAGAGAGACGGGGCCATGTCTTCGGCCACGATCACCAGAATGTTCGGTCGCGAGCTGGGTGCCGAAAGAGCCGCAGGCGATGCGGACAGCAACGCCCCGGCAACGCCTCCGCCCGCCACGGACATGAACCGGCGCCGAGATATCTCGGAGTGGAGACCCCGGGGTGTCCGATGCTGCATCATGATGTCATGGTCCTCGGCAGGAAGCGTCCGCCGGATAGAGCTTGTGCGATCCTCTTTCGAGGAACTCCCCATGCCGTGCAAGGCTCGACAGCGCAGGACACGCGGTGCGCCTCGCTCACGGGAGCGGTCTCACCGCACACCATCCGTGTGTTCCAGAAGGAGTCGAATGCGGACTTGGTTTTCTAGAGCGTTGAACTGTGCCATGCGGGCACGGGCCGCGGCAAACGCGCCGGTCGAATCCACGCCGTCGATTGCGCGCGCCGGGCCAGGAGGCGAGGGCAAAGGCGGAAGTGCGGCCATTTGCTTCTCGATTCCGACGCGGAATGCAGCGTCCCGAACCAGAGAGACCAGGAATTGGACGTCGGCCTCCTTCCGCCGGACGTCTTCCCACAAGGCGCGGAGTGCGGCCGTCTTGTCGCGGTACTCGATGATTCCCGTGTCCGTCTCGATTCGCCAGAACGGACCCCGAAGGCGATTCAGTTCGGCGGCGGCGGCACGAATCCGATCGACAAACCCCGCCCCCAGATAAACAGCCCCCGCACGCCAGATGAAAGGATAGCCCATGCCCGGCCCCCAGGAAGCACCGCGGAACTTGCCGCCCGACCAGGAAAACCGGCAGAGGCCCAGGGCAACCCCCTCGGGCCTGGTTTCGAATCCGAGCGATCCCCACGCGAAAAAAACCTCGATCGTCCAGCCGTCACTGCTCCGCTGAACGGCGGAATGCCAAGATGCATCGGTCCAGGTGGGATCGAGCGACCCGTCGGCGTTCTGGATGCCGTCGTAGCGCGTGCCAAGGGCATTGACGATGAACTTGCGAAACGCAATGACGCGGCGCGGAAGCGAACTGAAGTAGATCTCCACGCAATCGTCGGTCCAAAGGTTGCCGTCGTCCGCCTGGGTGATGGTGGCGCGAATGCGGTCCATGGCCGGCTCGGAACAACGAATGCCAAGGAACAAACCGGCGTCGTTGAACCCACAGGCAAAGGCTGTCTCGATGGGCGGCGGCGCCGGAGCGGGACCGCTCCCCGCCCTGCCGAATGCCGCAAAACGGCGGTCGAAAGTCAAGGTGCGCCAGCCTGGTTCGTCCAGCTTGCCGTCGACGGTGCATCGTCCCTCGAAACGGTGGGCCTCATACACCCCGACCGGCGCGGAAAGCGGAATCCCGAATCCCGCGGAAGCAATGAGCCCCATGATGCCGGCGGCAAAACACCGAAAGCATGTCGTCACTGTCCAACCTCCGATTCACGACGCGGGACGCCCCGTCATCACGAAGCGTGTCTGTACCATTCGCGGTCGGCCCCGGTCATTCACGGTTCGGCAAGGACCGGGAAGACATCCGCTTCGCACTTTCCCGTGAACTCCGACTTTCTCTCGCTGCACGTATCGACCAATCACAGTCCCGACAAGGCCGCTTCGAACGCCTCTTCGTCGTGCTCGATCACGTCCGTTAGGGCACGACCGAACCTCCGTTCCGCCACCCGATCCCCGACCGCCGGAGCGCGGCGCAGAATCGGCAGGGCATCGCGAAACACCGCTCCGGCCGGGGTATCCAGAACAGCTTCGCCGCCCAACAGCGATAAGCGACGGCGCACCCAGGCCCGGCCGGGGGCTGGATTCAAGTCCCACCGAACATTCCGGAAAAAACGCCGGAGTTCGGGCCAGTTTCGACGCATCTCGGCAATGGCGATGTCGTCGGGTTTGCGGGTGTCGCTCAGACCGAAGCGAACTCGCTTCACATTGCGCTTGGGGGTCAATAGAACGCCCATGCCCCGATAAAGAGTCTTCATCGAGTCGAGAGCGTCGGGCTCGATGACGGCGATGGAACCGCGGTCGCCCAACGCGTTCTTGTGATGGAGAAACAGCACGGGCCAGTCCGCGAGCGGGAGCGGAAAGTTGGTCTTTTCAATATCGAAACCCGTTTCAAGTCCGGCGATCCACCGACGCCGATTGGGATAGCCGCGCCCGGCAAACCCGCCGAAAGACGCCAAGCCGACGGAAACGAGTCGGTAGCGTTCCGAATTCAAAAACACCTCGCCCCACAACCAAGTGGGTCGGTCCGCGTAATGAATGCAACGGAATACAAGCCATTCGGACGGGCCGTCCAACTGAAACACGAAATCCGCCACGGTTCGCCGACCTTCAGGCTCCATCACCAGAATCTCGCGCAGGAGAAAGCGGTCCCGCAACACAATGTTCCCCCGGTCTCGACGCAGGGTGATCCGGAGGAAGTTCTGGAAATCCCATCCCCAGCGGGCAATACTTCGAAAACTGAAGAACCGGTCGCCATAATGCCGGTACACCGGCCGCTTTTCTCGCGGGTCGAAAGTCTGCGTGTAGAAAATGCCCAATTCCCGCGTCGGGTAGAAAGATATCCCGGCAAAAGTTCGCTCGAGCGGTTCCGTTCCATTTTGAATCCCAGTGGTGTGCCATTCCCGAAAAAGGTATTCCACAGGCGCCGGCGCCCCCGCTGCGACCGTCGGAACCGCTGCCGGCGCCGTGAGCGCCACGGCGAAGAGAAGACTCCGATAGGATGATACCGTGCTGGACACTTTCGCCTCCGACTGTCACCGGACTCGGAACCGGGCTTCCCCACGCGCGCCGGAACAGAGTTCCTCGACTCGAAGACGCCACTTCCCCTGCGGCGCGTTCAACGCGATGGGAAAGCGAAGATCGCGCGTTTCGTCGCCGCTGAAGGCAAACGCGGTTTGCCCTGCCCTCCGCCGCCCGTCCGGTCCGGACAAATCGAAGCGCAGCAGACTGTTCTCCACCGCGCCCCTTCCCCGCAGCACCCGGCACGAAACGTGGAGAACTTTACCGCGCCGGACCCGAGATGACGCGCGCAGGCGGATTCGGCGCACGGCCGCAGGCAGCAATCCGTACAGGAACTGATGAGTGCCCGAGCCAACCGAAATCTCTCCGGAAACGCCCAGGGGCTTCCCATTTTTCAAGTCCACCACTCGGAATTCTCCGGGCAGCTTCAGTACGTCGGGGCCACGCTCGCTGCGCCGCTCCAGGCCGAGGACCCAAGCGTCGGCGTGACGAAAGCGGGTGATGAACTCCCACGTCCGCGGACGCGCCGCGGTGATGAACGGCGTCACGCCGCCAAAGCGCAACAGATCGTCCGTTATCGTGCTTTCGGGTGTCGCGACCAAGGAAGAATAATCTCGATTGAGAAGAAGGGCCCGGCCCTTGCCGAATCGATGCAGCACGGCCGATGGCGCGCCGGGAATCCTCACACCGGCGCCGGCCCCGGACGCCTTGGACTCGACGACGGCGACTTCAGGCTTGGCGATTCCGAATACCGCGCGGAGACCGGGGGCGGGGGCTCGAAGCTCCATGAAGGGACTGACGCCGCCCGGTGCGATGTCCGCAACCACGGCGCCGCCTTTTCGGACGAAGTCGGCCAGCACCGGCAGAATCTCGTCCGGAATCACCATGGCATGAATCAGTAACAGCACACGCACACGGCCGGCCCCGATCCCGCGGGTCCGGATCTGTTCAGGGGTGACGAAACGCGGATTGACCCCCCTTTCCTGCAGGGCTGCGGTCAGGGAGTTCAACGCCAGAGACGCGCTGCCGAATTCGGGGTACAGCGCCGACGCGTGGTCATTCGCTTTGGACCAGTAGACCGCGACGCCGTCATCGGCCAAATGCGAATTCCGCAGGAGCGTACCGACTCCGCGTTGGATTCGCTGGAGTTCCGGCAGCCAGCCGGCGTAGAAGTCCGCGTAATGCAAGTCGGTCGAAAACATGCCTTCCGACGCGATGAAAGCCACGAAGAACATGGAGGAATTGACCGCACCGCTGAGCAACTGATGCCAGAGCACGCGGACGCCGACGCGGGCGCCGTGATTGGCCGTGTAGGCTCCCCACCAGTTGCCGCGATGCGCCTCTTGCATCCAAAAAGCCAGCACGGCGTTCTGCAGACGGTCTTCGTACGGCGCCCACCAGTCCAATCCGGAAATCGTCGATTCCAAATCTCCCGGCATCGACCCCTCGGCCCCAACCCGGGCATCGGGGTCGCCTCGGCGTATGGCCGCGGCCATCCAACGGTGTGTGTCGGCATAGACGGTCTCCTGGAAAAGCATCTGGTCGTACCGGCGGGGAACGGACGCCCCATTGTCTCGGACCGTTGGATCGGCGAGAGGGCGAACGGCTGCGAAATCCGCAAAGTTCGTCTTCCACAGACGATTCAGCCGGTTGATGTCGCGCTCATACCGTTTCCGGAGAAAGGCCTGAAACGCCGACAGCCCGGGCCCGGCAATCTCCTGCTTGTACGAGAAACTGTTCTCGTCGCCAAGACTGTAGAGGTACGTCCCGTAGTCGCGGAGCGCTCTCGCCATGGTTTCGAGCGTTTGTTCCTCCCGGCGTCGAGCGGTCGGGTCGTAATACTTCTTGATCCGACCGGGGTCCACATGGGCGGCGTAGACCATCCAGCCCTGGTCGGCGCGATCCAAAGCGCGGGCCGCTGTCACCGCATCCGCCGGTTTGCGTGTGAAAATCATGCCGTGCGTCACGCCGGCACGCTGGAGTTGCGCGCCGGCAAGGTCCCACAAGAAATTCGCCCGACTGATTCCCGGCGCCCCCCACATGAGGCGGACGAAGCGCCGTTCCAATTGCCGGGAAGTCCGCAGGAACAGCTCCTGTTCCGCAGCGGCCCACACCACGTCCCCGACGGCAAGCGCGGCGACAACGCGCACATACCTGCCGCGGGCCGTCTCGAGGGGCATCCGGACGCGGCGCTTTTCCGCTTTGGCGGGAAACTGTTCCCGAAAGAACAGGCGACCGTACACGTCCACGCCCCGAACGGTTACGGTCGCGTTCGGAGGCGGAGCATCGACAGCGATTGTCAAGTCGGCGCTGTCGCTGGACGCAAGCGCCGCGTTGTCGGTCTGGATACGGATGCGCGCCGGCGCGTCCATCACCAGCGTTCGGGAACAGAAGTCCAACGCCCGACCCTGCGGATTCCGCAGCGCCAATGTCAGGAAATGGCGCCCGTTCGGCAGCGCAGGCAGCGAGACCTCCGCGCCTCTGGCGCCGGCGGCAGACGGGATGACCCCGTGAAACTCCAACTCGCCGGCGACGTCCCGAACCCAGAACTCAATCTGCAATCCCGCAGACGACGACGCATCCGTCGGAAACTCGATCGAGACAGGACATGAAAGCGGCGCCGCTTCATGGAAGGTGCGCCCGTCTTTCCAGTCGCACTTGATGCCTTCTTCCTCCGACCGTCCCGCGGCCCAAAGCAACGATTTGGCGGCGATCTGCATCGCCACGTCGTATGTGCCCGGTTCCCGGATGCAGGCATAGCCCATGCCCCCGGTCTTCGGATAGGGCTGGAGATTGCCCGCAGCCGGGTAAACGACGGCGACGCGACCCGTTCCGAAACGATACGGCTTGACCCATGCGTCAGCCAGCGCCGGGGCATCCAGCTTCCGGTACTTGGCGGAACGCCCCAGCCAAGTGCCGGTCAGGGCCAGACCGCCGACGATGTCACGCCCGGAAACCCCGGCGAACGGCTGGTAGAATGGGGTCTTGCGACTTCGCGTGTTCGCGAAGAATTGGACGAGACCGGTCCCTGCTTTTACGGCTTTGAGTAAAAGAAAACGGCACGAAACCGGCAACTTGTCGAAATTCACGTTGGCCAAGACAATGACGTCGTAGCGTTCAAGCAGTTTGTTCTCCAATTCCCGTGTCTTTTCGATTGTGCTTTGACCCAGCACGGCCGTGGTGTAAGGATGATCGTCGAAAAACTGGTTCGGGCGATACGTCGTCACGGATTTGAACTTCAAATCCAGGCGTTCGGCAAGTTCGACCACGTCCCGGGAACAATACCCGGCCATGGGAACGACGAACAACACCCTGAGCGGACCGCCGTTCAACGGCGTGGCAAAAGGGACATGAGGCGTACCCAGCCGATCAGTCCGAATGATGTTGAGGTAATCGCCATTGTATCGGGGAATGGCAAAACTTGGATGCCCGAGCGAGGTCGGAGGAGGCGCGGAGCGCAGGGACCGCTCGCTGCCGAGGAAAAGCGAGGCCGCCAAGAACATCGCAAAGTGCATCGGCGCCCCATAACAGTGGACTCGAAAGATTCTCGGGAACATATATTATGTCCTCCGGCATGGATGCCTGAATTCGGGGCAGCCCGAAGCGGCGCGCACCGGGGCCGCTGTCACCGCCCGCTGAAACTATACCCGATCCCGGCCAGGTTGCATCGCTTGCACTGTGGCGATGGGCGGCATTGGACGATGCGTTGGCGGGAGCACATCCCACTGCGGCTTGGTTCTTGCAGTTCAAACCTACGGGAAGTACCATGCGTGTTTTCCTCCTTGCAAACCTCCTCATCACGGTCTCCGGATGCGCTTACAGGACACTGCTTCAGCCTGGGCCTTCTCCGCCCTCCGTCCTCCGGACCGTCCAACCCGGCACAAGCGTGAATGTCCTGGATTACGGCGCGGACCCCAAAGGAGAAAAGGACTGCGCCGCTGCCTTCGAAGCTGCCTTTCGGGCCGCGCTGCCCCACCGCCGTGTGCATGTCCGGTTGCCGCCCGGCCGATTCCTGCTGCGTCGGGCCGCACAGTTCGAAATCCGGGGAAATACCCGTTGGACCGGGGTGCATTTCGAGGGGGCCGGGCAAAATGTGACCCAACTGGTCGTGGACAACGACGAAGGCGGCCTGTTCTTCAAGGGCCCGACCACGAATCGGCTTACGGTCGAACTTTCCGGCCTCTCGCTGGTGGCCCGTCGGAACGGAGCCGGCAGTGCGGTGCGATTCGACAAGGCCAATCCCGGCGTCAAACACAACCGCCAATTCATGGTCCGCAACGTCGAGGTTCGCGGTGAGACGTTCGCACAAGGCTTTTTCCGCCGCGGATTCGATGTCCGCAATGCTTGGTTCCCGTATTTCAGCAATGTAACCGTCGGCGACCGGTACGGTCCGTCCATCCCGGAAGACGCTCCCAAAATGGAGTTTGCGTTTTACCTCCTGGACTGCTACAACCCCAAGTTCCTCACATGTCACGTCTGGAACGGGCGATGCGGTCTCTATTACGGGACCACTCGGGAGGATAGCGGTCCCGAGGACGGGACCATCTCGAACTGTTATTTCGTGGGCAACGAACGCTGTATCGTGGTGCAACTCAAACGCCGGACACGCCGGTGGGAAGAACCGGCGCTGCACATCACCGATTGTCACATCAACTACCGCGACCGAGGCATTGTTTTCGAGGGCCTCCGGGAAGCTACCATCAGTCTCTGCCTGTTTTACTGCACCGACCGAAAAGGGTCCCCGTTCTTCAAAGGCGGTCCCAGCCGGAATTTCACGCCGGTGGACGTGGATCTCGTTTTCGCCGGCGATATCCTGATCACGCACAACATCTTCACCGAACCGTCCAATCCGAAACGCATTGCCGTCCGCATCGGCAAGGATTCGGGAAACATTCTGGTGGCGGGAAACCAGTTCAACATCGAGGGAACGGCCATCCGTAACGAGTCGCCCCGGGAAAGCTTTTCTTCGGGCAATTTCTTCAGAGGCCGCAGAAATTTCTCCCAAGGATTGGTGAAGTATGCGGACCTGACCGGTACCCTCGTCAAGAAAGACCTGAATTGACGACGTGGCCATCGGGCTCGCGTCGTCGGGGGACCGCCCCCGGGGGAACCCCTTGTCGCGACCTTTTTTCGCGATCGATTATGCGTCATACCGACGAGGCTCGGTCGCCGCGAATGCGGCATCGGGCAGAACGCGCCGGCCTGACGGGCACGGGGAACGAACACGAAGACGGACCGACAACGGCGGAACGGAGCAAATGCCGATGAACTCAAAGATACCGTGCACCCCACGCCTCGTACTGGACGACGACCATCTCGAAGACAGCGCGTTCGTCACTCGCACCTGGCATCAACCCCAACGGTTCGACGAGCCGGTGCTCCGTCCCGAACACCCCTGGGAACGCTGGTGTCCGGTCCTCTTCGGCACAGTGCTTCGCCGGGAGGACCGCTGGCAGATGTGGTACTGCGCCTGGACGCGCCGTTGCCCGCCGCGCGTTTGCTACGCGGAGAGCCGCGACGGCGTTGCCTGGGAAAAACCGGAACTGGGGTTGCTGCCTTTCCAAGGAAACACACACACCAACATCATCCTCCAGTCTCGGTCCGAAACCGGACTCATCGACGATCTGACGGTCATCGAAGATGCCCGGGACCGGAATTGGCCCCTGAAGATGCTGTTTTTCGATACTGGAGGGGCCGGCGTCGAACGCGGCATCTACGCGGCCCGGTCGGCCGACGGCATTCGTTGGGAACTCATGTCCGAACAGCCCGTATTACGTTGGGGCGACCGGTTCAACGCCGTGCCGCAACGACTCGATGGGCGGTTTGTGGTGTTCGGACGCACTCGGAACATGCCCGACATGGGCAAAGGCCGGTGTGTATTTCGGACGGAGAGCGAGACGCTCCTGGAATGGAGCCCGCCGGAACTTGTCCTGGCCCGCGATGCGGAAGACCCGCCGGATATGGAAATCTATTCCGTGACCGCCTTCCCGTGGCATGGGATGTTGCTCGGGGCCATCGAGCGGATGCACATGGCCCCGGACCGGTTGGACCCGGAACTCGTCTGGAGCCGGGACGCCGGACGCAACTGGCGGCGGTCGCGGACGCGCCCGGCCTTCATCCCGCTTGCCCCGTCGCCCTCGTGGCAGGACACCTGGATCAACCTCTCGGCCAGTCCCCCAATCTCGGCCGACGGACAACTCCGATTCTACTACTCGGGCCGCGGCGGAGCACACATGAGCCCTTACCCATTGAACCAGGGCGCCATCGGCTTGGCAGTCCTGCGCCCGGACGGTTTCTGCTCGATGCGCGCCGGGCAGCGCCCCGGCTGGATCGTTACCCGGCCGGAAACCTGGCACGGCGGCGATCTCGCCGTCAATGCGGACCCGCGCCTGGATGACCGTTCCCACCCCGCTTATTGCCACGGCGAAATGCGCGTCGAAGTCCGGACGCCGGATGGAAGCGTGGTCCCAGGCTACTCGATGTCCGACTGCAACCCGCTTCGGTCCAACACGATCCAAGAACCGAACTGCAGTCGAACCGTTCGTTGGGGCGAGCGCTCCGCCGATGCCCTGGCCGGGCGCGAAATCACGTTCCGCTTCGAACTGCGCGAAGCCCATCTGTACAGTTGGCACGCGCGCCCGTAGCACGCTCACGGGTAGTGCGCAAGATAACGCCATAGTAGAAACGGCGTCCCGCCGTTTTCGTGATGCAACGTCTCGCCGTTTTTTTTAACGCGGCGGGCCGCCGCGTCTACTCTCATGCAAGCCCGAGCCGGCCCTCGACATTCGTGGGCTGCATTTCCGGAAAACAGGTCTCCGTTTTCGGCCTACCCCGTTCAAGTGCCCGTCCGTTCGATCATCGTGTAGGGTCCGTTGGGAATCGCGGCAATGCATGCCCTGGGATGCCGAACGAAGTATTGGTCGACGGCACGCTGCGCACGCTCTTGCGCCGTGCCGTTACCCAGGACCGGATTTACCCCGATGCGGCCCTGGATCTCGGGCGGAATGCCGCCGGTGACGAACCTCAACCGTTGGCGGCCGATGCGTTCCAGCACCCGGGCCTGCATCTGGAACTCCCACTGATCGAGCCGGGTCCGGCTCGGATTCGCCGCAATGTCCGCCACGAATCGCCGCCAATCATTGTTGTAGGCGAGCAGCAGGCTGGTGTAGGCCTCGGACCCGAGTCCCTCGGCGCACTCACTGACCTGCAGCAACGTCGATTCGGGCCCGAGCGCCGGCAGTGCGGCGCACATGCCCTTGACGGTCTGGTAGAACGTCTGGTCGAGCGGGTATCCGCCACCGTTCGTGACGACAAGGTCGAAGGGGGCGTCGCAGCTGGCCGTGGTCCAATCCGCGACCTGCCTGCAACCCGCCGCGTGGGCCTTCTCCAAGTCTCCGCAATAAATCCCCGCGGTCCGATGATCGCGGGTGATGGCAACATTCAGCAGGAAATCGACTCCCACTGTCCGCGCAATCTGCAAGGAAATCTCGTGACAGGGATTGCCCGCCAGAATCCCGGTGTCGGCCTTGGGATCGGCCAGGGCGTGGTAGCCATGAAAACGCTGAACGGTCTCCAAGTCCACCAGGGCCGGGCAGACTCCTTTGCGCCCTCCGGAAAAACCGGCCATGAAATGCGGCTCGATGTAGCCGGTCACAATCCGGAAATCGGCCTCGGCAAAACGCCGGCAAACGCGCACCGGCGGGTCGTCCCTGACTTGAACCAGCGTCTCGGAAGCGTCCGCACGGTGGTCCAGGACTTCGACACGGCTCAGTATCTCACGACCGACCAGGTAGTTGCGTTCATCCGCGCTGCTGGGGCGGTGCATACCGGTGCCGATGATGATTACAATCCGGTCGTCCGATATCCCCGAGTCGTTGAGTGTCTGCAGCAACACCGGCAGGAATTCGCGGTTCGGCACCGGGCGCGTGATGTCCGAAATCGTGATCGCAACGGTCCGGGGGGCCTTTCGCGCCAGCAGTTCCCGCAGCGGAGGACTTCCAATCGGATCGGCAAGGGCCGCCGCAACCGCGTCTTGCGGATTTCGCAACGGTCCGGGCTCTCGTCCTTCGAGGACCACGGTCGGCTCCGGCAGGCGCAAATCCATGCCCGTGCGGCCGTACAGCATTCGGACGGTTTTCATGTCAGCCTTCTCCGACCCTGCGGCTCGTCCTCCCCGCGGGGGAGAGTACAGCTCGCCTCGTTGCCGACCGGGACTGAGACGGCCCCAACCCGCTCGAACTCCGGGCCGCTTTTCGGACGGTCGCAACTCCGGCGCCTTCCCCTTCATTCACAGCCCACGTCACCATCGAAACGGTCCCACCTTGCCACGTCCCTCCTACCGGTGGGATACAATGCCAAGCGAGGACGGGCTGCGCCAAGCAGCCGGGCGGGACAGGGAACTGTTCCAGTCCGCGTCCCGTCTGCATGTGGGTGTCGCACCTGCCTGCCATGCGGCGAAGAAGACAGCGGTCAGGCATATCGCTTGATTCGCCCGACGCTTACGGAACCTGGGCCCCACCGGCCCCGGCGGTGTTTTCTGGTAAGCGTCGCAACGGGGCCATGTTGTCTCGGTGTCATAGAGGTGTCATAGAGGTGGGGAGGATACAATACGGGGTAAAGACGGACCACGCCAGACGCTGCGACGCCACCGCCTGCAGGAGCCGCACCAGCACAGCCGGATCGAAATCCGCCCCCACTTCCACGGCCAAGCCCGACGGCAACCGGAGGCGCACCCCGCTGCCGCCGCCGCAGTGCACCGGAGCAAACGCCGGACTCGGACCGGGCGCGACGTCGGTCAGGCGCTTGAACCAGTACTCTGGAACTGCCAGGGAGGGATCCCGTTCTCCCGGCAGAAGGCCGCTTTGCTCGAACCGCTCTCCCGCCACCGGGACAACACCGTTTCCCAGTGCGCCCGCTTCGCCGCCCGTGTTTCGTTTGCCATCCTGTTGTCCTCCGATTC
>JAADHN010000162.1 GCA_013151865.1 Kiritimatiellota bacterium
CCCTGAATGACCACGGTTTCGCAATGGTGCATGACTCGGTCGAGGACGGCGGATGTGAGGGCCGCGTCGTTGGCGAATGTGGTTGTCCATTGTTTGAAAGGACGGTTGGTTGTGATGACGGTGGAGGCCTGTTCGTAGCGCTTGCCGAGGACCTGGAAGAGGAGTTCGGCGCCGATTCGGTCGACGGGCAGATATCCGAGTTCGTCGATGACGAGGATGTCGGGTTTGGTGTATCGCCGCATGATTCTTGGGAAGTCCGGGGTTTCGCGTGCGGCGGCGAGAGTGTTGACGATGTCGACGGCAGGCGCGAACAGGGCGGTGCGGCCGCGTTCGCAGGCGCGTCGGGCCAGGGCGCAGGCGATATGCGTCTTTCCCAGTCCGACGGTTCCGATGAACACGACATTGGCTTTTTCGCGCAGGAAGTTGAAAGTGAACAGGTGTCGGACCTGTTCGCGGTTGATGGTCTCGGGCCATTGCCAGTCGAAGGTTTCGAGGGTCCGGTGCATGGGCAGTTTGGCGGCTTTGATTCGTCGCTGTACGGCCCTGTTTTTCCGGGTTTCGGCTTCTCCGGTCAGCAGGCGTTCGATCAGTTCGCGATGGCTTTTCTGCTTTCGCGCGGCGTCGGCGAGTTCGCGGTCGCAGTTTTCGAGCATCCAGACCAGTCCGAGTTGTCGGAGTGCGTTTTTGATGGGGTCGCTCATGATTGGGGGTCCTTTTGTTGTTTGGCTTGGTCGTAGACGGAGAGGTCGGGTTTCGGGATGTCGAGTTCGAGCAAGTCTTCTCTTCGGGTGACGCGAAGGGGACCGGGCTCGGGCCGGAGTCGGTCTCGGCTTTCGAGGATGTTGAGGAGGTATTCGCTGGAGAAAGCGCGGTGTTCGAGCGCGTCGGCGAGGGCCCGGGCGAGGCGGTTCGGTCCGTAGGTCTCGGCCAGGGCGTTGATGCGGTTGAGGTGTCCGCGCCAGTCGGACCGTTTTTCCCGCAGTCCGGTCAGGTACGGATCGGCGGCGGGCCCGAGGGCGAGGAAGGTTTCGAGTCGTTTGCGGTCGCGGGCGTGATGCATGCGCAGGCGCAGGTCGCGTTCGTGGTCCGGATCGCACAGGTCTTGACGCCGTCCCCAGTTGCGGGGGTGGTCGGCGACGAGGTTGCCTTCGGGGGTGTGGAACACGATGCGGTCGGCGTAAGTCTTGAGGACCAGGCGGCGCGAGGCGTACCGGGATGGGACGCTGTAGCGGTTGCCGTCCACATGCACGCGAAAGCGGTTGTTGGCCACGACCGGCTTTTCCACACAGCAGTCGAAGGGACCGGCGGGCAGCGGACGCAGGGCCGGTTTTTCGACTTCGTTGAACAGATCGACGGGCCGGGCGCGCGTGACGCCGTGGACCCGGACGTTGGCGGTGTTCCGGAGCCAGTCGGCCAGGGCCGGGGCCAAGGCGGGAAGCAGCGCGGGCTCGCGCCCGGCCAGGAAGGCGGTCTTGATGTAGCCGACGCCGTTTTCGACGCGCCCTTTTTCGTTCGGCCTTCGCACGTTGCAGGCAGCTATCCCGAAGCCGTAGTGACGGGAGAAGTCGAAATACAACGGGTGGAATACCGGCCCGCGCCCGGCCGCGGCCGGAGTGAGTACGGCGGTCTTGCAGTTGTCCACCATGACTTTTTCGGGAACGCCGCCGAAGAACTCGAAGGCGTTGCGATGGCCGCTCAGCCAGTGCTCCATGGCCTGGCCGAACGAGAACTCGGCGTACATCATGCGGCTGTGGGCCAACACCATGACGAAAAAAGAGAGCCGGCGCCGGCCCCCGGGAACGTCCAGGGCCTTCCACGCGCCCCAATCGACCTGGGCGCATTCCCCGGGCGCGAAGCGCAGCGTCAGATAGGCGGGTTTCAGCCGCGGACGCAGGTCGGCCACGCACTGTTCGACCAGGCTGTAGCCGCCCTGATATCCCTGATCCCGCAGCATGGCGAACAGGCGGACGGCGGTCAACTCGGGATACTGGGAGAGCTTGGCCAACAGCCACCCCCGGTACGGGTCCACGATGCTGCCGCGCCGGGCGCGTTGCGAACCCGGCGGGCGCTCCGACCGCAAAGCCTCGCGCACGGTCCGGCGATGGATTTCCAGGCGCCGGGAGACCGCGCGGACGCTCAGGCCCTCGTCGTCGTGCAGCGTTCGAATGCGATGCCACAGTTCGGCGTTCATTGCCGGCCTCCTTTCAACGACAGCACTTGCCAGACCGGATGCTCGAACGCCACCAGGTCCGCGGCGGAAAGTTCCGCACGGGCCTGCCGGAGCGCGTCCGCTTCCATGCCCAGTCGCGTCGCCAACGAGCGTTCGCTCCACCAGGACACCCCTTCGCCGTCCGATACCGCGATCAGGAACAGGTACAAGGCCAAAGCCCGGGACGAACACTTCTCGACGTAATGGTCCCGCACCAGCCTGTGGTCCATCCAGCCGAAGCCGCGGGGAATGCTCCGGATTCGATCTCGACACACCGGCTCTTTCGGAGGTTGCGCCATGATTCGATCTCCGTTCGTTGGCGGCAGGCCCATCCCGGCACACGCTCCGGGACGTCCCGCGCCGGTACTGTGGCGGCGCAAAACGGGCGAACCAATGAATGTCGAGTAACGATTTGTTACATGTTTTCCATAAATACCTTATGTGATAAGCGGATGTCGAGTAACAGGCGGTTTGTGCGAGAAACGGATGTCGAGTAACAACGAAAAAAAGCGTTTACGGCCCGCCGGCCGCAAAAAGAGCCGGCGACGCCAACCGTCGGCCCCGCCCCGCAAAACGACTCGCCAACTCCCGCAGCTGGTTCGGATCGTCGCTGTCGGCCAGATGCGCCAGCAGTCCCGTCATCACAGCCGACAAGTCCGGAGGAGGCCCCCGCCCCGGCTTCGGCAGCCTTTGCCGCGGCCCGGCGACGCCGATTCGCCGCCGCGCAACGGGCATTCTCCTTTGCACGGAAAACCGGGTCGTTCAACCGGCGCGCCCTGTACTGCTCCCGCTGCCGTTTCCGCTTCCGTTCCAGGATGCACTCCGGGTCGGTGCAGAACTTCTGATGGGACGCGTTGTAGCGGTCCGGGCGAAACCGCCGACCGCAAAACGCACAACGGGGAAATCGCTTCGACATGACAGCCGCCTTCGGATCAACTTGCCCACCAACCAACTCCGACTCTCCGGGAACACCCGGAATACAGAGGGGGAAGAAAGAACCGAAGGAAATCGAAGAAACGCTGTTTGCCAGGAAAGCGGAGAAATAAAGCCACGAAGAAAAAACACGAAGAAGCCCCGGAAACACCCGAGGCCGCCGGGGCCGAAGAAGATGCCGGATTTGGTACA
>JAADHN010000153.1:0-3549 GCA_013151865.1 Kiritimatiellota bacterium
CGACGTCAAGATGCAACCCGACCGGCGATCCGATCTACACTCGCACTTCCCGAAAAGTCAAGCGGTTTTCCGGAAAAAAGTGCAACCGGTCGGTCTTGCGAGACAAACGCCCGAGGATCCGCCTCTGCCAAGGGTCCGGCCCGCCGCGCGGCGGGCTCCAGAGGGGCTGTTTTGGAGGCGGCGGTCCCCGTCGCTGCAACGGACCCGTCACAGAAAAGTTGATTTCGCGGCCAATCATGACCAAGACCGGCCCCGGCGCGAGTGCGGGATGCTTGGAGCGAAGCTGCCATATCGTAATGCCGAGGTGGCCCTCGGCGCTCCCGTTCGGCGAGATCGTCAGACACGGCTCGACGGCGTCTCGCCCTCGAAGGTACGGTTCTCCCGTGCGGCGGGATCGCGCGGCAGTCGCATTCTCCTGTACACCCGTCCAGGCCTGCCGCGTGCTCGGCCTCGAGCCGTTCCGCTATCTCGACGACGTCCTGCTCCGCATTCAAGGCCACCCCGCCAACCGCAGCGACGGCACGGTCCCGTCCCGAAACCGCCTCGAGTTTCGGCGGTGGACGCCCCTCACACCGCTCACCGACGATTCTGCTGATCACTCCACAGAGCCAAGACGGCTGTATCGTCGCCGTCGCCGTCGATCAGCACTTTCGGGTAACGCGGCGGCGCATCTTTCGCATTCCCCAGCTCTTTCCAGCCGACATCCGGGGCCTTGCCGACGAACGGCAACCCGACGTCCACTCCTGAATCCACTGCGGGGCTTTTCGGGGTCAGCAAGTAATAGCGCGGGGTCTTGGGATCGAACCCGGGTTCGGCAGCAAAACTCGCGCCGCCTGTCCCGTACCTGGCAGCAAAGGCCTCAGGAGTGAACCTGCCGTCGTCAGTCCCAATGACGCGCCCGGCGGGGAAAAAGATTCCCGGCTTCAGTTGGTCGGCGCGGTGATAGAACATGTTGTGACTCAGGGCGACCTGGAACGCGGTGGGCGTCCCGCGCAGAAAGTGAAGGCACGGGTGCGGGATTTCCCTGTCGAGCATTGCGATGAGGTTGTTGCGCAATACCGACCCTCGACCGTGCGCATTAATGCGTACGGCGGGACGCCGGAAACTGTTCACGACCGTGTTATTGAAGACCCGGGTGTTGCGCGCCTGAATTTCGAGCCCCGGATACTGGTTGTCGAAGACGAGGTTGCGGATCACGCGATTCTCGCCCCGAGCCCCCTCTTTTGGGTTCTCGGTAATCATGATGCCGGCGCGCATGCTCCCGAAGCAGATGTTGTTTTCGATCAGGATGTGGTCCGCTCCATGCCCTGTAATGATGTTTGATTGCCGGTCGCTGTAGCAGATGTTGCCGCGAACCACGTGATGATCTCCCGAAGTGATGTCGATGGAGTTTTCGGGCCACAGGCCGATGACGTTGTTTTCGATCAGGTTGAAATCGCCCGCCAAATGCGTCGGCAGCCCGTCTTTGCCCCGCGGCCCGGAGTGGCACGTCACGCCGTCGTTGGACCGTCCTTTGACGATGGTGCAGCCGCGCACGACACACTGCGTGGCACCGTCCGTCAAGACGATCCCGCAGTTGCAGTTCTCGTACAGAAAAGAGTCCAGGATCCGGATACGGCTCGATCCACGCGTGATCGTGATATTGGGGTTGCCGAAGAACGCGACAAACAGGGACGCACAATGCCGCACGATCACGTCATGGCAATCGCGGATGCTGATGTGCATGCGGTTGCCGAAGAGCAACGTCAGATCCTCGATCACGATCCACGACTGCCCGGCGAGGTCGATGATGGGGGTGACCACGGACGCCTCGATGTGGTGTTTTTCGGGCGGCCGCCCACTCGGGGTGATCACGTAAAGCAGTTGGTTCTTGTCGTCGAAATAAAAGCGGTTGCGTTGCGATGGCGGGGAAGAATCGAAGCGACTCCCCTCGAGGCGGGTGGGGATCTTGCCCGGCGGAGAATCAAACACCCCGTACACAGCGCGGTCGCCCACAAAGAGGCGGGTGGGAATTCGCGTCCGATAGAGTTCGCCGCGGACATGTTCCCACTCTGTCGGGCGCACGGAGCCGAGGAGGGTCGGTTTCGGTCCGGGCCCGTAGGCGCCGACCGTGATCGGCCGCTCTCTTGTCCCGCTCCCCTTGAACCGCAGTTGCCCGCGGACCGTGCTGCCGCACTTGAACCGAACCGCATCGCCCGGCTGCAAAGAGAGTCTTGCCAATTTCTCCAGCGAGCGAAACGGCCGCTCGGGACTGACGCCCGGGTTGTCGTCCGCCCCGGCCTCACTGTCGAAGTAGTATTCGGCGGCGTGCCCCGGAAAGAGGGGTACGAAGCTCGCCGTAAGAACAAGGATGGCCGTCCAAAAAGCACTTCCCACGATGCCGATCCCTTTCTGCACCGCGACACGGGGAGTTGGAGCATTTGCAGGCGCAGCGCACGACGCTCAACTTCGCATCACTCACCCACGCTCACTTTCTTCGGTAAAGACCTCTACGAGGGCCGCAGCATTTTCGGTGGGTGTCTCTGGCTGGAGGGGCTTGGCCGGGGCCAGGATGTAGCCGCCGCCGTGCGACATCTCCCGGCGCAGTTTACGCACCTCGCTCCTGATTTCATCCGGGGCGCCCAATGGAATGGTGCTCTGACTGCCGAGCCCGCCCCAAAAGGTGATCTTGTCCCCCCATTTCTTTTTCAGTTCGTACGGGTTCATACCGGCCGCCTCGGGCTGGACGCTCTCGAGCACGTCCATACCGATCTCGATGATGTCCGGCATGATCTCGGCGACCGACCCACACGAATGATGGATTACGATCTTACCGGCGGCATGAGCGGCCGCATAGAGTTTGGCCCAGCGCGGTTTCAGGAATCGCCGCCAACGGTCGGGGCCGATAATCACACCGCGCTGGTCGCCCCAGTCGTCGCCGAACATGATGGCGTCGACCGGCAGGTCACCGGTGTATTGGATGAAATTCAGGTACAGGCCGGTGAGACGGTCGAGAACCTCCTCGAAAAAGTCCGGGACGAGCACGGCGTCCATGAGCACGTTCTCAAAGCCGCGCAAGTTCCAGCTCCGCTCGAACAATCCCCAGCCGAGATGGGCGATACGGAACAGGTCACGATTCTCTTCGCACGCCTGGAAGGCTCGTCGCTTTTGGTCGGGCTGGAAGAACTCTTCCGGGGCGGGGAATTCATAGCTATCCAGCGTCGGCTCCGGCAGCGGTGTTTTTTCCAGGTGCCACGGGCGGAGGTCGGTTCGCCAGACCCCGCCGTACGGGTCGCGAACATGCGTAGCGTCGATGGGATCCTGTTTATTGGTGTCGACCGCCGTCACGCCCGCGATGTACTTCTTGAGGCGCCGCCGCCAGTCGGGCGAACCGAACCACTGATCCAATTGCTTGCCGACGCTCTCCTCGAACGGGAGCGTGTACGGAACCTCCCCGGCTTCGCAGTGACGGATTTGTTCGAGAACGATATCGCGTGGCGTCATCAGGAACGTCTCCTCTGGTTGGGACGCCCGCCGGGCCGACGGTCGGGTCGCCGTCGTTGCTGCCGG
>JAADHN010000153.1:3567-53418 GCA_013151865.1 Kiritimatiellota bacterium
CCCGCCGCAAGATCCGTGGCGGGTCCCGTCTTTACCCACAATAAACAACCACCGTCTCGATTGTCTATCACGAACCGGACATTTGCGGCGCCCTTTGCCCGGCAAGGCAAGCATCCCCGGCCGCCAACCGATACGCTTCCACTGCGGTCCCGCCCAGGATCCGGGCCTGCTCGGTCTCGGACAGGCCCGCAATAAACCGGGTAACGATTTGATGCCACCGGCGGTATGGACAGGCGACAAGGCAGACGGGCCAGTCGGAACCGAACATCAACCGGGCCGGGCCGAACGCCTCCAAGACCGTTTCCAGGTACGGCTGCAGTTGCTCTTCGGTCCAGTTCCGATAATCCGCCTCGGTCACCAAACCGGAGATTTTGCAGTATATCCGGTCGCGACCGGCCAACTCTCGCATCCTCGTCGCCCAAGGCTCGAAGACGTTATTCCGAATGCACGGTTTGGCGATATGGTCGAGAACGAAACACTGCCCCGGGTGCCGGTCCACCAACTCGATGGCTTCCGGCAACTGCCGCTCGTGGATCAGGATGTCGTAGGCCAAGCCTGTTTCCGAAAGCAGGTCGATGCCCCGATTGAAGTCGGCGTGGAGCATGAAGCCCTCCGGCTCGCCTTGCACCACGTGTCGGACCGCCTTCAGAACGGGACGCTCCGCGAACCGTTCGAGGAGCTTCCCGACACCCGGATCGACCAGCGGGACCCAACCCACCACGCCCTTCACGAACGGACTCGTCGCAGCCAATCCAAGCAACCATTCTGTCTCTTCGATACATTGGCGCGCCTGAACCGAAACCACGCCGTCGATGTCTGCGGCGGCAATTTCCAGCTCCAGATCGCCAGGCAAAAAATCCCGACGGATGACCGCCATGGCGTCGTCGATCCAATCGTACTCAGCCGGGTTGTAGCGCCAGAAATGATGATGGGCGTCAATTTTCATGACAATCTTTGGCCTCGCTGGGAGTCGGCGCGTCCCGCAGTGGCTTCGGACGAATTCGAGGCGCAGGGGGACAAGGCGCCGCAACGAGGGGCCCCTTCCGTACAACATGTACAGAAAATGCAGACCTCTCCAGTGCGCCGTCGTCGCCGACCCTCCGCGCGTTCTGCGTCCACGCCCTTGTGCCTTCAGCACGACCGACTTGATGCAGCCTGTGCGGTGATGGACGCGTGCGGATCACATCCCTCCCGCGGCCAAATCATGAACCGAAGCGGTCGGAAATCGCCTGCCAAAAGGCTTGGGGAATCGAGTGCTGCACCAGGCCGACATTTTCCCGTACGCGTTCCGGACGGCTGGTGTTCAGAGCCACGCTAACCACGCCCGGCGCCGACAGCGCATATTGCACGCAGGCGGCCGCCGGCTGCACTCCGTAGTTGCGGCACACCGCAAAGAACTGTTCCCGCCAGTCGAACAGCGCCTGATGTTCCGGCGTATCCGGCTCGATCATCTTGTAATCAAAATACTTGCCCCCGACCAGGAACCCGGCGTGAAACACAGCCGAATTAACGATCCCCACCTTGCGCGCCGCCAGCGACCGCATGAATTCGAGCAGTTCCGGCGGGTGCCGGTAGATCGTCATGCTGTTGGCGAACATGACCCAGTCCAGCTTCACGTGGTCGTCCACCTCGCGGACCACACGCCAATCTTTTGCTCCAATGCCGACCCCGGCCACTTTGCCGGCCATTTTCAATTCCGCGAGCGCCCGGTAGGCCCCCACGACGTTCTCAAGCCGTTTTCGACGGTCGTCGGGCGACGATGCCGCGGCAAGGACCTCGTCCGGATCGTGGACCGAGACCAGCTTCGGGGCGTACGTCTCCCCCAGCAGCTCGCAGCCCTGCTCCCAGCACCGCAGGATGCCGTCGTAGCCAACACATTGTTCCGCGTCGAACCGAAGGCCCGCCCAAACCCCCGGCTCGAACGTGGGCTCCGGACCTTGCAAGGGAACGCGCAGCCACCCCAGTTTGTTGCTGATGATGATGCGCTCCGACGGGATGTTCAATGTCCGCAGTCCCCGGCCGATCACCTCGAGAGCCAATCCCGCGCCGTACTTTCCCGCGGAGTCCGCAACCACCGGGCCGTCCACGTTGGCGAACCATTCCCGAATGATAGCGGACTTCGTGTCATCCGACAGGGGCTGATAGAGATTCCCCAGGCAACTGGTCCCGAAGACAATTGGCGGCACCTCGAGCCCCGTCTCACCCAAAGGACGATACTGCACGGCGGCCGACTCCTTGTTCTCAACCCTCCAGACGCCGAGGCGCACCATCGCTCGTCCGTCTCCCCTGACGAGGCTGCCGAACACCGTCGTTCCCGGCGGCAAGCTGCGACTGCCGCTTTCGTCCTCAGCGTCCGGCGGGCCGCGGAGGTCGGGACTGGGGCCGCTGCCTCCAAACCGCGTTGCCGGGGCCCGCCGCCGTTGAATTCGTTTCGCCCGTCTTACTCGCCGGATACCTCGACCAGGACCCTGGTGAACGCGGCGGGGGCCGCACTCCAATCGCGCAGCGCCCGGCCGGCCTCAGCCATGGGGACGACCCGACTCACCATCCGATCGACAGGGACCTTGCCGGAAGCCAGTCGATCCATGACGGCCGGGAAATCCTTCGGTGTGGCGTTCCGGGAACCGCGGATGTCCAGTTCCCGCTGCACGAACAACTTGGTCTCATAGCAGACAGGCTCTTTGGCGTATCCGATGTAAACAACCCGACCGGTGAACGCCGTCACCTGGATCGCCATCCGGTAAGTGGCCGGCAAGCCGATAGCTTCGATGGCCAAGTCCACGCCGTCGCCGCCCGTCAGACGAGCAATTTCGGCAGCAACGTCGACCGCTCCCGATTTGAGTGTCTCGGCGGCGCCGGCCGCCCGGGCCGTCTGAAGCTTGGCGTCGTCGATGTCCACGGCAATCGTACGGGCCCCGCGGGCAGCCGCACCGGCGACCGCGCCCAAACCAACGGCCCCGCAACCGAACACCGCGACCGTGTCCTCCGGCGCACACTCCCCGCGGTCCACCGCATGGAACCCCACGGTCAACGGTTCGACCAGGGCCAGCCGTGTGTTGTCCAAGCGGTCGTGCGTGAATAGATCCTTGTACGGCACAACGATAAACTCCGTCAACGCGCCGGAGCGCTGGACCCCAAGTGTGGCGTTGTCGCGGCAGGCGTTGGAACGACCGCGGCGACAGGCGGGGCAACTTCCGCACGCGGTATACGGCGAGAGCGTCACGTTCGCCCCGACGCGCCAGCGGCCGGGCACGCCCGCACCGAGCTGTTCGATGGCGGCGGCCACCTCGTGCCCGGGAATTCGCGGATACGAGACCAGCGGATTCAGCCCCCGGAACGTGCTCAGATCCGAGCCGCAGAACCCGACCATCCGCACCCGAAGCAACACTTCGCCCGGACCGGGGCCGGATGGGGCAGGCGCCTCGACAACGGCGGTCTTGCCGGGTGCAGTAATGAGAAATGCTTTCATGATCGCGGTCCCTGTTGCCGTCGACAGGGCGGTCTCGGCGTTTTGAGGCACTCCTGGCCCCGGGGGAAACCTCAGGACCGGTTGCCGGCCGGCAACCGGTTACGACGCCGCGACGGAGGGTGTGAACAGATATGAGTCGAAGCGCGGTGCGGCCGGGTTTCCCTAGTGCGAACCGGGTCTCAGACGGCATTCATGGCGTGCGTTTTCAGGCTGACGATGAGCTGTATGCAGCCATAGAACGCCGGGGCGGTAAAAATGAGGCTGTCGAGCACATCCAGCACGCCGCCCAAGCCGGGGATCCGTCCGCTGTTCTTGCTGCCGGCGGCTCGTTTGAGTGCGGACTCCGCAATATCGCCGACGAAGCCGAGGATGGCCAAAAGGACCCCCAAGAAGATGGCGGTGGGATATCCGAGGACGGGGACCCCGCGGACTTGGAAAGCGTCCCGGCCCAGCGCGACGAAAAGGACGGCCGTGATTACGCTGAAAACCATGCCGGCAATAAAGCCTTCCCAACTTTTTTTCGGGCTAAGCATGGGCACGATTTTGTGGTTCCCGCCCGGAAGTCGGGCGCTCCAAGTGCCCAGAGTGTAGGCGCCGACATCGCCCAGCTTGGTCACGGCGATGAGGAAGATCACCAGCAGCCGCCCGGACATGCGAAGTCCATCGCTGTAATAGAGGCGCGCAATAAAACTGAGGGACCAGATCAGGCACACGAACCCGGCCACGGATGCCACGAGGGCGAGCAGGGCATCGCGTCTGGGCGGGGGACCGATGAAAACGCTGAGGAACCCAAGCACGAGAAAGAAGGTCATCAACAGGACTTCCGCTCCGTTGAATACGGGCAGGTCCGCCACGCCTTCGATGGCGATGAGGGAGAGTAAAAGAACAGCGGCGATGGAGGTGAGGGCGGGCATGCCCGGCAAACCCATTTCCCGGGCCATGGCGAAGTACTCGTTCAGGGCGGCGTGAGAGAGAGCGAGGGCCAGGACGAGGAAGAGCAGGGCGCCGGGTAGTCCGGGCCACACCAAAGCGGCCAACGCGACGAAGCTGAACCCGATTCCGAAAACCAGGCGAGACCTAAGCATCGGCAACGCCTCCGAAACGGCGGCGGCGGCGACTATAGTCGTCGATCGCGCGGAAGAATTCCTGTTCGGTGAAATCCGGCCAGTACGTGGAAGTCACCCACAGTTCGGCATAAGACGCCTGCCAAAGCAGGAAATTGCTCAACCGCATTTCGCCGCTGGTTCGAATGATGAGGTCCGGGTCCGGCAAGCCGGCGGTATCGAGATGGGCGGTGACGGTGTTTTCGTCGATCCGGTCGGGATCGAGCCGACCGGCCCGAACCTCCCGTGCAATCCGGCGGACGGCAGTGGCGATTTCGGCTCGACCGCCGTAGCTGAGCGCAAGGGTAAGGACGCCCTCGGTGTAGGAACTGGTTGCACGGCAGACGCGATCCAGCGTTTGCCGGACCGAGGCGGGAAGGCGTTCCAGATCGCCGATGGCATTGAGCCGAATGCGATGTTTTTTGAGATCGCCGAGTCTTTCCTTGAGAAAGCGCTCCAAGAGTTCCATGAGGGCCCGGACTTCACCGGGCGGGCGACGCCAGTTCTCGGTACTGAACGCGTAGAGGGTCAGGTAACGAATGTGAGCGTCAGCGCAGGCCTTGACGACCCGCCGCACGCTTTGGGCCCCCCGGCGGTGACCTTCGATTCGCGGCAGTCCGCGTTCGCGGGCCCAGCGCCCATTGCCGTCCATGATGACCGCCACGTGCCGAGGCCGGTGATCGTCCGCCGGCACGATGGCGGACCGGGGAACTCGGCGTTCGGGGTGGTCTTCCATCCGACTGCAAGTTTCCTCTGGTGTGTTCACAGGAAGCTATGGCGCCCGCATCGCCGTGCAGGGCTGCGCACCGCCGCTGCATGGCGTCAGTCATCTTCACGGCATTCGCCGAACACTGCTCTCGCGCCGAGGCCCGGGGCCGCGCTCACGACACGGCGAAAGTCTGGGAACGCCGGGGTCCCACCGAGACCAGACCGATGGGGGCGCGGACCAGTTCCTCGAGTCGCCGCAGATACGCCTGTGCTTCAGCGGGAAGTTCGTCCCAATCAGCGGCCTGCGCAGTGGACTGCTTCCAGCCCGGGACCTCCTCGTACTGCGGCACGACGCGCTCGAGATCATCGGCCTCCGTCGGCACTCGATCGATGAGTTCGCCGCCGATCTCGTAGGCCGTGCAGATCTTGATGACATCCAGGCCGTCGAGTACGTCCAGTTTGGTCACGGCCAGTGTATCGGCCCCGTTGAGCATGACCGCGTAACGGGTGGCCACAGCGTCGAACCAGCCACAGCGCCGCGGCCGGCCGGTGGTGGCGCCGAACTCGCGTCCCTCTCGGCGGAGTCTCTCACCCAAATCATTCCGAAGCTCGGTGGGGAACGGACCGCGCCCCACCCGGGTGGTGTAGGCTTTGGCGACGCCGACCACACGGTCGATCCGCGCCGGCGGCGCACCGGCGCCGGTGCACGCCCCTCCGGCCGTGGTATTGCTGCTGGTCACGTAGGGATAAGTCCCGAAGTCCACATCAAGCCACGTGCCCTGAGCCCCCTCGAAAAGCACTTCCCGGCCTTCCTCGAACGCCCGGTTCAAGGTCAAGACGGTGTCTTGAACCAAGGGGGCGAGTTCATGGGCCACGGCGGCAAGTTTCTTCCACTCCGCGTCGACGTCGAGTTCGGGAGCGGCGGCATCGCGGAGGATCCGATTGTAAAACGAGGCCTGCCGGCGGAAACGGACTTCCAGGCGGTCGAGCCGGCAAAGATCGGCGGCCCGAATTCCCACACGATTGACTTTGTCGGCATAGGCCGGCCCGATGCCGCGCTTGGTGGTGCCGATCTTGTTCTCCGCGAGCTTTTGTTCCAACAGACCGTCGAGCAGACAATGATACTGGAATACGAGTTGGCATCTGGAACTGATTTGAAGACGCCCGTCCACATTCAGACCACGGCGGCGCAGTTCCCGGATCTCGTCGAACAAGGCAAGGGGATTGACGACGACGCCGTTCCCGATGATACAAAGCGCCTGCTCGCGGATGATGCCGGAGGGGACGAGGTGCAGCACGAAGCGTTCCTCGCCCACCTCCACGGTATGCCCGGCATTGTTTCCCCCCTGGAAACGCACGACGACCTCGGCGCTCTCGGTCAATACGTCGATGACTTTGCCCTTGCCCTCGTCCCCCCACTGGAGGCCTATGAGTACGGTGTTTGGCATAATGATCTGGTCTTCCGAGTTGCGGTTTTGGTCGATGCTGTCCTCTGGGGCGCCGCCGGGTCCGAGAGAGATCGGAGGCCCTATCTCGAATAATAACGCATGAGCCATTTGCTGCGACAGCGTATCTCGACCGGCTTCGGAACATTGCTGCAGTCCGCCGCCCCGGGCCGTGTTTCGAAACAGTCCGTACGGCGTTCGACGCAATGCCTCCGTGTACGCTGCCTCCTCTCGCAACGAAGTTCATGAATCAATCAGGGCCTATGGGGGTCCCCTATCGGTCGGCAGAAACCTGAGAACAAAACGCCGGGACACTCCGACCGCGTTCGAACCTTTTCCGACTGCATTCTAACGTAATTCCCGGGGAGGTGAATTCAATCACAGCGGCAGCGATGAACGACGCCGGCGATCACAGCATGGGCCCGCCCGGTGGCGAGTATGCGCATACCGTCCGAACCCGCCGGAATCGACGGGGGTTGCGTGGTATAGTATACGTGGGCGGTACTGTATCGACGACCGGTCGGGTCAGGCGGTCCGGCCGAGTGCATCCGCCTCTTACGTGGCAAGGTTGTCGGCGGGAGAATGACTTACGCATGAAGGTACTTGAGCCGGAATACCTGGACCCTCCGGACAACCCCGCTGCCGCGGTCGGCCGTGATCTGCTTCTGGCGGTGCGAAACGCCGGGCGAGCGTTGCTGATTCTGGGCGAAGCGATCTTGTGGCTGCCGGAAGTATTCCGCCGCCGGCGGGAAACGGTCCGGGAACTTTACTTGTGCGGAGTCAAGAGTATCGGCGTCACCTCGACTGTCGCTCTTTTCACGGGGATGATCCTCTCCCTGCAGGCGGGGTTGGTGTTGCGCGATTATGGACAGCAAGTCCAAGTCGGCACATTGGTGGCGCAAACCATGTGCCGAGAGATGGGACCGTTTATGACCGCGTTGATCCTGGCGGCGAGCGTGGGCTCGGCCATGGCGGCGGAAATCGGGACGATGGCGGTATCGGAAGAGATATCCGCCCTGCACGTCATGTCCATCAACCCGGTGCGCTTCCTGGTGACTCCGCGTCTGGCCGCTTTCATCATCATGTGTCCCGTCCTGACGATATACACCAACGTCGTGGGCGTCATGGGGGGAATGCTTGTGGCTTACACCCAGTTGGGAGTGGCGCCGTCCGCGTATTACCGGAACGCCCTCGAATACCTGCACAACAAGGCGGTTTACGTGGGGCTTTTGAAGGCCCTGGTTTTCGGCGCCATCGTGGTGACGGTCGCCTGCTACCAGGGACTGAGCGCGCGGGACGGCGCCGTGGGTGTGGGGCGTGCCACCCGTAAAACGGTGGTGCATTCGTTTCTTCTGGTGTTGGTGACCGGTTACGTCATCACGCGTCTCTTCTATTGAACTTGAACTCCGCCGGGGGGATTCTCCCGGGCTGTCCTTTCAGCGCGCAGCTGAGCAACGAACGGTTTCGTGCGGACTTCGCGACGGTCGCCCGGGATCCCGCCCTTGCAACATGAGTCCTTCGATGATCCAACTGCGGAATATTTACAAGTCGCTGGGGGGGCGCCCGGTCCTCCGGGACGTCACGCTGGAAGTGCGGCGCGGAGAGAGCCTGGTCATCGTCGGGTCGAGCGGCACGGGCAAGAGCGTCACGCTGCAGCACATGGTCGGCCTGTTGCATCCCGACGCCGGTGACGTCCTGATCGAAGGCGAGTGCATCAACCGTGCCACGGGGCGGGCCGTGGAGCGCATTCGTGAAAAGTTCGGGGTCCTCTTCCAGTCCGGGGCCCTTATCAACTGGATGAATGTTTTTGACAACGTGGCGCTTCCTCTCTACGAAAAGACGAGTCTCGGGGACGAAGAGATCGCCGCCAGGGTGCGAGAGGCGCTCGCGCTGGTGGACCTCCAAGGGACCGAGGCCAGGATGCCGGCGGAATTGTCCGGCGGGATGCGCAAACGCGCCGGGCTGGCCCGGGCCATTATCATGCGACCGTTAATCGTTCTGTACGATGAACCGACTTCGGGCCTGGATCCGGTGATGTCGCGGCGCATCGATCGCCTCATTCGGGACGTGCAACGCCGCTTCAACACCACGGCAGTAGTGGTCACGCACGACCTGCAGAGCGCCTTCACCGTGGGCGACCGGATTGCCATGCTGGCGGAAGGGAGAATTGTCGAAGTAGGCACTCCGGCAGAATTCCGTGCCAGCACGTGCCCGGCGGTGCAGGAGTTCATTTCGGCACAGTTTTCCGAAGCTGCCCGGGCTGAGGAGGCGGTCGCGTGGACATCGCCCCCCCGAGAAACTCAAGCCCCGGCAGGATCGGACCGCACCGGGTCGGATCAGGAGGACAGGAAATGAGCGGAAAACGGAAGGTCACCTGGCGACAACTGTCGCTCGAGTTCATGGTGGGGTGCTTTTTCTTCGGAGCGCTGGCCTTGTTGGCGACTTTCACGATTCTGCTGAGCCGGGAAACGTTTCTCAAACCCAAGACACACCTGACCGTGGTGTTCCCGAGCATTATCGGTCTCAATGAAGGCGACAATGTTCTGGTGCGCGGGGTGCGTGTCGGTCGGGTGGAGCGGATCCGACTGGGCGGCCGTTATGTTCATGTGCGCCTGGCGCTGGAGCAGCCGCTGCAGCTTTTCACCGGCTACAGCATCGAGGTCCGGTACTCATCGATCCTGGGCGGACGTTACCTGTACGTTTACGAAGGAGACCGGGACAGCAGTCCCATTCCTGCCGGACAACCCCTTTATGGGACGGCCCCTCCGGACCTGATGACCGAGACCGCAAGGTTGGTCCAGGATGTGAAGGTCGAGTTGAATCGGGTGCTTTCAACAATCGAGCAGCAAGACCTGATCCGCAAATTCGCGGCTTTGGTCGAGAATGGACGCGTTTTGACCGAGGACCTGCACCGCGGCAAGGGGACCCTGGGCAAACTCATCCAGGATCCCGCCCTGTACGACAGGGCACTTCAGGCAGTAAACGACCTGCGGGCTGCGGGCGCCCGTGTCGAGAAGGCGGCGGAGACCATTCAGGCCGTTGCCGCCGACGCCAGGGCCGGCAAAGGCACGGTAGGCAAACTGCTGGTGGACGATTCCCTCTACCGCGACGCAAGAGCTATTTTGGCCGACGCCAGGGCCGGCAAAGGCACGCTGGGGAAACTGTTGACGGACGACTCCTTGTACGATAACTTCCAGTCCGCGAGCAAGGATCTCAAGCAAGCCGCGCAAGCCCTGACGGACAAAGGATCCACCGTGGGACGGCTCCTTTCGGACGACGGACGGTTGTACGAAAAAGTGTCGGAATCTTTGGATGCGGTACACGAAATCACCGAGGACGTGCGGTCCGGACGGGGTACGTTGGGACGTTTGGTCAAGGACCCTTCTCTGTACGAAGAGGCCCGCAAGACGGTGCAGGAAGCCCGACGCGCCGTGGAAGATTTTCGGGAACAGGCACCGATTTCCACTTTTGGAAACCTGATTTTCGGGGCACTGTAGTCCGAGTAATGCACGAATCATCTGCTGCGATCATGCATCTCAGACGCCTTCGGAACATTGCTGTCGCCCACTGAGCGAGGCGGCGCTTCAATACGGCCGCGACCCCAGGCGTCGGTCGACGCAACAAGCTGAACCTGTATGAATAAACAGCATCCTCTCGCCGCACAATTCATAGGCAATCCAGACAACAAGCGCGATGGCCTGGGTAATGCACATCCTTCCGCGCCGCAAGCGGCTCGTGCTTTGCTCGGGCCAAGCTGAGTTCCGTGCACGATTCGACAGGGGTGATCGCGGCTGAATCTCGGTTGGCGCGAAGTGCGGATCTCGCTATCGAGGCCGAACTGCGCGGCCGTTCCGGAGCGGCCGGCGCACGACACGAACAGACAAACCGTGAACATTTCACCTGAAAACCTGGAACGCGGCACTGTCATCGCGGGATACCGCATTGAAGAAGCCATCGGCCGGGGCGCCATGGCCGTGGTGTACCGGGCGGTGCAGTTGAATCTGCAGCGTTCCGTGGCCCTGAAGGTGCTGACCGAAGAACTGGCGGGCGATCAGGAATTCGTGGCGCGTTTTTTTAATGAGGCCCGGGCGGCGGCGGCCATTTCCCACCCCAACATCATCCAGGCGTACGATGCCGGTGTGGCCGAGGGCGACATCTATTATTTCGCGATGGAATATGTGGAAGGCGAGACCCTTCAAACGCGCATTGTCCGCGAAGGCCGGCTCGATGTTCGCCCTGCGCTGGACATTGCTCTGGACATTGCCGGCGCCCTCCAGTACGGCTGGGAAAAACAACGTTTGACCCACGGAGACATCAAGCCGGAAAACATCATGGTCACCAGCGAAGGGGAGACCAAACTCGCCGATTTCGGCCTGGCCAAAGTCGCCGGGCATGAGTATGCGGGCGAGGGCATCATGCTGACCCCGTTGTATGCGCCGCCCGAACGCATCCGCGGGGAAGCGGGCGAGGGCGATTGTCGAGCCGACATCTATTCGTTCGGCGCCACTCTGTACCACATGTTGGCGGGGGCCCCGCCGTTTCCGGGCGAGGATCCCACGACAGTCATGCGGCGTCATCTCGAGGAGGCGATACCGTCTCTCCGGCGCGTGGCCCCGCCCCCCCCTCGAGAAGTGGATGAATACGTTCAGCGTCTGTTGGCCAAGACCCCTGGGGAACGTCCGGCGGATTGGGCGCAGGTTGTTCGGGCTCTGCGCCGACTGCGGACCCACTGCGGCCCCAAAGCCGGCCGGCCGGTAGTCATGCACCAGTCGGCGCGCGCCCAAGCCGCCGCAGCCTCGGCGGTGGCGGCGGACCGCCGGGCCAGAGGGCGTTCGCCGGTCGGCGCGCTGGTTGCGGCGGCGGTCCTCACAACCCTGCTGGCCGGGGCAGGGTATTTCTTCTACAAACGCAACGCGACGTCTCCGGCGCCGCCCTTTTCGGCCGAGACCGCGAGGACAGTTGCCGACGACAGCGAACAAGCGGAGTGGCTGCGGCTCAAGGGCAAACTCGGGAGCGTCCGAGACCCGGGACAGGCCGTGAAAATGCTCGAGTCGTTCCGGGAAGTACACGGGAATAAGCTGCCGTCGGATTTCGATTGGTACCTTGAACGATACAAGCGGCGCCTGGAAACGGCTGCTTCTCACGGGACGCCGAAGACACCGAAGCCGGAAGACGTGTTGGCCCGGCGTGTGGCTACCGTGGCCTCCGGCGCCGGCGAGGGCCAACTGACGCCGGCGGAACGCGCCCAGATACTGCGGGAAGTCAGCGCCCTCATCGCGGAAAAAGCCCTTACTCCGGGTCAGCGAAAACAACTGACCGCCGTCCGCGAACGGCTTATCGGCGCGTCCGCCCCCGAGGCCCCGGCAGAACGCACGGGGCCGATCCCGGTCGAGGCCCGCGTCCCGGTCGCCGCGCCGGAGCAGGCACAAACACCGGAGCCGGAGTTCGCGGCGGAGACGCGCGAAACCCTCGAGGCGGATGCGTACGTGACGCTCCTGGCGCAAGTCGCCCGGAGAGGTTTCGGCCTGCAGCGTTCGCTGGAACCGTTGAAAGAATCCGTCAGCACATGGCTGACCGCCCACCCGGCGCCGTCGCCGCGGCGGGAACTGGTCGCGTTTCTCGGGCGGCGGGTTCTGCCCGGGGCGACCGGATTCCTGCGAGCGTTGATGGCACGAAAATCGGGGTTGGTGGGCAGACAATTGTCCAGTCCGAAATTCGGGAAACGCACGATCCGAGAGGTCTCGAGCCGGGGGATTAAACTGGCCAAAGTCACGCGCTACGGCGAGACCGCCGTTTGGGTTCCCTGGACAGCCCTCGATTCCCCTCCGTACTTGCTGTATTTGGGCGCCGTGGCTTTCAGCGAAAGCGAGAGGACGCCGTCCTTGGACGCGTGCACATCATACCTTTCAGTACTCCTGTTGACCGGCGCCGGGAAGCAACTCGAACAGTTCCTGAAACGCTTCCGAGACGCGGAGGCGCCGGAGAAAAAGCTGTGGAGCGCCCTTGCGGCGGACTTGGCCCGATCCCCGCAGCAGGTTCGGGCCCTGGATCTCTGGCGTCGAGCCCGGGAGCAGTATCTTTTGGGGGGACGTGTCGGGCCCTATCGCCTTCTGAAGCGCCTAAGCCAGAACGGGGACGCCCTGCTGCCTTGGCGCAAGACGCAAATCGAGGGAATGCTTCGGGTCTGCGAAGAGTACCTGCCGGAGAAGACGGCCGGGCGCCTGGTCCGCAAGGCCCGCGAGCAATTGGGGATCCTTCCGAGCGAGGCCCTGGCCTTGGCCGGCGTCGCCTATGCGCGCTACGGACTGTTGGATTTTCCGGAGCGGAACAGCATTGACCGCATTCGCGCCGAGGCGCTGCAACTCATGTCCGCAAGCGTGAAAGACTTGGACGGACCGGCCGGATGGCGGCAGCTCGAGCCGCTGCTTTTTTCGTCCCCGCGGCGGAGCCGGCAATTCTTCCCGGGGCTGGACATGGTTCTTTACAGTGCTATGACCCGCGATCAAAAACTTCCTGCAGCCGTCGCGGCCGCACAGAATATTCTTCACGCCGGCGCGCTGATCGAGATCGGCGATTGGGGGAAGGCACAGTTTTTCCTTGCAAAAGCCGACAGCGGTTCCATCGGCGGACTGCCTGCCAACCTGCAGAGCAGCGCCGTATTCACGCAAGCCCTGATTGCAGATCGTTTCGGGGCCCCGCGGCGTACCGTCTTGAAGTTTCTCGCCCGAATGGGAGAAGTGCCCGCGGGACGTTCACCTCCCGCGGCCCTGGCGGCGGCCCAGGCGGAATGCGCCGTGCTTGTTCGCGCTTTTGATCTTGAAGCGGCCCCCTGGCCCCCGTGGTCGGAATTGGCCGAACAAGGCCCCCCGCCCCTGATGCGCCAGTTCGTGCTCGCAAGTCTTGCGTGGCTCGTCGAAGCGGGGCGCGGCAAAGAGGCAGCCCGGCTGATTTCCACGATTTGCGACGACGGCAACACCGGTCGCAAGCTGGGCTTTCAGCCTGGGGATGCGGTGTTTCTCAAGGCCGTCGGACAATGGCTCTCCGCACCGGAAGGCGCTCCGTTGCCGCGAGTAACGACACAAGTCAGCCAAGCCGGCCATCTCGGACGACTCTATGTCGCGGCCATAAGCGCCGCGCCCCGAGTGCGCCCCGAAGTGCGCGACAGTCTGGTGGATGCACCCCTACTGCCCAATGCGGGGAAAACGGTATTTGACGCCGATGCATGGTTTAATCAATGCATTCTTCGGGTAGATTATGCTTTGACGACCGGTCGCGTGAAACGCGCACTCGAAATTGTGGAACGCGTGCTCGATGACAGGTCTCTCAATCTAACCGGGTATTATGCCCGGCTACGCGCCCTGCAGGCCGGGCTCGAGACCCTTTCCGGTAATATCGGACGGGCGCGGGATCTGCTGGGCGGTTTGGAATGGAGTACGGGCAGCTCGGCCGCCGAGCGGGATTTTGTCCGAGTTTTCGCCCGCCCTTCCGGTCTGGATACCTGGCCTCGGTCCGTGTCCCCGGCCTCCGAAGCAGGCTTTTGGTTCGGGTGGCTCAATTGGGCTGTCAAAGCGCAGGGGGACCCCAACGCCGCCCGTCCGCGGCTTGCGGCCATGGAAAAATGTCGCACCACTCAGGCCGAGAAAGCACTGCTCAGGGGGTTGCGCATATTCTGCGCCATCCAACCGAGCGGTGCGGAAAAAGAAACGACGGACACGGAACCAGTCCGGCCTTGAGGGCGTCAATTCAGATAGCGCCCCGGTCCGGGGCGGCGGCCGCGGGTTGCGCAGCAAACCCGACCGATCCCGCAACAACTAGGAAAACAAGCCCGAGCGCCCCGGGGCCGGCCCGTGTGCGCAGAACGAGCACAGGCCGCACGGTCGATGCTCCCGATGAACCGGGCCGATGGATGGCGTTCTGGCGTGACTGTGCGCTCGAGGACCGTTGCCGGGAATTTGCGAAAAATGTTTTGCGAAAAATGCCATAAAAACCAAGCCACCGTCCACATCAAGGAGATGACTGGCGACCAGGTCAAAGTACTTCATTTATGCAGTGAGTGCGCCGGGGCGGCGGCCCTCCCGGAAGAGAATGCGGCCCTGAACCTTGCGGAGATTTTGTATAAACTTGCGGCCGGGGCGGCCGAATCGATGGAATCGAGTACGGACACGGACGTCCCTTCGGGCCAGAGCATGGCGGCTCCGGACTCGACCGAAACCGAGACGGTTTGTCCTGGTTGCGGGCTGACGCTCGCAGAGTTTCGCAAAACGGGCCGGTTGGGCTGCGGAGACTGTTATCCGGCGTTTGCAGCAGCGCTCGAAGACGTTTTGCGTGACATGCACCGGGGAACGGTCCATCGTGGCAGGCGCCCCGAGTCGGGGCCGCCTACCGGGGGTGGTCCATCGTCTCGGGAACGAGCCGTAGCTCGATTGCGAGAAGAGCTGTCGCGGGCGGTCGCCGTTGAAGCCTACGAGCGGGCGGCGGAACTCCGCGATGAAATTCGGCGGGCCATGTCGAATTGACGACGAACCGACTCGGGAAGACCGTCCTGCGGCCGGTTTTTTCAGGCAAGATGTGTCCTGGGCGCAGTGAGTTCGATGCACGCGATCATTCAACAACTTTGCGGGCGCCTGCCGGCTTGGATGTCCAAAGCCGGCCACGACGCCCCGGAAGGTGCAGTGGCGGTGTCCACCCGGGTCCGACTGGCCCGCAATCTGGGCGACGTCCCGTTCCCCGGCCGGGCTGCGCAGGCGGTCCGACGCCAAGTGTGGGGGCGTTTGTGTGCCCTGGCAGGCGAACTGTTCGAGACGGAGGCCCCGGCCGAGATGGAAATGGTCGAGTTGGCTCCGGCGGAACGGGAAGTGTTGCTCGAACGCCGATTGGTAAGTTCGGAGCTATGCAGTTGTGGTGAAGGCAGCGGCGTACTGCTTCGGAGCGACGAGAGCGTGGCCCTGCTGGTGAATGAAGAGGATCATGTACGGATTCAGGCCCTGTTGCCCGGTCTCCAGTTGGCGGAGGCGTACCGTTGCTCGGAACAGGTGGACGCGACGTTCTGCCGCAGTGCTCCGGTGGCGTTTTCGGAGCGGTTCGGGTTCTTGACGGCCTGTCCCACAAATGCCGGCACCGGCATGCGTGCGTCGGTTATGCTTCATCTCCCGGGGCTGGTTCTGACCGAGCGTATGGAAAGCGTGGTCCGTGCGATCGGCGAATTGGGGGAGGCGGTGCGCGGCGTCCACGGAGAAGGCTCGGAAGCGGTTGGACATTTCTTTCAGATATCAAACCAGTCCACTTTGGGCGAGTCTGAAACGGAAATCCTGGAGCGTCTCGATCATTTGATCCGGGACTTGGTCTGGCAGGAGCTGAACGCACGTCGCCACTTGGTGCGACATGAACGGACCCGACTTTTGGACTATGTGGGCCGGGCGTTGGGTGTACTGCGGCACGCATACCGAGTTTCGGGCCGGGAAAGTCTGGCGCACCTGTCAGCGCTCCGGCTCGGAGCTCTTTTGGGCTTGTTTCGCACGTTGGAGGCGCCCATGATCGAGGAGTTGATTTTGCACACGCGGCCGGGCCACCTGCAGGTTCGGGTCGGCCGGGAGATGGACGAGGCAGAACGAGACGAGGCCAGGGCCGCCGTTATTCGCAAGGCCCTGACGCCCGAAAAAATCGGAGCAGGCTAACCTGAATGATGCATGTGTTCTCTGCTGCGATGACGCATCTCACACATTTTCAGAGTATTGCTGCCACCCATCGACCGAGGCTGTGTTGCACACAGCCCGGCCCGGCGCGCGCCGCAATGGCTTGAATCCGTGTGAGTCACTCCCTCTCGCGAGGAAGTCCATGAAGTAATAAGGCCAGCCCGGACGGACTGCGGCGCCGGACCCGCCCAAGTTGGACGGCAGAAACGAACTGTGAACCCGACGGGGAGCGTCCCCCGACAATGTTGAAAGATCTTTTGGAGTCAAAATGCAAGATAAAGACGACGGTTTCGCGTTTGCGATGAATAACTTCACACCGCGCGCCCAACAGGTGTTGGTGCTGGCGAAGCGGGAGGCGAAGCGTTTCGGCCATAACTACGTCGGGACCGAACATCTGCTTTTGGGCCTGATCAAGTTGGGCCAGGGGGTCGCGGTCGCCGCGCTCGAGGCGATGGGACTGGACTTGGAGACCGTGCGCTTCGAGGTCGAGAAACACTCGGCCCCGGGCGACTCCACGCAAGTCGCCGGCGATCCGCCGCTGACCGTTCGCGTCAAGAAAGTACTAGCGCTGGCGGCCAAAGAGGCCCAGGGCTTGAACTACAATTACATCGGCACCGAACACTTGCTTTTGGGACTGTTGCGCGAAGGAGACGGGGTCGCTGCCCGCATCCTGCGCAACCTCAACGTGGATGCGGACGCCGTCCGCGTCCACGTGATGAAGGCGCTGGATCCGAACTACCTACCGCCGGAGGCGAAAGAGGGAGTGCCCGCCGCGCCGACTTCGGGCCAGAAATCCGGCCAAGGCAAGAAGACCAAAACCCCTGCCTTGCGGACGTTCGGACGCGACTTGACCGAGCTTGCCCGACAGGGGGACCTGGACCCGGTCATCGGCCGCGCGGACGAAATCGAACGCGTCATCCAAGTCCTCTGTCGGCGCAACAAGAACAACCCTGTCCTGATCGGGGAAGCGGGCGTGGGCAAAACCGCCATCGTCGAAGGTTTGGCTCAGGCCATAGCCGAGGGCAAGGCGCCGGAACTTCTCCGGGATCGAGAGGTGATCGCTCTGGATCTGCCGCTCATGGTGGCCGGGACCAAGTATCGTGGGCAATTCGAAGAGCGCATTAAGACGGTTATGGACGAGATTCGGCGGGTCAAGAACGTCATCCTTTTCATAGACGAACTCCACACCATTGTGGGCGCCGGGGGCGCTGAAGGGGCCATGGATGCCTCGAACATTCTGAAGCCCGCGCTTTCGCGCGGCGAGATTCAGTGTGTCGGCGCAACGACCATGGACGAATACCGCAAGCACATCGAGAAAGACGCCGCCCTCGAACGCCGTTTCCAACCCATCATCGTCGACGAACCATCCCAGGAGGAAACGCTCGATATCCTGCGTGGACTTCAGTACAAATACGAGGATTTCCACCGGGTCCAATTCACGGATGAAGCCTTGAGCGCCGCCGTCAGACTGTCCGCCCGCTATATCAGCGGCCGACACTTGCCGGACAAAGCCATCGATGTCATCGACGAGGCCGGCGCACGTGCCCGTATCTCCTCGATGGTCCGCCCGCCGGACCTGACGGACCTGGAGAACGAGATCACCGAGGTCCAGCGTGCCAAAGAGCAGGCCGTCGAAGAACAGCAATTCGAAAAAGCGGCCGACCTCCGGGACCGGGAGAAACAGCTCAAGCACAAGTTGGAAGAAACCCTTCGGGCGTGGGGAGAGGAGCGAGACCGACAGAAAGTCACCATCGGCCTGGACGACGTGCGCCAAATCGTTGCCAAGATGAGTGGCGTGCCGCTGCAACGCATGGCCGAGGGCGAGGCAACGCGCTTGTTGCACATGGAAGAAGACATTCGGAAAGTCGTGGTGGGCCAGGATCACGCGGTCCAGGCAATCAGCCGGGCGCTGCGCCGATCCCGCGCCGAACTCAAGGATCCGAACCGCCCCATCGGCTCGTTCATTTTCCTGGGGCCGACCGGTGTCGGCAAGACATTGCTAGCCAAGGCGTTGGCCGAATTCATGTTCGGAGACGCCGACGCCCTGATCCGGATCGATATGTCGGAGTACATGGAAAAGTTCAACATCAGCCGTTTGGTGGGGTCTCCCCCGGGCTACGTCGGCCATGGCGAGGGTGGGCAATTGACCGAACGCGTCCGTCGACGTCCGTACTCGGTCGTACTTTTCGACGAAATCGAGAAGGCTCATCCGGATGTGATGCACATGCTCCTGCAAATCCTCGAAGAAGGCCAATTGACAGACAGTGTGGGGTTCCGTGTCGATTTCCGAAATACCATTGTGGTCATGACTTCGAACGTGGGGGCGATCCGATTGACGCGTCCTTCCGGCATGGGATTCGGAGTTGCGAGCACCGTTGCTTCCGATCACGAAACCATGCGCCTCCGGCTTGAGGAGGAGGCCCGCAAGCTGTTCAAGCCTGAGTTTCTCAATCGCCTGGACGAGATCGTTGTCTTTCGGCAGTTGGAACGGGACGACCTGGCCGAGATCGTGGACATCGAATTCCGCAAAGTGACCGGCCGACTGGTGCAGCGTGGCGTGCGCCTGGACCTCGCCCCGGAAGCTCGGGCGTTTCTGATCGACAGGGGGTTCAAACCGGAATTCGGCGCCCGAGAGCTTCGACGCGTCGTCGAGCGTTATGTGGAGGATCCCCTGGCCGAGCAACTGCTCCGGGGCAATGTCCGAGACGGCGCGCGGATCCGGGTGGTCGTTGCCGACGACAGACTGGCGTTCGAGACGGGGGTCGCGGACGGTGAAGATGCCCCCACGGACGGCGAGCCCAAGGTTGTAACCGGCGCCGCAGGGAGCTGACCCGAGCGGGAAACACGCTGTGCCTTACCACATCAGCATTCGTCGCACCACGGCGGAAGAAGCGGACGCCTTTGCTGCAGGGGAGGTTCGCGCGCTCGAAGGGGCCCCCTTCCGCGTGGGAGGAGCGCCGGAAAGCGACTACGTGCTGCCCGGTGCTGCCGAAGCCGTTTTCCGGCCCGCATCGGACGGCTCCGGGTGGGCGTTGCACCCCGCGGCCGGCGCACCCCCGGGGAGCGTCCGAGTCAACGGGGCGCCGGCAAGCGCTCCCATCCCGCTGAAGACCGGCGACGAGATTCGCATCGGCGACTGCCTGATTCGATTCGAACAGGTTTTCGAAGGGGCCGAAACCGGACGGCACGCTGATTTAGTGGCCTTGGCCGCCCGGGTACTGGTGGGGCTAATCCTGGTGGGCGAACTCCTGGTCGTGACTTGGCTGCCGAAACGACTGCATGGAGCACGGCTGTGGGACCGCGAAGTGGCCCGCCAGCAGACGACGATGTTCCTGGATCGATTGCGGACGAAGATCGGCGAACTGACGCCTGCCAACCCGGTCGAAGCCGGCATCCGTGAGGCTCTCTCCACTGAAGTCGACCGACTTGCCAGGTTCTTGAGGATCGGCCAGGAAGGGCTCTCCGCCGAGGCATGGCGCGAACTACGCCGAGACCTGGACCGATACGAGAGCGTCCTCGAGCGCCTGCGTTCGCATACTGCACTGGCCCCGCTGCCGGGAATCGACGTGGACGGTGCGGTGCAGGCCGTGGCCGGCGCCTCCGCCGAGGACCGCATCTCTCCGAGTACACCCCATGACAGATAACAGTTCATCACTCGCCCGGTTCGTGTCCCGTTTCTCCGACTGCCGGGTGGCCGTCGTGGGCGACCTGATGCTGGACCGGTACATTTGGGGTCGGGCCACACGGATTTCTCAGGAAGCTCCGGTCCCGGTGGTGCGGACCGAACGGAAAACCCAAACGCCCGGGGGGGGAGCGAACGTGGTGCGCAACATCTGCGGATTGGGCGGACGGGTCGCGGCTTTCGGCATCGTGGGGGCGGACCCGGCGGGGGCGGACTTGGTGCGCCTGCTGCGGGAGTCCGGCGCCGAAACGACCGGGATCGTCCAGGTCCCGGACCGTCCGACCACGCTAAAAACCCGGATCGTCGCCGGCAATCAGCAGGTTTGCCGGGTCGACCTCGAAAAGACGGAAGCCGTCCCTTCCACCGCTTTGGAACAGATATTGGAGGCGCTCCGGAACGACCTCGACGTTAATCGGTGCGATGCGGTCATTCTCGAAGACTACGCCAAGGGCTTATTGACCCCCGGATTTGTGGAACGCGTGGTCGAACTGTGCAGGGGCTTCGCCGTGCCGTTGGCCTTGGACCCGCACCCGGAACACCCCTTCCAAGTACAGGGACTGCGCCTGATGACCCCCAACCGCGCCGAGGCTTTCGGCTTGGCCGGGGCGTACTATCGGCCGGGAGTTGCCCCGCTGGAGCAGGACCGGGCCCTGCTTGAGGTCGGCAACCGGCTACGCCGCTCCTGGGGAGTTGAAATACTGCTCATTACATTGGGCGGCAATGGAATGGCGCTTTTTGAAGGTACGGCCGAACGCCCTGTCCATATCCCGACTCAAGCCCGGGAAGTCTTCGACGTATCCGGCGCCGGAGACACGGTCATGGCATCGTTCGTAATGGCCCTGGCCGCCGGCGCGCAGCCGGTCGAAGCGGCCCGGCTGTCGAATCACGCCGCAGGCATCGTGGTCGGCAAGATCGGGACCGCTGCCGTAACCGCCCGCGAGTTGCGCGAGCGCCTTGCCGAGGACGCAAGCCTGACGGGACAACGCAGATGATGGATGCAACCGAACCGGTGAGGGTAGCCGTTCCACAGCAACGCAACGCCCCCCGGGACTCACGAAAAGCGGTCTTTCTGGACCGGGACGGCACCTTGGTGGCGGACCGGGGATACCTGGCCGACCCCGAGGGCATCGAACTCCTGCCCGGCGTCGCCGAGGGGCTCGCCGCTTTATTGAAAGCGGGATTCCTGCTGGTCGTGGTGACGAATCAGTCGGGCGTCGGCCGGGGAATGTTCCCGATGACAGCGGTCGAGGCGCAACATCAACGGCTGAAACAATTGCTGACGGACCAGCATGTGGAGTTGGCCGGGATCGAAGTCTGCCCCCATTGCCCGGAAGACCATTGCGATTGCCGGAAGCCCGCGCCGGGAATGCTGCTGCGGGCTGCCCGACGCCTTCACTTGGATTTGGATTCCTCTTTCTTGGTGGGTGACAAGTGCTCCGACATTCAAGCGGGGGCCGCGGTGGGATGCAGAGGCGTCCTCGTAGGTGCGGACACAGGCGATTGTCCGCTTGCCGAGGCCCGATTCTCGGATTTCGGCGGGGTCGTTGCTTGGATCCTGCGGCGGAACGCCGAGGACACAGGCGGGTGAATTCCGAGGCGGGCCTGAGCCAAGACAAGAGAGGGCTTTCTACCGATGAACAGAATCAATTCGACGGTCGCCGTGATACCGGCTCGGTACGCCAGCACACGTTTCCCGGGAAAACCGCTGGTCCCGATTGCAGGCAAGCCGATGATCCAATGGGTCTACGAACGGGCCCGGGCCGCAACGAGCATTGACGAAGTCCTCGTGGCGACAGACGACACCCGGATCGCGGAAGCCGTGGAAGCTTTCGGGGGCCAGGCCGTGCTGACCTCGAGCGAACACACGTCCGGCACGGACCGTGTTGCGGAGGCCGTGGCCGCCCGAGCCCGTCGTGCGGAACTGATCGTCAATCTCCAGGGAGATGAACCCCTCATGCCGCCGTCGGTTATCGACACTTTGGTCGAGACGATGCGTGAGTCCGCGGCGGAAATGGGAACCGTGGCCGTTCCGTTCGGTCAAAAAACCGGCAGTCCGGACGATCCCAACCTGGTGAAAGTGATCCTGGATTCCGAAGGCTGCGCCCTCTATTTCAGCCGGGCTGCAATCCCGTACGTGCGAGAGGGCGGGACGCCGGTTGCGCCACTATGGCATTGGGGCCTGTACGCGTATCGCCGGACATTCCTCGAGCGATTCGTCCAATGGCCCCCGGGCCGCCTCGAGCAGTGCGAAAAACTCGAGCAACTTCGCGCCCTTGAAAACGGAGCACGCATCCGCGTGACCGTGGTGGACAGCACGGGAAGCGTCGGAGTTGACCTCCCCGAAGACGTGAAAACGGTCGAACGCATCCTCCTCGAGTGCGGAGAAAGTGCCCCATGAGCGCCGCCGTCGACATTTGTCCCGGGCTCCGTATCGGGCCGCGCGACCCGTTACTGGTCATCGCCGGGCCGTGCGTCATCGAAAGCAGAGAACTCTGCATCGAGATTGCGACGGTCATGGCCGGCATCTGTGCCGATCTCGGACTCGGCTACGCGTTCAAGGCCTCATTCGACAAGGCGAACCGCACCTCCCTTTCTTCTTATCGCGGGCCGGGTATCGAGCAGGGACTCGCGATCCTGGCGGATGTCCGTTCCGCCGTCGGCGCGGCCATTTGCACGGACATCCACGAACCCGCCCAGGCGCCCGCGGCGGCAAAGATCGCCGACATACTCCAAGTGCCGGCTTTCCTCTGCCGGCAAACCGACCTGCTGCTCGCCGCCGGACGGACGGGACGTGCCGTGAATATCAAGAAAGGTCAGTTTCTCGCCCCGGAAGACCTGGCCCCCGCCGTCGAAAAAGTCCGTTCGACCGGCAACGACCGCGTCTTGGTCACTGAGCGGGGAACAACTTTCGGTTACCGGAACTTGGTGGTCGACATGCGCTCCCTGGTGATCATGGCGTCCCTTGACGTGCCGGTGGTCTTCGATTGCACGCACTCAGTTCAACTGCCCGGGGCCCGGGGCGGTGCTTCCGGTGGACAGCGCGAGTTCGTATTCCCCCTTGCCCGAGCCGCGGTCGCGGTCGGCGTCCGGGGACTGTTCATGGAAGTCCACCCGCAGCCTGACGAGGCGCTGTCCGATGCGGCCAATTCCCTGCCTTTGACCGGAGTGCGACCGATTTTGGAGAAACTGAAAGTCCTCCATGAACTCTCTCGATGAAAAGGCACGTCAAATCCGCTTGGTCCTTCTGGATGTGGACGGAGTCCTCACCGATGGGCGCATCGGCTATTTCGGCGAAACCGGCGAGGTCAAGTTCTTCAATGTCAGAGACGGTCACGCCGTGAAGCTCCTGCGCCGAACCGGGATCAAGGTGGGTCTTTTTTCGGGGCGCGCCGCCGCAGCGAACCGGAGACGAGCCGCCGAATTGGGCATGGATTGCGTTTATGAAAACGTAAAGGACAAGCGGACGGCGTTCCCGCGTCTGCTGGCCGAGCACGGCCATACGGTCGACGAGTGCCTGTACATGGGGGACGATGTTGTGGACATCCCCGTTCTCAGGGCGGCGGGTGTCGGCGTAACCGTAGCCGATGCGCCGCCCGAAGTGAAAGAAGCCGCCGACTGGTGCACCCGTGCCCCGGGCGGGGCCGGCGCCGTGCGCGAGGTTGCCGTTTGGCTTCTGAAGGAACAGGGCAAATGGGCTTCGGTCATGGAGCGCTATCTGTCATGAACCGCCGGCGAATAAACCGGGCACGGCGGGTCGCCGGTCGACTGGCCGTACTCTTGGCAACCGGGGCCGTCGGCGGTTTTGCAGCCCGGGCCGGCCCCTCGGTTGCGGACACAGAGCTGGTTATCACTCGTTTCAAAACCAGGGGGGCAGATGATCGGGGCGCCGTTAGCTGGGAACTCCAGGGCGCGGAAGCAAGAATGGCCGGCGGCAAGGCCCGGATCCGGGACGTGACAGTGGTCTTCTCGCCTCGGGAGCCGGACCGGCGCACCCGGATGACGTCCCCCTATTGCGTCCTCGACCGGGAAACACGCACCATCAGCAGCAGGGCGCCGCTCCGTGTCGAAAACGCCGGCTTCATACTCGACGGGATCGGGTACGACATTCTGACGGCACAGCAAAAGCTTTTCATCCGCAATAAAGTCCGAATGCAGGTCAAGGCGACGGCAGAAGCATTCGGGCGGGTTACAAAGAATTATCCGCACAAAAAAACGGTGGGGGCACGCCCTCCCGACCGGACGGAAGAGGGAGAGAAGCCATGACGTCCCAAGCGGTCAAGTGCCATGCGGCGCGGGTTCGGGGACAGTTCGCCGGGGCTACGGCGCCGGCCGCGTCGCGTCTTGCCGAGGGACGCACTCCCGCGGAGATCGCCGACGGCGGGCGGGCGCTCCGGCGGACACTGTCCCTTGTCCTCTTGTTGACCGCGGTCGCCGCCGCGGCCCGGTCCAAACCCGTTGCCGACGACGCTAAGCAGGGAACAAAACAGGCATTCGCGGAGTCTCTCATAACGTCCGACCGGATGGAAATGGACTTTGCTGCGCATGTGGCCCGGTTCGACGGCCACGTGGTGGTGAAGGATCCGCGAATGACCCTGAAAACCGACCGACTCATCGCCTTTTTCTCCGCGGACAATCAGCTCACGAAAGTCGAAGCCCTGGGAAACGTCGTAATCCTCCAACCCCAGGTCGACCGGCGGGCCGAGGCCGGCCATGCCACGTACGACATCAAGAAAGGGACCATTGTCCTCACGGAAACGCCGACCCTGACGACCGGTCTCAATATGCTGAGCGGCGCCGCCCAGATCACGTACTACCGCGACTCGGAGCGAGTGGTGTGCGAAGGTGGGCAACCGACGATCCGAATCGTCCCGAAGAAAAAGCCCGACGGCGAAAACGTCCCCGGCATTCTGGATAAGCTGAGCGGCGCCGGAGCCGAAAAAGGAAAGAACGCAAGTGACTGACGAACCCCAGACTCATCTTCTCGAGACCCGCGGGTTGGTCAAGGCGTACCGCGGTCGCCGTGTCGTCGATGGTGTGGATCTGAACGTACAACGGGGTGAAATCGTCGGCCTTCTGGGCCCGAACGGTGCGGGAAAGACCACCACGTTCTATATGATCGTGGGTCTCATCAGGCCTCAGGAAGGCCACGTGTTCTTCGACGGTCGGGATGTGACGAGCCTTCCCATGTACCAGCGGGCCCGTCTCGGGATGGGTTACCTGTCGCAAGAACCGTCGGTCTTTCGAAAACTGACGGTCCGCGACAACATCATGGCGGTGCTCGAAACCCTCGACTTGACCCGTGCTCAGCGCGCGGAGCGCCTCGAAGCCCTGCTCAACGAGCTGCAGCTCACTGCGTTGGCGGGGCAGAAGGCCGCGACGCTCAGCGGCGGCGAACGGCGGCGGCTCGAGATCACCCGGGCCCTGGCAACCACGCCGTCGTTCATCATGCTCGACGAACCGTTCAGTGGCGTGGACCCCATCAACGTGTACGAAGTGCAGAAAATCATCGCCCACCTGCGCGATCGCGGATTGGGTGTGCTGGTCACCGATCACAGCGTCCGGGAAACCCTCGCCATCGTACAGCGGGCGTACCTGATCTGCGACGGTCGAATACTGTGTCACGGATCGAGCGACTCTCTCATTAACGACGAAGAAGCCCGACGCGTCTACCTCGGCCCGCGTTTCGCGGCCTGACCGGCGGTGGGGAAGGCGACGCCCGCGTTCGCTTGCTTGACCGGTACGCCGCGGCGCTCGGAGAGAGAACACTGAGCACTCGGCGGGGCTCGTTGGCCCGCCGGCCCATCGCGACTCGCCAGATCAAACAGAAAGGAGGGCCTCATGGACATCATCACCAGTGGCCGAAACCTGGATGTCACCCCGGAACTCCGGCTCCACATCGAGAACAGGCTGCGGAAACTCGCCGATGAATACCCCAAACTCACGACGGTCCGCATTGTCCTGGCCATCGAGCGCAGTTGGCATGTGGCCGAAGCGCACCTGAACGGCAAGCACCTCACGCTCAAAGCTCGGGCACGGACCCCCGATATGTATACCTCGATCGACACGATTGCCGACAAACTCGAGATCCAACTGCGGCGCCATGTGGAGCGTCTGCGGGAGCACCGGGCGAAGCGCGCGGCGTCGCCCGGAGCCGACGTGGAGCAAACCGGCCGGACAGAAGATGAATTCGAAGAAGAGGAGATCTCGGAGGAATTCCTGGATGTCGCCGAGACATGATGCGATCTCCGGGGATTGAGGCCCCATGAGACATGGTCCCCTTCAACCAGTGCGCCGGGTGCTGGAACGCATGGACCCGGTCTTGTCCGCCGTCACGGTCGTTCTGCTCGCCGCCGGGTGCCTTTTCATTTACGGGGCCGGCCGACAGACCGGGGGGTATTTCACGCACTATTGGCTGCGCCAGTTACTGGCCGCGGCCCTGGGCGCGGGCTGTTTTCTGGCGGCGGCAGCATCCGATTACCGGCGCCTCGGGAAGTGGGCATGGGTCTTCTACGGCGGGGCTGTGGTACTCCTCATTGTCGTGCTGCTGGTTGGCCGGCGGATCAACCAGGCCCGGAGCTGGCTGCCCTTGTTCGGGTTTACGTTGCAGCCCTCCGAGATTGCCAAACCGGCAACCGTCTTTTTGACCGCCTATGTACTTTCGAGACCGGCCTATGTGCTCAACGCCTGGACGAAAGCAGCCTTTGTTTTCTGCATTGTTGTGGTGCCGGTGGTTCTAGTCTGCCGCCAGCCGGACTGGGGCACCGCCCTGGTCTTCCTGCCCCCGATTTTGGCCATGGTCTTTCTTGCCGGTATACGCCGGCGGTGGGTCCTCCTCGCGTGCCTCGGAGTCGTCTTGGCGGCGCCGGTGCTGTTCGCGGTCATGTCTCGACACCAGAAAGAGCGCATCCGCACGTTTCTGCATCCTTCCGAAAACATTGCGTCGTCGGGTTGGAACGCTCACCAATCGCTGCTCGCAGTGGGCAGCGGCGGGTTTCGGGGCAAAGGCTTCATGCAAGGGACCCAGTATGTTCTCGGGTTCCTCCCCAGGAAAGTGGCGCCCACCGATTTCATCTTTTCGGTGATTGCCGAGGAGACGGGCTTCGTCGGCGCCGTCGCCCTGATCGGGGCCTATGCGGTTTTGCTGCTCTGCTGTCTGCGCGGCGCAGTTGTGGCGGGGGACGACTTGGGCGCGTACACGGCCGTCGGGATCGCCACACTGCTGTTCACACATGTTTATATCAATATCGGGATGACCATCGGAGCGGCCCCAATTATCGGCATCCCCCTGCCCTTGGTCAGTTACGGCGGTTCCTTCATGCTGACATGCATGTTGGCACTGGGACTTGTGCAGAGCGTGTATGTGCATCGCCCACAACCGCGACGCTCATAGCCTGCCGGGGGAAGCGACCTCGCGAGTCTCGTCGAGCGGCAAGACCCGGGGCCGCTCCACCTCGAACTTGTCATGCCGCGGCCTGATCGGCGACCATGGAAAGCCCCCCGGGGCGCAGCCTGACCGCCGCGGCCCTTCAGGAGGACGTGTACCTGTGCATTCGGAAACGCTCCATGACGTTTCGGCAAAGCCGGAAAAGGTCGAACGCGCTTTTCTGGTAGGAATCCGCGGCCCCCAGACGCCGGACGAGGAAGCACGCGAATTGCTCGTGGAATTGGGGGAACTTACCGCCACGCTCGGAATATCCGTCGCGGGTCGACTGTCCGTCCGACTCGATCACCCCGTAAGTCGTCTCCTGGTAGGGTCGGGCAAGGCTGAGGAAATCGTGAACGCAGCCCGTTCCTGCACGGCCGATGTCATTGTTTTCGACGAGGCCCTTACGCCATCCCAACAGCGCAACTGGGAGAAACTGGCGGAAATGGCCGTCATCGACCGCCAGGAAGTGATCTTGGACATCTTTGCCTCCCGAGCCCAAACCCGCGAGGCGGTGCTGCAAGTCCAATTGGCCCAGGCGCGTTACGAGCTGCCGCGCCTGAAACGCCGCTGGTCCCACCTCTCGCGCCAGCGCGGCATGCGGGGCGGAATGGGACTCCGCGGGGAAGGCGAGCAGCAGATCGAAGTTGACGCACGGATGGTGCGAAACCGCATCGGACGCCTGCAAAAGCAATTGGCGCAAGTCCGAAAACAGCGACGGGTCCAACGGAGTCGGCGTCTGCGCAAACCCGTCCCGCTCGCCGCCATCGTGGGGTACACCAACGCCGGCAAATCTTCACTCTTGAACGCCTTGACCCACGCCGACGTCCTGGTCGAGGACAGACTCTTCGCCACCCTGGACCCGACCGTCCGCCGGATCGTTTTGCCGAACCATCGCGAACTGTTGCTTTCCGATACGGTCGGGTTCATTCGCAAACTGCCCCACCAACTCGTCGAAGCCTTCAAAGCCACCCTCGAAGAGACAGTCCTGGCCGACGTGATCATCGAGGTGCTCGATGTCAGCGCGGGTCAAGTGGAGGAACACCATAAGACCACGCAGGCGGTGCTGCGTGAAATCGGCGTCCATGACAAGTCCGCCCTGCTGGTGTTTAATAAAATCGACACGATCCAAAACACTTACACGCTCCCTCGCCTCCGACGGCGTTACCCCGGATGTGTGTTCGTTTCCGCCAAAACCGGCGCCGGACTCAACGTACTCCTCGAACGACTTGCCGAGGTAGCCCTGCCCGGACTCGAATCCGTGGACTTACTCGTACCGCATCGCAAGTACGAACTGATCGCACTCATCCACCGAACCAGCAGTGTGCTGGGCGAGAAGCACACATCCGAAGGCGTCCGCATCCGGGCCGAAATCCCTGCAGGCATTCGAGCCAGCATTGAGAATTTTATCGTATCTCCTTGAAAAATCGCTTGACTCGATGCAACCGAGGCTGTACAGTACCCCAATTGACGAAAGAACTGCCGCGATCCATTCAGCGTCGGCGGTCGCTGTCCCCGGGGCTCCGCGGGACGCCCGTCCACGATTCCATGTGACACCCGACCGCTTCGGTCTCCGAGCGTTCCCTTCAAGTGCTGCGTCCGGTTTCCGGCGCTGTTTCCCTTTCCGCCAATACGGGGATGCTTCTACCGTTCTGACTTCGGTCCAGCGGCATACGCTGCACCGCACGAGGCCGTTCTCGGTCCACAGTCGGGCAATCCCGGATCCATTGCAGCCATGCGTGGGAAACCGGGGAACACCATGGGTGCCGGGGAAGCATGGAACGAGTCGTTGCCGAATCGGAAACATCCGGACCGCCCCCGACCCACGTTCCACGGGGCCTGGTGGGTATCACGGGCGGCCTCGGCGTCGGCAAGACCACTGTGCTGCAAATCTTGCGGGAAAAGGGGGCGGAGGTCTTGGACGCCGATGATGTGGTCCACCGCCTGTATGCGCCGGGAGAAGCCGCTTACCGCGCTATTCGACGGCGATGGGGAGCCGACGTGCTCCAAGCCGATGGCACGATCGATCGAACGCGTGTGGCCGATCTGGTATTCGGGACCCCGACCGAACGTCGGTGGTTGAACGGCTTGGTGCATCCTCTGGTCCGAAAGCGCATCCGAATCGCGGCCTGCCGGACACCCGGCTTGCTCTTTTGTGCAATCCCGCTGTTGTTCGAAGTCCGCTGGGAACGGGACATGTGGCGAACTGTGGCCGTCTGGTGTCCCGAGGCCGTTCAGATGAAACGACTCGAGCAGCGGGGATGGTCCGGTGCGGAGATCCGACGTCGGCTCGCAACCCAGCTCCCGATGAACGAGAAATTGCACAGAGCGGACTACGGCCTCATCAATTTTGGCAGCCTGGAGCTGCTGCGTCGGCAGTGCGAAATCTTGCGGAAGAAACTGGAACACGTCTTGACTGTGGAGGATGCCCGCGTATGACTCGCGAATCCGGGAACTCCGGCGGAGAACAAGTATCGCACGGCCCCCACCGGCGGAGTGCTGCTGGCGGCAGACCGGCCGGGCACGGCAAGCGAAGACAGGAAAGGTCTACAATGGACGGAGAGAAGAACGCCCGGAAAAACGGCGGGGCCGCTGAAGTGACCGGGGGCCCTTGGAAGGATAACGGCAATGGCCGCCGGCCGCCGCGCGGCGGCCGACCGCACCGAAGCTATTCGGCCGCCGTCAAACGGGACCGACCCGCAGGCGGGCTCGATTTGGGGACGCTCCAGGCCATGAGTATGGCCGACCTGACCCGTCAAGCCCTGGAAATGGACATCGACGGCGTCGGCAGTCTGAGCAAACATGAACTCATCTTTGAAATGCTCCGGGCCAACACCGAAAAGAGCGGCCTCATGTACGGCGGCGGCGTTTTGGAAATCTTGCCGGACGGATTCGGCTTCCTCAGGAGCCCCGAATACAGTTACATGCCCTGCCCCGAAGATGTCTACGTGAGCCCGTCGCAGATCCGGCGCTTCTCCCTGCGCACCGGCGACACCGTCACGGGGCAAATCCGCCAGCCGCGTGAAAAAGAACGCTTTTTCGCCATGCTCAAGGTGGAATCGATCAACGACGATCCGCCTGAAGTGAAAAAAGAGCGAATCCCCTTCGAAAACCTGACCCCGCTCTTTCCCAATCAACGTCTCATCATGGAGCGCGAGACGGACGAAATCACGATGCGCGTCGTGGACTTGGTCAGCCCCGTCGGGCGCGGTCAGCGCGGCCTCATCGTCGCTGCGCCGCGAACCGGAAAGACCGTTATCCTTCAGAAAATGGCCAACAGTATCACCAACAACAACGACGATATCCTCCTGATCGTGCTGCTCATCGACGAGCGCCCGGAAGAAGTCACCGACATGAAGCGCTCCGTCGACGGGGAAGTCATTCACTCCTGCTTCGACGAACCCCCCGAACGCCATGTGCAAGTGGCGGAGATGGCCATCGAACGGGCCAGGCGCCTTGTCGAGCACGGGCGGCACGTCGTCATCCTTCTGGACAGCATCACCCGCCTCGCCAGGGCCTACAACACCATCGAACCTCACAGCGGGCGCATCCTGAGCGGAGGCGTGGACGCCAACGCACTTCACAAACCCAAACGCTTCTTTGGCTCGGCACGGAATATCGAGGAGGGCGGCAGCCTCACAATTATCGCTACGGCCCTTGTCGAAACCGGCAGCCGAATGGACGAGGTCATCTTCGAAGAGTTCAAAGGTACCGGCAACATGGAACTCCATCTGGACCGACGACTGGTCGAAAAACGCACATTCCCCGCCATCAACATCGAGAAAAGCGGAACCCGTCGCGAGGAACTGCTCCTCGATCCCGAAGAATTGGAACGGGTTTGGTCTCTGCGCCGCATTCTCAGCGGCGTCCCGCCGGTCGAAGCCATGGAGTTGTTGATCAATAAGCTGAAGAAAACCCAAAACAACATCGAGTTCCTGATGTCGCTCCAAGTCTGACCCCGCCCGCCGACGTTGACTTCGAATAAGCCGCGGGCGTGTCCCGGATGAATCTGCCGCACCGGCGGTGGACTCTCGGGGTCCGCGCTTCCTTGGTCCGGTCCCTTCGGCGCCGCCTCCCTGTCCCTCTCTCGCCCGTGGGACCGCCGAACAACGGCCGCAAGATCCTCCCGAACCGTTTTGTCCCGACGAAGATTGGCGGTGTACCCAAGAAGCCCTTTGGGGGCCACGAACGATTCGAAGAAGACCACCGTCGAATCCTTCCGCGATAGGCGTACGCAACTCCCGTCTTGATCGCGGAGAGAACGAGAAGGTCCCCTTGACCGATGTGTCGAAAGACTTGTCAAGGTACTCGGTGTTGCGGTCGCGCCTCCTCCCCGTGACAGCCGTGTCGACAACGAACTCGAGAGTGACGCCGAAGGAACCTGGAGCAGGTGCAGTGTCCGGTCGGTTGCCGCTCGATGCGGCAACCGCGGGCGTCACACCCTCGGCGTTTCCGAATTGTGTCGGCAGCCAAGTCGGCGGTGGCTCCCAAGGGACGCGGCGAACCGGATAAGAACGGCCATATTACACTGCGTGGTTCTGGTATTTTTTTCCCGGGGAGCCCATTATGAAACAAGCCCTGCTGCGTCCTCGCCTCCCTTTGTGTGTGGCGATCCTGTGTATCTCGGCCGCGGCCGAACCCGTCACCCCGACGCCTTCGGGGCAACGCGCGGTCATGCGCCTCGACGGCGCCTGGCAAACACGGGCGAATCAAGGCTGGAACTTCGACTTCCCACCGGGCGACGACGGCTGGCAGAACATCGAGGTTCCCTCCCGCGGCGGGCCGTTTCTCAAGACCTTCAGTGTCTATGACTCGGATATCCGGAAGCTGCTCGACAAGCAGGGCCGGCCCATCGCGGACAAAGCGTCCGCGTGGTATCGCCGGAAATTCGAGTTGCCGCCGGGGCGCAGAGCAGGGAAACGCGCGGTATTGCAATTCGAAGGATTGGGCTTCAAGAGCGCGGTCTGGCTCAACGGCAAACTCATCGGTCGCTCACTGCAGGGGATGATCCGGCTGGATTACGACGTAACCGATGCGCTGCACGACGGCAAGAACGAACTTGTGGTCGGCCTCACCAACCGCACGGGGCTGGTGGACGCGCGGAACAACGTGCTGCTTGCCCCGAGCCGCGGCGGTTTTGCGGGTATCTGGGGGCATGTCACCCTTGAGTTGGTCCCCGATGTCCACGTCGACGACGTGTATGTGAAGACCTTTGTGAAGGCCCGACGAATCGAGTTCGACATCACCGTGACGAACGCACGGCCACTGCCGGTGAATGTTGCTCCGAGCGTTCTGATTACTGGCAAGAACGGCGTCCCCGAGCGCTTGGTCGAAGCTCCGGTCGTAACGATTCCTGCCGGGGCCGCGAGAGTCGTGCGTGTCCGCGACGACTGGGTCGCACCGATCCTGTGGTCGCCCGGAACACCCGCCCTGTACTTCGCTTATGCCCGGATTCGGGAAAAGGGCGCGGTCGTCGACGAAAAACGCGTGCGCTTCGGGTTCCGTGAGTTCGAGATCCGAGACAAGCGTTTCTACCTGAACGGACGACGGATCACGCTGTTGCGGGACTCGCTGTTGACCCCCCCGGGAACCGACTACGCCAATGTGGCGATCGGCGATCCGCGATCCGGCGGCTTCCGGCTCACGGCCCGGCGCCCATGCAACACAGTCCGTATGCATATCGGCTTCATCAACCGAAACGTCATGGACTGGGCCGACGAGCTGGGCGTCATGATCATTCCGGAGTTTTCCCCGCCTGCAGTCGCATCGTACCCGCCGGAAAAGAAAAGGCTTTGGCTGCCCGCATACATCGAGTATGTCAAAGGCATCGTGCGGCAGTACCGCAACCGGCCGTCCGTGGTAATCTGGAACATGACCAACGAGACCTACTGGGACAGGATGCCCGACCACCCGGAATACAAAGCAGTCGCACGGGAACTCATCGGCGCCGTGCGTGAACTGGACGCCATCCGACCGCTTGACGGCGACGGGGAAAACGGTTGGGACGGCCTGCTGTCCATCGTCAATGTGCATTACCCCGAAAGCCAAGCCGGCCCACTACGCGACGAGTTTCCCCACTCCGGCCTGGTGGTTCCCAACAACTTCTCGTGGTTGAAAGACAAGGGCGAGAACACCGGATGGCGCACGCGGTTTGTTTGGGACAGGCCACTCATCGTCGGCGAATACTGGAGCCTGGGCGGTTCGCCGACCAAATGGTGCGCCTTCGCCGGAGAAGCCGCATACGACTGGGAGAAGTGGAGTCGGCAAGACATCAAGTTCGGCGATGGATATCCCGGGAACCCCTTTGCCGAGGCGGTGATGATCCTGACCGATATCTACCGGCGTCGCGGAGTGGCGGGACTGAATCCGTGGTACGGCAATCGTGCGCTGGTCATGCCGCAAGTGGCCGTGCGTCGAGTCGATTTCCACCCGAACTTCTTCGGGGGCGAGACAGCTGCGCGCCGCGTGGTCTTGTTTAACGAAGGCGAACACGAATACACGTACAGAACGTTCCTTCAGTGCACCCTGAGCACGGCTGCAAGGGGGACACTGTGGCGAGAGCGAATCCCCGTCGTCTTGAAACCCGGGGAAGTCCATGAGATGGACATTCCCATCCAGTTTCCGCAGGTTTCGGCGCAGGTCGCGGCAACACTGAAAGTGCGCCTGATGTTCTGGGCGGCCGGCGGCACCCACGAAAAGAGCCGGTTCGAGGAAACGGTTTTCATCCTGCCGCGCCCGTCGCTGGCGGATGTGGACGCCGGTTCGATCATGCTGGTGGATGCTTCCGGCGAAACGGCCGCAGCCTTGACCGAACTCGGCCTCAATCTGCAACGTGCAGCCTCCGTGACGTCGGCAGGTTTAAAGAACAAACGCGTCGTCATCGTCGGGGAAAAGACCGAGTTGTCCCGATTCAAAAACGTCCTCGTCCGCTTTGCCCGTGAAGGCGGACGGGTAATTGTGTTGCGGCAGGACAAATGGTATTCCCTCGGCTCGGAATTCCCCGAAATCGATGAGAAACACATTTGCAGTCGGACCTGGAAACGCACGTACGACCACCCTATTCTCACCGGCATCGACGACCGACAGCTCTCGTGGTGGAGGCCCGACCACTTGGTTGCGGCACGCGCTCTGGTGAAACCCGCCAACGGCCGTACCCGGGTCCTTTTGGACGCGGGAGGCGTGTACGGGTTGGAGTGGATGCCGCTTGGAGAAACGCCGTGCGGCAAGGGAACGGTCCTTCAAAGCCAGCTGTTCCTTTGTGACCGCGTGGGTGTCGAACCTGCCGCGGGATTGTTTCTGTCCAGACTCGTCCGCTATGCCGTCGACTACGTGCCGCCGCCCACTGCTCCGCTGCACGTGTTGGCCGGCGCCAACCGCGACGCCGTCGGCCTGCTTCGCACGTGCAACATCGAAATCATCCCGGGACTCAGCGGCCCCTCGGGGCCGTTGTTCGTCGACGCGTCCGCCGATCTGTCCGAGGCGGACTTCGCGGGAATCAAAGAATTGTTGGCCGCGGGCGGACGCGTGTGGCTCCACGGCTTCACGCCCGAGACCGCGAACAAGGCGGCGAAGATTCTGCCGTTCAAGCCGACCCTGCGGGAGTTTGACGACAAGAAGATCCAAGCGCTGGCGCGGCGGGCCGATGCACACATACTGAACGGACTGTCCACAGCCGACTTTTTTTGGACGGAAGTGAACCTCGGCGCGCGGGCGGGATACTTCGCCGAGGGCAAGCCGCTGGCGTCCATCGGCCGCTACGAACTCTTGCTGCCGACGTTGCAGTCGGGCCGGAGACTGACCGACCCGGGCGTCCTGACGGAAATTCCCGTCGGCAGGGGCTCGGTGTTGTTCGACACGCTGCCCTGGGAGCGCGCGCTGGCCACGCGCGGGCCGAGCGTGATGCGTATTGTCAGCGCCGTCGCGGCCAACCTCGGCGCACGCATTCGACCCCGGGTCGAGAAATCCTACCGCTACTTCTACCTCGACCTGTCCCAACATGCGAACATGGGCTACTACGATGAGACGCCCGACGACGGCAAGGGCGGCTGGATGGACAGCGGCGAGTCGGACATGTGTTTCTTTCTCGTCAACCATACCGGGCGGCGCGGGGGGAACGGCCCGCCCGTCCCGGTGGACAAGTTTCCGACAATGAACCGGTTCTGCGGTCGACCGTTTCGACTCATCGATCCTGCGAAAAACCACGGCCACGCCATCATTTCGCTGCGCGGCAAGGACCGCCGCCTGAAACTCCCGGACCGCAAAACAGGCATTCCCGTCGGCAGAAAAGCGGATGTCTTCTGGTTCGCACACGCTGCCGGCTGGGCGCCGAAAGGCAAAGACCCGACACCGGTCGTGGCGCGCTACGTATTCCACTACGCCGACGGCTCGACCGTGGAGTTCCCGGTGCGCTGGCACAAAGACATCTCGGATTGGTATCATCCCAGCCCCGTGGCGAACGCACAGGTCGCGTGGACGGGCAAGAACCGTGTCGCCTCGCCTGTCGGCTTTTACGTGACGGAATGGAAGAATCCGCACCCGGACAAGGTCGTGGCATCATTGGATGTCATTGGTGCGTTGGAGACAACGCAGATTATGCTTTTGGGTGTAACCGGCGGCGTCGAGGCGGGCGATGAAGAGATCGGAAGCGCGGGGCGCCCTTTTGCGGTTTGGGATCCCGCCGACTACCGGGACGGCGTCCTGCCTTGTCGCGAGTACCCGGCGGCCGCATTCAAACCACTCAAAGACTCCCCGAGCCCGCAACCGGCCCGGATCGGTGATGCGCCCGCCTTGCGTTTCACCGGGGCGGAAGGACTGAGCGCATCGCTGGAAAGCGTCGACGAACTGGCGGAGATTGCGCCGTTCGCACTCGATGTCGACCTGTCGCCCGACGCGACGCCCGACGACTACTACGGCGGCGTTTACCAAGCCATGGAGTACAAGAAGCGGGGCTTCCGTCTCGTGATGAACCGCGGCCTGAAGTTGGACGTGCACATCTTCGCCGGCCAAGGCCGGAGCCGGACCCTGCGGGGCAAGACCGTTCTTTCCACTCGCGGGCAGTATCATGTTTCCGTACGGTTCGACGGCGACAACGCCATGTTGTTCGTCAACGGCAAGCTGGACGCCGCCACGCGTTCGCCGCTGCCCGCGACGTACACAGGTCACGCCATTGTCGGTTCCGCATCCGGCAAAGGCGGCTACCACTTCAAAGGCCGCATCGGTCGCATCACCCTCTCGCGCCTCGGGAACGAGTGAGGGATCGCCGCGGTCACGCTTTCTGCAGAAGGGGTCAGTTAGGCATGGGCACTGGCCGGAATGTTTCGTCGGTCGCGGACTCCGCAGGCAGGGCGTCGAACGATATCGGGCTGCGGTCGCTGGTGCTGTCGGTCCGACAAGAACTGCTCGGCGCCGAGGACAGCATCTGCCTGGAACGGGCACGCCTGGTCACGGAAGCGTGGCGACAGCACGAGCACGAGCCGGCCGGCCTGCGACGCGCCCGGGCTTTCGAACACGTATTGCGGCACATGACGCTCGATGTGACGTCGAACCCGATTTTCGCAGGGAACACATCCTCGAAACCCCGGGCCTGGATGCTCGTACCGGAACACGGCTTTGCCGAACCCGCGCAGGTAATCCACGAAAACGACGGATTGGCCGGCATTCTCCACAGCGGCGTCCCCGCCGACCTTCGCGATTTCTGGCGGGACCGGTCCCTTGGGGGCAACAGTGACAAGGGGCATTTGGCCGTCGACCTCCACACCGTGGTCCACGTGGGGCTTGAGGCGCTGATTGCGCGGGTCGACTCTCTGCACGACGCCGGCACTCCGGCGCAACGGGCCTATCGCACGGCCATGCGGATCTGCTTGACGGCGGTAATCGAGTGGGCCGGACGGTATGCGAACACCGCGGCCCGGGCCGCCCGGACCGCGTCCGATCCGTTGGTCCGCTCCTGTCTCGAACGGATGTCCAAGGCGTGCCGCCAAGTCCCGGCTCGACCGGCTCGAAACCTGTTCGAAGGGTTGCAGGCCATCGTGCTGGTGCACCTGGCCCTGGCCCTCGAGGGACACGGCATGTCGGTGTCGATCGGGCTCCCGGACCGTGTCCTGGCACGGTTTGTCGCATCGAACCTGGACGAAACGACGACCACGGCCTTGATCGGTGCATTTATGCTCAAGATCACCGCAAACTCGGTTTTCGGGCGCGGCTCGAAGACCCAGGCCGTAACAGTCGGCGGCGCCGACGCACGCGGACGAGACTGTTCGAACCGATTGACGCGCTGCTTCCTCGATGCCGCCGATCTGGTCCGGGTGGGGGACCCGCACCTGTTCCTGCGTTGGCATCCGCGCCTGGCCCCGAGCTTGAAATCCAGGGCCGCCGACCTGCTGGCAGCCGGCTTGAGTATGCCGCTGCTGATCCACGACAACCCCACCGCCCAAGGTTTCGTCAACGCCGGGGTGGCGCCGGAGGACGCGTGGCAATACTGCGTCATCGGATGCAATGAATTGGGCATTCCCGGCCTGGCTGCGGAGTCCGCAAATGCGCGGGCCGGAAACGTGCTGTACCTCGAGATCTTGAATCAACTGTTGCTGGACCATCCCTCGCCCGACAGCGTCTCGGACACGAATGCGCTCCTGGACATACTGGAAACTGCCCTGGAGCGCCGGTTGCGAGCCGCCCGGAAACATTGCGTCGAGGCTTGGCGCCGCCTGCCGGAGGCGGCGCCTGTGCCGTTCACTTCGGCCCTGATGCACGGCTGCATCGAAGCAGGCGATGACATGGTCCGGGCCATGAAGTACCGCATCCCGGGCCTGTTCGAGCGGCAATTGACGAACGCGGCCAACGCCCTGGCCGCCATTGACCGACAGGTTTTCCGGGAACGGACAGCGACACTTTCGCAACTCGTTGACGCCATGAAGAATGACTACCGCTCCGCGGCGGCCGAGTGCCTGCGACGCAGCCTCCTGACCTCTCCGAGATGGGGAAACGACGAACCGGCAGCCGACGCTTGGGCGATGCGCCTGCTCGACATGCGCGAATGCGTGCTCGACCGAATCGACCGCGAATTCGGGCACAACGGGCACATCGTCTGCCACGTGGTCCGCAGCCTGCATCATCTGGACGGTAAACGGACCGGCGCTTCGCCGGACGGTCGCCATGCCGGGCGCCCCGTCGCCGACAGCATCGGCGCAGGGGCCGGCGAGGCGACCCGCGGCCCCACGGCCGTCTTGAATTCTGTGGCCCGCATCGACGCCTGCACCTACTATCGCGGTGGCTACAACCTCAATATCACACTCCCCGCCGGGCGGACCCGAGCGAACGTGCTCCTGCCCTTGATCGAAGGGTTCTTCCGGCGCGGCGGCCAGGAACTGCAGGTGAACTGCCTCGATGCGGAGAGGCTTCGGGATGCGCAACATCACCCGGAACGTCACGGCGACCTGCTCGTGCGATTCGCCGGGTTGAGTTCCAGGTTCGTGGACCTTTCCCGGGTCGAGCAAGACGAACTGATCGCCCGGGCCGAGGCCATCCCGAATCCCTGATCCCCAAGCTCTCGCAGTCGCACCCATTGAATGCGCGCACAGGCCGTGCACTTGTCGTGAAGGGGAACGGTCTCCGAAGCCGTGCCCTCCGGAAAGCGACGCCGGAGGTCAACCGGCGTGGTAAACATGCCGAGCCGAGGATTTGAAGAGCAGGAGGGTGAAACCGAGAATCAATAGAAACAAGACCCAGGCCAGGGCGCAGGCGTAGCCCATTTTGAAGTCGGCAAAGGCCACGTTGAACAGGTAGAGGGAATAGAAGAGGGTCGAGTCGACCGGCCCACCGGTGCCGCGGGTCATCACGTAGGCGGGAGTGAAGAACTGGAACGCACCGATCAACCCCATGATGAAAACAAACAGGATCTGGGGGCTGATGAACGGCAGTGTGATATGTCGAAGCCGGTGCAGGACGCCGGCGCCGTCCACCTCCGCGGCTTCGCGGAGTTCGCGCGGCACGTCCTGAAGAGCTGCGAGAAAGATGACCACCGATCCGCCCACACCCCACAAACTCCAGAGCACGATGGCCGGCTTGGCCCAGAGCGGATCGGCGAACCAGCCGGGCGGCTCCCCGAGGTGCAGGAAGGCGAGGATCGGGCGCAGGATGGCGTTGATCGCGCCATTCTGGGGGTTGAAGAGCCAGACCCACAAGACGGAGCCGGCCACCAGCGGCACGATGGACGGCACATAGAAAAACGTCCGGTACAGGGCTTGGCCCCGGATCTTCAGGTTCAAGAGCAAAGCCAATCCGAGAGCTGTAACGATTCCGAGCGGTACGGCCAGAGCGGCAAAGTACAACGTGTTCCAAAGTGCTTTCCAGAACAGATTGTCCTGAAGAAGGTTTGAGTAATTTGCCGGGCCGACCCACACCGGCGGTTTCATCACACTGTAGCGGGTGAAGGAGTAATAGAACGACGCCGTGATCGGGTAGAGTGTGAAAAAGACCAACCCCAGGATCGCCGGTGCACAGAAGGCGAGCCCCAGGATGGTTCGGCGGCGCGCCGCCGGCGACCTGCGGGCGTTCATGGTGGTCATTCCCCTCTTCGGATGGCGTTCAGTTCGCGTTGGGTGACTTCCCTGGCGTGAGCCAGTGCTTCGGCCGGGGTGGCGCGCCCGTACACGGCGGCGCCTACGGCCCGGGTCAGCTCGCGCATATACCGGGCCTGTACGGGCATGACGGGGCGCTGATGCCGACATTCCTCGAGGATCCGCAGGAATTGACCGTATCGTTTGCGGCCGCGGACCTTGGCGAAGAACGGAGACGCTTTGAAGCCCGGAAAAAGACCGGTGGCCTCTCCAACGAGGGCCGTCCCTTCCGGGGTGGCGCACAGCCAACGGATGAACTTCCAGGCCGCTTTGCGGTCCCGGACGCCCCGCGGAATCGCCATGCACCATCCTCCGACCCAAGAGCTGTGTTTCTCCCCGTCCGGCGGGGACGGGATGTACCCAATGCCGTAATCCAGATTCGGAGCATAGCGTGCGAGGTCCGCAACCCCGCCGATGTGGAGGCACATCATGGCCACTTTTCCGGTAATGAAAGGGTTCTGTTCCGCCGCCCCGAACCCTTGCTGTAGACCGGCGATTTTAGTGGCGTCGTACTGCTTTGCGTAGCTGACCATCCATTCCAGGGCGCGGACCACGGCCGGATCGTCGGCGGTGATCCTGTCGGTCTCGGGGTCGTAAAAGCGACCGCCGAAGGCCCAGCCCCAGGTGAACATCGAGTTGGCTTCTCCGTACTGGGCCCAGGGGATCAGACCGATCTGGACCAATTCGCCGTCTTTCACGACGGTCAGGGCCCGCGCGTAGCGGTCCAATTCATCGGTCGTGGTCGGCGGCCGGTCCGGGTCCAGTCCCGCTTTGCGAAACGCCTCCCGATTCCAAACGAAACCGAAGTTGGGGTCCGCGCAAAAGGTCAAGGCCCAAACCTCGCCCTTGTAGACATTCTGCCGCCAGCAGGGCAGAAAATAATCGGCCTCGCCGATACCGGCTTCCCGGCACAGGTCGGTCAAGGGCTCGAGCGCCCCCCACTCCGCCCACGACGCGACCTGCGGACCGTCCACGAAGACCACCTCGGGGGGACGGTGGGCCGCCACTGCGGTGAAAAACTTCTGGTTCGTGGCAAGGTCGTTGGCGGCAAACACGGTCCGGAGGTCGACATCGGGATGATCGGCCCGGAAGGCATCGCACACTTTGCGAAAACCTTCGGCCATGGTCCCGCCCCAAACATGCCAGACGCGCACGAGGGGCTTCCCGCTGTCGGCACGCTTTCGTCCGGACGAACAGCCGACAACGGCCACGGCGAGCAGAAGACACACGCCGACACCCCCGAGAATCGTACGGCAAACCCGGCTGAGGACCATTGTCTCCGTCCTTTTCCGCCCGCACGTCCCCTGTACCGTTCGTGTCGGGAAACAGGTGCGACTCATCCTGAATTCGGGTTGGCTGCGCCCGGATCGGTCGAAGGTCGAATGAGACCGATCTGTCGAGAATCGCCGATGGCGCAACGCGGCGGGCGTATGGGCCGGCGCTCCAAGCCCTTCCGCGGCGATCAGCGACTCCGTACCTTGACCTTGCGGAACAATGGCGCCACTACGTTCTTACGTTCAGGGTGACGACAAAGTATAGCTTCTCTTCCGGGTCCGCACCACCCCGAGAAACGCCCTCGGTTGGGATGGGACATCCGTCGGCATCCGCGGGTTTGAATTCACACGATTGCGTCGGTAGCTTTGCTGGATCGTCCGCTTCCCGCCTGCACACACGACAACGGCCTCTGGAGTCAGGAGAAACCGGAATGAATGCACGCCTCGCCTCGGACGCGCCTGTCAATGTGGTATTCATCGGCGCCGGCAGTCTCTCGACCAAGTACCACTATCCGTCCCTGGCCGACATGCCGGACGTTCGAATCGTTGCGGTGTGCGATCTCGTCCGGGAAAAGGCCGAGCGAAACGCCGCCACATTCGGCATTCCATCGATCTACACGGATTACCGGGAGATGCTCGACAAAGAGACTTTCGACGCCGTATACATCGTCATGCCGCCCCAGGACAGTTTCGACCTGCTCCATGATTGCCTGGGGCGCGGCCTGCACACGTTCTCCGAGAAACCGCCCACGGTCACTGCCTTTCAGACCAAAGTCCTGGCTGGCTTGGCGGAAAAGAACGGGTGCATCACGCAAATCGGGTTTCAACGCAAACACGTACCGCTGGTGAAAAAAATGCGGGAAATGGTCGAAGCCCGTGGGCCCATCGATCAATTCTTTTCGGAATTCATCAAAGCCAGTCCGGGCGGTGGGTTGTATTACAACGGCAGGATCGACATTCTGACGTGCGACGCGATCCACATGCTGGACACGGCCCTGTGGTTGGGGGACGGATCCAGTCCGCGTCTGGCCAGCGTCACCCGGCAGTCGTGGAACGACCAGAACGTGAAATTCAACGCTCTGCTCCGGTTCGAATCCGGCACGAGCGGGTTCTTCAGCGCCACGTGGAATTCAGGACGGCGTCACCTGCGGCTGGACATTCACGGCCAGAATTGCTGCGCGGTGGTCGACGTGGAAACGGCCGGGACGTACTTCGACCCGGAGCATGCGACAGGCATTGCGATTACGGCCGAGGAGGCGGCTGGCTCGAGCAAGGATTTTCGGGTCCTCGGCTTTTACGACGAGGACCGGGAATTCATCGAAGCCGTCCGCGCCGGAGATCCCTCCCTGCCGCAATCTTCGTTCCCCAAATCCGTCCGGACCATGGAGGTGGTCGAGCGGATCCTGGCTGGAACGGAAGGCATCTGAAGCCGCGTCGACCCATCGCGCGAACGGCGGACCGAATCCACGGGGCAGGGGCACGGGGGACCACCACTGTGTGGAATGGCGTTGGTGCTGCGCCCATGCGGCACGGCGCCGGACGGCGCAGGCCCCGCCTTCTTGAACATCGCCCCGCCCTGAGCCCCGGCCCCCATGTGCGCCGGCAGCCCCCGAGGCATTCGATGCCGTCGCGGCGCGATAACCGGCCGAACAAGCGTGCCGCTCAAGCGATGTAAGTACTGGCCGAAGTGTCCCCGCCGTGTCCGGTCCAGTTCGTGTGGAAGAACTCGCCCCGAGGCTTATCCACGCGTTCGTAAGTGTGGGCCCCGAAGTAATCCCGCATGGCCTGCAGCAGATTGGCCGGCAACCGGTCACGGCGGTAGCTGTCGTAATAACTCAAAGCGCTGTTGAAGGCCGGAGTCGGAACGCCATTGAGCACAGCGATGGACACGACGCGGCGCCAAGCCTCTTGACAATCCTCGATCACGCCCTTGAAGAAAGGCGCCAACAACAGGTTGGGCAAGTCAGGGTCGGCATCGAAGGCTTCTTTGATACGCCCCAAAAACCGGGCACGAATGATACACCCGCCACGCCACATCAGGGCGATCTCACCGTACTTGAGGTCCCAATCGTACTCGGCGGCGGCCAGTCGCAGCAATTGGAAGCCTTGGGCATACGAGCAGACTTTGCTGGCATACAATGCCTTACGGATGTCTTCTATGAGCGTGGCCGGGTCACCATTGTAAACCGGCTGCGGTCCACTGAGCACGGTCGAGGCCGCCACCCGCTCCTCCTTGAGCGCGGACATGCACCGGGCGAATACCGCCTCGGCGATGGTCGCGGTCGGTGCACCGAGGTCGAGGGCGCTTTGACTGGTCCATTTGCCCGTACCCTTTTGTCCGGCCGTATCCAGGATCATCTCGACCAGGGGGCCGCCGGTTTCCTCGTCTTCCTTGGCCAAAATATCGCGCGTGATCTCGATCAGGTAACTGTTCAGCTCGCCTTCGTTCCATTCTCTGAAGACCTCGTGCATCTGGGGCGGCGTCATGCCCAGGAGCGTCTTCATCAGGAAGTAGGCTTCGCAGATCATCTGGATGTCGCCGTATTCGATCCCGTTGTGGACCATCTTCACATAATGGCCGGCGCCGTTATCGCCCACCCATTCACAGCAGGGCTCGCCCTCGGCTTTGGCCGCGATGGCCTTGAAGATGGGGCCGACGTGGGGCCACGCTTTCGGGTTGCCGCCCGGCATGATGCTGGGACCGATCAACGCGCCCTCCTCGCCTCCCGAAACGCCAGTGCCGATGAAGTAGATCTCTTTTTCTGCCAAGTAGTTCGTGCGGCGAATCGTATCGGGAAAATGGCTGTTCCCGCCGTCAATGACAATGTCGCCCGGCTCGAGGAAAGGCAGGACGGTTTCAATGAAGGCATCCACCGGGGAGCCGGCTTTCACCATCAGCATGACTTTGCGTGGCCGCGCCAAGGCGGCGCAGAATTCCTCGGGCGAATGACAGCCGATGATCTTCTTGCCCTTGCCCCGTCCGTTCACGAACCGGTCGACCTTGCTCACCGTACGGTTGTAGCACGCCACGGTGAAGCCTTTGCTTTCCATATTCAGGATCAGATTCTCACCCATCACGGCGAGACCGATGATGCCGATATCCGCGTTCCCACTCATGTGTGCTTCTCCCTGTTGTTTATTCGGCATGGTGTTTTCATTCCGAACTTGACAGTACCCTTTTGCCGCCGGGGCAGTGGTGCGAGACGCGAAAAGCAAGCGTCCCCTCAATCGATTTGTTCATGGTAATCGTGCTTGCCGTCGACCCGACGCCTTGCCGAAACGGACGCCGTTTCGCCGAACGCCCGGGCTCAACGCAGAGCTTGGGGCACATACTCCGAGAGTTGTTTCGGAGCAAAGGCCGGCCTGAGACGGGCGAAACGCTGCCGTCCGTTCACCAGCGGCACACTGGGCCAATCCTCGCCGATCAAGGGGCGGACGTATGCCAGGAACTGGTCCGTAACGTCGCACCGGTCCTTCGTGATCCAGGCTGCCGGGAAGGTCCGCTCCGAATTGGCGACCTTCTCAAGCGGTACCTTGTCGTAGCGGACACTGTAAATCAGGCCCGGTTCCCGCAGAATCGTGGCCATGAAGCCGCCCCGGCCCTCGAACGCCAGCAGTGCGGCCTTTTGGCCGACCCGGTACGCCTCATCGAGGTCCACCACCGAGGCATACACGGCCGTGTCCCGTTGGGCCGTGCCGTACGTCTGCCCGCGGGCGTTGCCCCGGGCCGCCAGCCCGTGGGCGTTCAAGTAGTTGACCAGGGCCTGCTGCACCGTTGTCCGGCTGGCGCTGAACTGGACGTGACCGAAACTGTCCCGCGATGCACCCAAGTCGCCGATGTCACATCCTTCACTGACCACCACCACAGCCCGACCGCGACGTTTCACCGTGGCGTTGATTTTGTCCGCCATCTCCTCAAGCGCCAATGCCCCTTCCGCCAAGAAAATGAGCAGGGGCGTCTCGCGCGTGGGGTCCGCCAAACGAGCCGCCGCCGGGATGAACCCGATCTTGCGGCCCATAGCCTGGAGCACGAGCACCGGGTCGGACGGGCAGGAGCCGCGGTTCTCTTCTTCGGCGTTCTGCACAATGTGGGACCAGTACCGGGCCACGGAACCGTAACCCGGTGTGTGGTCGATGAGTTCGAACGCACTGTCGCCCACGTCGTTGTCAATGGTCTTCGGGATGCCGACCGCGACAACTTCGATGCCCCGTTCCCGGGCCAGGGCCGCCACCTTATGGGCCGTATCCATCGAATCGTTGCCGCCGTTGTACAGAAAATAGCCGATGTCGTGGGCTTCGAGCACCGCCACCACGCGCTCGAAATCTTCCTCCTGGTGAGCTTTCATCTTGTACCGACACGTGCCGATGGCGCCCGCAGCCGGCGTGTTGCGCAGAAGCGCGATCTCTTGTTCGTCCTGGACCGACAAATCGAGGAGTTCTTCCTTCAGAACGCCCTCGATGCCGTGCCATCCCGCATAGACGTGCCCGACACGGGCCGGAAACATTCGAGCCGTTTCGACCACGCCTCGGAGGGAACTGTTGATCACGGGCGAAGGACCGCCCGATTGCGCCACCAACAGATTTCTTGCAGCCATTATTCATCTTCTCCCGTGGTTAGTCCAGGCCTCGTTTCGAGAACACCCGCCGTCGCTCGCCGGCCGCCTGCCTCGCCGTCCTCAACGGACCGAATTCTCCGGTCCCGCGCCTTCGTCCGGACGGCAACGCCCCATCTTCGCCGAGCTTGTGCGGTCAGACCCCACTGAAAGCGCTGAATCCGCCGTCCACCGGGATCACCGTGCCGGTGACGAACGCGGAGGCCTCGTCGCTCACCAACCACAGCAGGGCGCCCAAGAGGTCGTCGGGCGTCCCGTATCGACCCATGGGGGTGTGCGAGACGATCGTTTGTCCCCGAGGCGTCATGCTCCCGTCCGGATTGGTCAACAGGCTGCGGTTTTGCTCGGTCAGGAAAAACCCGGGCGCGATGGCGTTGACCCGAATACCGACTTTGGCCATGTGCACGGCCAGCCAAAGAGTGAAATTGCTGACCGCTGCTTTCGCCGCGCTGTAGGCCGGGATCTTGGTCAACGGCGTAAAGGCGTTCATGGACGAAATATTCACCACTGTGCCGTGGCCTCGCTCCGCCATATCCCGCGAAAAGGCCTGTGTCGTGAGGAACGTCCCCAAGAAGTTGAGGCCGAAGACGAACTGGACGCCGTCCGGGGTCAGGTCGTAAAATGTCTTGATCGCCGGGTCCGAGCCCTCGAGATCGTCCGGGAACAGGAACTCTTTGCTGGTCGTCCCTTGGGGGTGGTTGCCGCCGGCGCCGTTCACCAGGATATCGCACGGACCGAATGCCTCGATGACGCGGGCGTGGGCCTGCTGGAGGCTGGCCGTTTCAAGCACGTTGCAGGCCACGCCGATGGCCGTGCCGCCGGCCTCGGCGATTTCTTTCGCGGTCGCCCTCGCCGCGTCTTCACGCAGATCCAGCACAGCGACACGGGCCCCGCATTCCCCGAGGGCCCGCACCATGCAGCCGCAGAGCACACCGGCGCCGCCGGTGACCACCGCGGTCTTCCCCGTCAAGTTCACGTTCAAAGGTACACTCATGTCGTCTGACCTCCTGGGTGCTGCCGCTTTCCCCGATCCGAGCGAACCTGCGCTGCCGAGCCGGTTCGCCAAACTCAAAACGTTTTGTGAAAAGCACCGAAACCCGAGACTCCCGTGAACGGGGGGTCTCAGTGTAACATGCCCTCGAAACACGAGGCAATCCAGGGCCGCGAGATGCGAAACCCGCCCCTGATTCACCCGAAAGAAACCCGCCGAGGGGAAACGGGGCCGGGCGAACGACGGCAAAGGCGGACCGCTGCCGGGAGAAGGCCGGCGGCGCCGACTTCACACTGTCGAGTCAGGCGCCGAACCGATCCCAGAAGACGCCAGGATCTCGCGGTACTCGGCCACATCCTCCTCGGACCATTTGCGAATGGCGAAACCCGCGTGCAGGAGGACGTAATCCCCAACCGCCGGGGCCTCGATGAAGGCCACGTTCGCCGTGCGCCGAATGCCGTCGATGTCCACCAGCGCTTCGGTATCGTGTAATTCGATGATCTTTGCGGGAACTGCCAGACACATGAGAACGTGCCCCGTTAGTGTTTCAACGTGTGCTCGGCCAACGCCACAGCAGCCTGGCCATAACATACCCCGGCATCGTTCGGCGGCACCTGCCGGTGGCGCCAAATGCGAAAACCCGCCGTCGCGAGCGCTTCGGTCGTCCACCCCGTGAGCAGTGAATTCTGAAAAACACCGCCCGAGAGGACGACTTCCTCCAAGCCGGTCTGTTCCCGCAGCATCGAACAAGTACGCACCACGGCTCCGGCCACCGTAGCATGAAACAGCGCGGCCATTTCGCGGATGTCGGCCCCGGTGCGCCGGGCCCGGACGAGTCGTCGGACCAGCGGCGCAAAAGAAACCACCGCGACCTCGGAGCCGGTCGCGAGTTCCACGGGCGCCGGAGCGGGGCGGACCCCGGCACGTTCGGCCGCCGTCTGCAATCGGATGGCCGCCTGCCCTTCGTAGGTAATTGTATCGCAAAGGCCCAAAAGTGCGGAAACCGCATCGAACAGGCGACCCGCGCTCGAGGTGTTCGGAGACCGATGCGAAACCCGCAGGACCTGCAGCAACACGGCCCGGTCTTTCTCGTTCAGCCCCGGAAGCAGTTCCGCGGCGAGGCGGGCGCCCTCGTCCGAACCGAATGCAGCGACCAGCAAGCTCAAGGCAATACGGACCGGATGCTTTACTGCCGCGTCCCCGCCCGGCAGCCGCAGCCACTCGAAACGTGCCGCACGCCGGTACGAGGCCAGAGAGGCTTCGAGAAATTCGCCGCCCCAAACCGTGCCGTCCGGTCCGTACCCGGTACCGTCCAGAGCGACTCCGATGGCCGGGCCCTGACGCCCGTTCTCCGCCAAGCAGGCGGCAATATGGGCATGGTGATGTTGCACCCCGAGCAGGGGCGCCAGGCGGACCCTGCGGGCAAACCGAGTAGAGAGATAGTCCGGATGCAAATCGTGAGCGACGACCGCGGGCCGGACCCCGAGCAGGGCCACCAGATCCCGAACCGCCGACTCGTAGAACCGGCAGGCGGCCCATTCGGTCAGGTCTCCCACATGCTGGGAGAGAAAGGCGTCGCTGTCGCGCGTAACGCAAAACGTGTTCTTCAGCTCCGCACCGCACGCCAGGACGGCCGCGCCGGTCACCGGCAGTTTCACCGGGGTGGGAACATACCCCCTGGAACGGCGGATCGGAAACGGGGCGCCCGCGGCGAACATTACGACAGAGTCATCGCAGCGACGGACGATGGGGCGGTCGTGGTCCAGGGCGAAATGCGCTGCCCGCCCCAAAATGTCGGGCACGAGTTCCGCGAAATCGGAGATGATGGGCTCCTCGGTCCGGTTGGCACTGGTCATTACCAGGGGACCGATCTCACGCAGGAGCAGCAAGTGCACGGGCGTATAAGGCAGAAAAACACCCACGTCGTCCGTGTCGGGCGAAATCAGGGGGCTCAAGGTCGAGTTCGGCCGTCGCGGCAGAATGACGATGGGGTGCGCGGGCCGTTCCAGAAACGCCTCGATCTCCGGGGTGGTCCGACAGTGATTTCGCACTTGTTCGACCGAGGAAAACATGACGGCCAGTGCTTTGTGCGGACGCGCCTTGTCCCTGCGCAACCGCTCCACGGCTTGACTGTCGTCGGCTCGGCAGGCCAAGTGAAAACCGCCCAGACCCTTGACGGCCACGGTGTGACCCCGCTCGAGTAATCGTGCGGTCTCCGCAATGGGGTCCCCGGGCACTTCGCCCCCGCGCTCGTCCCGGAGGGTCAATCGCGGACCGCAGGCCGCGCACGCGTTGGGCTGGGCATCGAAGCGTCGGTCCCGCGGGTCCGTGTACTCCGCTTCGCAAGCCCGACACATGGGGAACCCGACCATGGACGTCCGGAGACGATCATACGGCAGGGACCGAATGATGGTGAAACGGGGACCGCAGTTGGTGCAGTTAATGAAGGCGTATCGGTATCGCCGGTCAGCCGGATCGAACAGTTCCCGACGACAGTCGCCGCAAGTGGCCAAGTCGGGCGGCATCCCGGCCGCCACATCGCCGGAGCGCTCGCTCCGGCTGATGACGAAAAGCCCGGCGTCGCCCCTCACCGGAACCTCCCGGGCCTCGAGGGCATCGATGCGCGCTTGGGGCGGCGGCGCCTGCCGCAGGCGCACCAGGAATTGCCGAACCCGCGCCGGCGGACCCTCGACCTCGATGATGACTCCGGAAAGCGCGTTCAGGACAAAGCCCGACAATCCCGCCTCGACGGCGTATCGATACACGGTGGGGCGAAAGCCCACTCCCTGGACGCAACCCCGGACCTCAATGTGCATTCGCTTGTTCATGGATGTCCG
>JAADHN010000153.1:53434-104493 GCA_013151865.1 Kiritimatiellota bacterium
CCCCGGGGTGTCGGCGCGGGCCCGATCTCGGTCGCGGAAGCAGCGGGGTTCTTCTCGGCGGGATACGGCAACGCCGGCGCATGTCGCGTTGGAGCACAAGAAATGCCCCCCCCGCGAGGATCGAGTCGCACGCCGTGTCACCGCCCCACGTCGGCGTCCGGCACAAGGCCGGGCGAGGGCAGAGAGTCGTGGCCGCAGAAGGCGGCGCAGGCAATCTGGATGAAAGAGCAAATGATCTGACGATTCTGGACGACCACACGAGCCGGAACTTTCAGACGCACCCGGGTGTAATTGAGAATTCCCACAACTCCCGCCGCCACCAGCTTCGAAGCCGAGTCTTGGGCGGCTTCCTCGGGAACACTCAACGCCGCCACGCGTACGCGGCGATCTCGACAGATTTCCGTCATACGGTCCGCGTGATCGATCCGGACCGCCCCGAGGTTCTTGCCCACGATGTTCGGGTCCACATCGAACGCCGCGACCAGATTCAACCCGTAATTCGCCAACGGCACATGCAACGCCAAGACCGTCCCGAGACGACCGCAACCGACAATGGCCACACCCCGAGGCTCGGTCAGACCCAGCGCCTGCCGAATCGTCCGTTCGAGGACGGGGACGCTGTAGCCCTGACCTACACGCCCCGTCTCCGCGAGGCAGAACAGGTCCTGCCGCACCTGATTCGCATTGTTGCCGTACAGTCCGGCGAGTTCGCGGCTGGTTACCACGTCGACGCCGTTCTCCACGAGTTCTTCAAGAATGATCAGGTATTCAGACAGGCGGACGACGGTGGGCCAGGCGATTCGTTTCCTCCGAAGCATTTCGTTCTCCGGGGCCATGGGGAGGCCGTTTCTCCGTTGTCTATCTCCAGCAGACACTCCAGCCCAACTCTCTGTGTCGGGGACGCGCCGCAGTCGTCTGCCGCAAGCCCCTTCAGCGCCAGGACAAGCCTGCCGAGTCAACCGGTTCGCGCGGACTCCAGGTTCTTTTTCAAAACAGCCGGCTCTCGCCAACGCACCCCGGCTCCGGGCTTGGCATGTTTACAGTTTAACAGGCCGAAAGAAAAAGGCAAGCCAGCAACAGGCAGGCGACCCGCAAAAAAGGGACAACCCTGTTTGTTTCCCAACGGCCCCGTGTCGAAGGGGCCCAGCCCTCAGTAAATCGTGCCCACGCGCGACCATGCACCTTTTTTCGGACGGGCTCCGACTATTCTCGGAGTTGCTCCAGGAGGGCGTCGACCAGGGCCGCTGCACCGGTCTGTTCCGGAGAGAGGCCCGGACAACGCAACGCCTCCGCTGCGCCCGCGGCGGAGTACACGGTGCGAACCAGCGTCGCCGCCTCCCGGGGCAGGGATTCTCCGACGATCACCGACAGTGGCCAGGGAGCGGACAGTGCAAGCAGCCCCCCCACGTCGCCGTACTTGACCGCCCCCGGAACGAACATGGGGTCATCCACTCGGTCCAAATCGTCGAAGCGGAAACCGCGACCGTCGACGGCCGCGAAAGGCACGGCCTCTCCCGTCACGAGGCGTGCGGCGGCGACGACCGCACCGGCAACGCGGCCCGTCCCCATCAGGCAAATACGCCGGGGTGCATCAGCGGCCCTTTGTGCGGCCGCCAAAGCGGTCAGCACGTCATGGACCCGTCGGCAGAACAGCGGTGGGTTATAGCCGAAAGTGTAGCCCACGTATGGAGCTTTGCCGCCGGGCACAAGTCTCTGCCGGGTGGGTGGGTGCTTGGACCCCGGGAATTCGCCCTGATCGAGCATGTCGATCCCTGCCACGGCAACGCCGCTTTCCAGCAGAGTCCGAACTTCCGGTCGGGGCGAACCGCCGGGCTCGAAAAGACCGCTCTTGCCGTCGTCCGTGACCCAGAGAACGAGGTCGCCGGCCCAGGAAGGCGGTTCGAGAACGAGTGCCGGCACCTGCTCGTGCCATGTCGTATTGTCCAGGAGCCAGAGGTCGACGGCAAAGGGACCGGCCATGGTCCGACCGACTTGACGCATCTGAACGTCGCCGGCGCTATCGAGGCTGCGCCCGAGGATGGTCTGCCATGCCCCGCCGATAACCCGGCGAAAGGCCTCCAACCCCGCCCGGTCCCGGGGGACGAGCCCCCGGAACTGCTCCTCCCATCGCTTCGTCCACTCGCGAAGAAGACGGCGTTCCAACGCCTCGCCCTTCCGGTCGCCGGCAGGGCGAGTCGATTCATCCCACACGCTCAATTCGCTGCCGGAGAGGAAAGTGTAATCGCGTTCGAGCACCGGATCCTCGAATCCGAGGTGGAAGAAACGATTGAGGAAACTATACATTCGGCCTCGGCTGACACTGTTGTAATTGTGGCCGAATTGCGGAAAAGAAAACAACGCGACCCGGTCCGGCGCGCCGAGTAGTTCGTAGAGATGTTTCAGCTCCGGGAAGCCTTTTTCCGGCATCTGCCGGGTCCAGTCGTCGGCCGCGGTCATCCCCAATGGCCGCGGTTTCTCTTCCCGGAAAGCGTCCGGGTGCGCGGCCAAGGCGGCAATATCCACGTTTCCCGCCCCGATGCGGAGGTAAGAGGCGTTTTCGCACGTACAGCCGCCCTGCATGGCCGTGGATACCATGACAGCGGGAAAGAGCAGAGCAGGCCGGTCGTCGATGGCGCCGAGAATGAACGTCTGGGTACCGCCCCCGCTGGCGCCGGTGACGGCGATCCGGTCCCGGTCCACGTCCGGCAGGGAACAGAGGAAATCCAGGGCGCGAATGGAATCCCATGTCTGCAGCCCCATCATCGTTTGAAGCCGAAGTTCGGCGGCCGGACTGAAGAATCCCCAATCGGAACGTGTATTCATGGCGTCCCGCATTCCGGGAGCGTGAGGCAACTGAATCGAGTCCGCATAACCGATCATGTCGTACACGAAGGCGGTACAACCCATGCGGGCCAGCTGCACGCAGCGGGCCTGTATCGGGCTCCGCCCACCCTCCACAAACCGTTCCGCACCGTCGGCGATTTGTCGGCGAATGTTCCTGGGACCGGCGGCTTCGGCCGCGTCGTAAAAGCGCCCACCCGGCCAGTGGCCGTGCGGGCACAGTACGCCCGGACGCCCGCCCTGCGGCGCGGGTGCCTTCGGGCGATACAGCGTGCCGGTCACGAAAAAACCAGGGATCGATTCGAAAAACACTTTCTCGACCGTGTAGTCGTCGAACTCGCGGCGACCGTGAACGACGGCGTTGAGCGGGGTCCGCGGCGGCATGGGCCAAAGTCCGACGGCAAGCAGTACTTGCCGCCGCAGTTCCGCGGCGCGCACCGCCCATTCTTCCGGAGAACGAATGCGCCGACACGGAAAATAATCGTTCAAGGTACGCAACTTTTTCAGACGCTGATCGTCGGGCCGGGCACCCGCGGGCATGACACGAGGGGCAGCGCCGAAACTCACGAAACAGGCAGGCAGAAACGCAGCACCGAGTCGAAGGACGGAATGAGAATTGTTCATCTTCAGGGACCTCACCTGTTTGCCTGGGCGAAGGTTGCGTGGCCGGGCTCAAACTATAGCCCCTTTAATTGAAATCGGACCGCTGTCGCCTCACGTGGGATTGCCCGCCACCCCGTTCCGCGGCATGGGCGTGTCCCGGGCCGCGGCGGCCCCATTGCAAGATCCGGGCCGGATTTCTGTTGGACTCATGCCGTGCGCAGGCGGCCCGCCCCGGTTCCGAAGCCGGAAAGGTTCCCGCAGAACCGAAGGAAGCGATCAAGGTCGGATCTGTCGAAAAGTTTCTTGGGCCGGTGTAGGTTGAGGCGGTTCCGCAAACCCGGGCCGCGATGCGAACTCCGGTGCCGACCCAACTTGGGAGGTGGCGCAATGACACCGAAGACTTGGACGACGGGTGCGATCGTATTCGTTCTGAACCTTGTCGGCATGGCGGCCCCGCCGCGGACCCCGTTGTTGTGTCCGCCGGTCGCCCGCGGCCGCATCGTCCTGGACGGCAAATTGGATGAGCCCGCCTGGCGCGACGCCCAGCAAGCCTTGCCGGTGGCGGACATCGCATCCGGCGCGGCGGTCCGCCGGCAACCGACCGTCCTGGTTCTGCGGGACGCAACAACCCTCTACGTCGGAGCACGCCTGCCCAAGCCGAAAGGCGTCCGACCGAAGACCGCAGCGACGAAGCACGACGGCCCGGTGTGGGCCGACGATGCGCTCGAGGTGTTTCTCGATCCCGGTCGAACGCGCTCGAAATACTTTCAGTTCGTGGTCAACGCCGCCGGGGTCCGTTGGGACTCGTCCGGCAAAGACAATCGCTGGAACGCCCCGTGGCGGGCGGCCGTTTCGACGACACCGGACACCACGGCATGGACGACCGAAATCGCGATCCCTTTCGCCAGTCTGGGCGGCCCACCGCAACCGGGCGCCGCGTGGGGATTCAACGTGGCCTGGGATCGGCAGACACCGTCGGCACGGGTGATGAGTTGGGCGGCGATGCGGGGCACACTGCACCAACCCGACGCATTCGGCCTGTTGCGGTTTACGGCGAACGCGCCGAGTGTACGTGCGGCGGAAATCCGCCTCTCACCCAGGCGCGGCAAAGTGGTCCTCGGTCTGCGGGTCGCGGCTGCCGATGGGCCTGTGACGCTGCGATGGTGGTTCGGTCCGGCGGACCGACTCGTCCAACGGCAGCAGGCAATAGTGGCCAAGGGCAGCGCCAAGACGGTGACGTTCCGGTCCGAACTGCCCCGGAAAGACGGTCTGCCCGAGCAAACCGGCCCCTGCACCGGGATTGTGACGGCCCGCGACAAGGGGACGGATCTGTTCCGAGCGGTCGTCGAAATGACCATACCCCCCCCTCTCGACTTCACTGTGCGGAAATACCTGCTGCAAGCGCGTCGAATCGAAGTCGAATTCCAAGGCGGTTTGCTGGTGGAAAAACTGGGCGGGACGGGCCGAGTCGAGTGCACGCTGACCGCGGTCGGCGGCAAGCGCCCGGCGTCATCGGGCCGGACCGCCCTGGACAAGGCCGGACGCGGGACCGTGACGCTCGACATTCGGGATGTCAGGCCGGGCCGGTACGAGCTTTCGGCGCGCGCATTCGCCGCGGACGGGAAAACTGTCTTCAACCGCCACCTCGACACACTCGATCTCCCCCCGCGACCCGAATGGCTCGGGAACCGAGAAGGATTCAGCGATAACGTCTTGGCGCCGTGGACCCCGATCGAAGTGCGGGGCTCGGCGGTACGGCCGGCGTTGCGGGAATACCGCTGGGGCGCGCTTCCCTTCCCCGAAAGCGTGACGGCACGCGACAAGTCCATGCTGGCCGGGCCGATTCGGCTCATTGCGGTTGTGGACGGCCGAAAACAGGTCTGGCGGGGATCCGGGCCAAACTTTTCCAAGAAGACCCCGGCCCGGGTCGAATTCAGCACGCAGGCGCGAAGCGCGGATGCCGCTGTGCGCGGCAATCTTTGGTGCGAATACGACGGGTGTATCCGCTGCGACTGGGAACTCACCCTGGAACGCCCCGATACGCGCCTCGACAGCCTGGTGCTGGAGATCCCGTACCGCGCCGAACACGCACGTTACCTTTACCACTATCCCGGCCGATGGCGGTCCCGTTTCAACGCGGGCGCCCTGCCGCCGGAGGGCGCCATGATGGGTTTTCGTCCCTTCGTCTGGCTGGGAGACGAATGGCGCGGATTCGCTTGGTTCTGTCCCTCGGACGAGGCGTTTCGACCGGGAGATCCGAACCGTGTAACCGAAATCGTGCGGCAGGGCGATACGGTTCTGCTGCGCATTCACTTGCTGGACAAACCCGAATTACCCGGCCAGTCGTTCCGGGCCAGGTTCGGGTTCGAGGCGACCCCGGTCCGGTCGAACCCGGAAGATGTTTGGGACTACCGCATCGTGCACACGGGCAACTACGGTCTCGAAAAGCGGCCTTGGTCTCCGCCGTTGTCTGTTCGTTGGCCGGCGAACGGCAACTTGGACGTTCGCGAAGGCACCCTCGAAGCGTGGGTGCGCCCGCAGTTCGACCCGAACGTCCCCGTCAAGCCCGGCGACCCGGGCCGCGGACGGTTCAACCGCAATTTCTTCCTCTTCGATTTCGGCGGATGGACGGTGGGGTACTACTGGAACATCGACGACCGGGGCATGCGCTTGTATATACGCTCCCCGGACGGCAAGTATCCCGTCATCCTGGGAGCGCGCTGCAACTGGAAAAAGGGCGAGTGGCGCCACGTCGCGTTTTCGTGGGGGCGCGAGTTGCGTCTCTACAACGACGGCAAGCTCGTGGCGCGGCGCTCGTACCGGGGTTTGCTGCCGGTCGTACCGCGCGATTTGCGCGGCGGCAGCATCCGGCTCGGCGGCGGACAATGCGACATGGATGTGGACGACTTTACCGTCAGCAACGAGCAACACGAACCGCGCGGCGCCCACGCGGCACTGGCGCCGGACGGACATGCCCTGCTGCTCGAATCGTTCGACACCATAGCGCGAACGCCGTCCGGAGTACACACGGTCCCGACAACAGCCCGCGGCGGCCGCGGCACCGCGGATCCCGACGTGCGGATGGTCCCTGGTCGATTCGGCTCGGCGGCGGCCTTGGCGTACCACGGACCGCCGGTCACGACGCTTGACCATTACCGTAAGCTGGGCGTCCGGACCATCTGTTTCCACGAACATTGGTCTCGGATCCAAAATTACTTCGCACCGGCCGACCCCGAAGGCCTCCGCCGCCTAGTCAAGGCCTGCCACGAACGCGGCATTCGCCTCTTGGTCTATTATGGCTACGAATTGAGCAACATCGCCCCGGAATGGGACCTGTACCGGGACGAAATCTTGGTTCGGCCCCGGGCGGGCGGCTACCATCGCCAGCCCGAACAACGGTGCTATATCTGCTGCTACCGATCGCCCTGGCAGGATTACCTGGCCCGGGCCATTGCGCAGACCATGGACGAATACGGCGTCGACGGCGTCTACCTGGACGGAACGGCCAATCCGCACGGGTGTGCGAACTCCGCACACGGTTGCGGGTGGACCGACGCGGGGGGACGACGACACCGGACCTACCCGTTCTTTGCCGTCCGCCAAATGATGAAACGCATCTACACCATCGTAAAAACGCGCAACCCGACCGGACTTGTGAACGTGCATCAGTCCACATGCATGACCATCCCGTCGGTCGGTTGGGCCACGAGCTATTGGGACGGCGAGCAGTTCGGCGGCATCCCGCGCGACCCGAAAAACCGCCCACTCGACGTCCTGCCGCTGGACGCATTCCGGACCGAATTCATGGGCCGGAACTGGGGAGTGCCCGCCGAAATGCTGTGCTACGGCCGACCGTACACGTACGCCGAGGCCTTGGCCATTGCCCTGCCGCACGACGTGCTCGTGCGTCCCAACAACATCGAATTGGCGGCAAGCATCTGGAAGACGGCGGCGGACTTCGGTCGGAAGCAGGCCCGCTGGCTCCCCTACTGGGAGAATGGGGCGGAGGTCGCCGTCACGCCCGCCGCGGTGAAATGCAGCCTTTACACACGCGGGGCCCGCGGTGTGCTCGCGGTGATCAGCAACCTGGGCGATTCGCCGGCCGCAGCGCGTATCGCACTGGACCGGCGGCGACTCGGTCTGTCCGGAAAACTTCGGGCCCGAGACGCCCTGTCCGACAAGTCTATCCCTTGCCCCGACGGCGTCCTCAACCTGAAGCTGCAGCCGCTCGAGTTCCGTCTGCTGATCATCTCGAAATAACCCGGAAGCCGAAAACTCGAGGCCAATGCGCGGCTTCCGTCCCCTCCGCGAAGGCCCCACGCACGGAGTCAGCGTCCATACAAGAAAGATCGTCCCTGTAAAGCGGTATCGTCGCCTTGCCCGGATCGCAACCAACAAACTCCACTACAAGCAAGCCGGCCTCACTCCAAGGTCGGGGTTCCGGCCCCATCGTCCGACCGTTTTTCTGCCGGCGCCATCCCATGTGTCGGTCGTACGTGCGCGCCCGGTCTCCGGATCGAGCGCACCGGTAGCCAACTCCGACGAGCACGGACCTGTACGAGAAGCGGCGTGATCCATCCCGGTCGGTGCGGAACTCGAGCGTTCGCCGGTCGACCCCCGCCGTCTGCGGCCCCCGCGGCCTGCATCATGGGGTGTCGTGATTTCGGCCGTGCCACACACGGGATCAGCCGGAAAGCTCCGACCCCCGTGCCACGGGATCAGCCGAAATCGAACTCGAGCTGCCGTTCCCTCGGGCGTTTTCGACGAGCACGGGCGGGCGGTCCCATCAATTCGAGGACGTTGGGGTCAATGGCCTCGAGGAAACGAGAAGGGCCCCGGACCAGGGTTTTGCCGAACAATTGTCGTTTGGCTGCGCCGGTCAGGTAGAGGACGCGTTCGGCTCGGGTCATGGCCACGTAAAAGAGGCGACGTTCCTCGGCCAAATCTTCCGGTCCCTCGGCCCCGGGCGGGATATACGGCAGAATACCGTCCTCGCATCCGGCCAGGAACACGGCGGGGAATTCGAGGCCCTTGGCGGCGTGAATACTGAGCAGTGCCACTTTTTCCGCACTCTTCGAGTAGCCGTCCGCGTCCGCCCGCAGAACCAGACGGTCGAGCAGTGCGTCGAGCGAACCGTCTGCTTGCTCGGCCAGTCGCACCAGTTCGTTCCAGGCGTCTCCGGCCAAACAGAAGGCGTCGTCCGGAGAGACGGTTGCGGCAAGGGAGGCCAGGGCGTCCGCGGCCTTTCGTCGGCGCAGTTCGAGCGGGGCCCGTTGAATGACGCCGAGCAGCGCCCGTCCGGGGCCGGAGCGGAAAACCGGTGACTTACGAACCACCTGCACGGGAAGACCGAGTCGACTCAAGGCTTCCGCCAGGGGCCCGACCAGCGCGTGAAGGCGAACCAGGACCGCGACGTCGCCAAACGTCATACCGCCCATTCCGGCTTCCGCGACCCGGTCGGAATTCATCGAAAAATGCGCGACGCCGCCGACCCACTTCTCGATTTCGTGCGTGATGAATTCCGCCTCGGCCGCAGCGGTCGGCGCCTCGTGGACTCGAACCCTGAGTTGCCGCTGCCAAGCCGCCTCCGCCGAGGCCGAAATCGCCGACCGTCCAGGCGCCAACACTTGGGCCGCGGTGCGCACGATCCAGGCATCCGAACGAAAGTTGGTCTCCAGTACCACGTGGCGGAAGTCCGGGTAGTCCCGTTGGAAATCCGTGAAAGCGGTGCCGCTCGAGCCGCGGAAGCCGTAGATGGCTTGGTCCGGGTCGCCGATGACGAAGAGCCCACGCCCGTCGGGGCGCAATCTGCGGACCAGGGCGTACTGGTCCGGACTGACATCCTGGAATTCGTCCACGCAGATCCACTCGAGCGCGAGCGCGTCCCGGATATGCGGGTACGCGTCCAGTAGCCCGACCACGCGCGGAACCAGGGAACTGAGTTCGACCAGCCCGGCCGCTTCCAGTGCGGCGGCATAGGCCGGATAGCCAGGGACATCGTGCGGACTCCGCAACTCGCGCCGGGCGGCCTCGATTTCATTGAGGAACTCCCGGGCCGCGGCCGGCTTGAGCCCGAGTCGGTCGACCGCCAGGTCACGAGCCGCATCGGAGTCGAGGAGGCGGAAATCGGGCGGCAGGCCGGCGGCTTCGGCCCGACCGCGGAGCAAGTCGAGACAGAAGGCATGGAACGTACCCACAGTCAGTCTTCGGGCCGCAGCGGGGGAAAGGAGGTTGCCCAGGCGCTCGGTCATTTCGCGGGCAGCGCGGTTGGTGAACGTGACAGCCAGGATCTGTTCCGGGGCCGCGCCGTGGCAGCGCACGAGCCAAGCGATACGGCGTGTCAGGGCGCGCGTCTTGCCGGTCCCCGGCCCGGCCACCACCAGCACGGGCGCTTCCACGGTGGTCACCGCTTGGCGCTGAGCCACGGTGAGACCTTCGAGGATTTCACCGCCCGGCAGGCGGAAGAGCAGCGGCTGGGTCGGCTCGGAAGCCGCCCCGCCGGACCCCGGTCCGGCGGCGATCTCCTTGCGCAGGACACCGAGCCGGTAAGCCGGTCCCGCAGATTCGCGCACAGCGGCGACCGGGGGAGACGCGGGCGCCGGGCGAGCAGGAGCAACGCGCTGCACGGCGAGCAGAATCATTTGCCGCTGCACACGGTCCTTCTCCCCAGGGGCGAACACACGGATGACCCCGTACTCGCCGTCGAACCCGCCACGGCGGACGACGTTGCCGTCGCGCACTCGGCGCACGGCTTCCCCGATCAGCGCCGGTCCGACTCTCTCGATGTCGTCGGGCGGCAACTCCCGCAGGATGCGCAGTTCCGGCCCCAGGCGTTCGAGCAGACGGCGGTACGCCCTCTGGACTTTCTTCGTGTTTTCACCGCACTCGAACAGTTCGGCCAGGAGTTCCGGCAGGGGAATGATGTGTTCGCACGGCAGCGCATTATCGGGCCGGGCGCCCTTCGGTCGGTCGGCCAGTTCGGTCACGCGGTGCAGGACGCCGAGCACGAGCGGCTTGCCGCAGACCGGGCAGAGGTTGTCGTGCGACAAGCTTTCTTCGGGTTCGAAACAGACGCCGCACTTGCGATGTCCATCGAGGTGATACTTGCCTTCTTCCGGAAAGAGATCGAGGGTGCCGCCGAACCGTTCCGGGTCTTTGTCCCGGAGTGCGTCGCGCATGGCGAAAAAATCCGGGTCCGTGCGAAAAATGTTGGCGTTCCGCGCCATCCTTTGGGGCGAGTGCAGGTCCGAATTCGAGACCAGGACGAGTCGATCCAGGGCGCTGACCCGCCAGTTCATGGGCGGGTCGGACGAAAGCCCGGTTTCCACGGCAAAAACGTGAGGAGACAGGTCCCCGAAGCATTCTTCCAATGAATCGAATCCGGATTTGGACCCCAACATGGAGAACCACGGCGTCCAGATATGTGCGGGTATCAGGTACGCATCCGGGTTGGTCTCGAGTACGATATCGAGCAAGTCTCGGGGATCGAGCCCGAGAATGGGGCGACCGTCCGACTTGAGGTTGCCAAGGGCGTCCAGGCGCCGATTGATGCCGGCGACGGTCTCGAGGTCCGGGGCCAGAACCAGGGAATGCACTTTTCGAACCCGGCCCCCGCGTTTGTAAATATGGCTGATCTCGGCCGTGAGCATGAACTCCACGGGCCCTCGGCAGGCGGCCGGCACCTCACCCTCTGCCGCGCGTGCGAACTCCGCACGCAGTCGAAAGAGGCCCGGTACAGACCCGACAAGCTTTTCTCCGATCTCGGCAAACCAGGCAGGGTGCGTAAAATCGCCGGTACCCACAACGCGAATACCCTTGAGTTGGGCCCAGCGATGCAGACCCTCGAGGTTGCACTCCCGACTGGTAGCCCGAGAAAGATGGGAATGAACGTGCAAATCCGCCGTGAAGACCATCAGAAATCGCTCCCCTCGACTTCGCGCGCAAGCTGTTCGAAAAAGTCGTCCATGAATCTGCGGCGGCGCACGGCGAGTCGGCGGCCCTCGTCGGTAAGCATACACCCGGGGACCTTGCGCAGTTTCACGAGGTATTCGCGGAAAGCGGTGTCCTCGGTGCTGTAACTGTCGGACGCCAATGCTTCGGCGGCCGTGTTGTGGAGCCGCGCCCCGAAGCGTCCGGCAAAATGGAAGGCCCGTCCGATCCCAACCGCGCCGAGCGAATCCAGCTTGTCGGCGTCGAACACGACTTTGCTTTCGAGGGTGGCCGGCATCTCGCCGTTCCGAGAGCGATACCGGTGGGTGCGCACGCAAGCCGCCACATGCTCAATGAACGCGACGTCGGAAATCCCGGCGGCCTCGAGCACGCCGCGGGCCAGTCGGGCACCGAACTCGGCGTGGCAAGTTTTCCCGCGGTCTGCCAGCTCGCGCGGCCGACCGATGTCGTGAAGCACGGCCGCGAACTCCACCACCGTCGCATCCGCTCCCTCGACGCGAGCAAGGTGCCGGGCGTTCCGCAACACTCGCTCGGTGTGGTCCCAATCGTGACAAGCCGGGACAGCGGTCAAGGCGCGCCTGACTTCTGCTTCGACCCGGGAGAAGAACTGCTTCAACTCGATAACTCCGTGGCAGGCGAGAAGGCTTCGGATTTCACTGTTTCCAAACGTGAATCTACCACGCCAAACGCCGGGGGCAACGTGCCTGACGGGCCTGCGGGGAGGGCGGGCGTTTGCGCGCGCTTAAGTCGTGAGGTCGCCGAGGTGCGAACGAACAGTTCGAGTTGGACCCCGACTGCGCCGGCCCTCTGCCCGCACACGCTGCAATGCAGAATTTGACAAGACCGAGGGTGCCCGTGTAGACTACGCCCCTCGATTCGAACACGTCACGAACGGCGAACGCTGCAACCGAGACGAGCGCACCTCGACATACGGCGGCGGCATTCACGCTCACGGCATTCGCCTGGCGACGCGTGGCCGCTGCCGTGTCCGGCGCGGAGAATGCGGACTCTCGCCATGAGCCGACAAACGACAAACAGTCGGGGCCCCGGAATCTGCAGACCGGGGCCGCACGTGGCCGCGCCCACCCAGGGAAATCGGAGACGGCGCGGCGACGACGACCGCGGCCTTGTCGCCTTTCACGCCAACGGCCTAGGCGTGCGTGTGTTACTCCGGATGCTGGCCCTGTTCTCGACAATGATGTTGCCGCTGGTCTGCGCGGCGGGAACGCCGAAAGTATGCATAACTATCCTTCACACCAACGATCTCCATCAGAGTCTGGCGCAGTTACCGCGCATCGCAGGGTATGTGGCCGAATTCAGGCAAGCACACCCGAACACCGTCTTCATCGACGCGGGGGATTGGTTCGACCGGGGCTCCTCCCTGGCCCTGATAACCCGGGGCGGAGCCATGTACGGAGCCATGGCACGTATGGGCTATGACATGTGGCTCCCCGGCAATCACGACTGGGCCTATGGCGGAGCACGCTTGCAGGAACTGATGCGCCGATACCCGGTCCCTGTTCTGGGGAGCAATCTGGGCTGGACGGAACACCCATTGCCGAAAAACGTGGCAGCCGTATTGGTGAAGGAGTTCGAGGGGGTTCGGGTGGGCTTTTTCGGGATCACCCTGGACACGTACGGGCAGGACCCCAAAGGACGCCCGTACATCCACGTACTCGAAAGCCGTCGGTCGACCAGGAAGGCCGTCAACAAACTCAAGCGAGCGAAAGTGGATCTCATCGTAGCGGTCACTCACCTGGGTTTCGAGCGGATGAAGCACGAAGGAAAGCGCCGTTGCCCGACGGACCTCGACCTGGCCGGGGAGTATCCCGACATTGACGTTATCGTCGGGGGCCATTCTCACACCCGTCTCACCGAGGAGCGTGTTCGCGCCGTTTACCGGAATACCGGGACAATCATCGTTCAGGCCGGGGCGAGCGGCCGTTTTGTGGGAAAACTCACGCTCCGGGTCGATCCCGATACGGGGCGGATCGACAGCTTCGATTCTGAAACCGTTCCGGTGACGGCTCGGATGCCGGAGCAGGCCGCGACCGCGGACTTCTTGGCGTCGCAGTATGCCGCGCACATGCCCAACGCGCGCAGGGTGGTCGCGACATTGCGCGAGGACATCGAGCGCTATAATGCCGGCTACTGGTATGCGGAGTTCCTGCGCACCCGAACCGGCGCCGACCTGGTCCTCCTCCCGGTCGCGGCCTTTTATAAGGAACCCGCGTTCCTGCGCAAAGGCCCCATGACCGTCGAGCGATTGCGCGGCTACTTCTTCGACAAGTACCTCATCTCGATGCGTGTGGTCGGGCGCGACCTGCGGAGCTATCTCGCCAACGGCCCCATGCTCCACCGCCTCAACCCACTCCATGACCGCGGGCGCCCGTTCAGCGAGGACGCCGTTTACATCGCAGGATTCGACGCTCGCTTCGACAAGGCTGCACGGGAGGTCTTGATCGATCTCGATCCCGAAAGGGAATACACCCTCGTCACTCCGTGGTTTCACTCTTGGCGGCATCTGTCGGCAGGGGCCGACAACGGACTGCCGTCCCGTTCCTTCGCGGAGTCCGCCAACCCTCTTCCCGGCCTTGTCCACAAAGAAAAAAAGGTGTTGTCATTTACAAGCATGAAACTGCTCCTGGACGCAGCCATGGCGGACGAACTCCGGTTCTACCGCAAGTACACCGAGCCGCGGTCGGACTGGGGCCCCTGGAAGGTTTTCTACGAAACCGAACGGAAGGTCGGGAATTGAGTTGCCGAGGCAGGCGGTCCGCGCAACCAGTGCCTGCCCGCCGCCCGTGGCTTCCCGATCCCTGCACAGTCGCCAACAACGAAATCTGTGGTTCCCGCGAATGGGAAAGCCCTTCGACCCCTCGCTCGAGCCCGGTCGCAGGGCTTTCCGCCTGAGGAAAATATGCCGCAACCGGGAATGCCTGACACCCGATGCACCGCGGCCGACGGCGCTCAAGCGCCGGTTCGCTGCGCGGAAAAGATGAGGAGACGTCAATTTGCTGCCTTGCTACAAAGAATGGGTTGCGGCATGGCTCGCGGCCGGCGCCCTGGTCGGCGCCGTCCAAGGCGGCGCCGACCAGGTGGTTTGGAGATTTCCGCAAGGCGAAGTCCGCTTTGCCCCGCAGACACGGCAGGTGACGGTCAGACTCGGCGCGATCGCCTTTCAACCTTTGGTAGGGGCCGGTCCGACTCGGGTCGGGTCGGGAGGTCGAATACTCCCGCCGAAGCAGGAAATCCGACTTCAAGAAATGGAACGTCTACCGGACGGCCGCCTCTATTGTGTTTATGAAAGCACAGTGGCGGAAAAGACAGCGCGCTTCGCAGTCGAAGTGCAGGTCGCGACAGACAACACAGGGGACGGAACGTCCACCATCGTTCTACACCTGCGTTGGCACGCGGACTCCGCAGATTGGGAAGGGGTATGGCCCGGGTTCGTGACCGGCCTGCCCCGGCACACGCCGCTTTTCTTCTATCGCTCCGCCGAGGCGTACGGCGGGCAAAGCGGACCGGCAACCTACTTCTGCAAGACGACAAAGGGGCCGATCTGGCTGTTTGCCGAGTGGGATGTTTCCCATTCGAGCCTGAACGGCTTTCGGAAAATGACACTCCCGAAGGCAGGTGAAGTCAACCCCAACTTCCCGGTAATTCTCAGCGCCGAGCCCCGAAAGGGTGGGGCCGGCCCGTTCAGTATCGCCGGCGAGACAGTTTACCAGCCCGACACGACAGGGCGTCGCCTGACTTTGGACGACGTACTGGTCGTGCGCGTCGCGGACCGGTTATGGAACGCCGTGCCGACGCCGGCACAACCCCCGAGTCCGTATCGAGACGAATTGGCCCGCAGCGTGTACGTGGATTGCTGGGGCCAGCAGCACGCGTCGAAATGGGAGCATTGGCTCAATTTGCTCGGGCAGGTGACCCGTGGCCGCATCCGGCTTTACACCATTCTACAGAACTGGCAGGCGGGCGGGTTCGACGCGCTCCTTCCGGACTCGGTACGGATGCCCGACCTGCCGCCAAACGCTTCCGTCGGCACGGTCGCCGAGCTGCGGCATCTTTGCCAGACGGGCCGAAAATACGGCCGGTTTGGGTTTCGCACCAATTATATCTATCCCAAATCCCGCTCACCTTCGGTCAAAGCCGGGGAAGCGAAACGGGCGAAAACCCCTTCGGGGAAGGATCGTGCTTTTATTCGACCGCGCGACTTGATCAAGCTCGCCTTTCGACAGGAACCGGAAATCAAAGATCTGTTCGATCCGAATTGCACATTCTCCGACCAACTCGGCAGTGCCGGCGCTGCGGGCGCCTATATCGATTTCGAAGCCCGTTGGGGCACGCATTCGCTACGAGAGACATGGGCTTGCCTCAAAACCCTGTGCGAGTACCTGCGCCAGACGCATGGCGGCCCGCTCAGTAGCGAAACGCTCAACAGCGGCTATCTCATCGGGGGCTGGCTCGATACGGGCGACTACGGCCTGTTCGAGGGGCACACGCGGAGCTTGGCCCCCGACTATAAGCTCCGTAAGTTACAGCAGCTTAGCGTGATGCACGGAGTGGGACTTGGGTATCGTTTCTTCTTTGCCCCCCCCTACGGCGGCACTGACAAGATCCCGCGGGGCAGCGCACTGTACGCCGCACCGGGCCCAGCCCAAGACGATTACCGGGCCTGCGAAGTCCTGTTCGGCAACGGCGCATATCTGTACCTCACCCCGGTCTCGAGATGGCGTCAGATGCTTTCCGAAGTCGTCCAGATCGGAGCGCTGCAACGTCGGTACGCTTTGACGACCGTCACCCAGATCGCCTATCGAAACCCCAAGACAGGGAGTTGGGGCACACTCGAGGAGCTGATTCGGGCCGGCGTCAACGTGACTCCCGTGCGCTGGATACCCCAGCCCGAGGAACTGCTTTGTGCACGAGTACGATACTCGAACGGCCTTGAAGTGGTCGTGAACCGTGCGAAGTCCGCAATCGAGATCCAATGCAGTCGATTCCGGTTGACCCTGCCCCGGTATGGATGGGCCGCCTGGATGCCGGACGGACGAACGGTCGCGTTCAGCGCTTACTGGCCCGGCACGACGCACCGAGTGGATTATCTCGAAGACAAAGAATGGGGATGGCGGTTCCTCGACCCCCGGGGGCGGACCGTGGACGGAGTGAGCCGTCCGACCCTCTTTGAAAACGGCAGGGCAGTCGTCGAGCTGATCGAGGACACCGAGAAAGGCGATCTTTTGCGCATCGACGGCAGGGAACACCCGGGATCACCCCCCGGGCCGCCGCCGCCCACGCGCATCGATTTCCGATTCGAGCGTCGACTCGAGGGCTGGCAGGCGGCCCGGGACTTGGCCCCGTTCGAAATCAGAAACGGTGTGCTCTACATGGTTACGCGCGGAGGCGATCCGTTCACCGTTTCCCCGCCTCTGAACGTGGAAGGCGACACTGTGCGGGAGATCGCAATTCGAATGCGCACGAGAGAGAATGGGATCGGACAACTGTTTTGGGCGAGCACCGTCGCACCGCTGACCGAAAAATCGTCGGTCCGCTTCAACGTGGTCGGCGACGGGAAGTTCCATGAATACCGCTTGGTCGTGGGGAACCATCCCCTGTGGAAGGGACACATCATTCGCACACTTCGGATCGATCCGCTTTCACACGATGCCGAAACCGTGGTGGAAATCAGCAGCGTCCAGGGACTGCCTCCGTGATCGTCCAGAGCGGTTCGAATCGCAGGCAAGCGCACCGAGTTTGGGTCCGCACCTGTCTTTGCCGGCTGCGTTAGGCGCTGCCCCTCGCAGGTCCAGCCATCCAACGACTCAACCACGTTGTTGCTTGATCCAGAATCGGTTAGGCTGTTGCACAGGGAGACCCCGTCGCCGCAAGGCCTTGACAATGCGGCTTGAATCGGGTATATTAAGAGGTTGGTTCTATTATAGTTCCAGCGGATTGTACCGTTTTGGATCCCGCACGGCACCGACTTCGTACGGCGACGCGCCTGAAACTGAACCACGGAACAGCCGATGGCATCGAAACAGATTCAAGTGCTGCTTCTTGAGGATCAGGGCAACGAACGCCTGCTCTTACGCTCGCTCCTGATGTTCGGCGAGACCTTTCGCGCCGACGTGACGGAAGCCGGGAGCGCAGAGGAGGCGGAACGCCTGCTGGCCACGCGGAGATTCGACGTCATCTTTTTGAGCGCGGATCTTCAGGGAGGAAACGGCCTGCGCTGGCTTCCGGAACTGGTTGGGGGGGGGTTCGCTCCGGTCATCGTTCTGGCGCGCAACAGCAACGAACGGTTGGCCGTCACAGCGATCAAGGGCGGCGCATTGGACTATTATCCGAAAAACCAGGTATCGGCTCAAATCCTCGACGACCTTCTGGCGGAAGCCGTGCAAGCCGCGGGTCGGAGCGGGACCGGTCCGGGCGCCCTGCAGGACGGCGGGGGTGTGGGGCGGTCGCTCTCTCTGGACCGGATCCGGGCCTTTGGCGGGAATGGGGCGCAGAGGACGACTGCTCCCGCCGACACAGGGCCGACGGCTACGGCTTTCGGGACCGTCCCTTTCCGGGCGCCTCCCCCGCCCCCTGCGCCGACACCCCAAACCGGCGCCGCAGCCTTTGCTCAACCGGCGCGCGAGGAATACCCTGTGCCGTCCGGTCCGACCGCCCCCGGACAAGAAGAGGTCCCGGCCGCCACAGTCAATACCGCCGATCCCGCAGCCCAGCCGAAAAGCAAGGGCATCTCCTACCAGACGGCGGGAATCGATCGTGTTATGGAGAGTTTCGGGCTGCGCCGAGCGCCTTCGCTGGTGGATAACCTACCCCAGTTTTGGACCGAACTGGGTGAAATCCTGAAACAGGTCGCCGCGGCGCCCGATCCGGAGCAGTACGAAACGATCACGGACATGGCCAAACGCCTGACCGAAATGGTCCACAAAGATTTCGAGATCGTCCCCGTGCTGCAGACGGCCTACCCGGAGGAAAAACTGATTGTCGGGCACAGTCTGAATACGGCCATGCTGTCCATCGTCTTGTCGCGCTGCTGTCAATATGCTGAAGAGGACACGGCCACCCTCGCCGTAGCCGCTTTGCTGCACGATGCGGCAACCTTCCAGCCGGAGGCCGCTGCTGAAATCGACCCAGGTGAAAAAGCTGTGTTCGCCGCGGAAGCTGCACGCAAGATCGGCGCGCCCGAAACGGTGGTCCAGGCGCTGCAACAATTCCCCGAGCACGCCGACGGTTCCGGTCCTTTGGCTCTGAACGCCAAGGAAATCGTCATCGATGCCCAAGTCTTGCTGTTGGCCAATTGCTTCGAGCACCTCTATTACCACCGCTGGAAGCGGTTCGCCGGGACGACCATAGGTGAGTTGGCCCAAAAAGAGGCCGGCAGCGTAGTGGTCGACCCGATCAACCTGATCGTTCACGGCCTGCGGAGCTGGTTCCAGCCCCGAGTCCTGAAGGCCCTGATTTTTACCACGGGGTTCTACTCGACCGGATCGATCGTAGAGTTGAACAACGGTGCCGTGGCCCGGGTGGTTTCTCAGAACCGAAACAAACCGACGCTCCCCATTGTGGAGGTGATCTCCACGTCTCTGGGGGAAAAACCGCCCAAACCCCTGCGCCTGGATTTGGCGGAAACCCGCGGCATCTCCATCCGAAAAACCTTGTCCTACAACCCACCGGGTAACAGCTGACCCGGATGGATGCTGTGCGAGCATGAGCAGGACTCGCACGTCGGCGGACTCGCGGGTCTGTCGGCCCTTCCCTCCTCCTATTGGGTCCCCTGTCCATCCCGACGCGTATCTCGGACCGTCGCGTCGGGTCGCCGTTGGATTGGACACCTTTCACGGGGCTTGCGATCCGGGGCGGGTATTCCGGATACCCCTTGACGGGTTAAACAGTTGTTTTATTGTATCGGCCCATCGTTTCTCGCCATGGCGAACAATCCAGGTACGAGACCCGCTCCCGTCGGCTGAACGGGCTGGAGGCCGGACGAAAATGCACTTTACTCCCTCCAGCAGGCCCGGATCCGAGAGACAGAGGCCGACACGAGACCGGATCCTGCGTGCGGCAGCCGAAACGTTCAGCGAACGCGGGTTCCGCGGCGCGACGATTCGCGAAATCTGCCGGAAAGCGAAAGCGAACGTGGCGGCGGTCAAGTATCACTTCGGCTCGAAAGCCGAACTGTATTTCGAAGTCTTCCGCTGGCTCTACGAGAGTTCCGGGGTGCAGACGGCAGGGGGTGAAGTCTCTGCGATTACAACGGCGACTCAGTGGGAGGCGGCCCTCCTGGATTGGACTCGAAGCGTCCTGTCGATTGTCCTGAGCGACCGACCTCGAGATCGCTGGCGGACTCGTCTCTTCCGGCGTGAGCGCAGCGACCCTTCTACCGTTCTTCCATTGATTCTGGACAGTTTCTACGTGCCCATTCTGAAACGTATCGAGGGACTCATTCAGCTGGGTTTACCGCCCGGCACGCCGCATTCCACGCTTCGGACATGGGCTGTTTCGACGCTGGCCCAGTGCACGGTCTACATCGAGCGCCGCCCCCCTTGGGACCGGCATCTTCTCCCCTCGACGGGCCCCGGAATGACGATCCGACAGGAAGAAATCGCCCGCCATGTGGTGGGCGGCATCACCTGCCGGTTGCATTTTCACGGCCCCGGGACTGGAGGGACGGCCGGTGACATCGACGCCCCGGGCTCCTTGCCGGCGGAAGGGCGAATCGGATGAAGCACGTCTCGCTCAACATGCAAGTCCGACCGCTGACCCGGGCCGGCGCCGCCCTGCTTCTGCTGGCGGTCGCCGGTTGCCGCCTGCTTCCGAAGGATACGGACGCCCGGCGATATACGTCGGCGCTCGGCGCCAGGGCGAAGCTGAAGGCCGAAACCGATGCGGTCCTGGCCGAATTCGGACCGGAACTGACGCTTGCCGAATGCCTGTCCATTGCGCGGCGTCGCAGCCGTGCCCTGGCCGCCCGTCGCATCGAGGCACGTCTGGCGCGCTTGGACCGCGACATCGCGTTCAGCGCGTTCCTGCCCACCGTCAACGTGGACCTCGGCTGGAAGGGCCAGAGCAAACCACCGGTGATTCGGGCCGGCGCGAGCCGATTTCAGGAAGCAGACCAGAGAATACAAGACTTTTCTGCCATGCTGTATCAGCCGGTTTTTCTGCCGTCTTACTGGTTGTTGTACAGCGTGGCCAAACGGGGCGAAAAGATCCGACGTCTGGTTCTGCAACGCGCCGGACAAATGGTGGAAGCACAGGCGACGGCGGCGTTTTACCGAGCTGCCCTGCTCGGCGAAACGGTCCACTACCATGAAACCCGCCTGACCCAGATTCAACAGCGGCTCGCCGAGGTCCGCGCCCTCGCCGGGGCCGGCTACGCCTTGCCGGTGGACGTCCAGCGACTCGAGACCCTCGAAGCGACCGGGAAACATGGTCTGGCCCAGGCGCGCCGAGATAGTGCAGAGGCAAAACTTCGCCTGCTGGACGTGCTGAATCTCTGGCCCCTCGCCGCTGTCCAACTTGCTGCGCCTCCGCTGGTCCCGGCCGATGACGCTCTCGAGTCCGGCGCATCGTCCCGAAGCGGCGCGGACCACCGCCCAGTGCCTGAGGGCGGGGCCGAGGAGGCCGCCGGAGGAAAGGAGACCCGGCCCCCCGGCGCCGCCCCGGATCTCCTCGATTCGCCGGACGCCTGGAGAACAACTCCTCTGGACGCTTGGCTCCTGGAAGCCCTCCTGCGCCGCCCCGAGACGAGTATTGCCGGCCTGCGGGCGGACATCGGCCGAGTCCGGGCGTTGCAGGCCCTGTCTGCTTTTCTGCCGCACGTCTATGCCTTTGCGGGGCGCTACACGACCAGCGATTCGTACTTGGTGTATCCGAGTTTCTGGATATCGGGCTTGAGAGGCGTCGTCTCGCTGTTCAGCGGCTTTCGCGACGTGCATGCGGTGATGCGTGCTCGCGATCAACTTCGGCAGAGCGAACTTGCCCGGGAAGATACGGTCATGATGGTCCTGGTCCAAGTAGTGGAAGCCCGGCGCAACCTCCAAAAGAGCAGGGAACTGTACCGCGTAGCCGTCCGGAACGAAGCCGCCGCCGAGGCGGAATTCCGCCAGGTGCGGGCTCGACATCGCGCCGAACTTGTCCCGTTGTCGCGGGAATTGGAAGCCGACGAGGCCCGATCCGCAGCGCACTTGCAGGCGCGCCGCGCCGCGTATGGATACGCTGTGGCTCTCTGCGTATTCCGCAATGCCGTGGGACAGGGCGGCGAACCCCTCGCGCCCTCCCCGAAAGGGCTGGCGATTTTCAAAAAGGGCCGGGGCCGCGGCTCGGCCGCCCCGACCCACGAGCGGCAAGAGGACACCCCATGACGCGCCCGTCAGTTCTTATTCTATGGCCATTGGTTCTCGCCGGCTCGATGTTCATCGGGTGCCGCCGGCACCCGGCGTCGTCCGGCGGCGCTTCCGGCTCCACGGCCCGACCAGTGAACGTGATCGTCGGAAAACTCGAACCGCGGGTGTTCGAGGAACGCCTCGAAGTCCAGGGAACAGTCAAAGCCGTCCGGTACGCGAACATTGCCGCGAGAATCCCGGGAACCCTGGATGAACTCCCGGTGGCAGAAGGCGATGCCGTCCGGCCGGGACAAATTCTGTTCCAGACAGAACGAATCAACCTTGAGAATACGGTCGAAGTGCAGCGCCAGGAATTGGCCGTGGCCCGGGCGTCCGTGACCGAGGCCGAAGCCGGGGTGCGCCAGAAACTGGCTGCCTCCGAGAAAGCCGCGCTCGATGCGGCGCGCTTTCGCAAACTGTACGAAAACGACCGTGCCGTGACCCGAGACGCATTCGAGAGGATGGAATCCGCTCGCAAGCAAGCCGAGGCCGGGGTCGATTACGCCAAAGCGCTGGTGACTTTGGCCAAAGCCCGAGAGGCACAGGCGACCTCTGCACTGAAGATCGCTCTCAAACGATTGGCCGATTCGCGGGTGTCGGCGCCGTTTTCCGGCCGCATCGTCCGCAAGTTCCGCGAGAAGGGAGAATTTGCCGGGGCCGGCACTGCCGTGGTCAGACTCGAGGCACTCGATGACATCGAGGTCTCTTTTTTCGTTGATGCGGCCCAGTACTCACGGGTCATGCCGGACGAGACCCGAGCCGTAGTCTCCGCCGCCGGACGCCGAATCGCCGAAGCGCCGGTTTCATGGCGGGCGCCTGTGGTGGATCCGGCCACACGCACCTTCGAAGTGAAAGTGCGGTTGGCGGCAACCGGCGCCCTTGTCCCGGGAATGCTTTGCGATGTTCGCCTCATCCTGGCTTCCCACCAAGGGATGGGCCTGCCCCGGCGCGCCATTCGGCAGCGGGCCGGCGCCGAAACCGTCTTTGCCGTCGACGGCGCCGTGGCTCGCGCCGTTTCGGTGCACACGGGTCTGACCACCGGGGAGATGATCGAGATCGCCGACCCCGAGAAGCTCGCAGGCAAGCAGATCGTGATCGAAGGGCAAACCTTTCTCGAAGATGGGGGAGCCGTGCGTATCGTCGGCAACGGGAGGCCTGCCCGCCCGCAAAAAGATGCCCTCCGGGCCACGACGCCCGAAGGACGTTCCACCCCGCGGTAGAGGGGGCCCCGTGCCCCGCCACCATCGCCTGCCGGGCCGTACGACAGACCGAGCCGGAACGGATGCCGGTCGCTCCCGGCACGATTCGCCGGACCGAGTCAAATACCCCGGAGAGACAGCGAATGCTGCTGACCGACGCATCACTCAAACGCCCCATTGCCATGACCACAGTCATCCTGGTCATGCTGCTGCTGGGCGTTCTCGCCTATCGCCGGCTCGGCTTGGATCTGATGCCGAAGGTCGACGTCCCGTTTGTCACGGTCGTGACCGTTTACCCCGGCGCGTCGCCCCGGGAAATCGAAACGGAAATCGCCAAGAAAATCGAGGACGCCGTCGTAGCCATCGACGGTCTCAAGCACGTCAACACCAGTTGCATGCAAAGCGTCTGCCAGACGTTTCTCGAATTCGACCTGGACCGTGACGTGGACATCGCGGCCATGGACGTCCGGGAAAAAATCGGCCTTATCCGAAACGAACTGCCCGCTGCCGCCGAGGAACCCAAGGTCCTCAAATTCAACCTCAACGCCCGACCTGTGGTCCGCCTGGCCCTGACCGGCGACCTGACTCCGGACGAACTCTACGATTATGCAGACAACCAACTCAGGGATCGACTCTCAACCCTGGCCGGAGTGGCGGACGTGCGTCTGACGGGCGGCGCCAGACGCGAGGTGCACGTACTCCTCGACCGGCGGAAACTGGCGGCGCGGGGCCTCACCAGCGCAGGCGTTGTCCGCCGTCTCAAGGAGGCCAATCTCAAAGTCCCGGCAGGGAACATCAAAGAGGGAGTGCGCGAATACACAGTCATGTTCGACGCGGAATTCGATACCGTGCACTCGATCGGCAACCTGATTGTGGGAAACCGGGAGGGACGGCGCACCCGCCTGCGGGACGTTGCGACAATACGCATGGCCACCGAAGAGGTCCGGACGGCCGCCATGGTGAACGGACGTCCCGGCGTTGCCGTCGAAGTCGTCAAGAAAGGGGAAGCCAACGCCGTACGGGTGGTGAACCGGGTCCGGCGGGAAGTCGCGGCGCTCCGACGGCAGCTCCCGGGCGGCATGGATTTGGTGTGGTTCCTGGACGACGGTGAATTCATCGAGTCCACCGTCCGGGATGCGTGGAGCAATATCGTGGTCGGGGTCCTGCTGACCGCAGCCATTCTGGTTCTTTTCCTGCAGGACGTGCGCGCCGCACTGATTGCTTTTCTGAGCATGCCGACCTCGATCGTCATCAGTTTCTGGGCCATGGGCCTGTTCGGCTACACGCTCAATACTTCCACTCTGCTGGCCCTGGGCATATCGGTCGGCGTCCTGGTGACGAATTCCATCGTGGTCCTGGAAAACATCGCCCGTTGTCTCGGCGACGCACCCGACGCGCGCTCGGCGGCACGGACCGGCACGGACCGTGTGGCGATCGCCGTTCTGGCCAGCGCGAGCACAAACGTGGTGGTATTCGTCCCGATCGCTCTGATGTCGTCGCTTGTGGGGCGCTTCTTCATTCCGTTCGCGGTCACCATCACGGCCGCCACCCTGGTGTCGTTGTTTATCAGTTACACGCTCACCCCGATCCTGGCGGGCATGTTTCTGAAGCGCGGCACGCTCCGTCGGAGCGGTCGATGTGCGGCGGTCGTCGGAGTATGGCAGGCCGCCTATTCAATCAGCGAACGTGCCTACGGGCACGCCTTGTCCGTGCTGGCCCGGATGCCGCTCCTGCCGGTCGCGGCGGTGTTTGCCGCTTTTGCGGGCGTCCTATTCGCAGTGGCCCCACGGGTGGGCATGGACTTTTTTCCCAATACAGACCAGGGCCAATTGGTGGTGCGCCTCGAATTCCCTTCCGACTTCAATCTATCGGCGACCCGGCGGCGGACTGCGGAGATCGCCGCCCGCCTCAGAAAAACCCCGGAGGTACTGGGGACTTTGTCGGTCGTCGGTCGGATTCAGGGGATCATCGGTCAGGCGTCCGAGGGCCCATATCTCGCCGAAATTCTGGTCAAACTCACGCCCCGCACAGCGCGGACCACCAACATCGAGACACTCCGTGCCGGTTTGCGCCGCCTGCTCGTCCGAGAACCTGCCTGTCTGGTGTCGGTCATGGTGCCGGACATCATCGGCGGCTCGGCCAAACCGGTTGAAATGGAGATCAGCGGGCCTGACCTAGCCCAGTTGGATCGCCTCGCCCGGCAGGCGGGCGTCACGGCCCGGGAATCCGGCGGACTGGTGGACATCGAGGACACCGTGCGGCTCGGAAAACCGGAAATCCGCCTGCTCCCCCGGCGCGCCGTGCTGTCCGACCTCGGCCTGCCCCCCGCCACTCTCGGGTTCGCGCTGCGGGGGAACTTGACGGGACTCAAGGCAACCACGTTCAGGCGGGGCGACCGTTCGTACAACATTCGGGTGAAAATGACCGAACGGCGCGGCGCACGGCAGGTCTCGACATTTCGTCTGCCTACACCGTCCGGCTTTCCCCTAAACATAACCAACGTGGTCCGAATCCGGCGGGACCGTGTGCCGGTGCAGGTCACCCGGTCCGAGAAGCGACGCGTGGCCAAACTCTTTGCCAACCTCGCCGAGGGCATGGGGCTTGGGACAGCCGTGGAGCGGCTTCGAGGGAAGGTCGCTGCGGGGCTGCCTGGCGGCTACACGGTGCGCTTCGTCGGCCTTTACGAAAAAATGGCCGAGGCGGTCGCGGATTTCCGCCTGGCGATCCTGACCGCCGTCCTGCTCACGTACCTGCTTCTGGCGGCCGTACTCGAATCCTGGACTCAGCCGTTTCTGATCATGGCCACCTTGCCCTTGGCCTACATGGGGTTGATCCTTGCCCTGTTTCTGACCGGAATGAACATGTCCATGATGGGGTTGCTGGCCGGGGTCATGCTCATCGGAATCGTGGTCAACAATGCCATTCTGATCATGGACGAGGTGAATCGCTTGGTCCGGGACGGGCAGCCTCGATTCGAAGCCATGCTTGCGGCGGCGCCGGCCAAATTCCGTCCGATCGTAATGACGAGCATTGCCGCGGCCCTAGGCATGCTCCCGATGGCCTTGGGACGAGGGTTGGGTGGCGAACTGCGCGCGAGCTGCGGCGTCGGGGCGGTGGGAGGCATTCTCGTTTCGAGTGTTCTCTCTCTGTTTTTCGTACCGCTCCTCTACCTGGCGGTTGTCCGGCGCAAGGCCGGGGACGACTGATCGTCCAGGCCGCCGAAACTGTTGCAAGCCGGACTCCGCGTGCTGCTGCCAGCGGTCCCGGCTTGGATTCCCGTCACTCGCGGCGTACAGTATGCACGTATCCGGCCACTGTGCGATCCGGACCGTTCAGCCAACCCCGGTTGGGAACAGTCGATGCCCGAGGTCAAAACACAATGTCCACACTGCGGGGTCCGCTATTGGGTGGATGCCGACTTTGTGGGTGAGTCGGTCGAGTGCGAGGACTGCGGAAAGAGTTTCGTGATCCGCGTCACTCCGAACCTGCCGCCCAAACCCGCCGGAACCGCCGATGCCGGAGGCAACCTGATTGCCGCGGCGCGCAACGGGGAAACCTCCATCCCGGACCTCGGGCTCACCTTCGTCCAAATCGAACCGGGCACTTTCCGCCAAGGACGTGAAAAGGGGTATCCGGAGGAACAGCCCGTCCACCTGGTGCACATCACCCGCGGGTTCTGGATGGGGAAGAACCTGATCTCCCAAAAGGCGTACGAACGCATCATGGGGCGCAACCCGAGCTATTATCCCGACCCGGTCCTGCCGGTGGAAACCGTGTCCTGGTACGAGGCCAGGGAGTTCTGTCTACGGCTGACCGAGCGAGAAATGATCGCCGGACGCCTGCCGCCTCGACATCGTTTCCGTCTGCCCAGCGAAGCCCAGTGGGAATACGCGTGCTGCACCACGCTGCCCATAGGCCCAAAGCGCGGACGCGAACGTATGGTCCGGGAAACCACGGACTTCTGTTTCGGCAACGCCCCGGGGAAACTGGACGATTACGCTTGGTACGTTGCAAACAGCGGGGGGCGACCCCATCCCGTCGGAACGTTGAAAGCCAGTCCCCGGGAACTGTATGACTTACATGGAAACGTCGGTGAGTGGTGTTCCGATTGGTTCGCCCCCTACGGCAAAGAGGAACTGACCGACCCGGAAGGCCCGCCGGAAGGAGAACGCAAGGTCCGCCGCGGCGGGGGCTGGGCTTCGGTTGCAGCCCGGTGCCGAGGCACGGGACGCATCGGCATCCTGCCCGGGACCCGCTGTGCACTCATCGGTTTCCGCGTCGTGCTCAGCGAAGAATGAGGCCCCGATCACCCCCTGTCGACGGGCGCGGGGGATTATCGGGTTGCCGAAGTGTCGTCGTTTTTGACCCAGCAGGAACGAACCGTCAGCCCCGCCCCGAAGAGCCCCACAAAAGCGCCCAGCAACCACATGGTCCCGATCTGCCCCCAAAGCAGGAGGACCTGCACGGCCCCGATGCTGATCCCCAGCAGACCGGCGCGGACATACAGGGAACGCGCCCAGTCGGCAGCGGCAAGCTCCCCGATGACGGCGGTCAAGCCCGCAGCCGCAAAGGGACAAAGCAGGAAAGCTGCGACCGCGTGCCGCATGGCTCGGGCCTTCAACGTGTCCATGTCTTCCCGCGTGAAGCCGTCGTACCCCGCCATCGTCCCCTGAGCCGCGCGTTCGTACTCTTTGGCTTGCACGAACGAATCCGTGCCCGCCGCCAAACCGCCGACCCCCAAGGCAATCAGAGGGAAGAGCAGGAGCAGCGCCGGTATTCGGCGTTTCCATTCAGCCCACTGAAACGTTTCCGGCGCCATGCCGATCCCCTTTCCGCCAGAATTCGTCCGGACGCGCAAATGGAATGTATGCATTGGCTGATTTGCGATCGACGTTTCCGTCCGCTCGGCGGGACCGCCCTCCAGGGGAATCGCCCGGAGCGTGCCTTCGTTCAATTCGCGCGCCGCCAAGTTTGCGTGGATGCGTATTGTTCCTCGCTTGTCGGCCGCCCGGGGCGCCGGACCGCATCAAGAGCATGGTTGCATCCATCGGCAATGCATCACATCCCGAAAATCAAATCCAAGTGCCGCGCAGTGTCGTACACCATCTGCTCCGGGGCACTCCGATAAACCGGCATCTCGGCGGTAATGAAGTCGTCGTATCCCACATCCCGGAAAGCGGCCATGACCGCCGGCCAATCGATACTCCCTTCGAGCAGGTAGACCCAAGCGAAGGATTCCCGTTTGAACCCTTTCACGTGGACCTTCTTGATGCGCGATCCCAAGCTGCGAATCCAGTGCTGTGGAAAGCCGTACAACACAATATTCCCGACATCGAAATACGCTTGCACCCACGGATTGTCGACCTCATCGATGAACCGGGCAAACTCAATGGGACTGAGCAGAAACTTGTTCCAAACGTTTTCGATGGCGATGTACACCTGTTTTGCTTCGGCATACGCGGCCAGGTCCCGCAGCTCGGCCAAGGAACGCTCGAACGCCTGCTCGTACGTGGTGGCTTCGTTGACCACGGCAGGCACCACCAAGACCGTATCGGCCCCGACCGCAACAGCCTGATCGATCGAACGACGAATGTTCGCTTTGCAAATCTCTCGCTCTGTCGCCTCGGCGTGCGAGAGCGGGTGGGCCCAGTGGGCGCTGCACATAATGCTCGATACCCGTAGACCCGATGCCTTGACCGCGTCGTACACTTTGGCCGTTTCTTCCGGACAATCGATCGTGGGCAGCTCGACCCCATCGAATCCGGCGGCTGCGGCCAGACGACACTTCTCTTCCGGGGTCTTTCCGAGCAACGTGCTGTAACAAATGCCCTTTTTCATCTCCGATTCTCCTTGCTCGCCTGTCGCCGTGTCTCACGCTGGACTGCCGCGAAACGCTTCTTGTCAATCCGCCGCGGTCTTTCCCCATACACTACCACGCCGGAACGCAGCCGCCAGGTCGTGCAAGGGCAAGTGCCGTCCCAATCCTTTTGGCCGGAGACCACGGCGCCGGGATCGCGGGCCGGGACCGAGGCGCCTGACGCGCCCGACGACATTGACGGCGACGAACGCACCGCCGGGATGAAATCTCGGGAAACGGGAACATGTTACGGGCCACGACCGCAGTCCTCCATGAACGCAGATCGCCCAGACCGAGATGGAGCAGCGTGGTGAGAATCACGACCCTTGGGACCAGTCACGGCGACCACACCTATTGCCGGTTCAACTCGTCCAGCCTGATCGAAGTCGGCGGCCGCTCCTATCTTGTGGACGCGGGGGAACCGGTAAACGGCCTGATGATTCGAGCCGGAAAGACGTTTTCCGCCCTGCGCGCGGTGTTCATCACCCACATGCACGAGGATCACGTCGGCGGCTTGCCGGATTTGATAAAGGCCTTGGTCAAATACCCCCGGGAAACACACTGCGTCGACGTTTTTCTGCCCGATCCCGCCGGCATCGCCCCGCTCGAGGGTTGGCTCCGCGCCATGAACATTCGACGGCCGCCGGATGCGGTCGCCTTGCGGGCCGTTACCGGTCCGGGCGCGGTCTTCGACGACGGCGTCATGGCGGTCCGTGCGGTACCGAACCGGCACATGGCGGGGGGTCGGCTACCCAGTTATTCCTATATAATCGAGGCCGCAGGGCGACGAATCGCGGCCACAGGGGACCTGTCGGCGGACTTCTCCGATTTTCCGGCGCCGGTCCGCGAGGCGCCGTGCGACCTCTGCCTCTGCGAGATCACCCACTACCCGCCTGAGGCAGCCGTACCGATCCTCGCAACTTGTCCGATCCGCCGCATGGTCTTTAATCACGTGCACAATCCATGGCATGGTCCGGAAGGAGAAGCCCGCCTTATCCACGCCTTTGCATCGCTGCCGTTTCCTGTCGAAATCGCCCACGACGGCGATGTGTTTGAGATTGACTGAACACGCCCGACGCGAGGCGACACGTCGCGGACGGCGGATGCCCGATTGCCGCCGGATTCACTGGGGTCGAACGGGCCGACGGGGGAAAGAAGCGAGGCGGACGGACCGCTGCAAGCGACCGAATCGGAGTTTGGTATGTCGTTCTTACCGTGGTCTCACTACCCGACTGCCTCTCTGATCTGGATTGCCCTTGCCGTGTTTCTGCTGGGCATGACCAAAGGCGGGTTCCCCATCGGTCCCGTGGCTCTGCCGATCCTGGTGCTCGTTTGGCCCGGGCAGACGGACGCCGCCAAGAGCGCCGTCTCTTTCATGCTGCCCCTCCTCTGTGTCATGGACGTGTTTGCCGTGGCAGTCTACCGCCGGCACATCCAATGGCGGTTGATCCTTCCACCGGCACCCGGAGCGCTCTTGGGCGTGGCGGCAGCTTCGGTGCTCTTTCTCTCGAACAACGCTTCCGCCATAGGGGTGTCAGACCGGGCCCTGAAGTTCCTGATCGGATTGATCGGCCTCGGTTTCGTCTGCTATCGCGCCGTCCGCAGGACGTTGGTCGAACGTCTTGCCGCCACGCCGCCGCCGGGCCTCTTGTCCGCCGGACTGCTCGGGTTCTCGGCCGGAGTCACTTCCACGCTGGCGCACGCCGCCGGACCGATCGCACAGATGTACCTTCTGCCGCGCAGACTCCCCAAGATGCAATTTGCCGCGACCACTGCAGCGTTCTTTTTCTGCCTGAACCTCGTGAAACTGGCGCCGTTTGCAATGTTCGGCCGGCTCCAAAAAGAAAACCTGCTGCTGGGGGCCTCGCTGCTGCCGCTGGCTCCGGCGGGGGTGGCGGTAGGGTATTTGCTCGTGCGCAGCATGAAGAGTCGACATTACATCGCATTCATCTATATCATCCTGTTCCTGGCCTCAGGGCTCTTGATCGTCAAAAGTCTGGCCGGCGCGGGATAATAGAGACCCGAGATGCCCGCTGCGCAGGACGACGATCAGAAGAATGCACCCCCGGATCCACGACAGGGCGGCGCGGTCGGACGCAGAATGCCCCTCAGAATACCGGTTCAATAGCCCACTCGTGGCCTTGCACGGCGAAAACCGGCTTCCAGGTGAACGCTCTCCCCTCCCGTGACCTGGAGCATCGATCGGACAAGCAACCGCCCGGGGGCCTTGTCAGGGCCGTTCATCAAGGCCTTGACTCCAAGCCCGTCGGGCCCCGCGCGAAAAAACGAAGACACCGGCCCCCACCAAACTCCAGAACACGATGATCAGCGAGAGCGTCACGGGGATCGCCCCGGCCAACTCGGGGTCGGCGTGCATGGCCCTGAAGAAGCGGGCGGCGACAGCGTCGCGAGTGCCTACCCCGGACGGTGTGATCGGGATTGCCCCGGCGGCATTCGCCACCTGTGTAGTCAAGAAATAATTGCCGAGAGTGAGTCTTTTCTCCCCCAAAGCGACCCCGATGCAGTAGAAATCAATGGCCAGCAAAGAATGGACGGAAAGGGCGAGGGCGAAAGCAGCCAGCACGCTGCCCCGTTTCCGCCGGTACAGATCGAGTGCCGCGGCCAAACGTTCCACAACGTGGACAACGGTTTCAGGCAAAACACGTCGCCCCAGTCCCAGGAGGCGGGCGATCCACCCATGGCGGACGAGGACCGCCCGGAATTCCACCAACACAACCGCCGTAATGCCGCCCATACTGCCCACCCCAACAAGGTAAGCGGCCATTTGCAAAGCGCGATCATCGCGCCCCATCTCCGCCAACAGGGACAGCGAAAGCAGGACCATGACCGTGGCAACGAAGAACAGGGCCAGAAGCCCAATGATTCGATCCAGCATGATGGTCAGCACGGCTTCGGTCCGTCTCCCCGGGGCCAGGCGGGCGATATAGCCCATCTTGACCAAGTCCCCGCCCACGGCGCCGGGGATCGCCATATTGAAGAACACGCCGATCATAGTCAAGCGGACCAGTTCCCAAGCCGGCAGATGAATGCCCTGGACCCGGAGCAGCACGCCCCAACGGCAGACCGTAATCAGAATGACCACCCCGTAGAGGACCAGCGCGGCAAGCAGGAGCGGCTTGGATGCCTGCCTCAAAACCAAGGAAAGTTCGGTCCGGTTCGCGTGAAGCGTATAGCGGAGCAACAGGAAAGCGAGACCGAAGCCGAGGAGCATACGCAGCCCGGCGCCGACCGCCTGCCGCAGACGCGAACGCGCCGGCGGTATTGCGACCCCGACCGGGGACTTCGGGCAGGGAGATGACTTGTCAGGGCTATTCACGGTAGCCGTCCGGGTGAGCCAAGCGCCATTTCCAGGCGCTCTCGACAATGGCGTGAATGTCGTCGAACTGCGGCGTCCAGCCGAGCACCCCCCGGGCGGCAGTCGAGTCGCTGATCAGCCGCGGTGGGTCGCCGGGCCGACGGGGTGCGATCTCCGCGGGGATCGGATGGCCGGTGATCCGGCGGGCCATGTCAATGATCTCCTGCACGCTGGAACCGGAGCCGGAACCGAGGTTCAGTGAGCCCACTTCCGGGCTCTCGAGCGCCAGAGCATGGGCTTGGGCCAGGTCGAGTACATGGATGTAGTCCCGAATACACGTACCGTCCGGCGTGGGGTAATCGTTTCCGTAAACAGAGACTTTTTTCCGGCGCCCCTCGGCGACCTGGAGCACGATGGGGATCAGGTGGCTCTCCGGATCGTGAGCCTCTCCGAACTGTTCCGTGGCGCCGGCCGCATTGAAATACCGCAGGGCATGGTATCGAAGTCCATGCACTTCCCAATACCAGCGCAGGATCTTCTCGACGATCAGCTTGGACTCGCCGTATGGGTTGATGGGACGGGTCGACTCGGACTCGGGGATGGGGACATGTTCCGGCATGCCGTAAACCGCGGCGGTGCTCGAAAACACGATCTTGCCCACGCCCGTGGCTACGGCGGCGTCGAACAGGTTCAACCCGCACGCCACGTTGTTCCGGAAGTATTTGCCCGGGTCGCGCATGGACTCGCCGACCTCGATGAAGGCGGCGAAATGAATGATCCCGTCGACCTGCTCCGCCTCGAGCGTCCGAAAGACCCGGGACCGGTCAGCCAGCTCGCCCCAAATGAACCGGGCACGCGGATCCACGGCCGCACGGTGACCTTTGACGAGCGAGTCGAAAACCACAACTTCGTGCCCATGGTCCAGGAGGTATTCGGTACAGCAACTGCCGATGTAACCGGCCCCGCCGGCGACCAGGATTCTCATGGACATTCCCTTTGGTATCGAGCCGGGAGAGACGGCGTCCGGAAAGAGGTCTCGGGGGCCCGCAAAACGCGAACACGCAGGGACGCGCGCCCTCGGTGGCGCTCCCCCGGCGGATAACCCGGCGCCCAAGCCATCGCTGCAATCGGCAAGCGACGCGGGCATAAACAGTCGGACAATATACCGGCGGGGCGGTCACTTCCCAACCGTATCGGGGTTGAGGCGGAAACGAAAGCAGCGAGATGCGGAGGCAGTGGAACCGACGACGGTCGCAGCACCCCGCGGCCGTCGGCAGACTGACCGCACAGGGCATGAGACGCCAAGGAAACGCTCGTCAGCGCATATCCCGGACCCGAACCCAAATGAGCCCACCCAGTTCGGTATCCACCAAGCGCCCCTCGGGGTTGGCGGTTTTCTCGCCCGGGACCAACGCGGCGAACCCCCACCACCCGGCACGAGGCATGGCGAACGAAAAGCATCCGGCGCCGTCCGCCTTGATCACCTGGGTAACATAGGGATCGGAGGGCGGTTTCACCTTGCGGCCCTCGTTCCAATACTCGGCTTCGATCTCGGCGAACGGAACCGGATTCCCGTCTTTCCGGACCACGCCCCGGAATACGTTGCCCGTCCACAGGCCGTACGGCCGGACCAGCGGTTCGATCTCGACCGGAAACCCCACCATCGCGTCCCAGCCTTCCTCTGCGTCAAAAGCATCCACAACCACTTTGGTGTAATGAATGATCATCTTCTCCTCGGCAGGTTCCCAATATGGCGCAGGGGCAATGTAGAAAATGAAATCGCCCGGACGCCGCACTTTCCATTTGCAGGTATACGCACGCTTTCCTTGCAGGGTGATCGGTTCAAGGCTGGCGCGCAGGTCCACCTTCCGTCCGTGGGCGACGACCCCGAACTCGCGTGGCGCGCCCATGTTCATCACCGGCCCCTGTTCCATCGGATGCGTGAACAGAATCTGCAGGGCCAACGTGCGCGGGCCGGTCTCGGTGACAATATCCGTGGAAGGCATGATGACTTGGAAATGAGCCCGGACACCGGTCCCGGCCAACAGCCCAACGCCGCATATCCATGCGACACCCCATCGCTTCGCTCGAATCGTCAGACGCTTTTCGGTTTGCATGGTCCGCCTCCTGTTTTCCGCGTCCCGGTGTATCGAACCCGACCCTGTGTCCGGCAGTCCGAAGCGCGTCGGGACACCAACGTCTCTGCACTGCCGGGGGCGACTCGCACAACTGCCGTTGGCAGCTTTCAATACGTTAACTGCAGACGCAACGCCAACACCCAGATATCGCCGTTTTCCCGGTCGCCATTCGGGTTTCTCACCCACTGAAAGTCCGGTGACAGGCTCAACGCGTCGTTCACTTGCCAATTGTAGTACGCCTCCAGGTGATACTCGTCCGCCGGGGCGCTGCCGGCGGCGGTCACAGCTTTTTCCCAATCGTCTCCCAGCAAGGCCGCCACAAACCCAATCCCCAAGACGTCGTCCTTACGTCCAAACCGTGCCGCCGACATTTGCAGACCTGCACTCCACGATTGTTGCACAGCCGCGACACTCTCGCGCTGGCGCCCAAAACGCCCGAAAAGGGAACAAGAATCCGAGATCTCATGGTCGAAAGAACAACCCCAGCCGGCATTGCGGTGCGTACTGCCGGAGTCGAGTACATCCGGATAATCCGCTGCGTGGTTCCACGCGTAGAACCGCCAGTTCCCCTTCCGACCTGCAATTGAAGTATGGAGATCGACCTCGAGAATACCGAAAAGGTCGTCGCTGATGTTGTTCAAATCGGGTACCGATTCGCCCGTGGTCGCGTCCACGTCCGCATCACCTCCGCCGATTCCCACGTCCAGCCACTGGGCCAACGTGACCCACAGTTCCCCGCCGAACGTGTAATCCGGGAACGGCACCGTGACATTGTTGACCAGCGCAGGCGAAAGGAACTGCGTGCATTCGTCGTTCGCCGCCGCGTTGGCATCGAAGCTGCTCTCGCGCAATCCGCAGATGCCGGCCATATCGATTTTCCCAACCTTCAACGCCCACCGGTCGCCCCCGAACCGGTACTCGTACCACAATTCCGAGAGTCGCAACGCCGCATCATCGGCGGCATCGGCGTTGAATCCGGTCAGGGTGGGCGTCGTCGCATCCAATCCGGCGCCGGTACCCGCCTCAATATGTGCATACACGGTCGCGTTCGCCCCCGCGCGAGCCTCGGCCTCGAAGTCAATGGACCCCGAGACGTCCGTCGAGTCGCCGCTCGTATTCAAACGTGCATCAATACCTGTCGCGCCTTGGAGTATGCTGGTCGCCCCGAAGTAAAACCGGGCATTTTCGAGGCCTGACATCACCTGCTTCGTCGCTGGCCCCTCAGTCGCAGGCCGTTCAGTTCGGGACGGCGCAACGCGCAACCGGCTCAACTCCTTTAGGTTGTCGGTCTGCTGTTGCCGCCGAATCGCCCCCTGTTGCTCGCTCAGCAACTCTTCCAGCCGTTTGACCCGCCGTGCCAAGGCATCGAATTCCGCTTGGGAGACGCCCGGTCCGGCTGCCGTGACGGCCCCACAGATCAGCATGGTTCCCACCACGGTCCTTGCGCCTCGCCGTCGACATCGGTTCTTGGACATTTTCTCCTCCTCTCCTCGGCCTGCGCGCCTGCCCCGGCGTTCTCTCGCTCCCCCTCGACGCGACGGGTGTAGTATTACGTTTCCTGTGTCCGTAATATCACGCGGCGGCGGCGGAATGCCAGCCGGCAGAAAACGTTTTTCTTGCCGGAATTGAATAATACGGCCTCGGACTCCGCGCTCGGCGCTGAACCCGGCGGGAAGCGGCTGCTGTTCCGGACGCGCTTGCGAGACACTCTCTCCTACGGTATTCTTGACTCTTCGAACCCGGATCGTCTGAACAAGCCGACCAAAACACAAGGGCGCGTATTTCGGGACGAGCCAATCTCCGCCAACGGGAGTGCCATCCATGAAGTTCTATCTCATGACCGACCTGGAAGGGGTTGCCGGCGTATACCAGTGGGAGAGTCGCGACGACACGTCGCTCGAGAATCATGAACGACGTATGCGTCAGCGCCGCTGGCTTGCGGAAGAAGTCAACGCGGCCATAGCCGGACTGACGGCCGGAGGGGCCGACGACATCATCGTGAACGACGGCCATGGCGCCGGTTACACCATCGACCTGGACATGGCGGCCCCCTGCGCCCGATACATTCACGGCCGGGAGCGTCCGTTCTGGCTCCCGTATCTGGACGAGACGTGCGGCGCCACCGGCATCGTCGGGGCCCACGCCAAGGCCTGCACGCCTGGGGCCTGTCTTTGCCACACCATGAGTTCGGCCATCCGCGACTGGAGCTTCAATGGCGTGTCCGTGGGTGAAATGGGCCTGCAGGCCTTCATCGCGGGACACTTCGGCGTCCCGTTCGTATTCTGCACCGGCGACCGGTTTGCCTGTCGGGAAATAGAGGAACTCGTGCCCGGCTGCGTTACAGTGGCCGTGAAATGCGGGTTGAGCCGTTTCTCGTCCGTGACTTGGCCGCCGGCTCACGCATGCGATTTGATTCGCCGCGGGGCCGAAAAGGCGATGCAGCAGGCCGGTCGTATCGCGCCGCTGAAACTGGATTCGCCTGTCCTGTTTCGTGAGGTCCGCCGGCAGCCCTCGTTCGATCCGGAGAATCCACCACCGCATTCTCGGGTCATCGACTGCCGCACTCGCGAGATCGAGGGGAAGGACATCATCGATGTCATGCACAAAATCTATACCCGTTTCCCGCTCGATTGGCAGGCCCCGGTTTGGCCGGACTGAAGATTCCCGGTCCTGTGCGACCCTCGAGGTGCGGGGAACACCACAGGCATATAGTCTGTCTGAAGCTCGCCTGAATGCGCTGACGAGGTCGCGGATTCATCTGGGATCGAGACGATTTCGTGACAATCGGCACATTGTGCCGGGTCGGGGGTCGACGACTTGGCCGAACGTCATGGTGTGCCGCCGGCGGGGGAGCGCCCCCAAGGAACGGCAACCCCCGCTGCAACTGCCTTCCAAAGAGGGAACTCTGGCCCAGATCATCCCGTGCCCCCAGGCGCCGGCATCATGTCACCCAGCCAACAGTCGTCCAAAGTACGGGGCGAACCAATACCGATTCCCGTCCCGCAGAATTCGGGTACCTACGATCTCGACGTCCAAGTGAGAACGACCTTGACCACGTCTTCCTGACCCGCTCGCAGCATGCGGACACCGTCAGCGAAACGCTCGGCGGGGAGCACATGGGAAACGAGCCGACCGAGGGGCAACCCACCGCCCAGCGCGAGCCGGACCGCGTCCGGCCACGCACCGGCACTGGCGTTGCTGCCGACCAATTCAATCTCTCTTTGGAGCAAATCGGTCCAGCGAAAATCGGCGCGACCCGTTCCATAATCGCCGAGAATCAGAATCCGCCCGCCTTTCGCAGCCGAATCGAACGCGGCTCGTGCTGCGGACACTGCGCCACTGGCCTCGACAACAGTCGGAAACTTGGCGCCCGCCCGATGGAGAAGACTTTGCGACAAAGAATGCCCCATGCGGCGATAATCGAATACGTGCGCGGCCCCGAATTCGCGGGCCAATTCGAGACGTGCGCGGCGGCCGCCAACAAGTGTGACGGGCCGACTCGTTTCGCGTTGAGTCAAAAGGAGCAGCATAATCAACCCTATCGGACCGTCTCCAAGAACGAGTACGGGAGGAACGAGCCGGTCGTCTCCCAGTCGTCGCAAGCCCCGCACTCCGACGGCAAGCGGCTCGATCAGTGCGGCGGTGACGGCAGGGAAGTCGGCCGGCAGCAAGTGGAGCCTGTCCGCCAATGTCACAAAGAACTCCGCGTAGCCGCCCGGGTGCTCGAACCCCACCTCCCCACCGTCCGCCAGGACGTTTTCCCCGACGCACAGACGCCCCAGCAAGTCTTCGCTCACCTCCCGTCCCACCGCGTCCACACGCCCCGACCACTCGTGACCCGGAATGGACGGGAACCCGGTCCGCTCCCACCCCGCAATCATCGCCAGATCCGTGGCGCAAATAGCGCACGCAGCCGTGCGAATGCGGACTTCGCCCGGGCCGGGCGACGGCGTCGGCACATTCCGCATAACCAGTTTTCCCGACTCTTCATTGACGATGGCTCTCACGATTCGTCCGACCTCTTTCTTGCACGCCCGGTGGAGAGCCGGGCGACGCTGCCGGCTCAGCCGGTTGGGATTTGTCTCCGTTTGACATTCAGAATGCGGTCGGGTAGAATGGGAAAGGCCATGCGCGGAGCACATGGTCTCTTTGGGACGTCGAACAGAAGCCCCGAAAAGCGCAAAGGAAATGCGCCGTGCGGAACCGACCCTTCACTCTGATCGAGCTGCTCGTCGTCATTGCCGTCATCGCCATTCTGGCGAGCATGTTGCTGCCTGCCCTGCAGAAAACCAAGGCCAACGCTCTCCAGGCGAATTGTTCAAGCAATCTCAAACAATACGGCCTTGCTGGGGCAATGTACACCGGCGACAACGATGAACGCACCGCGCGCCGCCGTTGTGAATCGGGATTGGGCACGAGCAGTGGGCCCCGCAATCCGACGGCCTGTTGGTTCAGCCCCATTTGCAGCGGCGAGTACTCCCAGTGCATCGGTGATGTCATTGTGTCTGAATACCCGGCCTCGACAGGCCACGGCCGCGGTGCCCACGGCGACTACGGCTGCAATTGCCCAGGCAACACCATCAAGACGGTCCCGGTCAAACACCGAACCGAATTCCCCATTTTCGCCGACGCCGACTGTCATTACGTCAACCACAACGCAGCCCGTGGCGGCGGTTGCAATCCGTGCGGCCGCGTGACGCCTTGTCCGCGGATCGTCTTGGGATCGGCACAACGACGGGTTGAAACTGGCGTTCATGGACGGGCATGTGAAGTGGCTGAATCGACTTGCCGCCGACGCCCGGAATTACGACTGGTCCGTGCATTGATACGCCGACGCCTCCGTCGCGAAATCCTTCGGCCGGCGTTTGTCCGGATAATCGCGGCTTGAGGAGGGTGTTTCGGTCATGACCCGTCCCTTGATCGGCATCACGGCCAGACGACCGGGAGCGAAGAATGGCTCGCGGGTTATAGGAGTGCCGAGGGACTACATCGATGCTGTTGTATTGGCCGGCGGCACGCCCTGTCTCCTGCCCGCAATAACTGCCGACGCCGGGGCGCTTGCCATCCTCGACCGCCTTGACGGTCTGCTCCTCTCCGGAGGGGGCGATGTTCTGCCGGAACTTTACGGCCGCGAGACCCACCCGACCACCACCGAGGTCGATCCTGTACGGGACCGGTTCGAATTCGCCCTGTGCCGAGGCGCCGTGGACCGCGCAGTCCCGGTCCTCGGCATCTGCCGAGGTATCCAAGTCATGAACGCGGCTTTGGGCGGAACGCTGATTCAGGACATCCCCACAGAGGGGCTCGGCGATCTCTCCCATTACGTGGGAGCGCCGAGCGATGCGCTCGCACATCCGATAACGTGCGCCTCCGGGGCCACCATCCGTGGACTCCTTGGGACGGGGACGCTGTCCGTAAACAGCCGACACCATCAGGCCATAGACAACTTGGCAGACGGCCTGCGGGCAGCCGCCATAGCACCGGACGGCATCATCGAAGCGGTCGAAAGCGCGGACGGGCGGGCCTTTCTCGGCGTCCAGTTTCACCCCGAGAACCTGGTGCAGAGTCGGCCCCGCTTTCTCGAACTCTTCCGTTGGCTGATTCGCAAAGCCGCTGTTGAACGCAGTTGAAAAACGGACCGGGCTGGACTAGAGTTCGAGCAATAAGCGCCGGACCGCGACCTGCCTGCAGGGCGAGGGGGGCGCTCCAAGGTGTTTCGAGACGGCCTGAATACTCCCGATTCCTGTAACTTTGCGCCACTCCGGCGCCATCCCGCATTCCGGAGGAGTTCCACTTCGTGTTGGGCATCACTGTACTTGGCAGCGGCAGCAGCGGCAATGCACTGGTTCTCCACGCCGGCGAGGTGGCCCTCCTGCTCGACGCCGGGTTCAGTGCTCGGGAATTCACTCGACGTTGCGCCGCCGCCGATGTGGACCCCGGGCAGATTTGCGCCATCATCGTGTCGCACGAACACCGGGATCACATCGCGGGCCTCGGTCCGGTGGCGCGCCGGCTCGGTGTGCCGGTCTATTGCAACCGCTTGACCGGAGAGGCCATTCGCCAAGGGCTGCCACGCCCGCCTGCCAAACTCCACCTGTTCGCGTCGGGCAATCCTTTTTCTATCAACGGGATCGAGATCGAGCCGTTCTCGATCCCCCATGACGCGATCGACCCGGTCGCCTTCGTTTTCCGCTGCCAGGGACTGAAGGTTGGCATTGCCACCGACTTGGGATACGCCAGTCAACTGACTCAGCATAGGTTGCTCGGATGCGACGCACTCATCATCGAGAGCAACCACGATATCGCCATGCTGCGCGAATCTCGGCGCCCCTGGGCACTGAAACAACGCATCATGAGTCGCCACGGACACCTCAGCAACGACGCGAGCATGGAACTGGTGGGAAAAGTGGTGAACGAGCGCACACGGTGTCTGATTCTGGCCCACGCCAGCCAGGAATGCAACCGCTACGAGTTGGTCGAGCAACAAGCGGCGCGGCGTCTGGCGGAAATGGAGCGCACGAACATCTCCAGTCACGTCGCCCGTCAGGATGAACCCTTGCCGACGTTGTGGCTTTGAGGCCTTGGTCGGAGGGGCCTTGAGTCTGCCGGCGGGCGTCCTGCCAACGTCCTGTTTCGGGCAGAGACATACCTGGCCGGCGCGCCGAGAAACGCGAGAGGGAACCAAACGTGAAAAGTCGGATGCCACGTCTTGTCGAGACCGTCCGGAGTGGGCGGATCCTGGTTTCGGACGGAGCCTGGGGTACCATGCTGCAGCAAGCCGGGCTCGACCCCGGGGAATGTCCTGAACTCTGGTGCATCGAACATGAGGACTGTGTCGAGCGGATCGCTCGCGAATATGTCGCCGCCGGAGCAGATATGCTTGAAACCAACAGTTTCGGCGGCTCTCGGCTGAAACTCGAAATGTTCGGCTTGGCCGACCGAGTCGCGGAAATCAACGAAGCCGCGGCCCGAATCTCACGCTGCGCCGCCGGCCTCGACCATTGGGTCTTGGGTTCGATGGGACCGACCGGAAAAATGTTGCTCATGGGGGACGTGAGCGAACAAGATTTGTACGACACCTTCGCCGAACAGGCCGTCGCACTCGAAAAAGGCGGCGCAGATGCACTTTGCCTGGAAACGTTGTCGGACCTGGACGAAGCCCGGATTGCCATCCAGGCAGCCCGAGAGAATACGGACTGCGAAATCATCTGCACTTTCACGTTCGAAAGGACCGTGAAAGGGGAGTTTCGCAGCATGATGGGCGTGTCTCCGACCCAGGCAGTCGAGACACTGCTCGGGGCCGGAGCGGACGTCGTGGGCACCAACTGCGGAAACGGCATGGCGGGAATGATTGAGATCATCCGAGAAATGCGCCGGGCCGCCGGGGACAGCGTGCCGCTGCTCGTCCATGCAAACGCCGGCCTGCCGAAAAACATCAACGGAGTAGACGTTTTCCCGGAAACCCCGGAGCAAACCGCCTCGTTCGTGCCTGCCTTGATCGAGGCGGGAAGCAACCTTATCGGGGGCTGCTGCGGAACGACGCCTGCCCACATTGCCGCCATCCACGCCGCCGTCGCCCGCTTCTCGGCCGGGGCGTCATCGGCCTGACTCTACCACAGCAAGCCACGAAATTCCGACGGTGCCCAGTCTCTGGGGCCATCGGTCGGCAAACGCCATGCCATGCCGCCCGGACCCGAAAACCAAAGAAGGACGCCGCGAAAATCGCCCCGGCCCGACCTGCCGCAGTCTCTATCTCTTTCCGGTGCCATCGCGCTTCTTTTCTTTCGAGTATTCCGCAGTTGTCTACGGCTGCCTCTCCAGCGAACTCAAGTACGGGCAGAGGCGGCGACAAGCAGGAAGCTACGGTCGCGCCGGTCTGGTCGAACGGGCCGGCCGGCGCCGGGGGCCGGGTGTACCGAGACGCGCCCGAATGTACTCAGCCAATGCTGAATCCGGACTCTTCTGCAGGTAATCGGACAACAGTTTGGTCGACATCGGGTCGCGCCGGGCCAACAGTGCGTCCGCGGCCGCCTTCTGGACCGCTGCCTCCGGGTCGCGCAACGATTCCGCCAGAACGAATTGCCAATCGCCGACCCGCCGCAGCGCCATTTCACGAACCGCCCGACAGCGTACACCCATGTCGTCGTCCAGAATGAGATCGGACAACACTTCCCTGGCGACATCTGCCGGCACCCTCCCAATCGTCTGGACCGCTAACAGACGCACGTCCACAAATCTGCTGCGAGTCATGGCCGCCAAGTCCGCCTCCTTCAACTCACCGGCCCGGCGTAAGATGGCCATGGCGGCCGCCTTCCGGACCTCGGTCGACGAAGATTTGAGTTCCTCGACAAACAGTCGCACCGACACCCCGGCAACCGGGCCCGAGCCGCCTTTTCTCCCGAGCACACCGAGCGCGCGGAGCGCTCCTGCCCGCAGCGGCGGGGGCGCCGTTTCGGCCAATCGGGTCAGGAACGGGATGACCGTACGCGGCCACACGATCAGCACGGTGACGACGCGGGCGCGTTCGGATGCCGGGACACGATCATCCTCGAGGAAACGCTGGATCAAGGGAAAGACCGCGGGGTTTCGAGTCCAGGCCAAGGCGTTGACCGCCTCCGTACGGACCCCGATGTCGGCGTCCCCGGCGAGCTTCTTGAGCAGGTCGAGACTGGCCGGAAGCAGTCGGGGCAATAGACGGACGGCGGCTTTGCGGACCTCAGGGTCGCCGGACTGCGCCGCCGGGAACAGGACAGACGGCAATTCTTTGGCGGGCAAAACGCGCGCACAAGCCTGCAACGCCAGCACCCGAACTTCGCGGTCGCGGTCTTTAAGGCACATTCGCAACGCCACAGGATCGAAGTATTTCCCCAGATAGCCGCTGAGAGCAAGGAGGTTCTTCCGAATGATCGGGTCCGGGGCCCTCAAGGTCTTGCTCAGAATCTCCTTCATATCAGTCGGCGGGAGTGCCTCAGTCGGCAATGAAACCGACACAGGGGCCCCGAGACTGCGGATCATCAACTGCCGGGGACTGAAACAACGTCGCAACGCAGAGGACGCGATTCGTCGAATATGGATGTCCGGATCGAGCAGGAGGCGAACAATCCGACCTACGACTCCCGGGGGCAGAACCCCACCCTCGGAAAGCGACACCAATGCGGCTTGGCGAACGGCGGCCGATTTGTCCTCCAAACGCCCCGCAACGGCTTGGCGGGCCGCAGACGCGCGGTACTTGCCCAAAATCAAAACGGCACGACGCCGAACCTCGGGATCCGGGCTGCCCAGGTCTTTCAGACACTTGGCGATTGTCTGGGCCTCGGTCTCGTGGCCGGGACGCGGCGCCTCAGCCCCCGTCCTTGCGGCGGCTATGGCGGGAGTCGAGCGCAGGATGGAGGCGGACGGCGCGGGGTCTGTGGGTGGCGGGCGGACGACCGGGACCGCAGCAACAGCGGACGTGAAACCGCACGCCACCCCCAAGGCCACCCGACAAGACGCGGCAACGGCGAAATCGGACTGCCGGAGCCGCAGCCAGAATTGCGAGAGCGAACTCCACGTCGCGCGACAAGATCGGAAACGGACAAGTATGCTCACCGGCCGGTCCTCATCATTACCTGAAGGCCAAGTTAACGCAGACGCCTGTAGCCGCACCTCCGACGGCCGTGCATCTTTGAACCGTAGCCCGCGGCGTTGGATTTACCAAACCCCTCAGCCGCGACTTGCACCAATGCACATCGGTATTATGTTTTCAGAAGTTTTCATACCATGTCGCAGCCGAGATCGGCCGAACAATGGGGCCACGGCACGACGCAGCCGCGAACCAGAACGTTGCAGAGCGCACCGCGGACGCTGGACTGTGCGGCGTTCGTGCCTCTGACCGGCAACTCGTCGTGTCCTTGGGCGCGGCACAAGTGGTCGAGGTCCACTCATGCACATTGCCGAGGGTGTACTTTCCGGTCCGGTAGTGGGAGCAGGGGCCGCGCTGACTGTCGCGGGTATGGCGGCCGGGCTCCGACAGATGGACATGGACCGTGTGCCCCGGGTTGCCGTATTGGCTTCCACATTCTTCGTCGCCTCGCTCGTACACGTGCCGGCCGGATGGTCGAGTGCGCACCTGCTCCTCAACGGCCTGACCGGCCTCATTCTCGGCTGGGCCGCGTTTCCGGCCATTTTCGTAGCGCTTCTATTGCAGGCTCTGCTCTTCAACTTCGGCGGACTTTCGACCCTCGGGGTCAACACGGCGGACATGGCGATCCCGGCCGTGGTTTGCGGCATCGTCTTCGGACACGCGATTCACACGGCGCCTATTCGCTGGACGTTTCTACTCGGTTTTGTCTGCGGGTCATTGGCAATCGTCCTAGCCGGCCTGCTCACAGCAACGGCACTCACGTTATCGGGAAAAGGATTTCGGACTGCCGCTGAACTGATCTTGGCGGCCCATGTCCCCATTGCGATCATCGAGGGTCTGGTCACCGGCGCCGTGGCCACGTTCATCCGCCGCGTTCGGCCGGAACTGTTCGAGAGACCCCCATGGAGGCAAGAATCATGAGAAAACCGGCCACATTCATGAAGGGATGTCTGCTACTTGCCCTGTTTTGGGGCGGGGCGGCAGGGGCCCATCGGGTCAAACTCTTTGCTGCGGGTGAAGGTGACCGTATCAGCGGGTATGCCTACTTTCCCGGGGGCGCCCGGGCCAAAGACTGCCTGATTACGGTTTACGCGCCGGACGGGGCAAAGTTAGGGGAAACCCGCACGGACTCGAAAGGGGAGTTTTCCTTTCGTACCGATCGCCACTGCGACCACCGCCTCGTACTCGACGCCGGCGACGGCCACCGCACCGAGTTTACGGTATCCGCCGACGAATTGGGCCCGGGACTGCCGGTCGGCGGCACGGACGCACCCGTTACGCCTCCCACGATACGCCCTCTCGGCCGCCGGTCGGCCGCCGCGGCGCCCTCCCCGGCGCCCCCCGGAGATCTGGGCAAGCTGCTCGACCGAATTCTGGCCCGGCGCCTACGCCCCCTCGAGGAGCGCCTGGACCGATACGAAGACCGGGTCCGTTGGCACGACGTAATCGGCGGCATCGGCTATATTCTTGGAATTGCCGGACTTTATGTGCTGTTGAAGTCCGGACGGAGAAGTCCTGCCAACTGAACCGTTCCCGCCGCACGAGAGTCCGTATCGTTGAAATCCGACTTCCTCAGCGTTGCCTCCGTCCCGCCCCACTCGGCAATGGTGTATCTGGATCCACGCACACGGGTCGCAGCTGCAGCGGTCTTTGCTTTTCAGGTCGCGGTGCTTCAAACTTTCCCGGCGGTCGCGGCGGCATTCGTCGCGGCGCTGGTTGCTGTTGCCGTCGAGCGACCGTCCCGGCGCCGGCTGGCCGCTCGGTTGGCGCCGGTGAATCTTTTCTTGCTCCTTCTGCTGTTGCTTCTGCCGTTTTCAACGCCGGGCCGCCCGTTTTTTCGGATCGGACTGTTGGCCGCATCGGTCGAGGGAGCCCGACAAGCCCTGCTGGTTCTATTGAAGGCCAATGCAATTGTCGTTTGGGGCGCCGTCTTTCTGGACACAATGGATCCGGCCACGTTCGGGCGTGCGCTTCATCGTCTGGGAGTGCCAATGCGCTTGGTGCACCTGCTGCTGTTCACGGTTCGATACATTGATGTACTTCGACGCGAATACAATCGACTGCGCCAGGCAATGACGGTCCGGGGTTTCCGTCCCCGCACCAACCTGCATACCTACCGCAGCTACGGTTATCTTGTTGGGATGCTCCTGGTGCGCAGCGTGGACCGGTCCGAGCGCATTCTGGCCGCCATGAAATGCCGGGGCTTCCACGGCGAGTATTACGTACTGAACCGCTCCTGCTTCACCCGGCGCGACGCCTGGTTCATAGTGCTCCTTTGCACGGTTGCCGCCGGACTATTGTTCCTGGAGATTGTATGAAGACCCCGTTCATAAGATTGCAGGAGGTCGTATTCGCCTATGACGGCGGTCCCCGAGTACTCGACGGCGTGGATCTGGAACTGGCTCCGGGGGGGCGCATCGCGCTGACCGGTCGGAACGGAAGCGGCAAAACAACCTTGCTGCATATGATCGTCGGCTTGCTCCGACCCGTCTCGGGACGTATCGAGGCGTTCGGCCGGGAACGCTGCTGCGAACAGGACTTTCACGAAGTTCGCCGCCGGGCAGGGCTGCTTTTCCAGGATCCTGACGACCAGTTATTCTGCCCCACGGTGGCCGAGGACGTGGCGTTCGGCCCACTGAACTTGGGAAAGTCGCGCGACGAGGTCTGGGAACGGGTCCGGAAGACCTTGGAGGAACTCGGCTTATCCGGATATGAAGACCGGATTACCTATCGGCTTTCCGGCGGAGAGAAACGATTGGTGTCCCTGGCGACGGTGCTGGCCATGCAACCCGATGTCCTGCTCTTGGACGAACCGACCTCCGGCCTGGACGCGGAAACCGAGGAACGGCTCGCTGATATCCTGCACGACTTACCGCAAGCTATGATCGTGGCGTCCCACGACAGAAGGTTCATCGAAAAGGTGACCCAGTGGGAAGTGCGCCTGGAGCAGGGGAAACTGCGGCCTGGGAACCGGTCCGACGGACAAAACCTGCCGGGATAGAGGGTGGACCGGCAGGTTTGCACCCGAGATCTCCGAACTGCTCGGGGGTCAGAGTTGCGAAGCGCCCCTCCTACGCAATTCCTCCACGACGCGACGAACCTCCTGTGCCCTGTCCCTGGACACCACGAGCACGGCGTCCCCGGTGACGACCACCACCACGTCTTCCATACCGACCACGGCCACGGCCATACGCTCGGGGCCGAGGTCGTTGACCACGATCGAACCTGCCGTTCCGATCAGAATCGGGGCGCCGATCGCAACGTTTCCAGATGCGTCGGTCGGGACACTTCGCCCGAGTGCGTCCCAGGCTCCCACATCGTCCCACGCGAACAGTGCGGGGACCATACGAACGGCGGCGGCCTTCTCCATGAGGACGTAATCTATCGACTTGTTCGGAAGGGCTGCAAAAACTTCGGCGCCACGCAACTCATCCCCGGCGGCGAGCGCCCGAATCACTTGGTTCGCTATCCGAGACAGACCTGGGTCGGCGTGCTCGAGCTGCGCCAAAAAAGTCGAGACGCGCCAGAAGAACATGCCGCTATTCCAAAAAAACCTCCCCGCGGCCAAGTACGCCTCCGCGCTGGCTCGGTCGGGCTTTTCGTGAAAACGCCGCACCGTGTGAACCTGCAAACAGTCAGGCTGGGGTCGATCCGTCACTTTGTCCACCTCGATATACCCGTAGCCCGTTTCAGGACGTGTCGGGCGCACCCCGACGATGACCAATACGCTCTCCGCCTCCGCCGCGGCAAATGCGGCCCGCACTGTCTGCCGGAACCGGTCCGCGTCCCCCACCAAATGATCCGCAGCAACAATGCCGAGCGTGAGTTCCGTGGGACGGCATCCCAAGCGCGAGAGGAGTGCCCCGGCGGCGTAGACCAGACAACCGGTCGTGTTCCGCTTAAACGGCTCCGCAATCACGTTCTCGGGCGGAACCCCGCTCCGGGCGGCTCGAATCGGCGCCACGAGATGCCGACCGGTGACGATGAAAATCCGCTCGGAGGGTACAATCGACTTCAGGCGACTCACAGCGTCCACGAGCATCGGGGCCCCGCTGCCGGTCAAGCGCAGCAGTTGTTTGGGACGGGTCTGACGAGACAGAGGCCAAAACCGTTCACCCACCCCACCGGCCATGATCACAGCGGCGCGCGTCGCACCCATTCTATGAAGCCCTCCCGAGTCATTCGCAAAAAACGTTCGCGAAAAGTCGACCACCGTCCTCGTCCCGCTTCGGGAACGAAGATCGCATGGGGGTCAATGTCCCCAGACGCCAATGCTGCATCCATTGGAATTTCGAGACGATCAATAGCGCTCTTCGTCCGGGGCAAGGGGCAGGCGGATGTAAAAAGTCGTCCCACCGCTTCCGGTTTCGAAAGTGATCCGGCCACCGTGTTCTTCGATGGTGCGTTTGGCAATGGCCAGCCCCAACCCGGTCCCGCTGGATTTACCCTGAGTCACAAAGGGCTCGAAAAGCGTCTCCTGGATGTCCTCGGGAATCCCGGGACCGGTGTCGGACGCCACCAATTCAACCCCCCCGGCCAAAGGACGGCAGCCCAGCGTGAAAACCCCGCGCTGCCCCATGGCTTCGGCCGCGTTCCGGCCCAGATTCATCAGAACCCGAATCATCTTGTCTCGGTCGGCCCTCACGGTTGCGCTACAGGCGATCTGCGATGCCCAACGGATTTCTGTGCCCGGGTACGCGTCCCTCAGTACCGCCAGAACGTCCTGGACTAGCATGCTGACATCCACGTCGCTCAGGTCGAGGTGACTCTCGTTCCGGCTATACTCGAGGACTTCTTGGGCCATACTGCTGATCTGCTCGATCCTGGATTGGACCAAAGCCGCCCAATCCTCGTTTCCGGCAACCTGACCGGCGTTCGCCCGAACCAGCTCGACATACCCCATCACAGCACTCAGGGCATTGCGAATGTCGTGCACGATCATTGCGGCCATCTGGCCCACGGCGGAGAGTTTCTCGCTGCGGACTAATTCTCCTTGGGCGGCCTTGAGGTCGCGCATGGCCCGTTCGAGCTGGCGATTCTTCTCCGCAAGGTCGGCGACGAGCCGCAGGTTGTCCAACAGGAGCGCCGCCTGTTGAGCGAGCATACCGATCAGGCGCAGGTCTTCGTCGGTGAACCAGTCCGTTGGCGAAACATCGGAGGGGCGTTTGTTATAGAAATTCAAGACGCCGATAGTCTCGTTTCGTACAATCATCGGTACGGAAAGAAAAGACTCCGTGGGCACAGCCCCCGTACTGAAACGGGGATCCTCACGCAGGTCTCCCGGTACCAGCAGCACGGATGAAGACTCCAAGAACTTGGGGTTGTGGCGTTCCTCGAACGCCCTGAGAGCCGGAGTGTCGTCCTGAGTGAACCGCCCGCCGGGTTCGTTGGGAAACCAGTACCAAACGCCGCCCTGCTGAACGAGCGTCAGGCTCACGGCGTCGCAACCGATGGTCCGTCCGATCAAATCCACCAGAACTTGAGGGGACTCGTCGGCCGCAAGGTCCGCCGCAGACAGCCGACTGGAATTCATCACCGCCGCAAGCTCGACATTCTTCTGGCGGACGGCGGCCCGGGATTCCGCGATCCCCAAGGCCAGTACGATTCCCAGGTTGGCCGCAAACAAACCCACGGGCGGAACCAGCTCAACCATGTAACTGAAACGGAAAAAGATGAAAAAGGCAACCGCTATCCAGCCCGCAATGACCACGAGGCCCAGGGTGCCCGCCAGCAGGGGACTCAAACGCTTGAACGCGCTGATACTGAGGAAAGAAAAGGCAAAAAGCATCGCCGTAAACGTCGCAACCTTCTGTCGTCGCAGCACTTTCCCTGTCACGATGTTGTCCATGATCGTCCCCTGCACGAGGACACCGAACATCTGCCCGAGCGGCGTGGCAAGCACGTCCGTGTTCACTTGGCCAAGGGCGGTCTGGCCGATCAGGACGATCTTGTCTTTGAAGGCGTCCGACGGAACATTGCCCTCGAGAAGTTCGAACATCGTTCGCACTTCGAATGCCGCCTGCTGCCCGTAATAATTGATCATCAGCTCGCCGTCCCGAGTCAAAGGCAGACGGTCGACCACCGACGCCGCTCGCGACGGTTCCGTCGTCGAACCGGCCAGGAAACGACGAGCAGCCTCGATCCCGAGCGCATAGTAGATACGCCCCCCGTACTCGATGGCAAAAGGAACGGCACGACATCTGCCGTCGACTGCGGGGGGAACGTTTATGTGAGCCAAGTCCACGGCGGCCGTGCTCAATTCGGGGAAACTCCGGGTCAGCGCCGGTACTCGCCGTACCGCCCCCTTGCCGACGGCGTTGCGCCTCAGCGTGCTGGGGCAGAACACCGGAAGGATCACATTCCCCGCTTCCCGAACTGCCCGGACCAACTCGCGGTCGGCGGCAGGTTCGGACCGGACCGGAAAGAAAACGTCAAAGCAAATCACACGTGCGCCGGCGGCCTTAAGCTTCCGGATCGCCTTGGCATAAACGGTCCGCGGCCACGGCAATGGACCAATCTCGCGAATGCACTGTTGGGTAATGCCGACAATGGTGACCGGTGACGGCTCCAGACGATAACCGCGAAAAAGAAAGCGCGCATCGTGAGTCAGCAGCTCCAGGGGCTCGAATACCCCGGCCAGATACAGCGTCAGCACGACCCCTGCCGTCAGTAGGGGCCATCGCCCGTGATGCCACCAGTTTTCTACCGATCTCATACGAAAAACGATGTCCTGGAACTTTCAGGCGCCGCGCCGGAAGACGGTCTATTCCGAAGCTCAAGAGCGCATTGTCCGCGACCGCATTGCGGCGAAAGCCGCCAGCCATCGTATCCATTCTACGAGGGGATCGACCGAGCGTTTGTCCAACCGGCAACAGCCTGCGAAAGCGCCATGTACAATGCTGCTGAACGCGACGTTTTTCAAGCGGCCGCAGCCGTGCGCACGCGCAACACAAAGGACCGCCCGGTGCACGGGCGGTCCTTTGTCCAACCAAATCGCGCCGGATCGTTTATTGCCAGCCGGGCGCTGATCCACCAAGCGCGACACACCCGCAACGGAACCCGCAGTCACCGTCCCGGCCTTGCCTTGTGGGACCGACGCACCCAAGAGAGTCAATCGTCATCATCGTCATCAC
>JAADHN010000155.1 GCA_013151865.1 Kiritimatiellota bacterium
CGTCATCTTCTGTAAAGTAGTCGCCCACACTGGCGGTGACTGCGACAAAAAAAAGAGGGCATTCTGCTTTACAGCGTTACCGAGTTCTGGAGAACCATGGCCCCGGAGCAGCCCTCTGCCGACTTGCGCCGGGTGGAAACATGGAACTCGGGGAAAAGAAGGGTAGATTTCGTCTGCGGCTGTGCGAGTGCGGGACGCGATGCCTCGAACACTTCGTCCGAATACTCCGCCGATGGGCCCGGGCCGTTGCAGGCCGCGGTTCCGATTCACATTTTGGGAGAGCCCCGCATGAATACACTCGAAGGTTGTTTCACGGCTTTGGTCACCCCGTTCCGAAACGGAGAAGTCGACGAAGGCGCCCTGCGCGCCCTGGTCCGCTTCCAGCTCGAGCAGGGCATCGACGGGCTCGTGCCCGTGGGGACTACGGGCGAATCGCCCACGCTGAGTTTCGAGGAACACCCGCGGGTTGTCGAGGCCGTACTCGATGAGGTCGCCGGGCGCTGCCCTGTGATTGCCGGGACCGGCGGCAACTCGACCCGGGAAGCAGTCGAGCTGACGCGGAATGCCGCCGCGGCCGGCGCCGCAGCCACCTTGCAGGTAACACCGTATTACAACAAACCCACGCAGGAGGGCCTGTATCGTCATTTCAGTGAAGTGGCCGAGGAGGGCGGACTCCCGGTGGTCCTGTACAATGTGCCGGGTCGGACCGGACGCGAGATCGAGGTCGCCACGATCTCGCGCTTGGCCCGGCACCCCAACATCGTGGCCGTCAAAGAGGCCGGCGGCAGCGTGGACCGGGTCAGCCGGATTCTGGACGCCTGCGAGATCACGGTGCTCAGCGGCGACGATTCACTGACCTTGCCCATGATGGTGCTCGGGGCCAAAGGCGTGATCAGCGTGGCCTCCAACCTGCTTCCCGCCGAGGTGACGGCCCTGGTGCACGCCGCACTCGAGGGGCGCTGGAGCGAGGCCCGGGATCGGCATTTCCGCCTGTATCCCCTGTTCCGGGATCTCTTCATCGAAACCAACCCCATCCCCATCAAAGCGGCCATGGCCATGACCGGTCGCATCGTCGAGGAATACCGATTGCCGCTCTGTCCTATGGCGGACGGCAACCGGGAAACTTTGAGAGCGGCTATGCGCAAAGCCGGCGTCTCCGTCTGAACCGGCGAACCGGGGGGACTGCAGCATTGAGTCAAAGGTAGAATACGCAGATAATCAGCGCGCCGAGAACAACACTTCCTGTAAGCCAGACGATAAGGACTTTGGGAGTTAGCCTTATGCCTTGGCCGTTGTTAAGCCTCGATAGCGCCCAACCCAAGCCCAAGAAAACAATGACGTCCAGCACTCCGTGAGTTATCCAGTGATGGCCGGTGGCCGCTTTCATCCACGCAAAAACCGTATCCTCGTGTGTCTCTTTCAAGACGACCAGAAACGCACTGAGAATAGTGGTGATTGCTAACGACAGGCCAAAGGATTTTGTATACGGCCCAATCCCATCTTGTTCCATGACTAACCTCCTTGACCCTTGAACAACAAACCGATTCTTACAGACGTGCTGATTATGGATCCAGCGCCTTCCATTGACAGTCCGATTGCCACAACCAGTCCGGCCACCCATAGGACAACCTTTCGAGCGGCTTTGTTGGAAGTAATCTTGCCGAAGGCAACTATTGGCAGATACGTGGAAAGCAAGACTAATGTCAGAAAAACATGTTCCTTCACCTCCATGAAAAAGTTATGACCAAAGGCCCATGGCCCTGCTTTAATGATTGCTTTATCTGTACCGTAATAGCGTACGTACCAATAACCTCCAATAATATACGTCAACCAAACACAGACAGCACATAGCACACTGGCGATCCTTAACCGTGACGCCGAGGACCCACTTTCACTAACATTCAGAGCCTCAACAAAAACCCACACCGCAGCGAGAATTGCCAAAACCCCGAAGACAGGATGCAACAACAGAATGACTTCTTTCATTTTGCGACCTCTTTTGTGCCCTCCCCGGAAACTCGCCTTCCATCCACACCGAATTCGCCTCTGACGCTAACATTTATTCGGCATGACGTTTTCATTCCGAACTTGACAGTGCCGGCCGGGCTCGGGCTATGAGCTTGACTTTGCCAGATCGGTCTCTTGCCGATTCAATCGGTTCGGTTTGTGTGACTTGTCATATTCATCGTCTCGAAATAATCCGGAGTGCTGGCGAACTCGCGTAAGCTGGAGCCCGGCCACCGAGCCCCAAAACAAAAAGTGCGCGAAGCCGTGTTGAGGTCGCGGGCCACTTGTCCGCTCGGCAGGATTCGGCGGCGGCACGTGGCCATCTGTGAGACAACCGCTTACGCCGCCGGGACAAAGGCGGGAGAGTGCGGCCGTGCAACATTTATGGCCGCGGTCCAATCCGGTCCGGGGCAGCGTGGCACTTTTCGTCGGCCCACGTGATGCATTAGAATATCAATCTATATTCTAGTGTTTGCCGCGATTCTACAGGCTGTGACGACTATTTCAAGTGCTGTTCGGAAAAAAACATCGATTGCTTGCCGGAAACCGAAATACGCTTGACCGTACGGACTGACAGCGTTTGTCGTGACTTCATGGACGATTCGACAGGTTTCGCGTAAGCATCGCAACTGGACCATCCTTGTGGGGGTGGGGTTCGGCGTATGTTCTTCGATGATCGCGAGCGGTCGCGAATCGGAGAACGGCAGGGTGGCAACGAGACACGAGGGGCAAAGCGGGCGCCTCGGAAAGCGGTGTTGGCGCGGGGGCGGCTAAGGGCCCGGCCACAAAGGGTGCGTGAGCCGCGGGAGTTGTCGCTCTTCGCCAGGGGCGAATCGCTGTCCGCCTGAGGCGGACCCGTCTCCCCCGCCAAGCGGGATCGGCTGGGAGCGCAGGGCGGCCTTCTGTCGGGAGAACGGGCCCCCTCCCTGGCAGTTCCAGTACTGGTTCAAGCGCCTGAACGAAGTCGCGCCCGGTCCGAGTCCGGCGTTTGCTCCGGTGCACTGCGCCGGCGGCAGCGGGGCGGGGTGCGCATCCGGTTGCCGTCCTGACACGAAGCGTCTTTGGAGTGCGTTGGAGCGAGTCCTCGAGCGACCTCGCTCGAATGAGCGCGAATGAACGGGGGACACTCAGGCCATCGACGGAAGGAGCTGGGCGCTCGCGCGCCGATTTCTTTTTCCGCACGTGCCGCCCCGATCACGAGATCGGGTTCAAGCGCCGCCAGGAATAGATTCCGGCCGCAACGTCGCCCTGCCGCGCCACCGCCAACCGCTTCTTCTCCGCCCGTTCCGGATC
>JAADHN010000142.1 GCA_013151865.1 Kiritimatiellota bacterium
CGAGGGCGGACCGGGGCGTCGTCGGTCGCGGAACGCCGTACGTTTTCGCGCTGGGGATTGGGGACGCATCGGGACGGCAGACCGAATTGAGTTCGCCTGCCGTTGAGGGGCGTCGTGGTCGCGCGCGGCGTCCGTTGTGAGTGGTGGAGTCTTGTGGAGAAAGTGGAGCGGTATGCCTGAACCTGCGCACCCCCCCCCGACCTCATCCGGCCCCGGAGACGCGGACGCCTCGCCGGACGCGGCTCACGAGGTGGAGTTTCCGTCGTTGACCCTTCCCATCCTGCCTGCCCGGGAAGTGGTCTTGTTTCCCTACACTCTGACTTCATTGGTCGTGTCGGAGCCGACCGATATCCAGTTGGTCGGCGATTCGCTCGAACAGAACCGCATGGTGGCCCTGATCCCGGTCCGATCCGTTGACGCCCCGCGGCGCAAGTCCGACTTTTTCCCCTACGGATGCATCGGGCGTATCGTGAAGATGCTGCGCTTTCCGGACGATTCCCTGCGCATCCTGCTAAGGGGCGTGCGCCGGGCGCGTCTGATGCGGCTCCGCCGGGGCGGGGAGTATTTCGTCGGTCGACTCAAGCCCGTCGAAGCCGCGCCGGACGAATCGCCCGAGACGGTCGCCCTGGCCCGAACGGTCTTCAACCAGTTTTATGAAGTCATTACTCTTTCGCCGAACCTTCCGGACGAACTTCAATTATCGGTGTACAACATCGACGATCCGGGTCGGCTGGCCGACCTCATTGCGGAGCAGATCAGCCTGAAGTTCGAGGAAAAGCTACAGGTGCTGCAGGCCGTTGCGCTGCGGCCCAGGCTCGAATTGGTGGCCGCATTTCTGAACCGGGAGGCCGTCATACTCAAAGCCAGCAGCGAGATCCAGAGCCGCGTCAGCGAGTTCTTTTCCAAGAATCAACGGGAACAATTTCTCCGAGAACAGCTCAAGGCCGTGCAGGAGCAGCTCGGCCAGGAACCGGAAACGCCGGAAGTGGCGGAGTTGCGCCAGCGCGTCGAGGGGGCGCACCTTCCGGAAGCCGCCCATGAGGCCGCCATGCACGAGATCGGTCGACTCCGACTGATGCATCCGTCCTCCCCTGAGTATAATGTGGCCCGGACCTACGTGGACTGGATCGTTTCTCTGCCGTGGCAGCAGACGCCCCCGCTCTGCGTGGATTTGGGTCGGGCGCGCACCGTCCTGGACCGCGACCATTTCGATTTGGAGAAGGTCAAGGAACGCATTCTCGACTACCTGGCCGTTCTCCACTTGAAAGAGGACATGAAGGCGCCCATACTCTGTTTCGTGGGGCCGCCGGGGGTGGGAAAGACTTCTCTGGGGCGTTCCATTGCCGGTGCGTTGGGGCGCAAGTTCGTACGTCTTTCTTTGGGGGGGGTGCGCGACGAAGCGGAAATCCGCGGGCACCGGCGGACGTACATCGGGGCCCTGCCGGGACGCGTCATTCAAGGCTTGCGCAAAGTCGGCGTCGCCAATCCGGTGTTCATGCTCGACGAAGTGGACAAGATCGGGAAGGATTTCCGCGGCGATCCCGCCAGCGCCCTCTTGGAAGTCCTGGATCCGGAGCAGAATTACAGCTTCAGCGATCACTACCTGGAAATTCCGTTCGACCTGTCCCGGGTGTTCTTCATTACCACCGCGAACCTCGAGGATCCCATTCCCCCTGCATTGCATGACCGCATGGAAATCATTCGACTGCCGGGATACACCCATCTCGAGAAGCGTCAGATCGCCCGGCGCTGGCTGTTCCCGCGTCAGCTCGACGCCCACGGTCTCGACCGTTCCCAACTCTTGGTTCGTGCACGGGCCATCGACAACCTCATCCGCCGCTACACGGCCGAGGCCGGCGTCCGAGACCTGGAACGCACCATCGGTACGATCTGCCGAAAACACGCCCGTCACATCGTCGAGGGCGAGGCCGACGGTTGCACGCGCACCGTTGTCGATACCGCCGACCTGATGTCGTACCTGGGCCCCCCGAAAGTCTTCCCCGACGTGGCCGACCGGCGGCGCCAGGTCGGCGTCTCGACCGGATTGGCATGGACTGCCTCCGGCGGCGAAATCTTGCATATCGAAGCCACCTTCGTGCCCGGCAAGGGCGCACTGATGCTTACGGGGTCATTGGGGGACGTGATGAAAGAAAGTGCTCACATCGCGTGGAGCTACGTGCGAAATCGTTATCGGGAACTCGGGTTCGACCCTGCCCCCTGGGCCGACCGCGACATTCACATCCATGTCCCGGCCGGGGCCACGCCCAAGGACGGACCTTCCGCCGGCGTGGCCTTGGCTGCCGCATTGGCCTCTTTGGTCACCGGCCGGGCAGTCCTCCCGTATCGCGCGGTCACCGGGGAAGTCTCGCTCCGCGGTCGTGTCCTGCCGGTCGGCGGGATCAAAGAAAAAGTCCTCGCCGCTCTTCGGGCCGGTGTACGCATGGTTCTGTTGCCGAAAAAAAACCGGAACGACTTGGATGAAATCCCGGAAGAAGTCCGGAAAAAACTGCGGTTCGAGCTGATTTCGGACGCCGCCGAGGCGCTGGAGCTGCTTCTCGAACCTCCTGGCGTGCAGAGTGCATGAACTTTGTCGCGAGAATGGCCGGTTCATACGGATTCAGGTCGTTGCGTCGAACGCCGGAATGAGACTGTTATCGAAACACCGCCTCGTTCGGTGGGCGACGGCAATGTTCCGAAGGTGCGTGAGATGCGTCGTCGCAGCGGACGACTCGTGCACGATTCAGCCCCGAACCGAGAAGGAACGGTGACATGATTCCCGAGTCGATTCAAGACGCAGAGGCCACGGCGGCCCTCGACTTCACGGTCGAGTGCGTGGGCAAGCCGGACATTCCTTCCCCTTTGGACGGCATCCGGTTCGTCGACGAGGCCGAGCGAATATCGGTTTTCTCCGACGTGCGGATTCTCCAGTCGCAGGCGGCGGCCGGACGCCCTCTACCCGCCTTCGAGCCGGCCGGCCCCCGGGAACGACTGTTCCACGATCCGGCGTGGACCCGGGCCGGGATCGTGACGTGCGGCGGATTGTGCCCGGGCATCAACGATGTCATCCGAGCCCTGGTCAATACCCTGTGGTATTCTTACGGGGTTCAGAGCATTCTGGGGTTTCAGTACGGTTTCCGGGGGCTGATCCCGGCCCACGGGCTCAAACCCGTGCCCCTGGACCCGGATGTTGTAGACCAGATTCACGAGAACGGCGGCTCGATTCTCGGTTCCTCCCGCGGCCCCCAGGACACGGAAGGCATGGTCCGTACGCTCGAACGCCTCGGCATCAACTGCCTCTTCGGTATCGGCGGTGACGGGACCCTCCGCGGGATCCGAGACATGGCCCGGTGCGTGCAGGAGAAAAAACGCCCCATCAGCATTGTCGGGATTCCCAAAACCATCGACAACGACATCAGTTTCACGGACCGCACGTTCGGCTTCGAAACGGCCGTTTATGCCGCCGCGCCAGTCATCAGTTGCGCACACGACGAGGCCAAGGGCGCGTACAACGGCATCGGCCTTATTCGTCTCATGGGGAGGGACTCGGGCTTTATTGCCGCGGCCGCCACCCTGGCCAACTCGGTGGTCAATTTCTGCATGGTGCCGGAAGTTCCCTTCGAATTGGCCGGACCCCGGGGGTTCCTGCGCGCCCTCGAGCAACGGCTCATCAAGAAACATCACGCCGTGATCGTGGTGGCGGAGGGGGCCGGGCAGCAATTGTTTTCCGATGAATCCGAACAGCGCGACGCATCCGGGAACGTGCTGCACCACGACATCGGTCTCTTCCTGCGCCGCAAGATCGAGGAATACCTGACCGCCGAAAGGGTCGAACATCACGTGAAGTATTTCGACCCGAGCTACCAGGTCCGCAGCGTTCCCGCCCGGGGGACTGACGCGATCTTCTGCCTGCACCTGGCCGAAAACGCCGTCCATGCCGCCATGGCCGGCCGGACAAACGTGGTGATCGGGCATTGGCACGAACGTTTCACGCACGTGCCCATCGAGTTGGCCGTCCGCCAACGCCGGAAAATCAATCCCCGGGGTCAGCTTTGGCAGAGCGTCCTGGCCGTGAATCGCCAGTCCGAGTACTGGCGTCCCGCAGTGGACTGACGGTCCCGCGCTCGCCTGCCCCGGCCGAATCGCCGTCCACAGCGCGCTCGAGGTCCCTTGTTCATGGCCTCAGCAGGAGGACGCACAAGTGCATAGCATGACGGGCTACGGTCAATTCACCTTCCGGCACGGCGGCGCCTGCCTGAGCTTTGAACTCGCGTGTGTGAACAGCCGACAATTGGATCTTCGTTTCAACCTGCCCCGGGAACTTGCCGGACTCGAGCCCGTCCTGCGGCGGCGGGTCGGAGAAGTCCTCAGTCGCGGGGCGCTGACCGTCACGCTCAGGTTCGAGCCGTCCCCCGACATGCGCCGGGAGCGGCTCCGGATAGATTTCGAACTCGCGACCGCCGCCATGGAACAGGTTCGTGAGCTGGCCCGGCGCCTCGGTCTCCCTCCCCAAGTCTCGCTGGATACGCTTTTGACCTTGCCCGGAATTGTGCTCGAGACCGAGTTTTCGACCGATATCGAGGCCTTTCGGGAGGTCGCCCTCCAGGCCCTGGACGGGGCTTTGGCGGCGCTGCGCAACATGCAGGCACAGGAAGGCGAGGCCTTGGCCGCGGACCTGGCCGCCCGGTGCGCCGCGATGCGCCGGACCACGGCCCGGATCCGCGAGCAGGCCCCGGCCGCTTTGATCAAATGGCGCGACCGGCTTCGGGAGCGTCTCGACAACCTCGGCGAAAAACTGAATATCGACGATGAAAAGCTGGCACGGGAGGTGGCCGTCTATGCAGAACGGTCGGACGTCACCGAGGAACTGGTTCGAATCGAGAGCCACCTGGACCGCTTTGCCGAACTGCTCGACTCGGAAGGGCCTGTCGGTCGGACTCTGGCGTTCCTGTGTCGGGAACTGAACCGGGAAGTCAATACCCTGGGCGCCAAGACCCGTGACACCGAGGCCGCACTCTCGGTCCTCGAACTCAACAGTGAATTGGGCCGTATTCGGGAGCAGGCGGCCAACATAGAGTGACGCCCCCCTCGCCTCGTCGCGGCGGGATACTGAGGGGGACTTCCAGAGTGCCCTCCCCACCTAAAGCCTGGCGGCGCGCGGATTGAACGAACGCACACTCCCGGCGACTCCCCCCGGGAGGCGGCGCCTTCCGGCGAGCGACCCGAATCGTTGATCCCAAATCGAGCAATGCGCGTGTTCCGCTCGAGGGCGATGTGCCGGACAACCCCTGGATTTCGATGGTTTCATTGCGGAGATCGCAGGAAACCAGTTGCGCCCCCGTTCTCGCGGGCGCTTGCCGGCGGAGGTCGCGTGGAAGGAGGCGTCGTTCGGAACGGGAGCCGGGGCGGGGGGCTCAACGGCTGACGATGGCGAGCCAGTGGCTCTTGGTCGGAGCGACAACGGTCGCTACGGCGCCCCCGGGAATCGGGGTCGGTTTCCCGACCCGGTCGCCTTTGACGATGTCGATCCATTGCAACCGGAACCGGCCGGACTGGGCTCGCAGGTCCAAACCGACTTTTCCCCCTTTAGTGAAGTAAATCACGTATGCCTTGCCCGGCGCTGCGGCAAGATATGCCTCGTTCGGCTGTCGGTCGGTCAAGAGTTCGTTGGCGGCGTTGACGTCCCACAGTTTGACGATGGACTCGAGCCGGCGCACGGCCCGAATCGACGCCTTGGCTGTCGCGGACAGCCCCAAGCCGGCCGGGGGGCGGTGGAAGCGCGCCGCGGCCGCCCCGGCCAGGACGTGCCGCCAGAACCGTTCCAGGCCGTCCTGTGTCCGACCGAAATGGTACGTGTCCGCCCCGTACGTCTTGACGGTGTTCATGGGCCGCGGCTTTCCGGAGAGGTGCTTGCGCGCCCATAGGAAGTTATCCCAGTGCTTCTGCCCCTTGAGCTGGTTGTTCTGCGAAACGTCGACGAAATCGTATAGTTCGGGGTGGTCGAACGTCCGACGGTGACGTGCCGCGCGCAGGTTCCAGTCATCCCACATTTCGGTGGTGCAGACGGTCTTGCCGGCCTCTTTGGCGCGTTGCTTGATGTAACGCGCCCAATATCGACCCCACTCTTCGTCGCCGCTGGTCTCGTTGTCCATGCAATAGAGAACATGGTCGTACTTCAGGCTGTTGGACAGGAGCTTGTCCACGAAGCGCTGTTGGTACTTCAGGACGACCGTGTTGTTTCTCTGTTTTGGGGTCGTGAAAAAGAACGGCTGCTTGTTCCGGCCGGGGTGATCGGGATACCGGGGTGCGAAACCGGAATCTTCGTACGTGTAGTTCACATTGTTCTTGGGGTTGTACGGATCGCGTTGCCAGTGATTGCTGCCGCCAACGTCGGTGTGGTCGAATCGATCCCAGACTTCGATCTGAACGATGATGTTCCGTCTCGCAGTTGCTTCGAGCATGTGAGCGAAACGGTCCCAATACTCGGGGTTCCATTGGTCGAGATCGTATTTGCCGTCCGACAGTTTCTTGAATGCGTGCACCTCGAACCCCTTGCCCTGCCGGTCGCTCATGGTGTTGCGGATGTAGTTTCCCCCGGCCTCGACCAATGCATCGAGCTGCGCGTCCAGTTTCGGCGCCGGCCACTGGAAGAGATTGTCGTCGTCGCTGCCGCCCACCAGTAGGACCGGTTTGCCTTTGTACTGCCAGTACCAGGGATCCTCGGTCCACGGTTGAATCCGATTCGAACCGTTGCCCGCCAGCGCCGCGGCGCCGAAGACGATGCCGACCAGACCGCAAGTCGCGAGGGGATTCATGGAAACTGTCCTCCTGATAGTTGTCGCACCGCCGGTTCCGTTCGACACCCGACCGGTCCGTTCGCTCCTCGTCTGCCCAGCGGGACACGGGACGCTTTCTCGGACCGCCGCCTGACGCCGTAACTGCAACTGACGAGAACGACCCAGTGTAGCGTCCCATTTGCACTCGGACAAGAAACCAAGGCGCATTCTTTGCGGCCGGAAGGGAGTTGCCGCAGAGCGATTCCCTGGATTTCAGCGGGCGCGCCGCTATGTTGGCGCGGTTGCATGTTTGCCATGCAACCCGGACGCAAAGGGGCAGGCAGGAGGCGCGGAGAAGGGAAGTCCTTCGGTCTTTCGGCGAGAACCGACCTTCCTGTACCTCAGATTACTTAGGATGAAACAGAGAACCGAACCATGAAGTCCTGTGGGATTCTTCAGACAACAGCACTGATTTCGGTGTTGGCGATCGCGTGCGGCAGTCCTGCGATCAGAGGGCTGGAGGCGGGCACACCGGGAGGTCCCGCCGTTTTGGAACGGGCTTTCCGCGCGCCGCCGAACTCCGCCAAGCCTCAGACTTGGTGGCATTGGATGAACGGCATGGTCACCGAACGGGGGATCACCCTCGATCTCGAGGCCATGAAGGCGGCAGGAGTTGGCGCGGCCCAGATGTTCCACGTCACCGACGGCATCCCCCACGGCCCGGTGGGGTATATGTCGCCCGAATGGCGCCGACTGGTGAAGCACGCCGTGCAAACCGCCGACCGTCTGGGACTGAAACTGTGCATCCACAACTGTGCCGGCTGGTCCAGCAGCGGCGGTCCATGGATTACGCCGAAACATGCCATGCAGATTCTGACATGGACTGAGACGACGGTCAATGGCCCCAGGAAAGGTTGGCGAAAAAAACTGCCGCAGCCCCCGGCCAAACTGGACTTCTATCGCGACATTGCGGTGCTCGCATTTCCCACACCCCCGGCCGAACAGACGCGGATGCGGGACGTCGGTCTGAAGGTGACGTCGTCCGCCCCCGGTTTTCGAGGCGAACGCCTGACGGACGGCGACCGCAAGTCATACGTGGTCCTGCCGACTGCGACAAAGGAGCGTCCCCAGGACATCCTGATTCGCTTCGAAAAGCCGTTCACGGCCTGTTCCCTCACTCTCGTGCCGGGCCCCGGCCGGACCGGGGGCCGCGGGGAACTGCAGACTTCCGACGACGGCCGAAACTATCGAACGGTCGCCAGGCTTGAAATGCCCTCGTCGCGCCACGGGCGCTCGCTCCCGGAACTCAGTTTCGCGCCGGTGACCTCCCGGACCTTCCGGCTGCGGTTCACGCAGAGCGATCCCCCGAGCAATCGGATGACCGTCGCCGAAATCGAGTTGCACGCCGCCTTCCGCCTGGACAATTGGCGCGGCAAGGCCGGGTTCGTTCGTTCGGACCGTCCCGGGGCGGACGCCCGCATTGCCCCCGGCGACGCCGTGGTGCCGCAAGGTCGTCTCCTCGACCTGACGCGACAGACGACTGGGAACGGCCTATTGACCTGGGACGTCCCAGGCGGGGCGTGGACCATTTTGCGCATCGGCCACACGCCGACCGGCAAAGAAAACCATCCGGCGCCCGACGAAGGCCGCGGGCCCGAGTGCGACAAACTCAGCAAGGAAGCTGCGGAAGCCCATTGGGCCGGCATGATGGCCAAGGTGATTTCCGACGTCGGGCCGTTGGCCGGCAAGACCCTCAACAACGTGCTGATCGACAGTTACGAAGTCCACGCCCAGAACTGGACTCCGGGTTTCCTCGACGAATTTCGCAAGCGGCAGGGATACGACTTGCGCCCATACCTGCCGGTCATGGCCGGCGGTCGCATCGTGAACGGGGTGGCCGAGTGCGAACGGGTCTTGTGGGACGTGCGCCGCACCCTGGCGGACCTGTTCGCCGAGAATTACTTCGGGCATTTCGCCGCAATGGCGCACCGGAACGGAATGCTCCTGTCGACGGAACCTTACGGCGATGGGAATTTCGACAATCTGCAGTGCGGCGGGAAAGCGGATATTCCCATGGCCGAGTTCTGGGTCGGGCACGGCAGCGATATCGGCAACGCCAAACAGGCGGCCTCGGTCGCGCATACATACGGCCGGCAATACGTCGGGGCCGAGGCGTTCACCGCCGGTCCCGACCAGGGCGGCTGGCGCAACCACCCGTATACCCTCAAGCGTCTCGGAGATCTCATGTTCTGCGCCGGGATCAACCGGTTCATTTTTCATGAGTACGCGCAGCAACCGTGGGTCGGGACCCTCCCGGGCATGACCATGGGACCGCATGGGTTCCACTTCAATCGGTGCATCACGTGGTGGAAAGAGGCCCCGGCCTGGACCGCATACCTGGCCCGCTGCCAGTTCTTGCTGCAGCAGGGCCTGTTCGTGGCGGATCTGTGTTACTTCCAAGGTGAAGGCGCACCCATCGGATTGCCCGGTCCCGGCGGGTTGCGCCCCAGACCCCCGGCGGGGTTCGACTACGACGGTTGCGACACCGCTGTCCTCCTTTCCCGAATGACTGTGCGGGACGGCCGGATCCTGCTGCCCGACGGCATGACCTACCGCATTCTCGTGCTGCCTAACCAGCGCACGATGACCCCCGAAGTCCTACGGAAAGTGCGCGACTTGGTCCGTGACGGCGCGACGATCATCGGCCCCAAACCGTTGCGCTCGCCAAGCTTTCGGAATTATCCGGCCTGCGACCGGGAAGTTCGGGCCATGGCCGATGAAGTTTGGGGCGACTGCGACGGAACGAAAACCACGCTCCATGCATTCGGCAAAGGACGCGTTTACTGGGGCGCTCCCATGTCGCAGGTTGTCGACGCCCTCCGTATTGAGCCGGATTTCAGGTGCGAAGGCACGCGCCCCGGCGTGCGCCTGGCCTGGATTCATCGCCGAATCGGGAAAACGGACGTGTGGTTTGTTTCGAACCAGCTCGAACGTTTTGAGAGTGTGACCTGCAGTTTCCGTCTCAAGGGCAAGCGTCCCGAATTCTGGCATCCCGATACGGGCCGGATCGAGGCTGTGCCGGTCTACCGGGAAACGGCGGGGCGGACGGAGGTACCGATTCTCCTCGAGCCGTTTGGGTCCGTCTTTGTGGTGTTCCGTCCGCAGCCGCCTCGAGACCACCTGACTGACGCCACGCTCAATGGCGCCGATGTACTCCAACCTTTGCGTGGCCGGGCGCCCAAACTCGAGATCGTCAAAGCCGTGTATGGCGTGCTGACTCCGCAACTGCCGGACGTGGTCGACGTCACCTCCAAGCTCGCAGGGCAGGTGTGGAACGGGCTTCTCGTGGTTCGCGCCGACAACTCGATCGCCGGAGATCCGGCCCCAAACATCGTCAAACAACTGCGGGTCGAGTATACCCTGAACGGTAAGCGCCGGACCGTGACGGCGGACGAGAACCGGGTATTGCGGATTCCGTCGGACGGCAGGACCGGCGGCGAGCTGGTGATCCACCGGGCTTTATACGGCGTGATCCCAGACAAACTTCCCGGTCCCGGTGCGCGGTTGACGGTGGACGTCACAGCCCAATTGCGCACCCGGGTGAAAGACAACCGCTTGTCCGTCGTGGCGGACAACTCCATCGCGGGGGACCCCGCGCACTTGATCGTGAAGCAGTTGCGGATCGATTACAAGGTTGGCGACCGACTGTTCTCCAAGACGGTCCGGGAGAACAGTCTTCTCGAACTTCCGGCCGAGCCGGTTGACGCGCATCCGGCTGCGGAAATCGCCGCCGTCGGACCGGGGGCGGCGGAGTTGCGGGCCTGGATTGCGGGAACGTTCATGCTGAAAACTGCCGCGGGGCGGACTTTCCGCGTCGACGTCCCGGCCGTGCCCGCTCCCCACGAGCTTGCCGGTCCCTGGGAAGTGCGCTTCCCGAAGGGGTGGGGAGCGCCGCCGCAAGTCCGATTCGAGAAGCTCGTATCCTGGACCGAGCGTCCGGAGTCCGGGATCAAGTATTTCTCGGGCACGGCGACTTATGTGAAAGACTTCACGGTCCCTGCCGCATTTCGTGCCCCGAATTGCACCGTGATGCTCGATTTGGGGACGGTCAAGAACATGGCCCGTGTCCGGGTGAACGGCGTGGATCTCGGCATTCTCTGGAAACCGCCGTTTCGGAAAGACGTGACGCCCCTGCTGCGTCCGGACGGCAATCGTATCGAGGTTCGCGTGACCAACAATTGGCCGAACCGGTTGATCGGCGACGAGCAGTTGCCGCCGGACGGTACGAAGTGGCGGGGGGCCGGCTTGGCGGAGTGGCCCAAATGGGTGCTGGAAGGCCGGCCCAGACCCAAGACACGGCGTTTCACGTGGACGACTTGGCGGCATTATCAGGCCGGTTCGCCCCTGTTCGAGTCGGGGCTTCTCGGGCCCGTGCGGCTGCGCGTCCTGGCGCTGCGCACCGTGAAGTTGGCGCAAGGTCCGGTACATCGATGAAGTTCGGGATGATTCGCTTTGCCGAGGACGGACGATTCATGGCCCGGCGCCGGATTCGCAAAACCTTGCCGGCCTCCGAAGAACGCCGGGGTCCCCGCAATCCAGTATTACCGGAAAGCACGTGGAGTGCCGAAAACCGATTGCGATACTCTTTTCGGCCTGCCGGGCTTCGCCTCGCCGTCCCTTTCCACGCGGCGCTCACCGGACTTGACCCCCGCGCATGATGCAGTGTCGCTCCGCAACCGTCGTTGGTCTCAGTTTACGAAAGGCCGACCGAGATGACAGATCCTTCAAGCGCCAGGCATGGCCGGCTTCGCATGACGCCTGCCGGGCCGTTCGAGGCCGGTGCCCACGTGACGATCACTTTTCGGCTGGAAATCGGCACAGCCGGCGTCGAACCGGGCGGACATATCAAAATCGGGACCCCCAACATGGGCTGGGGGCAACCGCTGGTGCTCACCCCGCGCGTCCCGCCGGAACTGCTTGTCAACAGCCCGAAGGAGCATAATCCCTGGAAGCCCATCAACACCACCGTCGCACTGAGAACTGCGGGCAATGCGATCCTGGCCGTGCGGGCTGAAGAAGAGGCGCTCATGGCCAGGTACGAGTCCGACGAAATGAACCGTATTGCCCGGGAATACCGCCAGTGGCGTTGGTGGATCACTCTTACGGTCGAGCGCGACCGGCTCCAGCCCGGCGATGAGATCACGGTGGTGTACGGCGATACCGCCCAACATCCCCACGGCGTCCGCGTGCCGCCTTGGGTTGAATCCGACCCCGACACGTTCGCCGCCTTGGTCGATGTCGAGGGAGACGGGGAATACCGAGAGCCCATCGGTTCGCCCGTGGTCGTGCATCTGGCGCCGGCGCCGCCGGAAAAGACCGTGGCGGTACTGCCGTCACTGGCAAGCTCGGGTGAGATCCTGCGCTTGCGTACCGCGGTGCTGGATCGGAACCTTTGTCCGCCGTCCACTCCCTTTGTCGCGCCCGTGTCTTGGTCCGGTTCCGGAGTTCTCGGGCGCGTTCGCGGACAAGCCGTGTTGCCCGCCGAAATCACGGTCGCGACCGGTCGCCTCGGCGTCGGCCGTGTGACGGTCCGGGGACCGGACGCCGCGCCCAGCAACCCCGTGCTCGTCACGCCGGAGAGGGACTTGCGCATCTTCTGGGGCGACCTCCATGCCCAGTCCCGATACCACCAGTGGAATCCGGCCATTCGTCGCGGAGATTCCTGCAACACGCCGCGCGAACTTCACCAATACGCCCGTGATGCAGCCATGCTCGATTTCGTCGCCATTACCGACGGCGGCGGCGCCTACCGGGAGGAAGGCTGGTTGGCCGTGCAGGAGGCGGCGGTCGAATGCAACGAGCCCGGCCGGTACGTGGCGCTCAAGGGATGGGAGTTCCAAGTGGGTAAACAGGGGGACAAGTGCGTGGTATACCGCTCCGCCGAAATCGAGCCGCCGCTCTCTCGCCAGGTGCTCCACGCGAAAAACCCTACGTGCTACCATTCGTTGATTCGGTTCTACCGCAATCACCCGCAACGCGTTCTCACCATTCCGCACAGTTTCATGAAGTACATGGACTGGACCGTGACCGACCCGGAACTGGATCGGGTGATGGAAGTTTATTCCACCTGGGGAAGTTACGAATCACGCCACGACAACCCGCTGAACTCGAAGCGATGGCCCAAAAGCCAGAGCGCCCAGCACGCGTGGCGATCCGGCCTGCTGCTCGGGATCACCGCCGCGGGCGACTCCCATATCGGCTATCCCGGGCGTTCGATTCCCTATGGCGACCGTTACTGGTGCCAGTGCTTCAAGGCGGGGCTCTGTGCAGTGCACGCACCGGAACTCACCCGCGAAGCCGTTTGGGACGCGCTTTACGCCCGCCGATCCTACGGCACTACCGGGGTTCGCATCGTTCTCCGGTTCGAAATCGACGGCGCCATGATGGGGTCCGTCCTCGAGTATGCCCCGGACGATTCCCGGCTGACCCGGCGGCGCATCCGCGTTCGGGTGGTCGGCACAGACTTCATTCGGCGCGTGGACGTACTCAAAAACAACGCCGTCCTGCGTCGGGAAGCGCCGGAGAGCGATGAAGCGGATTTTGCCTTCGAGGACGTGCTGGACCGACCCCTGTCAACCCGGGACTGGTATTATGTGCGCGTGTTCCAGGCCGACGGCAACGCGGCTTGGTCCAGCCCTATTTGGGTGGGGCCGACGGGGGTCGCCGCGCCGACTCCGACCGAGTTGGAATGAGGGCGGTTGAGGAAATTGTGGAGGGGGAGCCGAGCGGGGGAGCTTCGGCAATTGCCGTCATCCCATACCGTTCGCGTCGATTTCGAGTACGGTGGCCAGCACGAGGCGGGCGCTGCGAACAAGGTTCTCGATATTCACGCGCTCGGGTCGGTCGCCGGGCAAATGGTACTCCGAATCCGCGTAAGGCAACGAGCCCACGTTCATAATGGTCGTGCGAAAGCCGGCCTTGATAAACATCCCGTCGTCGTCGTTGACGCGTTCCTTGAACGCCACCCTGCAATCCAGGCCGATCCCGTACCGTGCGTTGCAGGCGGCCGCGAGTTCCGCCAGCGGTCGGCCTTCGTCGGTGCTGTAGGCGGCAACATGCGTCATGCGGCCGGCGGCCATGTCCGCATCTGACTTGCCGTCCAGAGCGTCCTGGTTGAGGACCGCGATGATCCGGTCCCCTCGTACCGCCGCAGCCTCGGCTGCGGCGCGGCTGGTCCAGGGCGTGTGTTCCTCGTTGCAGAAAAGGAAGCGAACGGTTCGGCGTGGGGTCGCGCCGGCCAGGAGTCGGGCGATTTCCAGGTTGACGACGGTCCCCGCGCAATTGTCGTGCGCACCGGGAGAGTCGATCCAGCTCATGGAGTCCTTGTGCGCGACCAGTTGAACGATCTCCTCCGGCAGGTCCGCGCCCGGGATGACGGCCTCGATGTTGGCGGCCTCGTACCAGGGGTCTTCCGGTTTGGCGGGTGCGTACCAATGGTGGATGGGCTTGGACGAGTCACACCGAAATGCCTGGACTCGGTGGAACGTTTTCGACACCCGGCAACCGGCGCTGGTAAGTTCTTTCTCGATGAATTCGTCTGCCTCGTACAGGGAACACGTTGTCTGTCCCGGTCGCGTGTGGTTCATCTTGCGAAAGGGCAGGGGATCGCTGCTAAGGTGGAACAAATCCTGCCGGATTCGATCCCCGGATACTGCCTCGAGAAGAGCCTGTGTCTGCATGATTTCGCCCTTTGTTTTGGAGTTCGCGGCCACTTTTCGGCCGAATTCCGACGCTGCCGCGCGGCCTGAATTCCGGTGCCTTGCACTCCCCCCCCGCCTTGCTCTGCTCGGCTCAGCGCTCTCGGATGCCAATCCTCAATTCTTTCGAGGAAAACGTGTTCTTCACTGGCCGGGGCACGCGGTCGGAGGCCGGATTCGTCCGCGACTCTTTTCGGACGTTTCAATATAAGGTAAGCGTCGGAACTGGGCCATATTGCCTCGGCGCCACCGCTGGGGATACAATACGGGGCAAAGCCGAACTGAATATAAGCGTCGGAACTGGGCAATGCTGCCTCGGCGCCACCCGCAGTTTGACGCCGAAGTACGCGGGCACACGCCGGTTCCGAAGACCGCAACAGACACTGCCCAGAGAGTGTGAGTGTCGCAACGGGGCCATCTTGCCTTGGCGCCGGCGGTGGCGATACAATACGGGGCAAACCGGACGCTTACCCCGGAGAATGGTGAACGGAGAGTGGATGCGGCGCTCTCCGCGATACAGAACTCAGTGGATTGAGCTTGGAGGTCTGTAAAGTCGAATTCCCTTTCTTGGGCGGACTTCCTGGCACGGGTGTGGACGATTGCTTTATAGTTGTCCGTGGGTTCGAGTTCGGAAGCGTCATCTTCTGTAAAGCAGTCCTCCGTGCCGGCACTGTCGTAGGCAAAAAAAGAGGGCGTTCAGTTTTGCGGATTCACTGAGTTCTGGCGGTAACTTACCGCCGGGGCGGGCGGGCGCCGGGGGGGCTCGTCACCGCATGGTCTGCGGCAGCCATAGCGTGATGGCCGGAACCAGGTTGACCAGGATCAGTGCGGCCCCGGCGGCCGCCAGCAGCGGCCACGACTCGCGCAGCGTTTCCCCGATTCCGCAACGCCCCAGTTCGCAGCTCACGAACAGATTGACCCCCACCGGCGGTGTTACTTGCCCAATGGCCAGGTTGACGGTGAACACGATCCACATGTGGACCGGATCGAACCCGGCGGCAGTGAGTGCGGGCAGAAGGATCGGAACCAAGATATAAAAAATGCTTATGGCGTCCAGAAAACAGCCGGCGCCCAAGACCAGGAGGTTTGCCCCGAGCAGAAGTATCCAAGGGTTTCCGACCGTGTCCCGCAGGGTTCCGGCCGCGGCCTGCACAACCCCCTCGAACGCCAGCAGTCGCGCGAACACTGCGGCCGCGGCCACGAGAACCATGACCCCCGCGGTCACCCGTGCCGCTGCAGCCAGGCAGCGCAACAGTCGTCCCCAGCTCAACTCGCGATAGACAACACCGCTTACGAACAGAGAATACACCACGGCAACCGCAGCCGACTCCGTGGGTGTGAATATTCCGAAGTAGATACCTCCCAGAATGATCCCGGGGAAGAGCAAGGCCCATCCCGCCTCCCACACGGCCCGGATCAACCCCGTCCCGCAGGCTCGGCCGGTCGTCTCCCGGCTCGGCGACGCGCTCGCGGGTGTCCGCCGCCGCATCAGGACCACGGTCCCGGCGAGCAGCACCCCGAAGCAAAGTCCGGGCCCGACCCCGCCCAAGAACAATTCCCCGATCGAAACGGCGGCGGGCGCCACGGACCCGTAGACGATCAGCGCGATGCTGGGCGGCACGATGATCCCGATACTGCCCGAAATCGCCGTAAGGCCCGAGGCCAGCCCCCGCCCGTATCCGCGCTGAACCAGGATGGGCAGCATGACGGTCCCGAGGATCGCTACGTCCGCCGGACCGCTTCCGGAAATCCCGGCCAGAAAGATGCCCGCAATAATCATGGCCACGCCGAGTCCGCCGGGAAGCCGCCGGGTCAGGACCGAGGCCAGAGTCACCAGTCGTTTCGAGATTGCGGAGTCCGCCAGCAAGGTCCCGGCCAAAACAAAGAATGGAATGGCCAGCAGCACGTGGGAATCGGTGGCGCCGGCCATTGCCATGGGCAAACTCAGCAGTTGCCGACCTCGCCCCAGGACGGCGAGCACTCCCATGACGCTTCCGGCCAGGGCGAGGGCGATCGGCGCCCCAATCCCCAGGAGCAACACGAAAAACACTCCCAACAGAGTGAGGAGCGCGGCGCTCATCCTCGTTCCCCTCCCGGTTGCACGCACTGCGGACGAGCGGCGATCCGCCGCAGCCCTCTCAGGTTCTGGGTCGTTCGCCATAAGACCAGGGCCGAGCCCAGGGGTACGCTCAACGCCACGGCCCAGGCCGGCAACCAGGCAAGGCTGGTGGTCTGTCGGCGCTGAATCCAGACCGCCGCCACGCCCAGAACCAGCAACACGGCAAAAAATGCCGCCCAGAGGCGCCAGACCAGGATCTCGAGCCGGTCTCGGCTTCGTTCCGAAAGGACGGACCGAACCAGTTCGACCCGGAGCAGGGCCCGCCGCCGGGTCACGGCGCCGCACCCCAAGAAAGTGAGCCAAGTCAGTCCGGAAGGGAGAACTTCGGTCGCGTGCGCCAGCCAAGTGGCGAACGCCGTGCGCCCCAGGGGACCGATGTTTCGGACCATGGCTTGCGAGAACATCAGCAGCACCATTCCCGCCAAGAGTACGGCGCAGACGACTTCCTCCGGGAGCAACGGTGTGCTCGCCGCGGCGTCGGTTCGAGGCAATCCGGCTTTGACGGCGGTGTCCGCAGGGGGCGACATCGGCGGGCCTCGGTTATGAAGATCGGTGTTTTCCGGGTCTCGCGGACCGCCGGGCCCGGTACGGGCGGTATCGCCAGCGGTCGTATCAGGGGCCAACCTACAACACCACGCCTGCACCGGCAAACCCGACCGTGCAGGGGGCAGCTCTGGAGAATCACCCTGCTTCGTTGGGCGTGAGTTGTGGGGCGCCGGAGGCGACGATCTTACGCGGAGAGGCGTGAACCTCCGCCGC
>JAADHN010000168.1 GCA_013151865.1 Kiritimatiellota bacterium
CGCCGCTAACAAAACGTTCGAACGAACCGACGCATAACATCCGCGAACTCGCGTTCGCTGCGTTATACGTCGGTCGCTCAACTCGGCCAATGGATGAAGTTGCGAAACTGCGGTAGGCCCCACGGGCGTAGACCCAGTTCCCCACCAGTACGGTCTTCGGCTCAGTTGTACGTGTTCTTCCCGTCCCGAGTCCACGGTCCCAGGTTGCCGCTCACAAAGCCGCGGATCGCGTTGGCCGAGGTCCACTTCACGTGACCGTCGCAGAAGAGAACGTTTGTTCCCTGGTTGTGGGGGGCGTCCCGAGTGTCGGCGTGGTAGTAGGTTCCGTCCGGGCGCATGTCGTACGGTCCGATACGGTCGCATCGGCCGTCCATGACGAGATAAGTATCCGAAACCTGGGTGACTTGGGTGATGATCGAGTTCGCCGGTGTGTTCCACCTCTGAGAGCCATACGCGCCCCCGCCATAGTTTAAGCCATAGTCGCTCCAAATCCGGCAGCCGACGTGCCCAGGATACCAATTCCGATTCCCGCTGTTCGCTTGCCACGGCCTCTTCGCCAAGACGGCGGGGCATTCCCACATGTGCATGTCACCCACATAGGTGTGGATGAGGGCATTCCAGTGGACGCCGCTGCTGTACGGCACGATGCGACTCTCGTTGTCGTCGCTGTACATGGCACTGGCCAAACCAAGCTGTTTGAGATTACTCGTACAATTGGCGGCCAGTGCCTTGGCCCGAGCCTTCTGCAATGCCGGGAGCAACATACTCGCCAAAATGGCGATGATGGCGATGACCACCAACAGTTCGATCAGGGTGAATTGCGATCTGCGTGTGTTTTTCATTCTCTCTCCGGGCCTCCTTCGGTTTTCCAAGTCCTGGTTTGGGGGAGGGCACGCTGGTGTCCGTCGGTTTTTCGATCCGAGACAGACCTCTGTCGGGCAATCTGCACCGACATCATTATACCGGACGGTGCGGCAGAGGGCAATCCCCCGTCCCCGAAAAAAACGGTGTTGCGGACAGGCTCCCGACACATCGGCGGGACAGCCGCCGTGCGAGGCGCTATAGTACCGGCTTGTCGCTTCCCGCCACTGATCTTGCGGACCTGCAGATGATTTGTCCGGTGTCCGGGGGTGGCACGAAGTCGCCCGCAGCGTGTGTTTTCCCTTGGATTTGATCGACCGATACAGGAGTTTGACGTGCTTACCATTGCGATCAGCGTGCTTGTTGCCGTCGTCTTGACTTTTTTGGGACAGATCTTTCTCCATAGTGTCTGGTGGGGGCTCCTGGCAGGGACACTCGGCTTGTTCGGTGTCATGATTCCGGTAAACCTGTGGAGCAAAAAACGCCTGGAAGCCCTGTTCGGCGACGTCCAGCATTTGCTCGAGGAAACTCAGGCGACTCTGAAACGTAAGACCGTAATGCTCCAGAATAAAATGGGGGGCGGCGGCAAGGGGTTGCAGAGACAGTTGGAGCGAGAACAAGCCGCTTCAGTGCGCGACGCCCTGAGAATACTCGACGGCGTGAAGCCTCTGTACAAGTGGAGTTTCCTGGCCGAACGCCAAGCCAACACGTTGCGGGCCCAGCTTCATTACCAGTTGCGCGAGTATGAGCAAGCGGACCGATACTTCGAAAAATGCCTGATCCTGGATCCCGTGACTTTGGCCATGCGCATGGCCAGACAGTACAAGAAAGGCGAGTGGAAGGCGCTCGAGAAAGCATTCCGGCGCGGGGTAAAAAGATTCAAGGATGAGAAAGCAACCTTGCTGTATGCGGCGTACTCGTGGATGCTCGTAAAAGAGCAGCGGATCGATGACGCCATCCGTGTCCTCGACAAGGGGAAAGACGCCACTGAGAACGAGACCCTTCGCACCAATTGGGAACACTTGGTGAATGGGCGGACCCGACGTTTCTCGAACGCCGCACTGGGCGAACAGTGGTTCGCTCTTTTGCTCGAAGACCCCAAGCCGGTCAAAGTGCGCCAGCGGGGGAGGGGACGACGGTGAGTCGAACCGCCGACAGCGACTCGTGTTGTTTCGGCGTGTGTTAGCAGTCCTGTCGAGGTTGTCGGCCTGGCAATGCTCCTGCTGTTTTCGGCACGTGCAACCACGGTGTCGGCAATCGGTTGCCGCCCTGGTACTCCCCCATGCGATTCGGGGTCGGCTGGGATGCTCCGGAACGCCGGGGAGGGATTTCGAGCGGGGTTTCCATCGCCGTCGCGCGCCGGGACCGGCTCCCGGTGCGACATTCTGCCGGGAGAGAAATCATTGTGACAAACGCGCAGACACCTGTGGGATCGGAAGCAGCCGAGCTGCTTGACCGCTTTTTCGAGTCGGGGCGGGCCTTTCTGGGGGTCGACACTCCCTTGCTTTGCGGGGCGATGACCTGGGTCAGCGACCCGAAACTGGTGGCTGCGGTGTGCAACGCCGGTGCATTTGCGTCTCTGGCCGCCGGCAATGCCCCCCCTGAAATCATCGAACAACAGGTGGAAGAGACCCGGCGACTCACGGACCGTCCGTTTGCACTCAACTTGATCACCATTGCCCCGGCGTTCCGCAGTCAACTTGATCTGCTGCCGCGACTGCGATTGCCTTTTGTGGTTTTTGCGGGCGGCTTCCCAAAAGAACCCGAGATCCGATTTGCCAAAGAAACCGGGGCTCGGGTTCTGTGTTTTGCCTCCACCAAGTCCATCGCCGACCGTATGCTGCGCTATGGGGCGGACGCCATCATTCTCGAGGGAATGGAAGCCGGGGGGCATGTTGGGCACGTGAGTCTGACGGTTTTGCTCCAACAAGTCCTCTTCGAGGTCGACGAGCGGGTACCCGTGTTCGTGGCCGGCGGCGTGGCTACGGGGCGGATGTGCGCTCACCTCTTTTTGATGGGGGCCGCCGGTGTGCAAATGGGGACTGTGTTTGCGGTGTCGGAAGAGAGTTGTGCACATGATGCGTTCAAGATGAAATTCGTCCGTGCCAATGCCCGTGATGCAGTGTCGACACCGCAGTTCGACAGCCGGTTGCCGGTGGTGGCGGTTCGCGCCTTGCGCAACGCGGGTCTGGAAGATTTCGGGCGCCTTCAATTGGACCTGATTCGGCGCCTCGACGCCGGGGAAATCCACCGGGCCGCTGCGCAGGCAAAGGTGGAGGAATACTGGATGGGCGCCCTGCGTCGCGCAGTCGTGGACGGGGATGTGGCCCAGGGGTCGCTCATGGCCGGGCAGTCGGTCGGTCTCGTGAACCGCATCCGCCCTGTCCGCGAAATCGTGGGAACATTCGTCCGGGAGATGGGCCGGGAGCTGACGCGACTGTCGCGTCGACTCCGGCCGCCGGCACGGTGAAGTCGCCCCCTCACCGTACGAACTCGATGAATCCCGCCCGGCTCACGTCGTACGAATGTGCTCCAGTGCCTTCCCACATGAGCCAGAGGTCGTCCGCGGCTTTGCGCACTGTGAGATTGAATGCGGTCCGCGGCAACTGGTTGGCGGTCGTCAGACCCACGAGTCGAAAGGGGATGTAGGCTTCAGCGGTCCAACGGTCGCTGGCCGGACGACGTGCGGCATACAGCAGCCCTTCGGCAGTCCTCGGCTTCGGTTCTTCGGCCGGGGTCCGGGTCGCACCGAAGCGTCCCGTTCCGTTGCCGTAGCCGCGAAACACGAAAATGGGCCCGGTCCTCGACGGTCGCAGGGCGATTTCGACCGCGTCATCCTTTCCCCAACGATCGCCGTCGAGTCGGGTTTGCGCTGCAATGGTGTTGTCTATGGCCACGTACAGCCCTTGCGCGGTCCATGCGACCCAGGCGCGGCTGACCGGGGTCGCGCCTTGTCCGCTCACATCCTGCCGGAGCATCAGGACCGCTTCCGGGTCGTCGAGCGGCCATTCGCCGGCGGCAAGTCGGCCGTCCACACGGATGCTGCCGCTAACGCGATGCACCCGGAATATCGGTGCGGGTGTGGTCTTTGGCGGAGGTTTGTAGACCGGACGGGATGTTTTGCGTTTCAGGGGCGGCAACGGTCGAGGTGGCGGTTCGTTCCACTCGAGTTTCGGCGGGTTGGGACGCAAGTCGTTTGCCACGAGTCCGATCCTTCGAAAAGGGATCGGCTTGAATCCAGGCAGGCGTCGGTAGACCTCCGACTCCGGGCGTAGCGAGAAGTCGCCTCGGGCCATGTCCACGAAGCCGGGGTCGCGGTCGGTCGTCCAGTTCTCCCGCGGGTCCACCTGCCAGTTGCCGCTCTTCACATCCGCGCACATCACGAACACATTCCTCCGGGCGCGACTGACCCGTGGCTGATCCGGCTTCGGGTCCATAAAACCCACTAGGCCCGGGTAGCGTGCGGTGTAGGGCGGTTTGGTGATGTCGACTTCCTGCAGGAGCCGTTTCCGCCAGAGCGCACCGTCAATCATCGTCTTCCAACGTTTAAAGTTCCATGGAGAAGACCCGAGGGCGCGTCTGCACTCGACGAAGATGTTGTTTTCCGCCAACAGGTCGTGCCCTCCGTGCGAGAAAACCGTGCCGAACGACCCGCCGCCCGGTTCGCCGCAACGCAAAAAGATGTTGCCGAACACCGTATCGCCGCCGTCTCCGTCGTCGAAGTACACGGCGGCGTTGCCGTGGCCCATGGGACTGCCGATGTCGTACCAAAAGTTATACCGCACGATGTTGCCGCGACAAGACGGGTTTCTCCCTTTGTAGTAGGCGCCGCAATCGTCGGTTTCCAAGCAGACGTCGTGAACGATGTTGTATTCGAACACGTGGTCGTTGCCGTCGATACCGACGGCTTGATGCGGGGCGTCGTGGATCAGGTTGTGCGCGGCCCGGTTGCCGACGCCCCGGATGAGGAGGGCATTGGCGTACGTCAGTTGATGACACGAGTAACGCCAGATGTGATTGTTCACCGCCTCGTGCCCGGCCGGTGTCAGGCTGCGCCGGTCGCCCCCTGCAAGTACGATCCCGCCGGTGCCCGTATCGTGGATGTCGCACGCCTCGATTCGGTGACGCGTCCCTCCCGACACGATGATCCCGACTCCACGGGTGTTGCGGACTTCGCACGCCTGGACGCGCACCTCGGTCCCGCCGTGAATCTCGATGCCGCCGCCCCGGGTCGATTCCACGATGAAACCGCGCAAGACCCAATGGGACGTGTTTTGGATCCTAAGGGCCGGGCCTTTCAGTCCGGACAATTCGATTCGGGCGTTTGCCATCTCAGCCGGCGGCAGGAAATAGAGTCGGCGCGTTTTCCGGTCGATGTAATACTCGCCCGGCGCGTCGAGTTCCTCCAGTAGGTTGAAAGCGTACCAACGTCGTGGCGACGGGTTCCCCTGCTTGACTCCGTAAACCGTTGGTGCAGCCAGGGAAATCCGGCGGGCGCCCGGATCGATCTTCTTCACACGGAGTGCTTCGGAGAACCAGTCGAAGCACCAGTACCCACGCAGCCAAACGCCGGCCTCGGCGTTCCAACGCCGTGGGCGGTTGCCGCTGTACCCGAACACGCCGCCTCGTCGAGTTTTGTCGCCTCCTCGCGGAACCGACCCGGAATCCACGATCTTCGCAATGGTCGTCCAGCCCCGGTCGGGCCAACGGGCCAGAGGCATCCGTCGGTCGTTGAAGAACAGTTCCGGCACGTCCGGCATACCGCGGAAGCGCACGGGGAACGTGCCGAGTTCGGAGATGCCCAACGCCCCGAGGTCGACTTCCAGAACGCGGTCGCGAACCCCCGGGGCCAGTCGGGCACGCACAGCGGAATCGGTCACGGGCCGGAACGCCTCGGGCGGGAGTCGAGTGCCGCCGGTGATCCGGACTTCCTCACCCGGACAGACGCGGTAGACCACCGGCGCTCCGGACGTCCCTGAGTCGCGCGCGTCGAATTCCAGCGGTTGCTTGAGGCGATAGGTCCCGTTCCGGACCACGACCCGAATCGACTTGCCGGCGGATTCGGGCCCCTGTCTGGCCGCACGGACGGCGTCCCGGGCACGCTCGAGCGTGGCGAACGGTCCGTCCGCGCCGTCCGCAGTGGGTGTCGGCCGTTTGCCCGACCAGCCGTCGTCGCCGTTCGCGGCCACATAGAAGTCCGCCGGCGGGACTGCCGGTTTTGCGACGTCCGGCGGCGTGCGACACCCCTCGCAGCAAGCCAGAGCAGTCGCTGCCGCCAATCCGTAATAGCGCATGAACATCACTGGTCGTTCCTCGTCTTGGGCTTCGGTTCGTGCGTGCGTCCGGCAGCTCCACTCGCTTCCCCGGCTTCTGCGTCCCGTTCCGCCTTTCGGGCGTCCGGGTTCGGAGTCCATGTTCGCTCTCCAAGGGCCGGCGGCCGCGGCGCGGTCCGATTCGGTGGCGTGATCAGTGTGGTCGGGGCGGTGTCGGGGCTTTCGGGGTTGCGAGAATGCGTCTGGCGTCCCGCTCGAACGAGAGTCCGCACCAGTTCTGTCCGATCCGCACGATGTCTCGGCCGCCGCCACGGCGCAGGACATGCACTGCGAGGTTCGATCCGCTTCGTCGAGACCGGACCGTCAGCACGGGACACTGTCGGCCGGGGAGGACCGGCGCCAGCACGGTTGCGAACTCCACGCCTCGACCGCGGCGGCTTGCCTGGAGCAAAGGGACACGCTCGGTGACAGCGGCGCCGACCCCCGTACCCGTGACGACGCGAGTCGAACTCCGGCCCGCCGCCATGAGAAGATGCACAGTCAGGTTCTTCATTGCGAACTCCGCAGTCACACTCCCGTTCGCGGTGCCGGTCCGCAGGTCGCGGAGGTATTCGCTTCCCGGGAAGGCCGGTTCGAGTTTCTTGCACGGCTGCAGGGCGGCGCGGGAGTTGACGGCGGTCCCTCGGTTGTGGTATGTCCAGGTAAAAGTGTGCTCTTTTTTCGAGGCCAGCGCATCGATCACGAGAAGGTATTCGGGGGTTTGAATCAGGGCTCTCCGAACCGTTACGCCCTGAAACGCCCGGTCGCAGCCGGCGCCGACCGCGGCGAACGTCGGGATGGCCGTACTCCAAAGGAAGTCGCCGGCAACCCCTTTTTGAGAGCGGCCATCCACGAGCACTGCATTGTGGGACAAGGTGGCCTTGTACCAATGCCGGTGAATGGGCAGGCGATACGCCTGACTACGGGCCCGACCGGGATCGACTCCCAGTTCCCGGCCGTACCCGAAAAACACGAAGCTGAGTTTGTCGTAGTGTCCATGGTAACCGCCGTACGGGCCGAAGGTCATGGCCGACACCAAGTCGGCCGTTCCGGCCGTGCGGAGAACGGCGTGGCCAGCGTTGCGGAAGACGACGGTCTTGAGAACGCTGACCGGGCCGGTTTCGGTGGGATTTCGCCCGTAGAACAAAGAGAACCATGTGGGCTTCCGCGGCAAGGAGGTCAGCAGGACCGGATCGCGGAATACAGCATAAGCAGGTTCGAACAAGGCGTCGCGTCCGCGGACCGTGGTGTGGACATCGTCGCCGAACCGGGGTAGACTGCCGTCGGGCATGGCATACTGCAAGGGCAGGGTGAACATTTTCTCGAACCCCGGGTAGTGCCATAGGTCGATACCGAGTCGCCGGGCCGCCTCGGTCATGGTGACAAGCGCCTGAAGTGCGTAGAAATGATAGCCCCAACTCCCCTCGAACCACATGCCGTCCGCGGTTACGGAGTGCTGCATTTGAAAAACGAAACTGTTCCCGCGCCGGTTCAGCCTCTTTGCCTCGATATTGGCCAACCGAGAGACCAAGCGTTCGGTGAGCGAGGGATTCGTCTCACCGAAGACGGCCTTGCGCATCCATTCGACATGGCCAATGACCGCCCCGCCGCAAAACATGGCGGCGTTGTGCCAGGTCTGCCAGTTGCCGATGCCCGCCTTGTAGCGGTCGATATTGCGCAGCATGGGGACGAAGAGGCCGTCGCGAATTCGGCGGCGGTCTGCAGTGTCGAATACCGGGGCGGCCCACACGAGATCGTATGCGGGCGCGATCTTCGCGGCCAGGGCCGAGGCTTCACTGAGCGTTTGCTCGAAGAGATGGCCGCCGGACAGCCTGTTCCAGACCACGTTGCGCTTGCTGTTGCCGTGAAACGGATAAGTCCGGTATCGCGCCGCATAGCCGAGCAATACCTTTCGGGCGAAACCGGCGTACTTTTCCTCGGCCGTGATGGCGTAAGCCCAAGCGCAATCGAGCAGGCGTTGCAGGTTGCGATGGTGCAGACGCGAGAAGACAACGTCGTCGTATGGAGGGCCGCTATACACTTTCTTGCAGAGCGGACATTGGTGATGGTGAGCGTCGACGGTCTTGAGCGCGGCCTGGCAGTTGTCGCATTGGTACCACTGGTTGTGCTGGCCGCCGCGCGGCGGGAATTCGAGCGGGGCTTCAAGTGCGGAGTCCGCGCGCCGGATTATGGGGGCGACGGCGTTATGGGGCGGACCCTTGCCCTGCCAGGCGTTTCGTAGACGCGCCAGTTCCTCCGGGGTGCAGGCGATTCGGGGGTGAGGGGCGCCGTCCGGCAGGCGCACCACGGGCGGCTTCCAGGAGTTGGCGGGGGGTTGGCCCGGGGCATTCCGGCAGGCGCCGATCAGGGCGGGCACGAGGGCCGCACAAAGAAAATGGAGTGCGCGTCGGGTCACGGGGCCGTCTCCTGGTGTTTCAGGTAATGCACCCGGATGTATCCCCAACCCAGGAGTGCGCCGAGCAGGTCCGCACACAGGTCCAGGGCGGTGTTGACGTAACCGCCGACCCCTGAACCGGGAACGCAGATGGACACGATGAATTCGAGCACTTCGTTGAGCGCCCCTGCGCCCAATCCCGCCATGACGACCACCACGCCCAACGCAAGGGGATAGCGCGCAGGTTGACTCAAATGTCGTCGCAAGAGACAGAACATTATGAGGGTCGAAGCGCCGAACCCCCAGACATGAACCAATTGATCATAGCGGAAAACAGGGAGCGAGGCGGACAATTGAAGGAGCATCACGTCGTACAGGCGCCCGGCGCCCACCGTGACACCCCCTCCGGCCAGATGCAGGGCCGACCAGATTGTGAGGCCGACCAGCGCCGCGGGTGTGTAGTCGACGCGGCGGATGCTGAACCCGATTAGGAAGAGCACCGCGACGATCACGCCCTCGTAGATGATGAATTCGTAGTTCCGTCTCTGGAGGAACACCGCGCCGAACCCCAGCAGCAGCCCCAGGTTGACCAGTAGAAGTGCGGTATGGAGACGGGAGAGTTTCATCCAGTCCCTTCTTTGCATTGCCTGCGTCTGGCGCACTCCATGTCTCCAGTGCCCCACGTCGCCCGCCGTCAATCTTTGAACAAGGCGTGGAGCAGTTTGGCCGCGCCGAATCGGAGCGGGTCGGTGGCGGGCAGGCCCGTGGCGGCTTCGGTTTCGGCCACGGCCCGGCGGGCCTCGGCTTGGTCGAGTTCCACTGTGTTGAGCGAGATTGCGGCCACCCGGGCCGGCGGGAAGAGGCCGCACCCTGTGGCGACGGCCTCATACAGGGCGGCGACTTTTCCCAGAGGGGGGAGGGGCAAGCCCGAAAAGTCGCGAAGTGTGGTGTGCCCTGCCCAGTGGCAGAGGAGCAAATGGGTGGGGCAGGCGCCGCGGAGTAAGGGCAGGGTGGCGGTGCTGCCGGGATGGAGGATCGAGCCCTGACCTTCCACGATGATCAGCTCGGCGTCCGCGGTCTCCATGACCATCTTCTCGACGGCGCCGCAGGCATAATCCACCCGGACAGCGTCCAGCGGTATGCCGCGACCGGTGATAACGATACCGATTTGCCCGGTGGCCACGAATTCGGCGGCGATCCCATGTTTCCGAGCCAATTGCCAGACAGCGAGTCCGGCGCTCATCTTGCCTGTGGCCATGTCGGTACCGACCACGACCACACGGCGGTTTTTCAGCGCGCGCGCCCGCCCCTTGCCGACCCCCAGGCCTTCGGGTTCGCGGCGGATGTCCCAGATCCACTGTCCGGGGCGCAAGTCGCCGTAGCGTTCGGCAAGCCGGTCGTGCAGGCCGTTCACGATCGAGAGTCCCGAGGCCACCGCGTTATCGATGCGGCGCAGCCACGGGGTGGGGAGTCGTCCGCCTGACGGAGCGATCCCAAGCACCAGTGCTTCGGCCCCCAGCGCGGCGGCTTCCCGGATGGTGGCGACGACGGGGCAGTTGCGCGGGCTCGGCACCACGTCGCAGACGCTTTTCCCGGCGTGCACCGAATCCACAACACAGACGACCGGGTTTGGCGAGAAACGCAAGATGCCGTAGCCCATCTTGCCATGCGAGTCGCCCAGGGTGTGCTCCATGAAGATGGCCAGGGGCTGGTCGGATTTCAGCATCTACAAACCACGCTCCATATCAGCAGGAGGGCGGGCCACACTGTCGAACGTCCGTCCGGGGACCGGTTCAGGTCGCGGCAAAAAAGTGCCAGCCGCCCAGCATCGGCGGGTCGCCGGGATCGTCGGCAATCAGTTCGTCGGCGTGCTCGGCGACTTTCCGGTAGGCTTCCGCGTGTTCGCGGATGACCTCCGGGCGGTATTTCTTGAACCACGGGATGCTGTACACCCTGGCGCCGATCCCTTCGCTGATCGGGAGGGTGCCGGGCGGTTGGCGCAGGTCTCGGTCTGCATTGGCGATGCGGGTGGGCTTGCCGTGCCCGTAGACGTCGCATTCGTTCAGGAGCGGGTGCAAGTGGAGGGGACGATTGCAGCCTGGAGAACAGACCGACCCTTCGGCACGAACGGCTTGTGCGAAGCGGGTGATCGAGAGTCCGCCCAACTGATTCGGTCGGTAGAGTCCATGGGCGGCGTACCAGCCGCCCATATCGGAACCGGAGTCTCGGTCCGGGCGATGGGCCTTGATGCCGGGGACTCCCTCGAGCAGATCCCAAAACTCGTTCATGGCGCGGAGAATCTCCCGGTTTCGGGCGTCGTAATGCCGAAGTTGAACGCGGCCCACCGCCGAACTGAGCTGATGCATGCGGTACTTGTGGGCCCCGAGGGGAAGGCCGAGCCACTTCCGAAGCCAAGGTGTCCGGATGCTGTCGTTGTACCGGCCGTAGTGCCCCCAGGCGATGGCTCGTTCGTAGATTTCGAGATCGTTCGTGGTCAGCATCCCGGCTTCGCCGATGGCAAACGATTTGCCGCTCATCATGGACATGGCAGCCACGTCGCCGAATGTCCCCACTTTCCGACCTTTGTAGATGCCTCCATGGGCGTGGGAGACATCCTCGATCACGCGGACATTGCGTCGGGCCGCGATTTCGAGAATCGGGTCCATGTCCGCGGGATGTCCGCAGTAATGGACTGCAACGATGGCCTTGGTGTGCTCGGTGATCCGGTGCTCGATGTCTTTGGGGTCGATGCAGAGGGTGTCCGGGTCGATTTCGGCGAAGACGACCGTGGCGCCAAGGCAGAATGCCGGCAGGGCGGACGCCCAGTAGGTGATGCTCGGGCAGATGATCTCGTCGCCGACGCCGACGCCGCAGCCGAACATGGCGGCTTCGAGCGCCCCGGTGCCGGTGCTGAATCCCAAGGCGTATTCGACGCCCTGCCAAGCGGCGAATTCTTTTTCGAATTCGCGGGTAACGTCCGTTCCGGACATTCCCCCGCGTCGGAGGACGTCAAGTACGGCGTTTTCGTCTTCTTCCGTGATAATGGGCCAGCGAAACGTGTCGCCCGGGTCGGTTTGCACGGCTTTTCCGCCGCCCAAAAGCGCCAGTGTGGACTTCTGCGCCATGATGCGTCTCCTTTTCATTTCTGCACATCCGGGCATTCCGGAAGGAAGGCGGTCCACGTTTTCCGGGGTCCGGGAGCACCACCTGACCGGGGCTTCACGGGCCGGTGTTGGTTTCAGCGGCAACTATACCTGAGCAATGTCCAGCGCGAAAACCACGGAGCCGGGTTTTCGCAACGGACCAGTCGCGACTGGGACCCCCGGCTTCAGGGAACGTCGCTCGTGCAGAACAACTCGACCTGGAAGGGCCGTCTCGGCCGTTTGCCCCACGAGGCCGAGCGATTGCGGTCCTGTTCAGGCGGCGGTTGAAGAGTTCCGTTTTCGATGGTAGATTTCCTTCATCGTGGAACATGTTGGGCTCCCCCGTTATCTGCCCTGGGCAGACCTGAATGTCGGACATGACTCACGGTTGTCAAGCCCGCCGCATGGACCGCGCTCCTGGCGAGGGCCCTTCAAGCGGCGGCGGAGGAACGACCGGGCAAGACCGTGTTCTTCGACGGACAGCCTTGGCTTGAATGAATCATGAGTCGTCTGCTGCGATGTCGCATTTCACACAACCTCAGAACGTTGTCGCCGACGGTGTCGGCCTTCGACACCGCCTCGCCCGTTGTTGGGCGTAATGCCCTGAGGCCGTGCAAGCTGCGCCCTGTCGCTATGACGTTCGTGCATAATCCAGCCTGGGACGTCGCAACGCTGTTCGCCGAGTTTTCGGCACGGCGCTCCACGCCAATTCGCCGAAGTGAGAACTGAGAGGTTCCCAATGGCACTCATTTCCTGGACTGACAGCCTTAGCGTGAAGGTGGCGGTGCTCGACCTGCAGCATCAGAGACTCATCTCTGTGATCAATGAGCTACACGATGCGATGCGGCAAGGGAAGGGGAAAGACGTTTTGGAGAAGACCTTGAGTGCTTTGTCCAGCTACACCGTGATACACTTCAAGACGGAAGAACGATACTTCGACCAGTTCGGGTATCCGGATGCCGCCGGGCACAAGAGGATACACGATTTGTTTGTTCAAAAAATTTCCGATTTCAAAGAGGCATTTGAGAAGGGCAGGCTCGGAGTTTCTATTGAGGTCATGAATTTCTTGAGGGATTGGCTGAAGAACCACATCATGGAGACGGACAAGAGATATTCCGCGTTCTTCAACGAGCGAGGACTCAAGTAGCAGGATCCCGTCTTCAAGGGCTGCGCGGTCGCGTACGCTCCGAATTCTCGGGATGGGTTTCCGCCGTTTTCGATTCGGCGGGGCTACCCGCAGCGGGAATCCCGTCGAGCGATTCAGGCCGCCGCGCGCACTCAACGCGACTCGCGCACCTTTTGTGGACGGGGTCTGGTGGGCGCTTGTGAGGACGAGGGCGTTGCTCCCAGGGGGCGGCGCTTGGCGAGCCGGCGTTGCACGCGGTGGTTGCGTCACTCTCGGATCAAGACGACCCGCTCCACGCAAATGGCGTTTTTCTCGCCCGGATTGCCGTGGGGGAACTCCGGCCCCTGGAACCTGATTCTGGCCCAGATTGCGAACTTCGCATCCGGCGCTTTGGGGTCGATCACGCTGTCGAGATCGAGTTGAATGATCCAGCTCCAGAAAAAATACAGGTAGGTGGTGGGCGCGACACTGAAAGAGCCGAGCTTATACCAGTGATACCCCGGGCCGGGCACATCCTCTGGTTGGATGGTGCGGCTGAAAAGAAACTTCTTGGTGGAAGGCCGATACAGACCCCATGGCATGGGAAGACGGTACTTCTTCAACGTATGTTTTGTCGCGTCCACCGGGGGCGGAAAGTCGAGCCGGGCCGTAATGCCGCTTTCGGCATCCGGGTCCTTGACCACGCGGACGATGTCCCGCCAGTTGCGGAACATGTCGGCGGTGAAATCAAACACTGTCCCAGGGGGTTGATCCCGGAACTTCACCGGCAACGGCACAAAGACCGGGAGCGTCGCGAATTTCACCAATTCGTCTTCCATTTTCTTCGTTGCTGCGGTCCGTCCCGAGTGTGGGATTCGCAATGCGATTTGCTCGGTCCAGGTTCGGCGGATCCGGCGAATCAGGTTGTCGCGGTCGAGAGGCATGTCTCCGGGGGGGCGGCCCTCCCGTTTCCATGCCTGAGTCCATCGCTTGAAGCCGACCAGTGTGGCTCGGTCCAGCGCCAGTCGCGCGTGGCGGACGCGCCGCTCCAAGACCGCGTCTCCGTGCACCGCCGCCGCGGCCCGGTCGAACAATTCCCGTGCCCTGCGGATGAACGCCCAGTCCAGGTAACCCATGCCGGAGAAACTGGTGCCCATGCTCACATATCCGCCTTTGTCGGCGCACGCCTGTTGCAGGAGTCTCAGGTATTGGCGTACCGTTGGACCTGCGGGACCGTAAAAGCCGGTTGTGAAGGCGTCGAGCAGATGCTCGGGATCACGGTACGGATCCTCAAGCAATTTCATCATCATCCACACTTTGAGATCGCGCATATCGGCGATGACAGGGAATTCCAATTCGGTGAAGACCCCTTCGACGTGATGCTCGGCGTAGAAACGATAGTCGGGCGCATAGGTCTGCGTACTGGGGAAGGGTAGGCCACGCGGTTCGGCATAGGTCACGGCGTAGTCCCAAACGCGGAGATTCTTGGCGATCCGGGCCCAAGCCAGGAGCGTTTTACGGAACGGCTCGTTCTGGGGATCGGTGATGGGACGGGTGAAGTTGCTGCCCGTGTCGCAGAGCCGGATGATGATATTGTCCCGTGGTCGGATGCGCTTCGGAGGTTTCTGGGTGTACTGGTAGGCCAGGGTGTCGATGTAGATGTCCGGGTATTCTTCGCGGATGGCATCCGACACGTGGTTTAAGAAATCCAGGAGGACCCCGGCCTCGGATCCCTCGGCGTCGGTGATGCGCTGACAGTTCGCGCACTGACAGGCCCCGCCCCAGTCGTTCTGAGAAATATCGAAGACATTCGGCGGCGGTGCGTCACGTTCGGCAGCGTCTTTGCGGGCTTGTTCGATATAGTCTTTCAGTTGTTGCACCACGAGGGTGCGCACTGCTGGATTGGTCAGGCAGAGTTGCGCGCGGTCTATTGTACGTTTACCATTGATGAGGCTGAAGTATTCCGGGTGGGACTTGAAATATCGGCTGGGGGGCACGTATCGATAGAACGTGTGAACGTGGTAGGGCGGGCCGTAATCCCGGCAACCTCCGTATTCCGGCGCAATGCGCCTGTCTCCGTTACGGTTCAATCGGTTGCGTGCAGCGAAGCGGCCGCCGTCGTTGCCGTATGTCATATAGATGTCGCGGTAGGGGAACACCGGTTTGCCTCGGCGGTCGTGTCCGTCGAGCGGGATGTCCCGCCGGTGGGGGACGGTTTCTTCCCAGGGGTTCCACCAGTGGACCCCCACGTCGTCTTCGAGAAACCGGTAAACGGCATACAAGGTCCCACGCGGCCGACCGCCAGCCAGCACCAGGGCGGTCCCCACGCTGCGGATGATCCATTCCTCTCCGCCCATCTTCTTGATGTCCACGCCGTGCTCACGAGCGAATTGGGTCGGGCCGATGTAGATGCGGGCCGTCACATCGCGGCTGTCGGTCTCCCGTCGCACGCTGTACTCGGTTCGGGTCACTTGCTTCATATAAGTGCTCAACTCTCGGGCCGCGGTCCGCTCCGATAGGGACGCGTCTTGGGGGAGAATCACAAGTACGCGTGCGGCCGCGGCTGTGATGGATGCCCAGAGAGCTGCAGCACCGATCACGTATGCGGTCGCGTTCGCGCCCCGTGCGTTCTTGTTTGTTCTTACCATGTTGCTTCTCCTATTGCCGCGAGCCGTGTGACCCCCTACACAGGCGCCGTCCCGGAGGCACGGGGCCCCAGATGTGAGGGTGCAACGTAGATGACGCAGAAGTTGTCTGCAAACCGAGAAGCGCTATACTTGCCTCCATCCGACTGCCAATATGCCCGAGCACTCCTCCGCGCCGGGATTCCGCATTTCAAACGCTGCCGAGTCTGCTGTGTTCAAGGGGGTTCCGGCACCACTGCGGTATGCGGACTGCTCGCGCGATGACACATTGCAGCTTCGGCGGCTGCCGCGAGTCTCGAACGGAGCAGGAAAATGGAAACGGACCGGCGTACTTTCTTGCAGAAATCGGCAGTCGCTTTGGCGGGTGCCCCCGCCGTGTTTCGCCCAGGGACTTCCGCTGGGAGCCGCCCTCCCAACATCGTCTTTGCCTTCAGCGACGAGCACCGCTGGCAGTCCATGTCGTTTACAGAGCTGCCGCAGGTGCATACACCGAACATGGCGCGACTCGCGGCCGAGGGCGCACATTTCACGCATTGCATCAGTAATTACCCTGTGTGTTCGCCGTGCCGAGCCATAATGATGACGGGGCGCTGGCCGTACCGGCAAAAAATGCGGGACGCCGCTCCCGGCATGATCGACAACGCTTATGCGCTGAGTCCGGCGCAGGTCACGCTGGGGCATGTTTTTCGGCAGGCGGGCTATCGAACGGGGTACGTAGGAAAGTGGCACATGGGGGGGACCCGAGCTGAACCGTTCGGGTTCGATGATTCCATGATCTGGACTCACACGAACAACCATTGGCAATCGCGCTATCACCCCTCCGGCGGCGGTCCGGCTATGGAAACCAAGGGCTACAATGCGACGTTGATGACGGACCAAGCGTTGGAGTTTATCGACCGGAACCGGGACCGTCCGTTCTTTCTCATGCTTTCCTGGAACCCGCCGCACTCGGATTTTCTTGATGCCCCTGAAGATAAACAACTTCTGTACCGGAATGCCGGAACGCTGCCGTATCGTCCGAACGTCCAGACCACTAACCGGGCTGGCGCGAACTCGCGCCGCGTCAGTCGGCGCTGGGCCGTCTATCGGGGCTATCACGCCCATGTCTCGGCCGTGGACGCCGAGTTGGGTCGCCTTCTCGACCGGTTGGACGAGTGGAAGCTGGCAGAGAACACCGTGGTGGTATATACCTCGGACCACGGATCGATGCTGGGGTCCCACAACGTGGGCGGGAAGCGGCAGCCATACGAGGAGTCCATTCGTGTGCCGTTTCTCGTTCGTTGGCCGCGGCGCACGCCGGCGGGTCGACGGCTCGAGGCGTTGTTCGGGGCCATCGACATCTTCCCCACGCTGTGTGCACTGGCCGGGATCGAACCGCCTGCGGCGTGCGACGGGCAGGACTTTTCCGGATGGTTGTCCAGTGGCCGCGGGCCGTCTCCGGAGTCCCAATTCATCATGCACATTGCCAAGGAGCATGCGTCCGGAGGGTTGCGGCATCCGGCGCCGCTGTTTCGAGGTGTGACGGCGGGGCGCTGGACTTACGCGCACTATCCGGGCCGCCCGTGGTGCTTGTTCGACAACCGGAAGGATCCGTATCAGCTCGAGAATCGGATCGACGACGCGACCTTGTCCGCGGTTCGCCTGAGGCTGCGCGGGATGTTGGATCAGTGGCTGCGCAGGGCGGACGATCCCATTCGGCTGCAACGCTGACGTGCCGCCCTGGGCGACGACTTCGGACAATCTCTCCGTCCTCCGTCGGGTGACCAAAGCACGTAGCAGTGGTACGGCCGGTTGTTTTTCACACGCGGTGTCTCGAAAAAAAGGCCCGACCTCTGGCGGTCG
>JAADHN010000067.1:0-8766 GCA_013151865.1 Kiritimatiellota bacterium
GCGGGACGGGTAGGTTCCTTTTTCATCGGGAATGCCCTTTCGGTAAGGAACTTGGGTTCCCCGGCAATCGCCGGGACGAAAGGACACTATTTTCCCGCCTCCCGAGAAATTCCGCGGCGGAGCCACCCCATCCGCTGCGTAGCAGCTAGCTTGAACAAGTCCCATGCAGGCGGACGCTCATACTTCGCGCCAGTGACACATACGATTGTGCCTGGCGGGGCCATTGACACGCGGGAGATTCCTTGCTATAGTGTAAGGAGAACTGCAAAAGTAAGGAGCCTGTGGTATGACGACGGCAACTCTGACAACTAAGGGGCAGGTCACGATCCCCAAGTCGGTAAGGGATTCCCTGCACCTTCACGCCGGTGATCGGATCGAGTTCGTGGTTCGTGATGCTTCCGAAGCCATATTGCGGCCGATCACCAAGTCCGTTGACGAGGTCTTCGGCAAGCTCCATGCCCCGGGGCAGTTTCCCATGACTGTCGAACAGATGGACGCGGCCGTGGCGAAGCGATTCCGGAACCATAGGCGATGATCGCGGTCGATACGAACATCATCGTTCGGTTTCTTGTCCGTGACGACGAGACACAGGCTGAGGCAGCTTACAGGCGGCTCAAGCGGGCGGAAGCGGATCGGGAATCCCTCTTCGTTCCTCTGGTTGTGTTGCTGGAGACAATCTGGGTTCTCGGAAGCGCATACGGGAAGTCGCGCGGCGAGGTGCTGGACTGCATTGAAGACATGCGCAGAATGCCTGTCTTCGAGTTCGAGAAGGATGGAGTCGTCGAAAGGCTGCTGGCCGACGGCAGGAGCTGCAAGGCGGATTTGGCTGACCTTCTCATTGCGCATTGCGCGCAAGCCAACGGATGCGAAGCCGGAATTACCTTCGACAAGGGCGCTGCCAAACTCCCGTTCTTTCGGCTTCTGCAGTAGGAAGGCACAACAGGCAAGACCCTCCGTGGAGTACTTGACCCCCACTGTACGGGGGATGAAACAAAAGAACTGAAATGTCGAAACTGTGGTCTGGAGATTGAAGCGCACTTGAAATAGGAACCTCGACCAGAGAATTGACCCGTACGCAGTGCAGCCGCGTGGACGCGGCTGCACTGGTCCGGTCATTCAGATCGTTCTGTCATTGATGATGACCGGAGGATCGGAACCCGGAAATGGAACAGCCGGAAACGGTCGGACCGGGAATAGACGATGTAGGGGCGGGGCTCGACCCGCCCGATGCTGGACGGGGAATTCCCCTGGCAACCGTTTCGGGCCGGTCAGACACGGGAACGGACCGGTCGAGCCCGGTCCCCACGGGCGCATTGCCCGATCGATCCGTTGTGATTGTGTTGCGGACACCGCATCACATTGATGGATAGGATATTCGGACAGAACAAGCAGGTGCACGGGACGGCGTGGTCCTACTGAACGACATCGGCACCATTGCCGACGAACAATGGCAGTGGCTGGGGAAACAGTATCCCTGGTTCCGGGACCGTATGTGATCATGCCGAACCACATTCACGCGCTGATTCAAATCAACCGGCGTGTAGGGAACGGGCTTGACCGTTCCGCAAACGCCACCGAGGCCGATTTGGTCGCCGGTAGACGGGTCGAGCCCCGTCCCTACACGGTACATTCGCTATCCACGTTGGTGGGTGCGTTCAAGACGGCGCCGTCCGAGGCGATTCATCTGGCTGGCCACAACCAATTCCGCTGGCAGAACTCGTTCCATGGCAGCGTCGTCCGGAACGGACGTTCCCTGGCCCGTATCACGCAGTACATCCATGACAATCCCATGCAGTGGGCAACCGATTCGGAGAACCCGGAATCCAACATGTCCATGCACATGACCGGTGCATCGCGGCCGGACCCCAGAGCCAGAGTCCGGCCGTTGCTCTGCGGTTCACGACCGCAACCCATTCGCGGTCACGGCGAAGACAAAGACGCAACGTTGTTCAAAGAAAAGATGGGGCTGCTGCGACGTTCCCGGCACCTGGGGCTTTTCCACCATGGCTTGCAGCGAACGACCGCCATCCGAAAAGGGACTTCCGGCGTGGCCCCCGGACGTGGAACGCCGGGTTCGGTTACCAGCGGAAAAACCGGTACGGGTCATCCCACTCTTCAGGCGAGTCCAAGTAAAGCCCTTCGAGCCAACGCCCCTCGGTCGGGTCGTTGATGGGCCCCACTCGCACGTCGGCCAGCCACAGCTTTCCCGCACCGACGTACCAAATCTGGAAGCGAGTCCGCCGTGCCGCCGTGTCGTTCGACTGCACTTCGAAGCTGAATCGCCGCCAATTCGATTCGGGCCTGAATCGTTGGGACTCGAAGAACGACCGCCAGACAGCCGTGTTTGTGATCGTGACGCTGACGCTTTTAGCGGCCAGGCGCTCGGCCCGCGCCTTGAACGCAATGCGGTACCATTGACCTTTTTTGACGGGCACGCCAGATTGGGCCAGCATGGTGCTCGGCTCGCGACTTGCTTCATGGGGCGGGCATGACAGGGCCAACGCCCATTCTCCGGCCCGCCCGCGCATCCTCCTGCGTTTGCAGGCGGCCTGTTTCGAACTCGACGAGAACAACCACTCGTCGGGCCTGCCGTCGCCGTCCGCATCGGCACTGAAGTCACCATTCTTGATAAGAGAGGCCCCGGTGTCTTCCCCCACCGGGACCGAGAAGCGTTCGAGGAGTGGGGTTGAACCGGCCGCTCCCATATTGGCCAGCAAACGCGCCAGGAGAAAACCGGTGCGACGATAGGTTCGCTTGAGGTTGTGTTGCGTCTGGTCCAGAGTCCATGGCGCGAGTTGACAGAAAACGACGTTCCCCTTCTCGGTCATGCCCAAAACGCCATCGCCGACGACGGTCGCGCCTCGGGCCACGAGGGGCAGCTTGCGCGGTGCGGCGTTATGGACATCGGCCGGGGCCACTCCCGCGAATGGAGAACCCACGCCGAAGGGCTCGAACCATGCCGCAATATGTTCTCGCACCTCGAACCCGACTTTCACCGGCAGGAACGCGCTCGCCTCCTGCTCGTCGAGCCCCACCGCCAGCAGACGGCCGCCGAATTTGAGCCAGTCGGCGACGGCCGCGGCACTTCCGGCCAGTTCGTGTCCGCCGCCGGGCGCTACCACGAGGATCTCGTCGTCGGTTAGCTTGTCGGCTTCGTAGGGGACCGGGGAAATCCCCGCGGACTCGAGGTGTTTCCTGCCAGCGGGATTGCCGGCATAAACGACCCGACGCCTCGGCGACGGCTTCCAGGCGGCGAGGTACTCGAGCATGTTTTGGGCAAGCGTTTCGGCCGCGGGATCGTTCTCAGTCCGCCCTGTCACGTCCATTTGGCAGAACAGCACCATCCCCCTCCCCTCACGATACTCGATGAGCGGGCTGTATTGGAGACTGTACCCGCCATCGAGAACAGGGAGAAAATCGCCCCGCGGCGGTTTCTCGATCAGGACGGAGGCGACGTTTCCACGGTTCCCGCACCGCCAAAGTCGGGTAACCGGGATGCCGCACCACCTGACCGTCGGCGCGTAACTAAAGCGTGGACTGAGCTTGTATTCGAGCCGAGACGCGACGGTGGTGGCCTCGCCGCGCCAGTTGCGCAAATACTCCCCGGCAATCCCGGCAAGAAGCGGATGGTCGGGCACCCGTTTAAAGACTCGTCTGAGGCCGTGTACAGCGACGCGGAACCCCAATCGTTGTTCGAGCGCATCCTGAGTCTGCTCGAACACAAGCACTTTCAGCCCTTTTCGCACCCCTGTAATGTCCGGCGCCGATCCGTGGACCGTCAGGGCGTGTTTTCCCACGATGAGCATGTCGTACCCGGACAAATCGGTCCCGGGGTCCACCTTACGGTACCGTACCCCCATCCGGTCCAGCAGCTCGCCTGTCTCGCCCGCGGGGTCGAAAAGGGCGGGCGCGGGGCTTATGCTCGGGACAGCCGCCGGCTGGGCCAAAACATGAATGGCGAACGAATCCTCCTGCGTCTCTCCCGAACCGAACGTGACGGCGGCATTCAATCGATATGTTCCCGGCGGCAACCGGTCCGGCAACTCGAATCGTAACGAGATGTGTCGCTGCTCTCCTGTTGCCACGGCAATCTTCGTTTCGCCGGTCACGGCTTTGGGCAAACCCAATGACCACCGGCAATCGCCCGTCACGGTCGTTCGGGAGTTGTTGATCACGACGAGTTGCTTCTCGAGCATTTCGCCGGGCACGAAATTATGATCTTTGCCGGTGAAGGCCGCGGGCTTGCCGGCGATGTAGGCGAGCAGGGGTCGGTTATTTCGGATCAGCGCCCGCGCCGCCACGGTGGGGATCCAGTCGGAGCGCTTGAAGGCCAAGTCCATCCGTTCGTAGCGGTCTTCGATGTAGTCGGGACTGAATCCGGGCCGCTGCAAGCTGTTCCAATCGACCTCAAGCTCTTTGCGCCTTTTGTCCACGCCGCTGCGGAGCGTCCAGTAGTGTCCGTGGTTCCACGGCGAGTTGGCCGAGACCCCCCACGTTCGGAACGCCGGCCAATTGTCGGAGAAATACATGGCGTACACGGGGTACCGGTCCGCGAAGTCCCTGGAGCCCACCGGGTGGGGATAATCCCAGCGGCGCCAGCGTTTGCCGGCCCGAAACTGCTCGGCTTCCCAGCGCAGGTTCTCTTTTTCCGCTTGGCTGATTCGGTACGCCTTGTCTCCGAAGAACTGTGCGTTCCACTCGGCCACACAGAACTCCCACGGCACCGCGGCGCTTCCGAAGGCTCGGCGCCCTTTGTACCAGCCTCTGTACATGGTCCAGTCCCAGGGCATCGGTACGGTGTATTCGCAGGTGAAGAGCGGCTTCACGCCCCGGGTCGCCCAATGCTCGAACCAATCCGACATCTCCTGAATGGGGACGAAGTTCGCGTAAAAGTTGATCGTATGCATCGAGCCCAGGTTGCCCGAGGCATGATGGTAAACGATACGGCCGGGGTCGAGGCGCCTGATGATCGCCTCGGCCCGCAGGGCACGTTTCACGTTTTTGGCAGCCCACTGGTTGCGGCGTGCGTGGACGCCGTCGATAAGGTCTGGATTCATGTCCTCCGCGTACCCGGTGGCATTGTGGCTGGTGGCGTACGCCACGACCGAAGGATGGTTCTGCGCAACCCGCACGTAAAACGCCGCGTGTCGGGCGTAGCCGTTCGTCTTGTCGGCCTCGGGACCGTCCCAGTCGTAATGCCCGAAGTGCGGCTGGGAAAGGGCGACGAGCATCCCCACGTCGTCTGCGGCCCTCAGGATCTCGGCGAAACTCAGATGCGAGCCGGGCTGGCACCCGTAGTTGTGTGTGTACACGAAGTTGATCCCGAAACTTTGCAGACGCTCCATACTCTCTCGGGCCGCGGCGTAGTTGGCCCATGCAGCCCCGACCTGGGCGTTGTCCAGCGGGACGGAAGAGAGGAAGATGCGAGTGCCGTTCAAGAAAAAATCCCGCCCATCGATCCAGAACTCTCGGAACCCAACGCGCGACGGGAAAGCCGCATCCAGCAATTCTCCCCGCGCCCCGAGGAGCGAGAGACCGAGGCGAAACATGTTTTGAGGTGTGTGGATGTCCCAGAGCTTCTGGGGCTTCCATCGTGCGACGAATACGAAGCGGCCGCCCTTGACGTCGGCGACTCCGAAAGGTTTGCTGGTAAACTCCGCGACGCGACGTCCGTTATCCGTGATTCGAGCGCGAAGGGTATATTTCTCGTTTGCGGTCAAATTGTCCAACGACGCGCCGAACGCAATCTCCCACTTGCGCACCGAGGTGTCCACCTTCACGTTCCGGACGCACGGGCCGGTGGGCGTTCCCGTCAGGCTGACGTCGCCGCACAGTCCTCGGCGCGCCACCCGGCCCTTCACCTTTCTGGCCGAGGCCGTGTCGTTATAGGACAGCATGACCCCCTTCAAGGGCATGGCCGCCACGAGCAGACTGAGCACGTACGTTCCGCCGGGCCGGCACACGGCAGTCAGGTCCGCTTCTCCGGCCGGGAACCGTATTTCTCCGGCTTTCTCGCCGTCGACGTACACGATGGCAAACGAGTTGACGTACTCCGCACAGAGGGCGATCCGCCGGCCGGCCCATTCTCTGGGGATGGTGATTTCCCGCTGATACCACGCCGCGGTGATGCCGCCCAAGTTTTCGTCTTTCCAGCTCGGGTGTGGATAGACTGTCTGACAGTCCTTTTGCATGTAATCGGTGATTCCCGGCCAGCTCCCCGGGACTTTGAAATAGCCCCACCGGGCGCCGGGGACCGCATCCTGGTTCTGGTCGGCCGGTTGCCAACGCCATAGTCCGTTGATGTAAAGACGCTCTCGAGTGGCGGTTGTCTGGCGAAAAGCCTTGTCCAGCTCCCAAACGGCCTGCACACCTTTCGGCAGTGGAACGACCGGTCGGCCCTCGGACATGCATTGCGCCCCGCCAAGCATCAAGAGGGCGACTGCCGTCGCGATGCAAGACTGACGCGCCCTGGACAAAACCGAGTTGGCCGGAGGCGGTGGAGCGGAGTTCCGGAAGCGGTCACGGGGGGGATCGGGGATGGAGAATGTGCGAGTGAGGGACAGAGCGGTGCCGGTGAGGTCGGTCTTCATAAGAGAATGTTCCGGTTGCGACCGATGCCGAGCAGCCCCACCCTCACCGTACAAAGACGTCTCCGCCGAATTCGGGAAGCTACCCTAGCGGCTGCGGCGGAACAATCAAGCGAGACCGACAGGCCTTGGCGGACGGCGGGTGCCTCAACACCGCGGTCCTTGTCGATTCTCCGCGGGTCGGTCCGGACTCGTGGAGTCACGGTTCGGGACGTTGCATTCGGTGCGCTTCTTTGCTACAGTATTGAATAGCGGGCAGGTCATTTGGCGTGGCGAGGGGCGCACAGCACACGCCGGTCAAGCGGACCGTTTTGTTGGCTTTCGTCTTCTGCCGTCTTCGAATCGAAATCGTTCTCGGGATCGTTATCGGCGCCCTCCCTCGCAAAACGCGCTCCCGTCTTTCAATCCGGCCGGCAATTGATTTCGATACCGGGTTTGATTTGGATTGGGCCGTGCCCCGTTAGGGCGCTCATTTGCCCTACAGTCAACAGTGGGATTGACATCATCCGGGAGTTCGAACCTGCCTCAGAGGAGGCTGCGGCGTCATGGACCTTCTGCAAACAGACGAGAAGCCGCCGCACATCCCGGCAAGAAACGCCCGCGCAAGCCTTCTTCTGTTCGGAGTGTTGTGCGGCACCCTGCTTGGGATCGTGGCTGCGCCGGCTGCTCGGCGGATTGCTTCGGCAATATGGGAGAGGGGCCAACCCGACGGGCCGGCAGTGGCAGAGGTGGAGGGGCGCACGATCAGTGTGGCGGATTTCTGTCGCGCCGCACGGCGACGGGGCGGAGTGCATCCGGGGCTTCTCGACCGAAAGGCATTGCTCGATGAACTGATCCAACGGCAGTGTCTTTTGATCAAGGCCGAGCGGGACGGCGTACCTCACCGCCCGGAGGCGCTCCGATCCATTGCCAACATCGTCATCGGCCAATTGCGGGGCTTGGAACTGGAACCGGTACTGGCGGGCGTCGGCGTTTCCCGGGATGAAGTCGAGGCGTATTACGCGCTGCACCGCGAGCGATACAGGCAGGGCCCAAAAAGCCGACTGGCGATTGTCTACGTCAAAACGTTTGCCAAAATGGACGTTTCAGAGGCGGCCCGCTGTCGGAAGCGGATCGAGGACACCCGCGCCCTGGCGCTTTCGCAACGCATCTCGCCGGTGAACGGGTTCGGGCCTTTGACGATCCGGGCGTCCGAGGATCAGCGCACGCGATACAAGGGCGGCGTGATCGGCTGGGTCGAGGCCGGCCGCGAGCGCTACAGGTATCCAACCCCGGTAATCCGTGCGGGGTTCGCATTGCGGGAAGTCGGCGACATCAGCGACGTGATCGATACCCGAGAAGGCTTGTACTTGGTGCGGCTCACAGACCGCCGGCCGGCAACCACTGTCCCTTTGACTGCGGTCGAGGCGAAAATTCGCCACAAGTTGCTTCTGCTGAAACGAAAAGCGACCGAACAACGGTTTTACGCGGACGCTCGGGGCGATATCGACGTCCGGACGTTTCCGGCTGTGCTGGAAAGCATCGCATTTCCACGCGGAGAGCCGCGGACGCCGAGGGACGAAGTCCCGCCGGGAATGCCGTGAAGCCCCTCCCCCCGTGCGCCCGTGCGCCCGTGTGCCCGTGTGGGGACACGTGTGGGGACACGTGTGGGGACATGTGGGGACACGTGTGGGGACACGTGTGGGGACACCCTTCGAAAACGGCCGCCTGAATGCGGGCCTGCGAACCTTTTGGCTGCGGGCAAGCAGAGCTTGCGGTTCCGGTTTCGGGGCGTCTCGCTTTATTGCCCGCTGCGTCTCCGAACGACTTGTCAGGCCCGGGTTCACCATGGTGGAGTGCAGAGCGAGTCTCCAAACGACCGCCCTGCGGAGAGCGACAGACGGGGGGCATCGCCGCGGGCAGCCGGAGCTGGGAACCGGACACGCCCTCTGGATAGGGGCTTCACACGTATTCCGCAGGTGCATGTTGAGGCACGCATTCAGCGTGCACCGATTTCGTTTATTGGCGCCTTGGCCGGTGCCTCAAGATAGCATGAGACTGCCTCTCGTTGGGGCGTTTTCGCGCAGGCGAAGAACCCATCGGCAGGCCTTGAACGCGGAAGCAGTGGAACGCTTCCCGCCTCCACCAAAGTTTCGGCGCGACGCATCCAGGGCAGCACGTGGGACTCGCCCGGCTGAAG
>JAADHN010000067.1:8776-59943 GCA_013151865.1 Kiritimatiellota bacterium
ATTGCCGGATGCCGCCTTCGCCGAGACTATGGCGAGTCAAAGCCCTGCCACAAAGGGTGCGTGGCCGCGCGCGAGTGCGGTTTTGGGTGAGATTTCGTTCCCGCTGAGCGGGACAGGCACGTCCGCCTCGGGCAGACTCTGTAGTCCCTGCAGCACAGGGTCGCTCGGGGACTCGCTCTGCCGCCCTGTGCTCCCAGCCGATCCCGCTTGGCGGGAGAGACGGGGCGCCCGAAGGCGTGGCAGCGATTCGCCCTTGGCGAATAGCGACAACTCCCGCGGCTCACGCCCCCTTTGTGGTCGGGCTCGAGTCAGGGGACCCGAGACTCCGGCCGCGAGGTGCTCTCGTTCGAGATGCCTGTGCGTTCCCCGCCGGATGAACCAGAAAGGGCAATTCATGTCCGAATGCTGGCGGATAGAATTATTCGGGCACCTGCGCGCCAGTCGGGAAGAATACCGGGTTACGCGGTTTCGTTCGCGCAAGACGGGGAGCCTCCTCGGGTACTTGGCTCGCTACCCGGACCGATTGCACTCGCGGGAAGTGCTGGCGGAAACTCTGTGGCCCGGGTGCGCCTCGGGTGCGGCCCGGGCCAGCCTCAGCACGGCCCTGTGGTCGTTGCGCCGGCAGTTCGGCGGAGTTGGAAAGAGCGGCGGCATTATCCTGGCGGACCGAGAGACGGTCGGGTTGGCCCCGAGCGCCGTCGAGACGGACGTGGCGGATTTCCTGGCGCAAGTCGCCGGTGCCCGTGGGGCCGAGAACGCCGATCACCGGCGCTTTCTCGAGGCGGCCGCACAGCTCTACACCGGCGAGTTCATGCTGGGGTACTACGAGGACTGGGTCGAAGGCGAGCAACACCAATTGGCCGAGACGTTCCACGAGGTGCTTTCGGAACTGATCAACATCCTGGAGGATGCAGGCGATCTGCACCGCGCCATCGAGTACGCCGCACGCGGCGTGCAGGCGGACCCGTTGCGGGAGGAAACCCACCGGCAACTCATCCGTCTCCACATCGCGGCGGGGCACACGGGTCAGGCAATCCGCCGGTATCGACAGATGGAACGGCTTCTTTTGCACGAGTTGGGTGTGGCCCCCTCACCGGACACCCGTGCGCTCTTAGAGGGCTTGAACCGCACCGGCGACTCCAACCAAGTGCGCCGCCCCCGTCGTGCGCCGTCGCGTGCCGGGCCACAGGAAAGCAAAGGGACCTTCACGGTCCTGCTGGTGGATCGCGGCGGGGGGGCCCTTGAAACGCCGAAAGGGGCCGGCGCCGCTCGATTGCTGCGCGAGGTCCGGCGCCGCGGCGGGTTTGAATTCGAGGGAATTGTTTTCTCTGCGGCGTTTCCCTGCGCCGAGGCAGCCTTGGACTGTGCGTTGGCTCTCCGCCGGACCTGCACCGCGGACAACGGACAAGAAGTGCAGCGAATGGCCCTCGACACCGGACGCCTCGAATGGCAAGACGGCATTCCGGTCGGGGGTCCCGTGTTGCAGTCCGCACTCTGTGTTTTGCGCGCGGTCCCCCCCGGTTGCATCCTTTGTTCCGACTGCACTCGGGGCTTGGCTTCTCGCGACCTCAATCCAGGAATTCGACTGCGCGACCTGGGACTGTACCGCCTCGGGGCAGAGGAGAGGCCCGAACGTCTGTTCAGCGTCGAAGTTGCAGAGAATGCGCCTGTCCGTCTTGTGCCCCGTGCAACGTCGGTCCACCGGGGCATGATCCCCGCCCCGGTGTCTCGGTTCGTGGGTCGAACGAAAGAGCTTGCACGACTCGAACGCTGGTTCGACAAAGAGAATGCGCGCCTCGTAACGATCCTCGGGACGTCCGGCATGGGGAAAACGCGCCTCGCATTGGCTGCGGCGGAACGACTGTTGGAATCGTACCATGGCGCAGTGTGGTTTGTTTCTCTCGCGGACGTGACCGACCCCGTACTTGTCCCAGCCGCCATTCTTCACGTGCTGCAAACCAGCGGCGCCAGAGAAGAAGACCCTTTTGGCCGGATTGTGGAAATAGTTGAGCCGCAGCCTGCACTGCTGGTGCTGGACAACTTCGAGCATTTACTGCCCGAAGGCGCCCGGTTCGTGACCCGGTTGCTCCAGCGGATAGATTCTCTGCATTGCCTGATCACTTCGCGTCGGGTCCTGTCGATCTCCGGCGAGCATCGTTTTCATCTGGGGCCGCTGCCGGTACCGGAAGGCGACGAGACGCCGGAAGGCTTGATGCGCTACCCGAGCGCGCAATTGTTTGTGGACCGGATGCAATCCACGTTGGGCGACTTCCGTATTACCCCGGACAACGTTCGGGCTGCGACTCGGTTGTGCAGGGGCCTCGAGGGCATCCCGCTTTCGCTCGAGCTGGCGGCCGCTCGAGCGGACAGTTTGACCCCTCTCGACATGGAGGCTGCCTTGCGCGAGCGTTTTCGTTTCCTGGTGAGCCGGGCACCTTCATCCCGTCCGGAACGTCACCGGTCGATCCAGGCCGCTCTCGATTGTACGTTGTCGACACTTTCGCCGCCGGCGCGCCGGCTGTTTGGCCGTTTGGCCATATTTCGGGGCGGTTTCACCCTTGACGCAGTGGAAGGCGTCTGCCGGGACCCGCTGGCCGCCGACCATTTGGCCGAACTCATCGAGTCTTCGCTGGTGGCCGGAGAGACCCGGGGAAGGCAACGCCGCTTTTCCCTGCTCGAAACCTTCCGCGAATACGGACGGGAAAACCTGAGCCCGGCGCAATGGCATTCCCTGCAGAAACGGCACGCGGCCTGGTTCCGAGACTTGGCCGAGACTGCGGAAGAGGAAATCGAAGGACCGGCGCAGACCGTATGGCTGGAGCGTTTGGATGCGGACTTGGGGAATCTTCGTGCGGCCGTGGCCTGGACACTTGAAGAGCGACCGACATGGTCGATGCGGATAGCAGGAGCGCTGGGCCATTTTTGGGAAGTCCGCGGCCGTTGGGAAGAGGGTGTGTCGGTCCTTCGGGCGGCCCTTGAACGGGCGCCCCGAGCGCGGAAGTCACTGCGGATGGGCGCACTGCACCAGATCGGCTGGCTCCTGTACCTGCTGGGGAATGTGGACGATGGGCGGGCAAATCTGGAGGTCGCACTCGAATTGGCGGAGGGGGAGGGTGAAACAGGTCGAGCCTGCTCGATACGGTATGCTCTTGCCATGATTGCCGGCGCGCAGAAGCGCTCGGACGTGGCGCGTCGTTTGCATGAACAATGTCTTGCTATCGGCCGAGAAAACAACTTTCTCCAAGTTATGGCGCGGGCGTTTGACGGGCTCGGGAACATTGCGGAAGGAGTTGGAGACTTCGAACTTGCGCGTCGGCACTACGGCGCCAGTCTCACTTCCTGGAGAAAGGCGTGCATTCCGAGGGGGATTGCCGTGAGTTTGATGGCCATGGCAAAGATGGAAAAACAGATGGAAAACGACTTGGCGGCGGAACGGTTTTTCCGCGAATCGTTGGACATTTTCCGCACTTTGGGCGACCTGTATTCGGCGGCCTGCCAACTGGAGGAATTGGGGCGTATGAGCCTTCGGAAAGACAAGGTCAGACAGGCTCGGGATGAACTGTCGGAAGCTGTGGCCATGTTTCGGAAAACCGACTCCAAGCAGAAAACCGCAGAAACGCTTCAACTCATGGGACGCGCCATGACGCTGATGTCGGACCACGCGCAAGCCCGGAAGTGCTTTGTCGAGTGCCGGAACGCTCTGCGTGTTCTCCACGCCTCGCAAAAACTGGCTGGTTTGAGGCATGAACTGAATGAATTGGCCGAGCGGCAGACTGACCCCGTCGAAGCCGTGCATCTCTTCGCTTTGGCGGAAAGCACCGCGGTCGCGCCGGAAGCGGCAACGGACGTGTACCAGGGCCGGCTCACCCGACTCCGCGACGAACTGGGCGAATCGGTTTTCGCGGCCGCCTGGGCCGAGGGCAGTGCCCGCCCGGGGCCCGATATCCCGCCGCCTGGAGGACACACGCCCCCACATCCCAAGCCACGGACTGAGTGAAACACACGACTCGCGTGGACTGGATTGCTTCTCTTCGGGCTCACCCCCTTCCTCTCCGTCCCCGGCCTCAGTGGCATGGCTGCCCCCCTCCCGCCTTCTCGTAATTTCTTGCGCTTTTTTTCGGCTTGTGCGCTCTCCTGGTCGGATTTGTGAGACTTCCGTGAGAGTCGGCGGGTAATGTTTTGTTCGATCGGGCAGGAAAGACTCCTTGTTTTCGAACCGGTTTCACCCGTCGATTCCACTGTCAGGTATGGATGTGACCGGGGCCTGGGAGGTCGTACAATGATGCTGCGTCTGTGTGGTGGCCGCTCCGTCTTTCCCCTTCCATCGAGCCGATTCCTCGCTTTTCCGAGATGGATCTGCCCCAGAAGACCCCCAGATTTTTCGGCGTACCTGCGCATACGCCGAGCGCCGCGTTGCGTTTTTTCGGTCTCCCCGCCCGAGTGTTGGTCCCTTGTGTCTCGCACCTTTCTCCTTGCGGCTCTTCTGGCCTCCGTGTTTTCGAATCGTCTTCTTGCCGCCACCGTGCGGACGCAGACACTCCAACTGCAACCGGGTTGGAACAGCGTGTTCATCGAAGTCGAGCCGACGGATGTCGATCCGTCCGCGGTGTTTGCCGGGGCGCCGGTCGAGATCGTGACCACCTATTTCCCGAATACATCCCCGGTCGAGTTCATCCGTGATCCGGACGAGAAGCCGTGGACGGATTCGGGGTGGAGTACCTGGTACGCACCATCACGGTCCGATGCTTTTCTTTCAAAACTGCACGCCATCCAGGCGAACCGACCGTATCTCATCAAGCTGAATGCCGCCTGCACGCTGAGCATCACGGGCGAAGTGAAATTCAACCCCATTTTCTGGCAGCCGAACTCTCTGAATTTCGTCGGGTTCCATGTGGACGCCGCGTCGCCGCCGACTTTCGAACAGTTTTTCTCAGGGGCCGAAGCGCTGGAGGGGCAACGGATTTACGAGTTGGTCAACGGTCATTGGAAGCTCGTGACCAATGTCTCTGGAGAGGACATTGTTGCCGGCCGGGCGTACTGGGTGTACTGCGCCAAGGGTTCGGCTTTTCAGGGCCCGTTCACGGTTGCCATTCCTTACGGCGACACTCTTGACTTCGGCAGCCAGGCCACGGTCCAGACACTGACGATGACCAACACGGGCACGGAGCCGATGGGTGTGACCCTCGCGGACTTGGGCCGGACTCTGCCCATGGCCTACCGTGTGTACAACCCCGATGCCGGGGAAACAACCTACACAGATCTGCCCGCCAGCCTCGACGTGGGTACCATCGAGGCCGGCCAAACGTACACGTTTACGCTCCTGGTCAGGCGCGAAGATTTCACCCGGGGCGAGCAGAGCACGGTCCTGAAAATAACGACGGACAACGGCATTTGCCTATGGATTGCGGTTAAGGCCAAGCGGTTGGATTTGGAGTAGGGAGAATGTTCGGCCCGGTCCGGCCGGTCCGGCAATCCCCAATGTGATCGGCAAAGTTGTTTGACGAGTAACTCGAGAGACCATCGACCATGAGATTCAGCATTCAGCATTCAGCATGCAACATTCTCGTTGCCCTCTGTTGGGGGTTGGCCAGCCCTGCCGTTTCGGCCATTGGCCCGCTCAAGGGTCTGGAGTTCGATGGCGCCTACAAAGGCATCAGCGTTGCCAGCAGCGCCACAGTAAAGCCGACTACGGCGCTCACGGTTGAGTTGTGGGCCTATCGTGCCACGTGGTCGCCGGGCACCTACACCAAAACAATGATCAGTTGCACGGAAACCGGCGGCTACAATCTGACCTTGGACACCACGGGCGGCATAGCCGGGAACGTATACTTAACTGCCGTTGGCAACACGCGGGTTTATTTCCCAGATGCAGCAACGAATCTTGCGATGGGCTGGCATCATTTTGCCCTGACCTGCGATGGGCGCTACACCAAACTCTACATTGACGGCGTTCTCCGGGATACCGACGATGCCGGCGCCGGCCACGCCCTCCAGTACCATCCCACGAACAGTTTGCAGATCGGTGCGGAAGCAGGCAGCGGCACGTCCTGGACCGGGGATTATTTCGACGGCAAACTGGATGAGATCCGAATTTGGACCGTGGCGCGCACCGCTCTGGAAATTCGCGAGAACATGCACCTGTCGTTGTCGGGTACCGAGTCGGAGCTGGGGGCTTACTGGCGTTGTGACACCGGCACGGGGACAGTACTCCTCGACAGTACGTCCAATGTCAATACCGGCATGTTCGACTCGGGCGCCGGGGCGCCGTCTTGGATCGATTCGACCATCCCACTGGCGACCGGAACGAGCTTCACCCACACGGTCGACACGGCGGGCGCCGTGACCTTCAACGGCACGGACTGCGGCCTCAACTTCACGACTAAGACCGGCAGCACCGCGTTCACGGTTACACAACTGCAGAACGCGCCGCACGCGCCCCCCGGGGGGCCATCGTTGGGCACGGAGTACTGGGTAATCCAGGCACACGACGGCGGCACATTCACGGCCGATCTCACCCTCAGCGGCCAGGAAGAGGTCACCTATGAAGACGCACAAGATCCGAGCCGGATCAAACTCTGGCGCCGCGACGAGCCCGACGACGGCGCCTGGACCTTGGTGACCGCCGCCGCCAGTGCAGACGCCGGGACCGATACGGTGACGTTCCAGGGACTGACCGATCCCGGCCAGTTCGTGCTGACCCACAGTCCGCCAAGCGCCCTGGATTTCGATGGGAACGACGATTTGGTCGATTGCGGCGGCGACAGCAGTCTGGCGCTGACCGGCGCGATGAGTATCACGGCATGGGTCAAACCGAGCGAGAAAACGTCGATCAGCACGGTTGTCGGCCGCAAGGTCAGCGGCTCAACGGGTGCCGGTTTTGCTTTCTACCTCAACAGTTGGAGCAGCACGGACCGGCGCCTGGTCATGGAAACAGAGAATGCCAGCTTCAAGACCGCAAACGCCGCTGTGACCTGGGGTGTCTGGCAACATATCGCGTTTGTCAGCGACGGAACCACGCACGCGTTTTACGTCAACGGCGTGGAGCAGCCGGCCACCGGCTCCGTGAACCCGACCGACGCCGGACTCAACCTGGCGATCGGCGCTTTCTCCAACCTCGGCGGCGGGCCTTACAAGGGGCTGATCGACGAAGTCACAATCTGGAATCGTGCCCTGACGGTGCAGGAGCTGCGCGAGCAGATGCACGTGAACCTGGCGGGCAACGAGACTGGGTTGGTGGGCTATTGGTCCTTCGATTACGGTGTCGGCGGCACACAGGCGATCGACATGAGCGGCACAGGCAATGACGGCGCGCTTACCAACATGGATGCGGCCACGGCCTGGGTGGGATCCACTGCGCCGATTGCCGACGGAGACAGCCACACTGAAACCGTCAGCGCCATTGGGGCAGTCACCTTCACCGGCACCGATATCAGCATGGATTTCACGGCCAAGAGCGGGGCCACCACCTTTGTGGTCAGTCATTTGCTCACGGCGCCCAACCTGCGACCGACCGGGGCGCGTTTGGACGACGAATACTGGCTGGTCCACGCCTATGACGGCGGCACATACAGCGCCAACGTGACGTTCGGCGGCCAGGAACGGCTGACAGTGGAGGACGATGCCGACCCGACCGGTCTGATCTTGCATCGCCGCGACAGCAGCAGCGATGGAGAATGGACCCAACTGGCCGTCGGCAGCGCCGCCGACAGCGCCGCGGACACAGTGACCTTCAACGGTTTGACAGGCTTCAGTCAATTGATGCTCATGCGCATCCCCCCGGACGACTTCGCGGGCGTTTGCCTCGATTTCGACAACACGGACGACTACATCGCCGCCGACAGTGTCTCGGCCGCGGTCGCAGGCAGCGGTACGCTGACCATGGAAGCCTGGGTCTACCCCCGCGGCGGCGACGATGCCATTCTCGCTTTCAACACGGCGTCCAACGGCAACACCTTGTTGCTCATGTACAACACCCAGGACAAGTTCCGCGTCTACGACGGAACCGATCATTTCAGCACCGACACGTTCGCACCGAGTCATTGGTATCACGTGGCCGTGGTCATCGAGGCGAACGACAGGGCCGTTCTTTACGTCAACGGCGAGCAACAGGCCGTGTTCGTCACCTCCCAGCGTCCGAGCACGGACGGCAAGTTCTCGATCGGCCAGGAATGGGACGGCGGCGGCCCCAGCAATTTCTTCAACGGCAGGATCGACGAGGTCGCCGTGTGGAGCGTGGCGCGCACGGTCGAACAGATCCGCGAGAGCATGAACCAAGGCCTGACCGGCGCCGAACCGGGACTGATCGGCTACTGGCAGTTCAACGACGGAGCAGGCAGCTCGACGCTCGCGGACCGCAGCGGCAACGGACACACAGGCACTCTTGTCAATATGGACCCGGCCACGGACTGGGTGACCTCGACGGTCGCGATCGGGACCAGCCACAGCGAGGACGTGAGCGTCCCCGGCCAAGTCGCGTTCCCCGGCACCGACATCACGCTTGACTTCAGCATGGTCGCGGGACTGACCACGATCGTCGTCACCCGCGTGCCGACCGCGCCGGACACTACGCCGCCGGGTAACGGGATCGACGACGAATACTGGACGATCCGGGTGTACGGGGCCGGCACGTTCACCTGCGACGTAATCGTCGGAGGGCAGGATCAGCTCAGCCTCGCTGACGAGGACGCGCCCTGGGGAGTCAAACTCCGCCATCGGGGTGCGGGCAGCGACGGGGCCTGGAGGCCGTTTTCCACTGCGAAAGCCGTGGATGCCGCTGGGGAAATCGCGATCTTCAAGGATGTTGCCGATACGGCGCTCGCCGGGCAATTCACGCTCACGCGTGATGCGACACGCACGGCTCTCGAATTCGACGGGGTGGACGACTCCCTTGATTGCGGCAACGGGGCAAGCCTGCGGGTCACGGGCAATGCCATCACCGTCGAGGCCTGGATCAAAGCGGAGACCTGGAAACCGAATGTTTGGGAAGGAAATGTGGTGGCGAAGGATGGGGACAATTCGTCCGGTTACATGTTACGCTGTGGCGCCAACGGCAGGGCCGATTTCAGCTTCGGTGACGGGACCGTCTGGCATTCGGCGACCACGGGGGAGGTGATGGATGCCGGGACGTGGCATCATCTGGCCGGTGTCTACGACGGCTCGAATCTGAAAGTCTATATCGACGGCGTGGAGCAGGCAAGCGTTGCGGCCGTCGCGAGCATCGCCGATACGACCAATTCTTTGCGGATCGGCGACAGCCCGGCGTACCCGACGCGTGCCTTCGAGGGCACGATCGACGAGATGCGCATTTGGAGCGTTGCCCGCACGGCCGAGGAGATCCGCGAAAGCATGCACCTCGTCCTCGCCGGCGACGAACCGGGCCTCAGAGGCTACTGGCGGTTCGACGAGGGTTCAGGCGCCACGGCAGCCGACGCCACGGCCAATAGGAACGACGCCACACTGACCAACATGGACCCGGCCGGCGCCTGGACCGAGGCCGTTGCCGAGGTCGGCCCCGGCGTCAGTGAAACCATGACAGTTGCGGCTGCCGGCGCCGTGGACTTCGACACAGTCGGTCTCAGCTTCGGCGTCTCGAGCGTGACCGACAGTTGCGACGTGGTGGTGACTCACCTGTACACCGCCCCGACGATCATGCCCACCGGGACACCGGTCGATGACGAAAGCTGGATCGTCCGCCGGTACGGCGACGGCACGTTCACCGCCGACCTCACCGTCAGAAACCAATGGCGGCTGACGGCCATGGACGCCGCGGACCTGTCCCGGGTCAAGCTCCGCCGTCGTAACCCAACCCCTGACGCACCGTGGTCGCCCCTTGCCCCGGCCGTCGCGGTCGATCCGTCCGCAGGTTACGCGGCCTTTAAAGGCGTTTCGGATTTCGGGCAACTGGCCGTGGTCCACGATGCCCCCGGTCGGGCCCTGTCGTTCGACGGCGTCGCGAGCTACGCGACCGCGGACGCCGTCTGCGCCGCCGTTGCCGGCGGGCCACTGACCGTGGAGGCCTGGGTTCGGCCGGACGCCGCCGCCACCGGCAGCAAAAGAACCATTTGCTCCTTTCACACGGCCGCGAAAGGAAACCTGATCATCATCGGATTCAACGCCGACGAGGGGCGGTTTTATTATTTCGACGACGGCAACCAATGGCTCACCAGTACAGACACGTTCCCCGCCGGCGAGTGGCGCCACGTCGCGGTGACCATCGACGAATCGAACAACGTCAGACTGTTCGTGGACGGCACGCCGCAAATTTCCGGCTACACAACCCTCAAGCGGCCCGCCGCCGACGGCCTCTTCTCCATTGGTCAGGAGTGGGACACGGGAGGGGCGAGCGACTTTTTTCAGGGAATGATCGACGAAGTGGCGGTATGGAGCGTGGCGCGGACCCAGGACGAAATCCGGGCAACCATGCACTTGTCCATGTCCGGCCGGGAACCGGGACTCGCGGGCTACTGGCGGTTCGACGACGGTGTGGGCCCGACAGCGACCGATGCGGCAGTCGGCGGCCACGACGCGATCCTGGTCGGCGCCCCCGTTTGGGCGCCAACCACGCCGGCAGTGGCCTTCGGCACAAGCGCGGTGCAAACGGTCGATGCCCCTGGAGCGGTGGATTTCTCCGGCACGGACCTGGGCTTGGACTTCACCCGGAAAACGGGCGCCACGACCTACGTGGTCAGTTGCCTGCAGGCCGTGCCCAATGTGGTGCCCAAAGGCTTCGGCGACAGCGACCGGTATTGGGTCATCGACGATTACGATGGGGGCACGTTCGCCGCCGATTTGACGGTCACGGCCCCGGGACGGGTGACGGCGGCGGACAAGGCCAGGCCTTGGCGCAACCAGCTCCATCGCCGCGACTCCGGCAGCGACCGGGAATGGGCGCTGGAAAGCTTTGCCGCGACCGCCGACACCGCTGGGCAAACCCTCACCTTTGCGGGACTGACCAGGCTCAGTCAGTTTGCCGTCAGCCAATTCGAACCGGACCGGGTCCCGGGCACGGCCTTGGACTTCGACGGAGACGATGACTCCGTGGAAGTCCAGCCTGCGCCCGATCTGACACCGACAGTCGAGATGACCGCCGAAGCGTGGGTGTATGTGACCGACAACTGGGTGAACCAGAAGGTGGTCGGCAAGACCGACGATTCCGCCAGGGCGGGCTTTGTGCTCTGGATCTACAACTACAAACTGCATGCGACGGTGTGGGACGCGTTGGGTACGCAGTACACGTTCGAAGGCGGGAAGGTCCCCGAATACAAGTGGACTCACATCGCCATGACTTGGACGACGAGCGGCAGGATGATCGGCTATGTCAACGGTGTCGAGGTCGCGAACATCGAGGCAAGTATGGTTGCCATCGGCGCCACCATCGACCCGTTGCGAATCGGCATCGCTCCTTGGGACGGTACCAGCAATCCGCTCGAGGGCGCGCTGGACGAAGTCCGGCTCTGGACCGTCGCGCGCACGGCGCAGGAGATTCGCGAGACCATGCACGTGACTCTGACGGGGTTCGAAACCGGCTTGGCCGGCTACTGGCAGTTCAACGACGGCTCGGGCACGACCGCCGCGGACACCAGCGGCAACGGCCATGCCGGCACACTGAAGAACATGGACCCAGCTACGGATTGGGTCGACTCGAGCGTGCCGGTGTCGGCCGGCAGCAGCAACACCCAAATCGTGACGGGCACGGGTACGGTGACCTTTGCCGATACCGGCCTGAGCATGAACGTAACCGCGAAAAACGGCGCAACCACATTCGTTGTCAGCCATCTCGAGGCCGCGCCCAATCAGCGGCCCGCCGGAACGGCCTTGGCCGACGAATACTGGGTCCTGCACGCGTACGACGGCGGGACGTTCACGACCGATCTTACGGTCGGCGGTCAGGATTTGCTGACCGGGGACGATCAAACCACTCCGGCTCGCGTGCGCCTGCATTACCGGGACGCGACCGCGGACGGCGACTGGGGTGCGCTTGCTCTCGGCGAAAACGTGGATGCAAACGCCGATACCGCCACCTTCAGGCGCGTCGGGGATACCGGACAACTCGTACTGACCCACGATCCCGTGCGCATCGGCCCGGACACGGCCCTGGACTTCGACGGCGCCAACGACTACGTCGCCTGCGGAACCGGTATCGACTTGAATACCACCAGCTTCACCATCGAGTTCTGGGCTCAACGCAAGAGCACCGGGGAGTGGAACTTTGTCGCCGGCACGGGAAACGGCACCAACTACGGGGAGTTGCAGATTGCCTTCCAGCCCGACAACCGCTTCACGTTTGCGTTTTACGGCGACGACTTCGACACTGCCGCCGCTTACACCGACGGCGACTGGCACCATTGGGCTTGCGTGTACGACACTTCGACCAACACCAGGAGCATCTACCGAGACGGCGTGCTGATCGGGAGAAACACCGCCGCCGAGGACCTCCAGATAGCGGCCGGCGAGCCGTTCTACATCGCCCGCCGCGGCGGCGCGGACCAAGGGTGGTTTCCCGGCAGTCTCGACGAAATGCGCGTGTGGAGCACGGCGCGTACCGCGACCGAGATCCGGGAACACATGTACCACCCGTTGCTTGGAAACGAAGCGGGGCTGATGGCCTACTGGCGCTTCGACGACGGCGCCGGAACGACCCTGACCGACGCCACCGGCAATGGACACAACGGTACGCTGACCAACATGGATCCCGCCACCGACTGGATCGACTCGACCGCGCCGATCTCCAGCGGCATCAGCAGCACCCGGCTGACACATATCGTCGATGCGACAACCGGCCCGTTGCCGATTCGCTTCCCGGGCACGGACTTCAGCATGGTGCTTACGTCCGACACGGTGGGCGACACGCCGGTCGTCGTCAGCCGCCTTCTGGGTGCGCCGAACGCCGACCCGGCGGGAACACCTCTGGACGACGAGTACTGGCTTGTCCGGGCCTATGACGTCGCAGGCGGCGGCCCCTCCCCCGACTTTGAGGCCGTGTCGAGATTCCACACCCGGGATCAGCTCACGGACGACGATACGGCAATCCCGGAACGAGTGCGGTTGTACCACCGCAACCAAAGCAGTGACGGCAACTGGTCCTGGCAGACCTGGGCAAGCGAAGTGGATGGGGACACCGCCGTGTTTCCCGGCATGAACGACTCGGACGAGGGACAATTCGTCCTCACCCATGACGCGTTGAGCCCCGGCAACGCCCTGGACTTCGACGGCGCCGACGACTACGTGGCCGCCAACGGCGTCTCCGCCGGTGTTGCCGGTGGTCCTCTTACCCTGGAAGCATGGGTCCGACCCGCCGCGGGTGGCGGGGGCAACGACACTGTGATGGCCTTCAACACGGCCGCCGGGGGCAATGTCCTCCTTCTGGCGTACAAACCCGCCGACGCTCGCTTTTACTACTACGACGACAGCACCGGTGTGGTTTTCAGTACCGATACGTTCGTCGCCGGTCGGTGGTATCATATGGCCGTAACCATCGACGGCTCGGACAACGCCACGCTATACGTCGACGGGACGATACAAGCGACGTTTACGGCAACGGTCCGACCGGCTGCCGACGCCCTCTTTTCTGTAGGCCAGGAATTCGACGGGGGCAATACCAGCGACCACTTCTACGGCAGCATCGACGAGGTGGCCGTATGGAGTGTGGTCCGCACCCCCGCCGAAATCCGGGCAAGCATGAATCAGGAGCTTACCGGCAACGAAGCAGGCTTGTCGGCATATTACCAATTCAACCAGGGCGTGGCCGGAAGCGACAACGCGGGGGTGACTACGCTCATCGACCGGGTCACGAACGGCAACGACGGTACGCTCAAGAACTTCGCGCTCACCGGCGACACCTCGAACTGGGTCGACAGCTATGCCTTGGTTCGTCCCGCAGCCCACATGCACCCTCCGACAAATCACGGCGGTTTCACCGCAACTTGGTCCACGCCGACCTACGGCCCCGCACCCACCTCGTACCGTCTCGATGTGGCTACCGATCCAGGTTTTGCGTCGCTGGTCGCTGGGTACGACGGGCACGATGTCGGCAACACGACCCGCTACGCCGTGACCGGGCTGGACGACTACACCACCTATTATTACCGCGTACACGCCTACGACAGCACCCTTGGCGAGGGCCAGAGTTCGGAGACAATTCCGGTGACTCCCGCCCCCCGCACGGCGCGCTGGTGCCTGCATCTCGACGGTGTCGACGACTATGTGGAAATCGACCGGGAGAACCATGGCAACGGTGGCGTGGATCTCACCGACTTCACGATTTCCCTGTGGTTCAAGAAGACGGGCGCCGGGCAGACCGCGACCAGCGGCAACGGCGGGGTAACCGCAGTTCCACTGGTCACGAAGGGCCGAGACGAAGGCGAGGGCGACATCACGGACGTGAACTACTTCCTGGGCATCGATACGTCAGGCAAACTCGTCGGTGATTTCGAGGACACGGCCACCGGCGCCAACCATCCGATCACCGGCACGACCACGATTCAGAACGACACCTGGTATCATGCCGCCTTGACGTACGATACGGCCGCGGACACTTTGCGGATCTACCTGAACGGCGCCCAGGACGCCGAGGTCGCGACGGGGAACGTCACGCCCAGATCCGACTCCATTCAAAACGTGGCCATCGGCTCCGCGCTTGACTCGTCCGGCACGCCGGCCGGCTTCTTCGAGGGCGACATCGCCGAAGTCTGCATCTGGTCCAGCGCTCTGACCGCCACCGATTTCGCCACCGAATATCCGTATGACATGCAGCGCTGGTACAACAATCCGCGGAGCACGTTCAAGCTCAAGCGTTATTTGCGCCTGGACGACGGCTACGGCGACCGGGTCAGCGACTATCGGCATTCCATCTGGCCATGGATTCGCGGCGATGCCGTCTGGCGCCAGACCGACCTCGACGTACTCCCGGCCGGCCCCCGGCGCTGGGCCGTCGAATTCAACGGCGCCAGCTCGTACTACCTAATCGACAGCCCGTATAAGCGTGGCGCCGACCTCTCTTCCTACCCTTCTTACGGCATCTACAAATCCTTCACCGTCGAGTGCTGGGTCCGGCGCGACACCGCCGACACCGACGACTGCGTCTTCGATGAAGGCGACGGCAGCGACGGCGGGGGATTTGCCTCGGACGGGTATGCCGACGAGGTCCGAATCGGGTTCCTGGCCGACAACAGCTTCCAATTCGGTTTCTACTACGACGGAGAGGATGACGACATCCTCATTGCTCCCGGACCCTACTCGGACGCCGACTGGCACCACTGGGCCGTGACCTTCGATGCGCAAGACATGACGCGCCGGATTTACCGGGACGGTGAAATCGTGGCCCAGGACCGAGCCCGGAGCTACTACTATTATGGCGACGATCAGATAATAGGTGATTACATGTACGCCGCCAACGGACAACTGGACGGCGCCATCGACGAACTTCGGGTATGGACCACGGCCCGCTCACAACAGCAACTTCGCGAGAACGACTACCGCACTCTGCAAGGCGACGAGGACCGGTTGGCCGGCTATCTGCGCTTCGACGAATGGATGGGCTGGGACGGGAGAGAGTACGACCATTTTGTCGAGACCGTATCCGGAGACATGCAGGGATATGGCAACAAGTTGCTTCTGACCGAGGGTGTCATTCCTTTCGCACCGGTTGCACCTCGGGAGCAGGGACTCGAGTTCGGGCATAACTTTGACGATGGATGGATGGATCAGCGGAGCGTCGCCAGGCTGGGGCCGCAATTCGATCTGGCGGAAAAGAGCCTGACCATCGAGTTTTGGGCGCAACGGTATGACACGCAGTCCACGGAGGAGGCAGTCCTCTTCTTTCACGGCGCCAAGTGGGACGCTTATTTCATGGCGGGTTTCAAGAGCGCGGCCAACGGCAACGCCCTTTTCCTTGAATACCGTTACGATCCTCCGGGCGCAGGCAATAGCGTCGCCGAGGCGATCGCGTTGCCGGCTTATTTGACCGACGGCAGGTGGCATCACTGGGCCATCGTCGTCGCCGACGGCAGTGAAACCGGGGAAAACGCCCGGCTGCGGGTTTTCCGCGACGGCGACCGAGTGTACGAAAAAACGCTCGGCTTCGAGCACTACGAGATCTTCGGGGAAATGAACGTGGGCAACACGTGTGACGTCGGATACGATTCCTTCGTTCGCATCGACGAGTTCCGCATCTGGTCCTTGGCCCGAACCGGGGATGAAATCGCCTCGGCCATGAGCCGGGAGCTGAACAGCGACGAACCCCGTCTCGAAGGCTACTATAAATTCAACGAGGGCGCCGGATTCAACTTGTTCGACTCATCGGTGCATAACCGGCATGGCCGCCTTTACCACATGTCCGACCGGTACCGTGTCGATCACGCCTTTCCGGGCGGCTTTAGCTACCTTCCCGACACAAATCAGGCGCTTTCCGCCCCGGATAGACTTTCCGTGGCGGGCAGCGAGTTGTTCGACGACACCGGCGATTTCACTTGGGAAGCCTGGATCAAGCCGGTGGCTTCGGGCGGCTGGCAGAACATTATCTCACGCTACGACCACGTCGACGGCTGGACTGGCGGTGCGTACTCTTTCATGGTGGACGAGAACGAGGACCTCCAGTTCCTGAAGAACGGGCAGGCCGTCATCCCGCCCGCGGGCGAAGAAATCCCCGTCACGCTGGATCAATGGCAGCACGTCGCCGTACGCGTCGAAGCGGATACGAACGGGAGCAATGACACCGTCACCCTCTTCGTGAACGGACACCCGCAATACAGCACCGACGCAATCGACGTCGGCGCGTCCCTGCCCGCCCACCTCTACACGGGAATCGGTTCGACTTTCCGCGGTCGTCTGGACGAAATCTCCGTGTGGAGCGTTGCGCGCACCGACCAACAGATCCTGAACAGCTTCAAACGTCGGCGGAACGGGACGGAGACGGGCTTGGAAGCCTACTTCGATTTCAATGACGCGGGCGATCCTGTTGCCGCGGACCGGGCCCGGAACAGCCACCGGGCCTGGCTGTCGAACGACACCGTCCACACCCTTGACAGGAGGGACGTCCCCGACCTTCTTCCCGCCCTGCCCGGCGAGTGGGCGGCGGCGTTCGACGGCGTCGACGACTACGCCACCATCCCCGGCGACCCGGCATTCGACAGCAACGAGTTCTCGGTCGAATTCTGGGTGAAACAGTCGGAAACCGGCCTGCTCGATGCGATGCTGGACAAGGGGGCGCCCGACACGGACTTCTACTTCGCGACCCAAAACGGCACGCCGATCACACCCGAACCGGACGGACGTTGTGTGAACGTGACCAGCGGGTACCTCGATCTGGCCGCAGTGCCGGCTATTTTCAACGGCCCCGGGGGGACGATCAGCGACTTCACCGTCGAGCTGTGGGTCAAGCCCTATCAAGTGGACGACTACGAAGGCACGCTTTTCGAGATCACCCGGGCGACGGGCGGGGAAGGCAATTTCGTCCGTCTCATGCAGCGGAACAACTGGCGATACGTCTACTTGATTGTCGGTGACGACGCCACAGGCGGCGACTGGAGCACTCGCGACCGAGTCGGCGTCAGGAATGGGTTCTGCCAGCAGGCAGACACTTGGTACCACATCGCCGCGACATTTGCCGCGGGCGCGCCTGCCGGCGAGCGGCTGAAGCTTTACGTCAACGGCATCAGGCAGACCGCGTATGCCGGCAGTTACGGCCCCTCGACGGCCGGCAAAGCCACCTTCTTTGCTCAAACATCGCACAATCAGTACAGCAAGCTCAAGGCGCAGGTGGACGAAATTCGGATTTGGAACGTGGCGCGGACCCAGGCCGAAATCGTGGATAACATGCACAAAGACCTGACCGTGCCGCAAGTCGGCCTGCTGCATTACTACAAACTGGACGAGAATGTCGATCCGACGGCCAACCCGCCGGACCCACTGGCGGACACGGCGTTGGACACGGCCATCCCCGGCGGAAACCCGGGCACGTTCTCCGGGACAAAACAACGCCTCATCTCGGCCGCGCCTATCGGGACCGCCGTCACCGACACCCGGGTTGAAGCCGCCGGTGTCGTTGCCTTCCCGGCCGCCGGCCTGTCTCTGGACTACTCCGAACAGGACGGCGCCACCGTGACCGCCGTCAAGATTACCTCCGATCCCAGTGCATTCCCCACGGGATGTCAACCGTTCGACGAACAGTATTGGATTGTGCATCGGGATTGCACCGACGATACCTACTGGTTCCCGGTCACATTGGGAACTCCTTACCTGGCCGACTTCACCTTCTCGCTTGCCGAGGACCTTACCGCGGGCGACGCCCTGAACCCGGACCTCATAGCCCTGTACCGACGCAATCACACCTCTGACGGGCAATGGGACTTGGTCGGCACGGCCGCGGCAGTCGATGCCGACAACGACACGGTGACTTTTGCCGACGTCCCCCTGGTATATCCCGGACAAGCGGGCACCGAGCTTGTGACCCAGTCCAGCCAGTTCCTGGTCGGCCGTCGAGTCGGGCAGGGCGTGGTTTTCGGCATCGGCCAGGGCCCCGGCCTGGGCAGTCGCGAACTCTCCTTCATCTGGGGCGACGACGCCTGGCACCACGTCTGCGGCACGTACGACGGGACCACCATGAAGCTTTATGCAGACGGTTCCCTGGTGGGGACTGCCGCAGTTGCGGCGGAGATGACGACCAACGGGATCCGTGTCGGTTCCTATCGCGACGGCACGGGCTTCTTCGGCGGCATGCTCGACGAACTGCGCTACTGGTCGCGACCGCTTTCCGCCGCCGATGTGGGGTTTTACCACGATAAGGAATTGCGCGGGAACGAGCTTGGCCTGGAAGGTTACTGGAAATTCCGGGAAGGCAGCGGCACCGTGGCCGGGGACAGTGCGGGGCACGGACACGATGCCCAATTGCACAACGGCCTCGCCCGGGAACAACACGACAACGCCTACGTGTCCCTGCCCGTGGGCGACTATGCGCTCAGCCTCGACAGCGACACGCTCGTGTATGTCGGGGGATTGGCCGGGTTGACCGCGACCCTCAGCATCGAAGCCTGGGTCAGGAAGACGGAGGCCACGACGAATCCGACCGTCTTCAGCATCGGCAACGGGGCCCTGGCGGTCTACGCCGGACACAACGGCTCGGAGTGCATGGCGTACTATGACAGTGCAAACGGCTGGATCGAGAGCAGTGCCCTCGTGCCCGTCGGCGAATGGCATCATTTGGCCTGGACGCTCCAAAAGGAGGTCGGGACAAACGGGTACATCAACTTCTACCTGGACGGCGAACTCGTGGACCAGACGCCCCTGACCGCAGACCTGCCGGACCTCGCCGGCGACAGCTTCATCGGCCGCACCGACGTCGGGGTCGATCCGCTTTTGGGCGAGGTGAGCGATGTTCGCATTTGGAATGTAGTCCGGAGTGTTGGCGACATCGGCACGTATATGGAAAAGCGCCTGGGCGGCAACGAGGCCGGACTGGTGGCCTATTGGCCCTGCACCGAGGGCAGCGGACAGCTCATCGCCGATCTCTCGCCCAATGGCTACGATGCCGTATTCTACTACGCCTACGACCTGAACTGGGTGCAACCCGAGGGGCTCGTGTTCGAAAAAGCCCCACCCGAGCCGAAAGCGCTTTTGTTCGACGCCGGCGTCACGTCCGTAAATCTGCCGTACCGGACCCGGCCGGCCGCCTTCACCGTCGCCGCATGGGTCAAGCCGGACGCAACTCATGCCGACGACGCCGAGGATGACGTCATCGTCGGTTGGGGCGGCGCGACGGGTCATTTCGCCGAGTTGCGAATTACCACCGAGAACAAGCTGTTGTACTGCGAATTCGATGGCGACTGGCAGCCGCTGGTGGCCCCGAACCTGATCCCCACCGGCCAGTGGACGCACGTGGCCGCGACCAAAAGCGGCACGACCGTCACCCTTTTCATCAACGGCCGGGCCCAGGCGTCCGGAATGATCGACCAGGACCTCGAGCTGGACAGCCTGGCCATCGGCTCGGCCGCGGGCGACCCCGACCTGCGGCCCTTCTTCGGACTGATCGACGAGGTCCAGTTCTGGGATGTCGCTCTGACCGACATCGGCATGGACGAACTCTGGGGCGACGAAGACCACCTCATTCGTTACTACAAGTTCGACGAGGGCGGCGGGGCAAACGCCATCGACTACACCGGCAGCGGCTTCTACAACGGCAGACTCACGGTCGGCCTCGACGCCGACCACCGTGTCTCCCAGGACGACCTGCCCATGACGCGGCTGGGCGAGCGCCAGAACGCCTTCGAGTTCGACGGCATCGACGATTACCTCGACGTTACCCACTTCGACCGACCCGATCCCATGATGCTCTCCGCCTGGATCAAGCCCGGCGCGGTCAACCCCATCCACACGATCATTTGCTGGTCCGACCGCGCCGCGCCGGAAACCGGACACCGCATCGCGTTCCGCCTCGACAACGGTCACCTCGAGTACGGCGAGAACAGCGGCTCCTGGACCGCGGTCACCGGTGCAAGCACGATTCCGCAGGACACCTGGACGCACGTGGCTGTCGTGAAAGACGGTGCAAATGTGACGCTTTACGTCAACGGCGCTCAGGACGGGACCGGCACAATCGCCGGCACGCCCGCGACCGATCGACTTACGGTCGGCATGCAACCGGGAGAGCCCACCGCCAAGCATTTCTACAAGGGCCTCATTGAAGAGTTGCAAGTTTGGGACTCGGCCCCGACCGCCGCGGAAATCGCAAACCTTCGATACAACACCCGGCGCGGCAACGAGACCGGCTTGGTGTTCTACTACAACTTCAATCAACCCAGCGGGCTGACCATCGAAGACCAAACCGCCAACGGTTATACCGGGGATATGAAGAACATCGAGTTTTCGAATTTGCACCGGATCGAGATTCCCGACACGGAACTGGCCCTGGACTACCCACCCCGCGGCGAGTATGTGCTGCATTTGGACGGCGTGGACGACTACCTTTCGGTGGACGGACTCGCCCCGACCGCGTACACGGTTTCGGTCTGGTTCAAGCCCGCTGCAACCGCCCCCGCCGAGGACATCACCCTCCTGGCCGGTCCCAACTTCGGCTTGGTTCTGCACCCGGACAACTCGGTGACCCATTGGTGGAACACAGCCGACGGCATCGGCACGCAAACCCTCGACGCTGTGACCGTACGCGGCCAGTGGCAGTGTCTCGTCGCCGTTAACGACGGGCTGACCGCCCGGCTTTATCACGGCCGAACAGGCGTTGCGAACTTCGCCGCCGATGTGACTTCGGTCGCGACCTTCACCGGCGGCCGACAGAATTCGGATGCGGGCACGGTTTATTTCGGCGATAATCCGAATGACGCCGACGACGCGCCGTTCGAAGGGTATGTCGACGAACTGGCAATCTGGGAAACGGCCCTCCCGGAGAAGGACATCGCAGCCCTGTGGGAGCACGAACTCCAAGGCTCCGAGGACGGCTTGCTCGCCTTTTACAACTTCAACGGCGGCGACCCGACTGCCGCGGCCGACACCGCCGGCGATGCCCAGGACGCAGTCCTGCACAACATGGTATTGAAAAGTCGTGAAGATCGCGAACCGGGATTTGTGCTCAGCAGCGACGGCGTCGTCCGTGATGGTACGTGGGACGCCGCGGCGGATGCACCGGAGGCCCTCCAGTTCGATGCCTTCGACGATTACGCGGTCATCCCCCGTGCGGCCCTGATCATGGCCGACGCCAGCTTCACCTTCGAGTTCTGGCTCCGGGCCGATCCATGGACCGGCCAACAGCCTCTTGTCACCAATGCGCTCTCCTCCAGCACGGATTCGGCCTGGGGGTTTTTTCTCGATGCCGATGAACAGCGCTGGAACTTCAAACTCTTCGGTGACCTGACCCTCGTCGGGGGGCGCGTCGACGACAGGGCCTGGCACCATCTCTGTGTGGTTTACGATGCGCCCGCCGGCTACCTCCACCTCTACCAAGACGGCCTCCAAGTGGCCGCCGGCGTGCCGCTCGACATCGCCGCAGCCGATAACGGCAATGACATCGTCGTGGGCAGCGATGTGGATCGGTCGGTGCTCTTCGGAGGTTTTGTGGATGAGATTCGCCGCTGGAATGTGGCCCTGACCCCGGACCGGATCAGTGCCCGTTTCAATCATTACATGCGTGCCAGTCGCGCCGAACTCGATGGCTACTGGCGAATTCACGACGTCTCGGCCGTGGAGGTCGCCGACCTCAGCGGCGGTCATCCGATGGCCCTGCACAATATGCTGGCCTCGAACGTGGTGGTCGGAGCGGACTTCGCGCCGCCGGCGCCCGGCGAACTCGCTGTCGAGCTGGACGGCGCGGATGATTTCATTCGGGTCGACAATACGGCCGGGCGCCTGGGGCTGCAGGCGTTCACCATCAGTCTCTGGTTCAAAAAAACCGGGGCCGGGGCCCCGGCCCAGACCGGTGGCCTGACCGCCGTCCCGCTGGTTGCGAAAGGCCGCGAGGAAGGCGACGGCTCGATTCACGACATCAACTACTTCCTCGGCATCGACGAGACCGGGGCGTTGGCCGCGGACTTCGAGGACATGGCCGGCGGCGCCAACTACCCCCTCAAAGGCTCGACCGCGATCCAGGACGGCGTCTGGTACCACGCCGCGGTCACCTACGACCCCAACGACAGCGGTCAGGGATTCAAGCTGTATCTGAACGGTGTCGCCGAGGGAAGCCGGAGCACGGGCGGGGCCGTGCCGCGGCACGATTCGGACCAGGCCGTCGCCATCGGTTCGGCCCTGAACTCGAGCGGCTTCCGCGCCGGAAACTTCGCGGGACTCATCGACGAAGTCCGGATCTGGAGTGTTGCCCTGTCGCGCCAGGAACTGCAGGCCGGCATGAACAACCACCGGCGCGGCGGCGAGACCGGCCTGACGGCGCTGTGGCAATGCGATTCAGGTTGGGGCGCCACACTGGTCGATGCCGGGCGTCGCGGCATCGACGGAACGCTCATCAATATGGACACCGACAACTGCTGGGGCGGTGGCAGGGTGCTCGATCCGCCGCAGGACGGGGACCATGCCATTGCGTTCGGCACCGGCGGGCAACACGTCGAAATCGATGCCGCCCGCGAGGACGATTTCGATTTCCCCGGCAACTTCACCATCGAATTCTGGCTCAAGGTGGAGGCTTGGAACGAGACCTCGCAGGCCATTGTCTCGAAGGGCGACTCGGGTTGGCAAGTCCGACGCTACTTGGACACGCAGAAGATCGCGTTTTCGACGCCGGGCATCCAGAAAGACACCGATGACGACGGCGTGATGGACGATGCGCCCGACCTGGTCAGCAGTTCGGACATCCCCACCGGCGAGTGGACGCACATCGCCGTGGTCTACAACGCCGACATGCACCGGAAGCACCTCTACGTCAACGGCAACTTGGACGCATCCGTTTACGACGTCTCCGGGTTCGTCCAAACCAACGCCTTCCCGGTGTGGGTCGGGGCGAACGCCGAAGTGCCGGGACTTGTGCTCAACGGCGCCGTCGACGAACTCCGTATCTGGACCACGGCCCGCTCGGCCGCCAGGGTCCACGCCAATTACAACCGAAATGTGCGCGACAACGAGAAGGGCCTGCTCGGACGCTGGCGTTTCAATGAAGGGCACGGAAACACAGCGCTCGATTCGAAGAAGGGCGATGCGATCAACGCGACATTGGTCAACTTGGGCGACCGCGACCGCATCGACGGCGTCGAGCTGGAAGAGTGGACCAACGTGCAGTACGCCCTTCTCTTGGACGGGACCGACGAAGACGTGGCTGTGGACCCGCTTACCGCGGACCTGACCGGCGGTTTCAGCATGGAGGCCTGGATCCGTCCGGACGTGCTCGCGGACGAAGACGGCGCGGACACCCGACAACACGTGTTCGACCTCGCCACGGCCGACGGCCAATCTTCGGTTGCGCTGCTGCTGGACGGGGACGATCTCCGGTTCGAAGTCGTTTCGGGGGGCAGCGTCACGGGCTCACTCGTCGCCGAAAGTGTGTTCACCCCCGAGGTCTGGGCCCACATCGCCGTAACCGTCGACAGCCAGGGCGTCGTGCGCCTCTTTGTCGATGGCGAAGAACGGGCGGTCAGCGGTGACGGCGACGAAGTCGCACTCCCGACGAACACGAGCTGGGACGGCGTGACCTTCGGCAGCAACGGCGGGCGGGACGAGTACTTCACGGGTGCCGTCGACGAGTTCCGATTGTGGGACCACGTCCGCGCCGGCGCCGACATCAAGCTCTTCCACGACCGCGAGCTTTTCGCCGGCACAACCGGCCTGTTCGGGTACTGGAAACTCAACGAGGGACTGGGCGTCGCCGTGTTCGATCAAACCGACGCAGACACGGCGGGCACGGCCCGGAACATCGAGGAGGACGAGGATTGGGTGGACGGAAAACACATCGTCGCAGACGCCACCAACCGCCAGGATTTCAACCTTACCAAAGTCCCGAGCGCCGCCGGGCTCTGGAAAGGCCAAATCACCCTCGACAGAGTCAGTGAGGTTTCGTCCATATCCCTCGAAACCAGGCCGACCAAGGACGAGATGGTCATTGACATCATCCTCCACGTGGATGCGACCGGACAGGTGCGTCTGCTCAAAGACGTGACCCTGATGCGAACCGCTACCGACGACAACGACGAGGCGCACGTCGTGTTGGTGACCGACGAGTCGAGGCTCGGCGATTTCGTCGGCTTGGTCAACCGCGACGGCGTGCTCATCGGTTTGCGCAAATCAACCGTGTTCTACGATTTCGACGGCAACGACCTGCCCATGGACGGCGGCCTCGGGTTCGGGCACGTGGCCTACGGACTCATCACCATCGCAGCCGACGCGCCGACCAACCCGTATCGACACAAATATCACCCGGACCATCGAGTCGGGTACCGCATCGACCGGAGTTTCTTCATGGTCTTCGACGCAGGACCGACATCAGGCCCCGACGTCGCTCCCGGACAGGGCGTCGACCGGCTCACGGGGACCTATCAGGAAACGTTTTACGGCCTGCACAAGCGCCCCATCCGCATGGAAGGCGACTTCACGCTCCAGCGCATCAGCCGCGTGGATGTACTGAATAACGGAGAATGATCCGACCGATCCGACCGATCCGACCGATCCGACAAATCAGATAGGCAGAGCCCCATGAAAAAACACCTGCACACCATCCAACTCGCCGCGCTACTGCTTGCCGTTTCGTCGACGGCATTCGGCGCCAAGGCGTTCTTCCGCGAACTCAGTTCGAAAAGCGAACAGTATCGGCACCATGCCAAAGAACGCTACATACAGGGGGAAGACGGCAATGAAGACCGCTGGGAAAACGACAACCGGGCGCCCCTGGCGTTCGAGAACGTCCAGCACGGCGTGAAAGCGGTGGCAACCGGGACCGACGGCTCGGTTTACGTGGTGGGTGCCCACAAAGGCATCGTGGGCGTGCAGAAGTCCACCCTCGAGCCCTTGGCCGGCAGCAAGGGGTTCGGGACCGTCAATTACAACGACGGCTACCTTGCCAAACTGGCCCCCGACGGCACGTGGGCCTGGTCCAAGACATTGTCCCAGGCGCTGAAGGCGTTTCTCGGGGAGAAAAATGCCGAAAGGCCGCTTTTCCCACGCAAGATCAGGGTCGCGGGGAGTGCGATCTATATCGCGGGGGACTGCGACAAGAGAGACGACAAGTATGGCGATGCGTTCAAGCGCAGTTTCGTTGCGAAACTCGACCTGGACGGCGTGGGACAGTGGTGCACGTTCTTCCGTGAGAAGGCCAAGAAAACCGGTACGAACGACCAGCCCTTCTACGATCCGCAGGTTCACATTTCGGACATCGCCGTTTCCCGCGAAGGGGAGGTGGTTTTCGCCGGGGATTTCTCCTGTTACCTGAACATATACAACCACAACGGGTTCAACGAGAATTACTGGGACGACAAGAGCAACAGCTCATGGCTGGCGGAGGAGGATTGGCGAAAAGAACACGACGGGAAGATGAGTTGGCCGACTGGGACAAGGAGTTATTACCATCGTCGTGTGCTGGACTGTTTCGCCGGAAAGCTCCGGGGCAGTGACGGGACACCGATCTGGTGGACGAAATGGGGCTTCAGAGAGGATGATATCGTCACCGCAGTTACCGGCGATTCGGAGGGCAATGTCTATGTCGGTTGGGTCGTGGCCAATGACATCGAACATTCGCGTGATCCCAGGCACCTGTTTTCCTCGTTCGGCGACACGATCGGCCAGGAAGACGGGGTGGCTTTCATCGCGAAACTCGATAAAGACGGGGCAAGAAATGGATTGACCGAACTGTTTCGCTGGGACACGGACGGCCGCTTTACCGACTTGGTTTTCGCCAACAATTACCTTTACGCCATCGGCAGTTGGCGTGGATACATTCATTCCCAAAACGGGGATGCGTCGGACTACGACGCGCGCAGGAACAGCACCGGGCAGAGCGGCTACTGGCGGAATAACAAGATGGATTCGTTCGTCTGGCGCCTGAGCCCCAACCTCTGGCGGCGCAAACTGTTTTTCTTCACCGGCCGCAACGAAATATGGGCCGACGATTTGGATGTCGACGCGAACGGTGACCTGCATGTGGTCGGTCGTTTCTCCACCGGCACCATGAAGGGCGGCAATACGGAACTGTCCACGGCCATGGACTGGACATTTTTCCGCGCACGTTTGGGCTGGGACCTGGACATCAAGTCCCTAACCCAGTTCGAGGGCGTCGGCGTCGACTATGCCTATGGTGCTTCCGTGGCGGTGTTGCCCGATGACAAAGGCATTGTCGTGGGGGGCGCGTTCGACGGAAAAACCGATACATCGAAGCTCTGCTTCGGCAGCGGTGCGACCCGGAGCGAACTCGTTTTCGGCGGCACGGGTTCCATCTACAAAGGCTTCATCACCCTATTTGACAAGCAGGACAATCCGTACCAGCAGGTCGGGGTCACCCTCGCTTCGGACGAAACCTTGCGGGACGGCGAGCTGGGGCCGTACGAAGGGACCCGAAACTTCCTGAAGCGAGGGGACCTCGAACTCGATGTCAAGTGTCCGAAATACCTTTATTACAACAACGGCAATTCGCGCGTCGATTCGGAGAGCGACGCAGTCAGGCGCTTCCGCTGCGACGGGTTCTCGAGCCAGCCGAGCGTGACGGCCAAGCCTGGCTCGCCCGTGAACGAACTTTCGTTCACGCCCACCGAGGACACGAAGGTCACGGCAACCTGGACCGAGGAATTCAGGGCCACTGTCCGCTCCACCGACGACGATCTCGGCAACGACGCCGGCGCCCCGGCGCTGAATGTCAGCGGCGCCTGGCAGGAGAAAGGCGCCCGGGTTTCCGCTACGGTGGACGAGTACTACACACCCGACCCTTCCGTGGCCACCCGCTACCGCTGTCGCGGCTACAAAGTCACCATCGGCGCGACCGTCGCGACCGTCCAGTTCGATTTCGACACGGTTTTCGACGACGAAAAGGAATCGGCGAACCGGAAAAGCACCGACACTTACGAACTCACCGGCCCGCTCACCATCGAATTCCTGTGGGAAAAACAGCATAGACTCTCCATCGCCACCAATTCCTCAGACGTCGATGCCGGCCCGCGTACGACCGTCCAAGGGGAAACTTTCGAAGGCACCGGCGTGGTTTGGCTCAAGCACGGCGCATCCATGGACCTGAGTGCCGAAATCGTCACATTGGACGACGGCACCCCCATGGCGCCGCAGGAGCGCGTGGGGGAAGGCAGTGTGCCGACTCCCGACCCCCAAAATGGCGATGCGGTCGCCAACGTGACTATCAACGAGCCGTCCGCCGTTACTTGGAAGTACGATTTCGATCTCTATTACGGCACGTGCATGGTTACCGACCCCATTCCGCTGGAGGACATCCTGGACGGCAAGGACGGGAGACCGAGTTACGAGGATGTGGACCGTAGCCGGCAACCTCTGGTGTTCATCGCCGGCGGCAATGCCCCGGTCGGCAGCACCAACGGCAACATGACCCTTTGGGGCGGTCCGGAGGGTCGGAAACAACTGGTCACCGTGCGTCCGGGAACCATACGCGTCGAGTGGTTCCGGACGGACGGAAAAAACGCGCGCATCCTCACCCAGATCACCGTTGAGGGGCCATCGGCCCCCGAAGACTATCGCTACCGGCATGTGGCCGGGACCGCACCGGTCAACCTGGAGCCGTCTTACACGGACCATCGACAATTCGTCAGCCTGCAATACACCACCTGCGGCGGACGCGCGCCCAACAGTCGCTACGAAGCGCCCCGGGCCGGCTATTCCGTGCTGATCTTCACGGTCTCGCCGGAAGACGGGCCCGCGGCCACGGGGGACATCACCAAGGAAGAAATCAGCGGTTGGATCGTGAAGACCAGCGAATACGACTCGGGGACCGCCGACACCGGTTCCGCCGTTGTCGGACAGGAAATCCACAGCGCTGACCACGATTCGTCCTTGCTGGAAAACGGTTACATTCTCAACCCGCTCACGCGGTACAACACGCTCCTTCATGACCGCCCTTCCCATACGGGCCCCATCTTTCCAGTCAATGATGGCGGAGACGAATTCGTCGTGGTCTGGTACGAGGTCGTGGACGGCATCGCTTGGCCTTACAAGCCGGTGCATTACAACGTGACCTGGCCCGACCCGGACGACATGGGGGTGATTTTCGTGGCCAGCCGCATGGGCTCGGAGTGCAAAGACCGTTTCGGCAACGACCAGATCTGGCCGGACGCCAACGGCGAAAACCGCAACTACCTCGACCCCCAGCGGTACACGGAACTGGCCGTCTACTTCCAGAACGACAGGAACAAGGCCGGCTACAACCCGAACGAGGAACATGCCATCCTGCTGCATTCGTACCGACACCAGGACATGCCGGTCACGCCGTCGGCTGTGTTTGCTCTCCGCAATGACCTGAACATCACCTCGGGCGACGACTACACCTCGCCTAATGCGGTCCTTCTCCAGTATTACGACGGTGTGGACAAGGTCTTTCGCATGCAGCTTTTCCACGTCGTCCCCGACTTCCCGGCCCAAGGCTACCAATTCCAGTACGGCATGAAAGCCGGCGAACCGGTCGTCCCGCCGTATCCGTTGAACGAAGTGATCGGCGCCCGTTTCTGCGACGAAACAAAAATCAGCAATCCGGACCACGACAACGATGGCGTCCCCGACCAGCGTTGCGCCTGGCGCGACTCCCGGGGTCAACACTGGGCCGTGTCCGCCGATCATTTGTCCGACGGCAACGGCGGGACCTACGATCCCTACATCGACGCCAAATTCTACTATCCACTGGATCCGAGCTTCTGGTACGACAAAGACGACGACGGCGATGGGCAGGTGCAGCGGGCCGGAGACCCCGTTGCCTGGAAATGCGTTTTCAATGCGGGAAACGGCACTGCCGAGCAAGTTGACGTCCGCTATACCCTGAGCTGGCCCGACAACGCCCCCGTACTCAAAGTGGGCGAAACCGCCATGTTCTCCGGCGGCGAATACGCGACCGACCAGAGTAATTCCGACCTGGGGCTGCCCGATGTACTCAAGTGGGCCTGCGGTCGGATCGTGTACGACTCGCTGAACCCGACCATGGACCCGAATCTGGTTTTCACCCGCTACCTGATGCGATTGATCCGCCCCCTCGATCCGGTGAAAGTCGAATTGGCCCAGGGCGACATCCCGAAAGAAATCAAGATGACCATGGGGTCCGGCGGAACCATGAGTTTCGACGACCTGAACGCCGGCCTGAAAGACCGCTTCCTCTACGATTTCCTCAACAAGCAGCTCGTGTTCCGGGGCCTGTTGAATGGCAAATCCGTGGACGACCCGCAGGTGCTCGACCGACCGCTCGAGGTCTCCATCCTGCAGCCGAACGCCATGACCTACCAGGAGTACCAGACCCTCCTGGACCTGGACGAAAACCGGGACGAGGTCGCCTGGCAGGACGCCGTCGCCCGGCTCCGAAGCCTTGGACGCAACCCCGAGCGCTTCGACGAGTCCAGCATCCCGAACAACTACACCGCCGGTCTTTCCCCGCACGCCCGGCTCGACGGCACACTCGCCGACGACCAGGGCGAACCCGCCCTGGTCTGGGGGCCCGGCGCCGCATTGGTCTGCAATCCCGCCCTGTTGAAACCGAACTACTGGGACGCGGACGAAGGATACGTCACCATCCTGGAGAACGACGACGAGAGCTTGGGCAATCTCCCGGTTACGCCGCACATCTTCAAGGTCCGCAAGGACCAACGTGTCCGCGGCAGCATCCGTATGATGGAACCCGCCAATGTCTTCGACGAAAAAGTGACGTTACGCCTGACCACGGATTTCGGGGGCAACCCGGATGAACTGGTTTTCCAGTGGTGGTATCGCCAAGACGACGGCTCGACGCAACCCACGCCCGACCAAGCCCCGGCCGGGAGCTGGAAACTCTTCCCCGACATCTCCGGCAACAACGGCCTCGGCATGTCCGAGATCAGCTTGGCAGGCGCCGCAAAAGTCCTGCTTGTCGACAATTGGTTCTACTGCCGCTGGCGACATAACCGGGAAACCGAATGGTCCGACTGGGCCGGGAGCCCCGCGTCGAACCCCGACGACTATCAGGCCCAACTTGCCTACGGCTGGATCAAACGGGTCCTCGATAAAATCAATCCCTACGACGCGCGGATCAGCGATTTCGGCAACAACGCGCCGGCGACGTATACGAGCATGATTCGCCAGGCAGGCCACCGCTACGAGGGACCGATCGCCTTGAACCCGGACCCGAATGTGATCGAGGACTACGGATTGATCGAGATCTACAAAACCGTGCTCAAACGGGCGCGCGAACTCAGTATCGACCTGAGTCAACCGGAGACGTCGTCCGGGGTCGATTCCGCGCTGCTGCTGGTGTCGTCGAGGATCGCCAAGCTCTACATGCTTCTGGGCAACGAAGCCTATTCCGACGCCATGGACCCAACCATTGGTTTCGGCGAGGACAGTACCGAATACGGGAGCATGGCCCCGACCATCTTCTGTTTCCAGAACCAGTTGTCGAACCTGCTCGAGGAGGAGCTTTGTCTGCTCCGGGGCCAGGCCCGAACCGGGGCCGCCCCCGCCTACAATCGCCTGCTTTGGAATTTCACCAACGGAGACGGCGAGGCGGCCTATGCCTTGTCGTACAACATGAGCGACGTCAACCACGACGGATTCATCAACGAAGAAGACGGCGCCATCCTCTACCCGCAGGGACATGGGGATGCCTGGGGACATTACTTGACCGCGCAGAAAGCCTACTACAACCTCCTTCGGCACCCACACTTCAACTGGGAGGCTCGGAGCGAGTCCTATTCCATCGGGGACGTCCCGATTACGGTGGACTATTACGACGAACGACAGTTCGCCGAAATCGCCGCGGCCAAGGCCAAAACCGGTGCAGAGATCGTCGACCTCGAATACCGCAGCCACTACGTCGAAGACCCGAACGGCCAGTGGCAGGGCTATACCGACACGGACGAAGGCCGTGCCTGGGGCGTCACCGGCTGGGCCAGGCGCGCCGGCCAGGGAGCGCTCTTCGACTGGGCCGTCGCCAATGCCATCGTGCCCAGCGAAGACACCAACCCGGACCATACCGGCGTGACCAAGATCGACCGCTCGACTGTCCCGGAAATCGCCGAAATCTCGGCCGAAGCCGCAAAAATCCGACAGAAAACGGCCGACGCCGACACCGGCCTCAACCCGCTCGGTCTGTCGACCGACGTGGTCCCCATGGACATCGACCCCGTGCGCGTCGATCCCACCTCCGTCAACCCGGCCACGCACTTCGAACAAATCTACGAACGTGCCAGAAAGGCGGTGGACAATGCCCGACGCATCTTCAACTACACAAACAAGATCAACAACATGCTGCGGCAGGTGGCCAACACTACCGAAGACTTCTCCCGGACCGTTCTCGAGCGCGACCGCGATTTCCGCAATCGTCTCATCGAAATCTTCGGCAGCCCCTACGAGGGCGTCATTGGCCCCGGCAAAACGTACCCCATGGGGTACCAGGGACCGGACATCTTCCTGTACATGTACGTGGACGTCAGCGAGGTCAGCGGCAAAACCGTGCCTGAGCCATCGGCCTCGTTCAAGGCTTTCTTCAAACCCTTCCGGAATCATGTTCTGGAGGCGCCGAAATCTTCCGAAGTGGATGTGTCTTTTTCGGAGTTCATCAATGGAAACCGTCCCGATTTCAAGGCCAAAACGCTTCAATTCTTCGATTCCGACCTGGAAGACCCGGCCACCGGCGGTTCCTACAGCAGTGTTCTCGAAGTGGACTTTCCGCAGGGCGCCGGCGCGTTTTCTTTTCAGGCCCCGTCTTCCTGGGGTGGGCGCCGGTCGCCCGGCGAAATCCAGCAGGCCATCAGCGAACTCATCCAGGCGGAGGCCCACGTCAAGGAAGGAGTCGCCCGCTACAACGTGCTGATGAAAGACATCCAAGGCAAGCTCAATGTGCTCAAGGCACGCAGCAATCTTGCCGCCGCAACCGTCGAAATCGAGAACCTCGAGTACAAGGCCGCCGGGCGTTTCACCTCTATCGCGGCTGTCAGCAAAGGTGTTGGGCAGGGACTTATGGCCTATGCGAACACTTCCGAGAGTGCGCTGCGTGGCATTGCCGAGATGCTGCCCACATCGGTCGGCTTATCCAACGACGTCACCTCCTCGGCACGAGGCAGCATCAAGTTGATGGGCTCAAGTGTCGCCAGCACGTTGAAAGTCATGGGGGTCGCCCTGCAGATCAACGGCGGCATGTTCGAAAGCCTTGCCGCCCGCGTACACCAGAACGCCAAGCGCAAGATCGTCATGCGCGAATATGAATACGAGGTGCAGCAGCAACTCGCCGATATCCAGACCAAACTGGTGGAGGAAGGAGCCTTGCGCATGGAGCTGTTCCGCCGACGCGAGCGTATGCGCCAAGCCATGAACAGCCTCAAAGCCACGCTGCAGAAGGGCGTGCGCCTGATGGAAGAACGCAAGGCCTTCAACCAAAAGGTGTCCGGCGTCACCCAGAAGCATCGCTACCAGGACATGGCCTTCCGCATTTTCCGGAACGATGCCCTGCAGAAGTACCGCGCCGCCTTCGACTTGGCCGCGCGCTACGTCTACCTGGCCGCCAAAGCCTACGACTACGAAACCAACCTCGACGCTGACGATCCCGCCTCGGCCCAGCCGGTCCTCACCGAGATTGTAAAACAGCGTACTCTCGGCCAGTTCATCGATGGCGAGCCCGTGCTCGGACGCGGCGGCCTGGGCGACATCCTCGCCACGCTCAAGGTGAACTTCGACGTTCTCAAAGGCCAAATGGGATTCAACAATCCCCAGGTCGAGACGGGTCGCTTCTCGCTACGCACCGAACTGTTCCGCATCAAGAGCGCAAGCACGGGCGCCGGCGGCGACAAACTCGCCCAGGCAAACCGCCTCTGGGAACGCACCCTGGAGAAAGCCCGGGTCGACAACCTTTGGGACGTTACCGAGTTCCGGCGCTTCTGCCGGCCGTTCGCCGCCGAGGATATCGGGGCACAGCCGGGCTTGGTCATCGAATTCGGCACCGAGATCATCTCGGGCAAGAACTTCTTCGGCCGCCCCCTCGGCGGCGGCGATCACTCCTACGATCCCACCAACTTCGCCACCAAGGTGCGCAGTGTCGGCGCTTGGTTCGAAAACTACGACGGGACCGGTCTGTCACTGACCCCGCGCGTCTACCTCGTGCCCGTCGGACTCGATATGATGATCGTACCCACCAGCAACAAACTCGAAATCCGCCAATGGAAAGTCGTGGACCAGAAGCTGCCGATTCCGCTTCCGCTCACCGATACGCAGATGGAGGCCGATACCTACATCCCCGAACGCGATTCCCTCAACGGCACTTTTGCCGCCATCCGTCGTTTCTCGCGCTTTCGCGCCTACCACGACAGCGGCGTCATGGTCGATGAAGAAATGCACTTCGACAGCCGCCTTGTCGGACGCTCGGTCTGGAACAACCGCTGGCTGCTCATCATCCCCGGCGAAACCTTCCTCGCCGACCCGAACGATGGCTTGGACACGTTCATCCACGGCAAGAAAATCCCGGGAAGCACCACCGAACGCGACGGCAACGGCGTGAAAGACATCAAGCTGTTTTTCCAGACGTACGGCTACAGTGGAGGCTGATCCGTCCGATCCGCCCGATCCGCCCGATCCAACAAATGGCCCAATGAAGGAGCCACTGCGATGACAGTTTTCAGAAAACACGCAACCACACTCCGGCACACCGCGCTGGGGTTGTGCATATGCGCGGCCTTCGCCGCTCGCGCCGGAATCCCCGAACCGGAAACGGTTTTCTACGGCAAGATCACCAACTTGGCCGACGGACACGCGTACAGGATGACGTCCGGCACGTTGTCCTGGACTCTTTCCAGCCAGGAGGCGGGGGGAGCGTCCGTCACGTTGACAGCCGACTTGGCGTCGCTCAAAGACGGTGAGTATTCGTACCAGCTTTACGTGCCGCACGAAACCCTGGCTCAGGTCGCCGCCGTCCCCGATGGCGTCGTGCCGTTGACCGAGGAACCCAAGCGTTTTCTGTACAGCGCCATCACCGTCAACGGCTCGACGGCCCGGATTGTGGCCCCCGCCAAAGACTTCATCGACGTGGAGGAATTGACCCGTGCCAAGACATATCACGTGGACCTCGAGGTCAGCTTCCAGCCTCCCGATACCGACGGCGACGGTATCCCGGACTGGTTCGAGGACGCCAACGGCTTGGACAAGTATACGGACGACAGCTTGGGCGACCCGGACGGGGACGGCCTCGATAATCTGGCCGAGTACCGCGGGGGGTTCGATCCCGGCCACAACGACCTCTCGCCCACCCTCGCCACCACACGCATCGCCGCGTATGAGAACGGTACGGCCGGCGTCCCGCTTCGTACGCTGGACGCCGACAGTGCGGCCGCTGATCTGACCTACACCGTCGACAGTGTTCCCACCGGCGGGACACTTCGACTCGACGGAGTGACGCTGAACGCGAACGACACCTTTACCCAGGCGGACGTCAACGCCGGAAAACTCACCTTTGTCCACACGGACCCTGCCGTGGTCTCGACCCAATTTCAACTCACCGTCGCGGACGAAGACGCTCAGCATGCCGCCGCCACGGGGACCGTTGCCGTCACTGTGCTGCGCCCGACCGCAACCGATGGGACCGATGCTACCCTTTGGCTTGACGCCATGACTCTGACCGGGACCGGCGACGCCGATCCCGTGTCCGTCTGGGGCGACCGGTCCGGCAATGGGAATGATGCCTCGCAAACGGTGAGCGCAGACAAACCCTTGTTCGATGCCGACGCGGGCGACGGCAGGCCCGCAGTTGAATTCGGGGGCGCGCATCGGCATTTCGACCTCGACGCCGGCGTGTTGCCGTCCGGGGAGCACACTCTGGGCCTCGTGTACACGGCGCCGTCTCAGGCCGGCGAACAGACGCTGGTCATGAATGCCGCGGTCAGTCTTTCGATTACAGGCAACGACAACGCGCTGGGGCATGACGGCGAACTTCGCCACACGCAGGCATTGGCCGGTCTCCACGGCAATCGTTCCGCCGTCGGCGCCTGGCACGCCGCGACGGTCACCGCAACGGCCACGGACCGCAGCATGCACCGGGAAGGCGTCTGGTGTTCCGAAGGGATCGACAGCGCTGCGCCCGCACCCCTCGCGCCCCAGCCCGCCATCGGCGTCTACAAGAAACAATGGACCCAAGACGGGACCAGCACCTTTGAATACTATTCCCCCTTTCGGGGAGAATTGCGTGAAGCCGTCGTTTTCGATCGGGTCCTGCCCGCGGACAAGCGGCAGCAGGTTGAGGATTACTTTGCCGCCAAGTGGTTCGGGGCCGTCGTCTGGAACGGCGCCGACCAGGGGGCCGTCCTCGAGATGAAGGGAACTGCCGGGCCCGACATCATGATCGGCGGGGTATTCGGAGATACACTTGACGGTGGGGACGGCGACGATGTGATCCGCGGCGGCCTCGGCGACGATACACTCACCGGTGGAAGCGGAAGCGACCGATTTGTGATAAACGGAGGGGCGGACGGAAACGACACGATCACGGACTTCGACCTTGATCGCAATGATGCCGGCGGTGATCGTGATGTTCTCGACCTCACGGCGTTGTTCTCGGGCAAGAGCGGTACGAACCTGACGTCCTACATCAGCTTGACCACCGACGGCGCTCAGACGTTTCTCGGGATCGACCTCGACGGCAACGGCAGCGGATACACCGACATGGTCATCACGTTGCTTGGGGAAAGTCTGACCAATCAGGACATGGCTTGGCTCCTCAGCCGTGGAATTCTTCAGACAGGAAACGTCAGATTGCCACGCACGATCAGCATCGCCGTGTCCACACCGACAGCAGTGGAAGTGGGCGCCGTTCCGGCAGTCTTGACCGTGACTGTCGCAGCAGATAGTCTGCCGCCGAATACATTGATACCGTTTTCTGTGACCGGTACGGCGCAACAGGGGGTCGACTACACGATCACGGCCCGTGTCTACGACTCGCAGGCCGGCGCCTATGCCGATGTGGCCGTTACCGACCGACTTCCCCTTTCCCTTAAACCGGGGGACACACACCTCGAGTTGCGTTTGCTGCCCACCAATGACGAAATCACCGAGGGACCGGAGACGTTCGAGATTACCCTTTTGCCCAACCCCGCCGTCTATGACTTGGGGCCGGCGGCAGCAGCAGGGACCGTCGAGGATGGGCTGCCCGTGGTCACGGTTGCCGCCACGATTACGAGTGCCGCCGAAGAAGGCTCCGTGGACGGCGAATTCACCCTCACACGAGATGGGTCGACCGATGTGCCGCTGTCCGTTGCTGTCGCGGTCCAGGGGTCGGCATTGAACGGTTCGGACTACCGCCTTATAAGTTCCCCGGTGGTCATTCCCGCGGGGCAGAACTCCCTCACCGTCGCCGTTCATCCCTACGCCGACTCCGTGCCCGAGCCTCTGGAGGAGGTGGTCCTGGACATTCTTCCGAGCAGCCTTTACACCGTGGGCACGGATTCCTTGGCGACCGTGACGATTCTGGATCGGCTTCCGCGCGTGACCATTGAGGCGATTAATCCCACCGCCCGCACATCCGGGCCCATTCCCGGCGTGTTTCTGGTGACCCGTACCGGCCTGCTCGCCAGCAGTTTGATGGTGCGGTTCCAAGTGGCGGGCACGGCGGTCAATGGCGCCGATTACGAATACATCCCGTCGTACGTCATGGTCCAGCCCAACGAGGCGTATGCCACCATCGATGTTACGCCGAAGTACGGCGCCCCGCTGGCAGGCGGAGAAACCGTGGATGTGTCGTTGATCGCGCGACCGGAGTACTTGCTCGGGGCACAGACTCAGGCCACGGTCACCTTCGACACCACCAATGCCGCCCCGATCCTGGCCCCCGCTGCTCCGGCCATGGATAGTATCACTGAAGACGACGTGGACAATCCGGGGATGCTCGTCTCCGATATCCTGGGAAGTTCGGTCACTGACGCTGATCCGAATGCCGTTGAAGGTGTGGCTGTTTACGAAACTGATGCGGGCAATGGCGCTTGGCAGTTCTCCATCGACGGGGGGACGAATTGGGCCCCTGTGGCGGCCGTCTCCCCGACCACGGCTGTGCTGTTGCGGGCCGTCGACAGGGTGCGATTCGTGCCCGATGCCGAGAATGCCGACAATGCGGCCTTCACGTATCATGCCTGGGACCAAACGGACAGCCGTCCGGCGGGCGGCAGGGCCGATGTAACCACCCGCGGTGGAACGACAGCGTTCAGTACGGATGCCGACACCGCGTCCATCACGGTTGCTGCGGTCAACGATCCGCCGGTCGTCGCCAATCCAATCCCGGACCAGAGTGTACAGGAAGGCGATCCTTTCGATTTCATCTTTTCCAGCGCCGCGTTCGGCGACGTTGACGCCGGCGACACGCGCGAGTACTCGGCCAAACTCGCCAACGGCGATTCGCTGCCGGCTTGGCTGACCTTCACCGGCGCCGAACGGCGTTTCAACGGCACTCCCGGCAATGCGGACATCGGCACGCTGGACGTCGACCTGACCGCCACCGATGTCGCCGGGGCCACGGTCACCGACCGATTCAAAATCCACGTACTCACCGAGAGCCCCACGGTCGCCATTGCACCCGGTGCGGGCCAGGCAAGTCCCGCCAACGCCCTGCCCATCCTGTTCGAAGTCACGTTCAGCGAAACAGTCACCGGGTTCGACCACGGCGACCCACAGTTCACGGGTGGTGCGGGAGTCACCGAGTTTCAGGTCGTGGGCGGCGGAGCCGAATACCAGGTTCGAGTCACCGCCGTCACCGGAGACGGTGCCGTAACCTTGGCCGTCCCCGCCGACGCCGCAAAAGACGTCGAGACCAACGGCAACATCGCATCGAACTCCCTCACGATCATCTACGATGCGACCGCACCGGCAGTTCCGGCCATCACCGACCCGACCGACGGCGCCGTCCGCAATACCGCACGTCCGACGATTGCCGGGACTGCCGAACCCGGGAACGATCCAGTGGGCGACACCATCACCGTCGAGCTGTTCAGCGACAGAGATGGGTCCCTCGGCAATGCGCCGGTCGACGAAAACGGCGCGTGGGAGATCACGCCCGACCACCCCATGTCCGAGGGTGCCCACGCGCTCACGGCGGTAGCTACCGACGCCGCGGGCAACACCGGCGCTGCATCCGCCCCGGTCACCCTCAACATCTACCTCGATCCCTTTGCCGAGCCCGCCCACTCCAACCAAATCCTCTACGTGTGGGGCGGCGTCGAGCTGGATGACGCGCCGATCGGCCCCGGGGCCGTAGTCGCCGTCTTCAGCGAGCGTGACCCCAACAACCCCTGCGGCAAGGGAACGGTCGGTCAGGGAGGGCTTTTCGGACTCATCTCCGTCTTCGGAGACGATGACTTTCACGCCGGTTTGCCCCAGCCCGGCGATCCCCTCACTTTCAAGGTATGGGACAACACCACAGGCCTGCTGTACACCGCCACGAGCGACCCGCGGCAAGTCACGTGGACGGCCAACAACGCCGTACTCGAAGTCAACCTGGCCGTCGGCGGCATCCGTATCGCACTGCGCCAAGGATGGAACCTGATCGGTTGGAATGTCAACAAGTGCTGGTATGCCGGCGGATCGGCAGCCGAGGCGCCCCGAGTCGGGTTGCTTTCGAACCAGACGTTCGAGTATGTCGGCGCTTCCATCATCGAGGCTCGACCGCTCGAGACCGTTGCCGGAAGCGTCGTCCGCATCACCGGCTTCGACGGCCAGGGGGGCCACCTCTACGATGCGGCGATACCCGGCGTGGCGACTCTCGACTATGTGGCGGGCGGATACGGGTATTGGATCTTTATGGAGGCGCCCGGAACACTCGTGGTCCACGGCCCCAAAATCCCGGAGGACGCCGCGGCCGATTTTTCCGCCGGCTGGCACCTGATCACCAACTGGACGAACAAATGCTATTACGTCCAGGGCAAAGTGGACCCGGCCGATCTCGAACTGCCCGACAGCGTCGCACTCGTTCCGGTCAACAGTTTCGCCGACATCTTCGTTGGCATCAACGGCCGAATTCGCGTCAGCAATCACGACCGGGACTGAGGCCACGTCTGGGACAACCAATTGCCGGACGCCGCCAACACCCTGCACTACATGAGTCCGGGCTACGGGTACTGGGTCTACTTCGAAAACGACGTGCAGGGCTTCCAGTGGCCCTGAGTCGGGCGAGGCCCGAATTCCCGACGTCGGAAGAGACAAAGGCGACGTCGATTTCGTTCTGGAACCCACCGCTGGCCGGCGCCATGCGAGTTGTGCGCGCCGGCCCTGACGATGGTGACTCCCACGGTCCGAATTCACCGCGGCAACCGCAGACATCGAAACGCCGGTGCGTTCAAGAAAAGGATGACACGATTATGACCGAATACGCCAAGCGCCTCGCGCTGCTTCTCGCCGGCACGGCCTTCGCCGCTGTCGCCCCAGCGACCGAGCCCACCCATTTCACCGGCATCCACAAGTCGTCGGAGATGATCTTCGTTTATGGGGTCGAGGTCGCCTTCAACGCCGACGACCCACTTCCCGGGGATGAAATCGGCGTTTTTACCCAAACGGGACTCCTCTGCGGCGCGACCCGCATCCCGGGCCCCACGGGTTTTCCCGCCATTTCCGTTTACAAAGACGACCCCCTGACCCCCCGGACCGACGGCGCCCACAGCGGCGACGCCCTGGTCTTTCGCTTCTGGCGCGCCGCCGACGGCAAAGAATACGGCCCGGGCGACCTCGAATTGACATACATCGAGAAGACGAACGCCGCCGGACTCCCCTACTGGACTTCCGGCAACGACGTCTACCGCGTGGACCTGCGCGTCGGGAGCACCCAAAACGACAGCATCCGACTGACCCTTTCTCCGGGATGGAACCTCGTCTCGATGCCCTTTGCCACCATGGCCCAGGGACCGGCGAAAAGCATCCTCAAGCGCGAAGACGGCGCCGCTGCCATCAGTGGCAGCGCCTGGTTGTGGGATGTGGCCGCACAGCAATACGTCCGGCAGACCGCCGGCTTTCCGGCCAAAAGAGGTTTTTGGGTCTATTGCGCCGAAAACGTGACGGTCGTCACGACCCGAATCATCGGTCCGACGTCGACCCCCGACGTGACGCTCGCACCACAATGGAACCTCGTAGGGCCGAACCGGACCGCCCCCCGGAGCCAACTCCCCGGACTGAACGGCGCGGTCGGGGTGGCGTGGCGTTGGGATGCGCATTCGCAGCAGTATAAAACCGTCCCCCCCGAAGCCCCTCTCGAACGGGGAAGCGCTTACTGGCTCCTGGTTTCGCCTCAGTCACCTGCGGTCGCCGGCAGAGGTGCGCCCGGTTCCGCCGGAGAGTGCAACCTTCCACACCGGTGAATCGCGGAATATGGACTTTCTTCAGCAACCACGCGCGAGGCTTGAGCAAGGCCTCATTCTCGTTGTCACGGCCCTTGCCATGCTTGCGCCCAGACTCTCCCGGGCCGCCACTGCACCAAAGCATTTCTCCGACGTCCATCCTTCTCGGGAAATGATCTTCCTCTACGGTCTCGACCTCGAAATCGACAACCTGCCGGCGCAACCGGGGGACGAAATCGCCGTCTATTCCGAATCCGGCGCGCTCTGCGGAGCGGCACGCATCGACACTGCGGGCCAGTATGCCGTCGCCGTGTACCGAGACGACCCACAAACAACCGAAACCGACGGCGCACTGCCCGGTGAAGCCTTACGCTTCCGAATATGGGACGAAGACCGGCCGCGAGAATATGTCGATGCCGAGATAGCTCTGACATTGGTCGAAAAGAGCAACGCCCACGGACGCCCCTACTGGACCGAATCCTGGGACGTGTACCGCGTCGAACTCACTGCGAAGGCCAACGACCATGCCCCCGTCGTCCACGACACTGTTCGAACGATTGACGACGACGCCCCCTCGGGGGCAACCGTCGGACTGCCCGTCGCGGCCTCCGACGCAGACGGCGATCCCCTCACTTACCGGTTTGCCGCCGGAAACGACGACGGTGCATTCGCCGTCAATGCCGCCACCGGCCAGATCACGGTGGCCGATCCCGACGTTCTGGACGCCGACACGACGCCGGAATACCGGCTCACCGTCGAAGTCTCCGACGGCCTGCACCAGACCCAAGCCACCGTCATTGTCGCCGTGCGGCCCTCCCGCCATTTCTCGGGGACGCACCCTTCCGGCTCGATGGTGTTCCTGTATGGAACCGCAACCGCCAATTCCGGCAACGATGCCCGGGTCGATGATGAAGTCGCCGTATTCACGAGCGAGGCCGGACTCTGCGGCGCGGCGCGAATCGATTCCCCCGGCCAATACGTCCTTGCCGTTTACGCGGACGATCCACTCACGCCGGAACTCGACGGCGCCCGCGCCGACGATGTGCTCCTGTTCCACTTCTACGACCGCAACAAGGACCGCGAATACACGGGAACTGAAATCATTCTCGATTCAGTCGAGAAGCAGAATGCCGAGGGACAGCCGTACTGGACTTCCAACAACGACATTTATCGAGTCGATTTTTCCGTCGCCGAACTTCCGACAATTACGACCGCCGTTGTCTCGAATGTCACCGCCACAACGGCACAAAGCGGCGGCAATATCGCGAGTGACGGCGGGGACCCCGTCACCGCCAGAGGCGTGTGCTGGGCAACCACGGCGGAGCCGACGCTCGATACTTGCGATGATTTCACCATGGACGGCAGCGCCACGGGGAGCTTTGTCAGCGATCTCTCGGGGCTTGTTTCCGGGAGAGACTACTTCGTTCGCGCGTACGCCACCAACACAGTCGGCACTGCTTACGGCGCCAGTATCGAGTTCCAGACCCAGAAGGCGGACCAAACCATCGATTTCACCTTCATCCCGGACACAACGTACGGCGACGCTCCGCTCGCGGTTTCCGCAACCGCCACGTCCGGACTCGCCGTGACCTTCACCAGCCTCACCCCGAGCGTGGCCACCGTTGACGGCGGCACGGTTACCATTGTGGGCGCGGGGCAAGCCCTCATCCGGGCGTCCCAGGCGGGGGACGCCAATTACAACGCGGCCCCGGCTGTCGACCGCACATTCACGGTGAACAAGAAGAACTTGACCGCCACCGCGGACGACAAGTCCCGGCCCCGCGGGGAGCCGAACCCGGCATTGACCGTCACCTATACAGGCTTCGTCAACGGTGACGACTCGGCAGACCTGGACACCAGGCCGACCGCCTCCACCACCGCGGTCGTGGACAGCCCTTGCGGCGACTACCCCATCACACTTATCGGCGGCGGTGACGACAAGTACGATTTGACCCTCGTGGACGGGACCCTTACCGTGCTCAAATCGGCACAGACCATTGATTTTGCTGTCATTCCGGATAAAACATACGGGGATGCGCCATTTGCCATTTCCGCGTCAGCAAGTTCAGGACTCGAAGTGAGCTTCTCCAGCCTCACACCGGACGTGGCTACCGTGACAGGGAATACGGTCACGATTGTTGCGAAGGGAGATGCCACCATTCGTGGCACTCAACCCGGGAATGACGAGTTTTCCGCGGCCCCCGGCATTGACCGTTCTTTTACCGTGCACAAAAAAGACCTGACCGCGACAGCCGACAACAAAGCCAGGCAAGTTGGTGACCCCAATCCGCCATTGACCATTACCTACAGCGGATTTGTCAACAACGACGGTCCAAGCGACTTGGGTGCCCAACCCGTGGCCTCCACCACGGCAGTGACCGGCAGCCCTCCCGGCGACTATCCCATTACTCTCACCGGGGGAAGTGATCCCAACTATACGTTCACGCTTGTTTCGGGGGTGTTGTCTGTCGGGAAACAGTCCCAAACAATCAATTTCGGGGCGATCTCCGGCAAGAGTTACGGCAACGCACCGTTCGCCATTTCGGCGACGGCGAGTTCCGGGCTCGACGTGACTTTTACCAGTCTCACCCCCGACGTGGTTACGGTCTCCGGCACCACGGTCACCATTGTCGGAGCCGGGCCGGCGAGAATCCGTGCGTCCCAGGGCGGAAACGATACCTATGCCGCGGCGCCGAGTGTCGACCGGACCTTTTCCGTAGCCAAAGCGTCGCTCACAGCTACCGGGGATGACCAATCCAGGGCCTACGGCGAACCGAATCCGCCCCTGAGCATTAGTTACGCAGGTTTTGTCAATGGAGACGATGCCGACGACTTGGACGTCAAACCGGCGATTTCCACCACGGCGGCAGTTCGGAGTTCGCCGGGGGCCTATCCCATCACTCTTTCCGGCGGGAGCGACGGCGATTACGCCCTGACTCTCGTGAGTGGCGCTCTGACAGTGACCGAGGCGGACCAGACGATTGATTTCACGGCCATCCCCGACAAGACCTATGGCGACGCATCGTTCGCGGTTTCCGCAACCGCTAGTTCCGGACTTGCGGTGACCTTCACCAGTCTCACGCCATCCGTGGTCACAGCAAGCGGAAGCACAATCACCGTTGTCGGGTCGGGGCAGGCCACCGTCCGCGCGTCTCAGGCGGGGGACCCCAACTACAACGCGGCCCCTGACGTGGACCGCTCGTTCACCGTGAACAAAAAGAGTCTGACCGTCACCGCGGACGACAAGAGCCGTCCCTATCATGAGTCAAACCCACCGTTACCCGTTTCATATTCGGGATTTGTCAACGGTGATGACGCGGATGATCTGGACTCGAAACCCGGGGCCTCGACCGATGCGGCGCCGGACAGCCCCCCGGGAAACTACCCTATCAATGTGGTCGGCGGCAGTGACGTCAACTACACGTTGTCGCGTGTTGACGGCACGCTTACGGTCACCAAAGCGAACCAGTCGATGGATTTCACGGCTGTTCCCGATAAGACGTATGGCGATCCACCGTTTGCGGTCTCCGCAACTTCGAGTTCCGGACTTGCCGTGACCTTCACCAGCCTCACGCCGTCCGTGGTCACTGTTTCCGGCAGCACCGTCACTATCGTGGGGGCCGGGAAGGCCACGATTCGGGCGAGTCAGGCCGGCAACGCCAATTATGAGCCTGCACCCGATGTGGACCGTACATTCACCGTGAATAAGAAGAGTCTGATTGCCACCGCGGACGACAAGTCACGATCCTATGGTGAACCCAATCCGGCCTTCTCGATCACGTACAGCGGCTTTGTCAACGGGGAAGACGCGGGCGACCTCGATACCGGGCCGACCGCCTCCAGTGCCGCCACCGAGGACAGTCCGCCGGGGACGTATCCGATTACGGTCGCCGGAGGCAACGACCACAACTACGCGTGCACGGGCAGGAATGGAACGCTCACGATCGTCAAGGCCGACCAAACCATAGACTTCACCGCCATCCCGGACAAGACCTATGGCAATGCACCGTTTGCGATCTCCGCAACGGCCGGTTCGGGGCTCGACGTGTCCTTTGTCAGCCTGAACACCGATGTGGCCACCGTAAACGGCAACACCGTCACACTTGTCCGCGTTGGCCAGGCCACGATTCGTGCCGTTCAGGCCGGGGACATCAACTACAACGCCGCACCGAATGTGAACCGTACATTCACAGTCGCCAAAAAGGCCCTCACGGTCACCGCAAATGACAAGTCCCGTGCGTACGGCGAACCGAATCCGGCGTTGACTTTTGTCTATAGCGGGTTTGCCGGTGACGACACTGCGGACGATCTCGACCGAAAGCCTTCAGCGTCCACGACCGCCGAGTTGGCCAGCGCGCCGGGGGAGTACCCCATCACCGTGGCCGGCGGCGCAGCGCAGAACTACTTCTTTACGTATGTTTCCGCCACGTTGACCGTGGTCAAGGCAAATCAAACCATTGATTTCGATTCCATTCCGGACAGAACCTACGGTGACGCCCCTTTCTCCATCGCCGCGTCTGCGTCGTCCGGACTTCAGGTCGTTTTCTCCAGTTTGGCCCTGGATGTTGCTAATGTGGGCGCGAACACGGTGACGATCCGGGGGGCGGGGCAGGGGAGGATTCGAGCTTCCCAGGCGGGGAACGCAAACTACAATCCAGCGCCTGATGTGGACAGGACGTTTTCGGTGGACAAAGCTCCTCTCGAAGTGACGGCCGACGATGAATCTCGTATGTACGGAGAACCCAACCCCCTCTTTACTGTCAGGTACTCCGGCTTTGTTTATGACGACAGCGCCGACGACCTGGACGAGGCGCCCGCGGCCGCCACCGTGGCCGCGCAGTACAGTCCGCCCGGTGATTATCCCATTACCGTCGTGGGGGGAGATGACCGGGATTACTCGTTGGTGCGCTTGGACGGCACACTCACCATTACCAAAGCGGACCAGACGATCACCTTTGCCCCGGTCCCCGGAAAAACGTATGGTGATGCGCCATTTGCGGTCTCCGCAACAGCCGGCTCAGGTCTTGATGTCACCTTCGCCAGTCTGACGCCGAACGTGGTCACGGTCAACGGCGGGACGGTTACCATTGTCGCTGCGGGGCAAGCCAGGATCAGGGCCAGCCAAACCGGTGACACGAACTTCAATCCGGCGCCTGACGTGGACCGCACGTTCATTGCAGCCAAAGCACCATTGACTGTCACCGCCGACGACAAGACCCGCGAATACGGTCGGACCAACCCGCCCTTCACTCTCAGCTACAGCGGTTTTGTCAACGGTGACGGTGCAGCCGACTTGGATTCGGTTCCTGTCGCCGCAACGACCGCACGCGCACACAGCGCCCCTGGCGATTACCCGATTACGCTTTCGGACGGCAGCGATGGAAACTACCTTCTGACCCGGGTCAACGGGACGTTGACTGTTGTCAAGGCAAACCAGACCATTGATTCCCAATCCATTTCAGACAGAACCTACGGTGATGTCCCGTTCGCGGTTTCCGCAACGGCCAGTTCGGGGCTTGGCGTCGCATTTACCAGCCTCACACCGTCCGTAGCGACCGTAACCGGCAGTACGGTCACCATCGTGGGGGCCGGGAAGGCTGTGATTCGGTCGAGCCAGGCAGGCACTGTCAATTACAATCCGGCCCCGAACATCGACCGTGGTTTCTTCGTGGAACAAGCGTCGCTTACAGCCCTTGCCGACGACAAGTCTCGGGCCTACGGCGAAGCCAACCCGCCGTTCACCATAACGTACAACGGGTTTGTCAATGGAGACACATCAGACGATCTCGACACCCAACCCACAGCGTCCAGCGCGGCCGTGGCCGACAGCCCTCCCGGCAACTACGATATCATTCTTCTCGGCGGGAATGACGACAACTACGCCCTCACCCGAATCAACGGTACTCTGACCGTCGTCAAGGCGAACCAATCCATAGGGTTTTCGTCTGTCTCCGACAGAACATACGGGGCCCCGGCCTTCGCGCTCTTGGCTACAGCCGACTCCGGATTGCCTGTCATCTTCACCAGTCTGACTCCCGATGTGGTGACTGTGGCCGGCAACATCGCCACCGTTGTCGGCGCCGGCCAAGCCACGCTGCGGGCATCCCAGGCCGGGGACACCAACTACAATCCCGCACCCGATGTCCACCGCACTTTTGCTGTGAACAGGAAGACTCTCACTGTCACCGCGGACGGCAAGTCCCGGGCCTACGCCGAAGCCAATCCCCCCCTGACCGTCAGCTATGCCGGGTTTGTCAATGGGGACTCTCCGAGCGACTTGGACGCTCGCCCCACCGCCTCCACGATTGCCGCACCCAACAGCCTTCCGGGACAGTACCCCATAACCGTGACGGGCGGGACTGCTCACGACTACGTCTTCGTTCATGTGGCGGGAACTTTGACTGTAACGAAAGCAGACCAGACCATTGACTTCGACCTCATTCCGGACAAAACCTACGGGGATGGACGATTTACCTTGTCGGCGACTGCGTCATCCGGTCTTCCGGTTTCTTTTGCCGGCCTTGCCGTCGACAAGGCCGTTGTCAGTGGCAACCGCGTGACCATAATCGCCGCTGGTTCAGCCACGATTCGTGCATCTCAGGCCGGGAATGCCGCATACAATCCAGCCCCTGTGGTGGACCGCACCTTTGCTGTGCGCAAAGCCCTTCTCACCGTTACGGCGGATGACAAGTCACGGCCCTTCGGCGCCGTCAATCCTGTCCTGACAGTCAGTTATATCGGGTTCGTCAACAACGACAGCCCGAATGACTTGGACGAGCAGCCCGCGACCGCGACGGTTGCCGTCCCGGATAGTCCTCCCGGCGCCTATCCCATTACCGTGACCGGGGGAGTGGATGGGAATTACGCCTTCAACAGAAACGACGGAACGCTCACCATAACCAAGGCGGACCAAACCCTCACTTTCGACCCGATTTCGGACAAGGTTTATGGCGATGCCCCCTTCGCTCTGTCCGCAGTCGCCGACTCCGGATTAAACGTCGTTTTCGCATCATCTACTCCCGGAGTCGCCTCCGTCGCCGGAGACGTGGCGTCGATCATCGGTGTGGGACAGGCACGAATTCGAGTTTGGCAACCCGGTAACGCCAACTACAACCCGGCTCCGGAAGTCTCTCGAGTTTTCAATGTCGCCAAGGCCCCCCTGTCGGCGGTGGCGGACAACAAGTCCCGACCCTATGGGGACCCGAATCCCGTATTTACCCTGACTTACGTAGGCTTTGTGAACGGCGACACCGCGGCCGACCTTGATCAGCGACCCGCGGCCGCCTCGAAGGCAACCGCCGACAGTCCGCCCGGTCAGTACCCGATAACCGTGACCGGCGGCGCCGATGACAGATATACGCTGAGCCGAATCAACGGCACGCTCACCGTGGGAAAAGCGAGCCAAACCATCGATTTCGACTCGATCCCCGACAAGACATACGGTGACGCCTCGTTTTCGGTTTCCGCCACCGCGAGTTCCGGACTTGACGTGACGTTCACCAGTCTTACGCCGAACGTGGCGACCGTGAACGGTAATACCGTTAGGATTGTCGGTGTTGGTCAGGCCGTGATCCGGGCGGCCCAACAGGGGAATGGTCTTTACGCCCCGGCCCCGAATGTCGACAGCGGTTTCACTGTGGACCGGGCGGCCCTCACCGCCACGGCGGACGACAAATCCAAAGGTTATCGCCAAGCCAATCCGCCGTTGACCATCACGTATGCCGGGTTTGTCAACGGCGACGGGCCGGTTGACCTCGACACGGCGCCCACGCTTGCGACCACCGCCGTCCAAGACAGTCCACCGGGGACATATCCGATCATGCTCTCCGGCGGCGCGGACGCCAACTACACTCTCACACGGATCAACGGTACGCTTACTGTTGACAAGGCAACACAGACCATCGACTTCGCGCCCATCCCGGACCGGACCTACGGCGACGCGCCTTTTGCCCTCTCCGCGAGTGCCGGTTCCGGATTGCCCGTCACCTTCACGAGTCTCACTCCGACTATTGCCACCGTCAGTGGCGGAACCGTTACCATTCGGGGGGCCGGTCCGGCACGCATTCGTGCATCCCAGGACGGGGATGCTCTTTTCTTGCCCGCACCCGATGTGGAGCGAACTTTTGTCATCGGCAAGAAAGACCTTGCCGTCACAGCTCTGGACGCTTCACGGAGCTACGGTGCACCCAACCCGGCGTTCAACCTGACCTTTGCAGGCTTCGTCAATGGCGATGATGAAGCCGATCTCGATGTGAAGCCGACTGCGTCGACAACGGCCGGTCCCACGGCGGATGCAGGTTCATACGCCATCACGCCCGGAAACGGGTTGGACGGAAAGTATGCCTTTGTGTATGTCAACGGTGTGCTCACCGTCGGCAAGGCTTCACTCACCGCGACGGCGGATGACAAGTCTCGGCTCTACGGAGAAGCCAATCCAGTGTTCACCATCAGGTACACCGGTTTCGTCAACGGTGACGACGAAAACGATATCGACAGTGAACCTGTCGCTTCAACGACGGCGAACACGCAAAGTCCGGCAGGCGCCTATCCCATCACTCTCACCGGAGGCGTGGATAACAACTACACGTTCGGGCTCAACCCCGGTACGCTCACCGTAGGTAAAGCGGATCAGACAATTGATTTCACCGCCATTCCGGGGAAGACGTATGGCGATGCGCCTTTCGCCCTGTCCGCAACGGCCAGTTCCGGGCTTGGCGTGACTTTCACCAGTCTCACGCCGAACCTGGCAACCGTCAGCGGGACCACCGTGACGCTTGTCGGAGCCGGGCAGGCGGAGATACGAGCCGCTCAAACGGGTGACGGCAACTATAATCCTGCCGCGGAAGTCGACCGCGTGTTCACTGTCGGCAAGGCCGAATTGACGGCAACCGCCGACGACAAAGCACGAGCATACGGTGCGAGCAATCCTCCCCTTACCATCAGCTACATCGGATTTGTCAATGGCGACGACGAGACCGACCTCGATACCCAACCCACGATTTACACGCTGGCCCATCCCCTCAGTGACGTCGGTATGTATCCCATTACCCTCGTCGGAAGCAATGATGCAAATTACAGCGTGATCTTGGAAGACGGTACGCTCAAAGTGAATAAAGCCCCCTTGACCGCAACCGCGGACAACAAATCCCGCCCATTTGGCCAAGCCAACCCGGCCCTGACCATCACTTACACCGGATTCCGCAATGGCGACACTCCCGGAGACCTCGATGACGAACCTGTGGCTTCGACTACCGCGCAGACCGACAGTCCACCCGGCGATTACCCCATCAGCCTCACCAATGGAACTGACAGGAACTATGAAATTACTCTCTTGGCAGGCACCCTTTCTGTCGGAAAGGACGATCAGGTGATCGATTTTGCTTCGATTCCAGACAAAATATACGGCGACGCGCCATTTGCCCTTTCCGCAACCGCAACCTCCGGTTTGCCTGTCACGTTCGTCAATTTGACCCCGAATACCATCGCTCTGAACGGGACCGACGTTACGATTCTGGCTGCCGGGCAGGCCATAGTACGGGCTGTGCAGGGCGGGGACGACAGATATGCCGCCGCCCCGAACGTGGATCGGGCTTTTTCCGTAGACAAACGCAATCTTATTGCAAGGGCGGACGACAAGTCCCGCGCCTTCGGCGAAGCCAACCCGGCATTGACCATCAGCTATACCGGGTTCGTGAACGGGGACGATGTGAACGACGTGGACGTCGAGCCAACGGCGGCGACGACGGCGGCGGCCGGCAGCCCGCCCGGCGACTATCCCATCACCGTCACCGGCGGCAGCGACGACAACTACGCCCTCACCCGAGTCGACGGCACGCTCACGGTCGGCAAAGCGGACCAGGCCATCGACTTCGCCGCCATTCCCGACAAGACCTACGGCGACGCCCCGTTTGCGATCTCCGCAACCGCAACGTCCGGGCTCGACGTAACCTTCGTCAGTCTCACCCCGGCAACCGTAAACGGCAGCACCGTCACCGTCGTCGGCGCCGGCCAGGCCAGGATCCGGGCCGAACAGCCCGGAGACGACAACTATAATGCGGCGGCAACAGTCGACCGGTCGTTTACCGTGAACAAGAAAAACCTGACCGCCGCGGCCGACGACAAGTCCCGCGCCTTCGGCGAAGCCAACCCGGCATTGACCATCGGCTATACCGGGTTCGCGAACGGGGACGATGTGAACGACGTGGACGTCGAGCCAACGGCGGCGACGACGGCGGCGGCCGGCAGCCCGCCCGGCGACTATCC
>JAADHN010000011.1 GCA_013151865.1 Kiritimatiellota bacterium
CCGCCTCCAGGAATCGGGTTTCCGTTGAGGAAGTCAACTGTAAATGTATCGTCCCCTTCCTGGCCGTCACTGGCAAGCGTAGCGATGTCGGCCAAAGGGAAACTCAGGACGAGCGCGCCGTCGAGCCAGAGTTCGGCGTCAGTGCCACTGGGACTGAGCGTTATCAGCATCTCGTTGTCACTCGCATCTCCGTCGAAGTAGACCGGATAGGGTCCGCCGGCGACCGCCAGTGCCTCGAGCCCGTTGACTAGGCCCCATCCGCTGTCGCGATCGTATCCGGGCGGTCCCATATCAATGGCCGAGGTTTCCAGTGCCGAGTAGACTGCACTTGGCGTGATGTCGGGATTAGCCTGCATGATTTGCGAGGCTAAGGCCGCCGCATGCGGCGCGGCCGCCGACGTGCCGAAGAAATTGGGAAAGCCGTCGGCCTCATATGGACCGGTACCAAGAGGATCGGCCGCCCCAAAAAAAGTCGTGTTGGCACCGTCGGGAGCCACGATGTCCGGAGTCTGCCGTACTACCGGAGCGATGCGGTTGCCCGCCGTATCGAAATAGATCGATGTGCCCCCCGCCGAAGAGAAGGGCTCCAGAACAGGCGGCGAGGTACCAAACTCCGGTGTATCTTTGTAGAAAGCGGCCCCAACGGCCGACGCCCCGGTTGCGTTCGCATGTCCGTAGGTGGTGCCGCTGTTGGTCGCGTATTCATCCACGGAGAAACCGGAATCGAAAGCCACGTACTTCAGCACAGACGGGTCCGGCCCCGAATACTTGCCAATCGCTATCTGCGCTTGAATTGCAAAAGGATTTGGGTTGCTTACGCTCACAATCTCCACTGGGTCGCCGCCGATGTTCCTATCAAAGCTGCCGAAGAGGAAATTCCCAGCCGTGTCAAAGAAGGCTATGTCCATGTCGGTGTCAGCGCCCGCCGCGCCACTTACCGAGAAAAACGGATCGTCCCATTGAAAGGAAAGCGCCGTCGAACCCGGAGGAAATGTAACCGTTTGGAAAATGTCGGAACCCGGGCCCGGATCGAAGTCATGAGCAATAAACGTGTACGGAATATCCCCTGTTCCATTGGGCCCCAGGTCGACACCGCTGCTTTGATACGCGAACTCATATGAGTCGCGCGCTTGGTTTCCGGCAGCGGAGAAATATGGAACACCTGCCGCGACCGCTGCGTCCACCGCTTGGGCGATAACCCCATCCTGGAACATCGGCTCGGCGAAGTACATGATGTCGTCTACGATGACAGTGGAGCCCGCTGTCACGAGCGCGGCAATGTTGTTGGCGAAGCTTGCCTGGCCCAACCACGCCGTGGCAAATGCCAAGTTGGCGGCCGGCACCACATCGTGAATCAGTTGCAGCATGGCGCGCCCCTCGTCCGTCGTCCCGGTTGTGTCCTCAATCACGCTGACCGGCGCTGTATAGCCATTGGGGTTATCCGGTCCGGGCAGGTCCCCCGAGGCGACATCCGCCGCGGCTCCGCTGAGGGCGTCGTAGCTATCGGAGAGTACCCCGATTGTCTGCCCGGCACCGTCCAGGCCGAACAGGCTACGCAGCAGGTCGCTCTGCATCGAGGGATCGCCCTGGCTGCTCGTCAGGCCGACATTGGTCACCGCCGAGGCGCTTCGCGCAAAGGCCAAATGGCGCAAGCTGCCAAGATCGTCAAGTTTGTCCAGTGGCACCAAGGCCGACACCATTTGCCGCCAAGTACCCGTTATTCGGGCCCCAAGCGCGGCGAGCTCTTCGACCAAATCCGACGGATCACCCGAGGCCGTGGCGTCCACGACCACCATGTCCCCAGCACGCCTGACCAGCAAACTGTCGAGTTGCCCTTCGCCGCCGTATCCATTTTCGTACGCGACGGACGTCGCAAACAGCGCGAAGTCCACACGGGATTGTTTCGCGTCGAATTGCTCGACGAGACTCTCGCCCCACTGGAACAAAGGGAGCGCCGCGAGGAGTGTACGGTCCTCGAGAAACTCCGCCGCGAACGTCGCAGCGGTCTGCGCTGGCATGCGATCGCAAAAAACGCGGCTTCGGCGCAGCCGACGCCTGCGATTCCGCAATGGGCCCCGCCATAGGCGGCAATGGCGTCTTAGCATACTGAGGCTAAATCGGCCGTGTGGGTGCCGCGAAGTTGACATCACTGCTACCTCCCTCATCTCAAGTTATGACCTCTTGGTTACAGTGCGGAGCATCTCGCTGCGCAGGAGCGTCCCCTACCACCTCCGGCGTGCCCATACCAAGCATCAACTGTTGTGAGCGCTTTTCGTCGACCGCTTCCGGCATGATTAGGTCCAATTCGTACAGCTCCTCAATAAATTGGCAAAACGGGACGCCAAATCAGCAACGTATTGGGGTCAAACCACGGTTCCGAAAGCACATATGTATCGTCCACTTCTGCCGGGCTTCCCACAAGCGTGTCCTGCCCGTGCAGGTCATCGTAGACGTGTATCAATTCATGTTCAGGAATTGGCTCGCCAAGTTGCCCAGCAGGGCCACCCGATAGCGTGTCGCGGCTGCCTCCTTGACCCTTCACGTAGTCCGAACCGGGGCCGCCCAACACAACGTCGCTCCCGGCGTTCCCAAAGAGGGTATCCCGGCCCCGTCCGCCAATCATGGTGTCGGCGTCGAGCCCGCCGATTATCAAGTCGTGCCCATTACCACCATCCATCGCATTCTTGCCAGATCCGCCGTCGAGGTAATCATCTCCCCAGTCCCCGTAAAGCGTGTCGCCCCCGCGGCCACCATAGAGGTAATCGTCCCCTTCGCCGCCTGATAGGGTGTCGCGGCCGTCCCCGCCAAATAGGCTATCGGGGCCTGAGCCGCCTGATAGGGAATCTGCGCCGACGCCCCCCAGAAGTAGGTCTGGTCCCTCCTCTCCGCGAAGCGTGTCGCTGCCGCGCCCTCCGTCCAGTGTGTCGATGCCACGGTCCTCCGAAGCTGCGATCGTGTTGCTCCCCGACGATGGGCTCGTAACATCTGCTCCGACCTTGATGATCGTAGGAAGAAAGATTACGTTCAGTCGGCTTCCGTTCATTGAATCGTTGCCCGAACCTCCGATGAGGGAGTCATCTCCATAGCCGCCGACAAGCGAGTCATTGCCTGCGCCCCCCAGGACTGTGTCACTTCCGTCCGGCAACGGGAAGCTCAGAGCAGGTACCGAGGTGTCGGGACCGGGTCCGCCAACTACGATGTCATGTCCACCTTGGCCGCTCACATAGTCATCTCCGC
>JAADHN010000009.1 GCA_013151865.1 Kiritimatiellota bacterium
GCCCTCCGCCCATCCATGGGTCGCGACCCCTTACGCGGCTTGGCCGCGCGGCCCGGGAGACTCCGATGCCTGGTTTCCCATCGCCGTCTGGCTGCAGGATCCGCGTAATGCGGCAGCGTACAAGGCATTGGGGTTCAATCTGTTCATCGGATTGTGGAAAGGCCCAACGGAAAAACAACTCGCCGCGTTGCGCAAGGCGGGCATGCCGGTCATTTGCGCCCAAAACAAATACGCCCTGCGCCACCTCGACGACCCTATCATCGTAGGCTGGATGCACGGTGATGAACCCGACAATGCGCAGCGGTTCGAAACATTTTGGCGGAGCGACCCCGAGCGTGTGGCGCAGGCCTGGCCCCAATACGCCGGACGCTCCTGGCGCGGGTACGGCCCGCCCCGGGCCCCCGCGCAAATCGCGACCGCCTACGAAGACATGAAAAGGAAAGACCCTTCACGCCCGATCCTGCTCAACCTCGGGCAAGGGGTTGCCTGGGACAATTGGCGGGGACGCGGCGTGCGGAGTCGGCACCCCGAGGACTACCCCCGTTACCTCGAGGGGTGCGACGTGGTCTCCTTCGATATCTACCCCGCGGTGCATTCGTCCCTCGAGATCGCCGGCGCCCTGTGGCGCGTCCCGTTCGGCGTCAGTCGCCTGCGGCGGTGGAGTCGTGACCGCAAGCCGGTCTGGAACTGCATCGAGTGCACGCGGATCAACAATCCCAAGGTCAAGCCCACCCCCCGGCAAGTCCGCGCCGAGGTTTGGATGTCGCTGGTTTTCGGCAGTCGCGGCTTGGTCTATTTCGTGCACCAGTTCAAACCGAAATTCATCGAGGCCGCCCTGCTTGCGGATCCGGAGATGAGCGCGGCCGTGAAAAAGATCAACCGGCAGATTCTCGCGCTGGCCCCGGTCCTCAACAGTCCGCCGATACACGACGAAACGCAAATCGACTCGTCGAATCCAAATGCGCCGATTCGTTTCATGGTCAAGGAGCACGATGGCGCGCGGTATGTTTTCGCCGTGAACATGACCCCCCAGGTCGCGACGGGCGTTGTCCGTGGCCCGGGCCTGTTCGACAATGCCCGGGTCGAAGTCCTCGGAGAGGACCGCCACGTGAAAGTGACGGGAAACCGTTTCACGGACTCTTTCAAAGGTCACGATGTGCACCTTTATCGAGTCCGGTTGCGAGCAACCGGTCCGACGCGCTGATCCACGTTCCTGTCCGGATGCTATATTATCAAGACCGGAGACTGTTTCGCCGGCAGGCGGTCTTTCTCGACGCCGCACAGCACGGAGTTGTCGTCATGTGGACCTTCAAACTGCCGACCGAGGTCCGCTTCGGTCCGGGTACATCCGGGGAATTGCCCGGGCTGACGGCACGATTCGGGGGACGGCCTGTGCTGATCACGGACCGAGGTCTGGCGGGATTGCCTTTTTTTCTCCGGATCGCCGATCTCCTCGAACCTGTCGCAGTCTTTGCCGAGGTCGAGCCGAACCCGACCGTGACGAACGTGGACGAACTGTGCCGACTGTTGCGGCGCGAAAAGGCCGATGTCGCCGTGGCCGTGGGCGGCGGCAGTGCCATGGACTGCGCAAAAGCCGCTGCCTGCTTGGCGCGGTCGTCGGAGTCGAGCGTTCGTGCGTTTCACACCGGGGGCCTCCCACTGCCCCTTGAACATCTGCCGGTCGTGGCCGTGCCCACCACGGCGGGCACCGGCGCCGAAGTTACACCCTTCTCGGTGCTGGACGACCGCGAAAAAGGCGTCAAGGGCCCGTTGGCCGGGCCGGCCTTGTACCCGACCTTGGCCGTTATCGATCCCCGCCTGACCCATTCCATGCCCCGATACGTAACGGTCTGCACGGGACTCGACGCGCTCTGTCATGCGATCGAGGGGTATTGGTCGAAACACCACCAACCGATCTGCGATCTGCTGGCCGTGGAAGCGGCCCGCTTGGTCTTCCGGGACCTCGAGACCGCCTGCCGGGTACCCGAAGACGCCCCGGCCCGAGAGGGCATGGCGTATGCCGCGCTGCTGGCAGGCGCGGCGTTCCAACTGCCCAAGAACGGGATGGTCCATGCCTGCTCGTTCCCGCTCTCGAACCGGTATCACCTGGCCCATGGGGCGGCGTGCGCGTTTACACTGGAGTTCGCCATTCGGCACAACACCCCCGCCCTGGACGGACGCATGGAGCGATTCGCCGCGGCGTGCGGTTTCGATTCGGTGGCCGCCATGATCGGGCGGATCACGGCATTGAAACAATTGGGCGGACTCCCCTGTACGCTCGATGAAGCCGGGGTGCCTGCCGAGGATGTCCCGGCCGTCATTGCCGAGAGTTTTCACCCGCTCATGCAGAACAACCCGGCGCCGGTGGCGCCGGCCGACCTTGCGCGAATGTATAACGAACTGGCCGGCGACTCGTAACACTTTCTATACGAGCCGCCTCCATGGATTGTCGCAGTATTCGCCGGCCCCTCGGGAGTCCGCCGTTTGCCTTGTATACGGCCGAAAGAAGCGGGGGCAAAACGGTCCTCGGCAATCGTGCGTGCGAGAATTGCCGCGGAGGCCGCGGTTTTGTCCGCACTTCGGGTTACGAGGCGTCGCGGGAGTGTCTGGACGATTCTGCGGAGACTGACAATTCGCCCACGCTCGAGACTGTTTCGAGACGATCAGCAAGATTAACGATCAACCGGGAGTCGACCATGAACCAGGATTTCGACCGGCAGGCCTTCGATCGACTGGCTGCGGAATGGCGTTACGTCATCACGGACATGATCTGCCGCGCCAAGAGCGGCCATCTCGGCGGGGCCCTCTCCCTGGTCGAGATCGTCCTGACGCTCTACTGGCGGATCATGCGCGTGGATCCGAAAGCGCCGAAATGGAAGGACCGGGACCGACTGGTCTTGTCGAAGGGTCACGCCGCCCCGGTGCTGTATGTGGCCCTGGCGTACCAGGGGTTTTTCCCGAAATCCTGGCTGAAGACCCTGAACGAGGACGGTACGCGCCTGCCCAGCCATGCGGACGCCCGGTTCGTCCCCGGCGTAGACATGACCACCGGCTCACTCGGCCAGGGACTGTCCTGCGCCGCCGGGGCCGCCCTGGCCGCCCGTATGGACGATGGAGACCACACGGTGTTCTGCATCATTGGAGACGGCGAAAGCGATGAAGGCCAAAACTGGGAAGCTGCGATGTTCGCAGCCCATCACGGGCTCGACAATCTGGTGGCCGTCACCGACTACAACCGCCTCCAAATAGACGGGTTCACGGAGGAAGTAATGGGCCTCGAGCCCCTGGCCGACAAGTGGCGGGCTTTCGGTTGGCAAGTGTTCGAGATGGACGGGCACGACTGGGAGGACATTTACACCACGATCCGAGAGGCCCAGGCCGTGAAAGGCCGACCCGCCATGATCCTGGCGCATACCATCAAGGGCAAAGGGAACCTGGCGGTCGAGGGCCGCCCTGAGAGCCACAACATCAAGGTCCCTGATGCCGAGGCCTATGCCAAGTACATGGGCGCCCTGGTCGAACGGGACTTCGAGTTGCCGTACTGTTGATTGTCTCGAAACGATCCGGGCGCACGGGAACTCGCAGGTCCTGCGGAGTTCCCCGGAAAGCATCTGAGATGCACTGAAAAAACGAACGGCCCGAGCCGGCCGAATCTCGCGGCGACGGCGAACGAGTATGGAGGATAGCACAATATGGCGCTTCACGACAACGAAATGCGGGCCGTCTACGGTATGACGCTGAACCAACTCATGGATGAGAATCGAAACGTGGTCTGCCTCGAAGCCGACCTCAGCAAAGCCTCGGGCACCAATCCCCGAGTGGTCGAGGCGCACCCGGACAATTTCGTAAATGCAGGCGTTGCCGAGGCAGACATGATCGGGGTTGCGGCCGGCCTGGCCAGCGAGGGCAAGATTCCGTTCTGCGCCAGCTTCACTTGCTTCGCCTCCCGCCGCGTGTACGATCAGGTCACCATCAGCGTGGCATACGCCAACCTCAACGTGAAAGTCGTGGGAACGGCCCCGGGCGTGACCGCCGGTCCCAACGGCGGCACACACATGTCGTTTCAAGACTTGGCCATCATGCGGGTCATGCCCAACATGCACGTCTACAGCCCCTGCGACGTGTATGAACTGCGCGCCGTACTCCGGCACATGGCCGCCGCCATCCAACCCACGTACATGCAACTGATTCGGCCGAAAGTGCCGGCGGTCTTCGACGAGTCCTACACATTCGATCCCGAGAGCGCCGTCCGGGTCAGCCGCGGCGACGACATCACGCTGGTCTCGACCGGGTACATGACGCATTTTGCGCGCCACGCGGTTGAGCAGTTGGCCGGGCAGGGGGTGAGCGTGGATCACCTCCATTATCCGTCCGTCAAGCCGTTCGATGCGGCCACACTGGTCGAGTCCGCGGCACGGACCGACGGCGTGGTGACGGTCGAAAACCAGAACATTCTGGGCGGGTTGGGGGGCGCGGTCTGCGAAATCCTGTCCGAGCAACGCCCGACCCGCGTCAAGCGACTCGGAGTCCCCGACCAATTCGGGGAAGTGGCGTCGGAAGAGTATCTCTTCGAAAAACACGGGTTCGGCGTGCGGCACATCGTCCAAGCCTGCCGGGAACTGGCCGGAAAGGTCTGACTCGACTCCGTTCCGTTGTGCCCAGTGCCTCAAACCGAATACGGAAAAAAGAGATGGCGTCGCGGGAATCGACGCGTCTCCGACTTGGGCCCGGGCCGCTGGGAGGGCACAAGGCCCGGTTCGTCAACCCGGAGCGGGGGGACGGGTCGCCCGCCACGGGAGGAGGGGCTCGGATGGGGTGGGGCAAGTGGGGCGGGAACCGGGGGAGACGCCCGGCCCGACGGATTCAATTCCTATCCCAGAGGCCGCTGTTGGAACTGCCGTTGACGTCGGCCGCCAGGAACCATTTCACGTGGCCGTCGGCCCAGAGGATGTTGGCGCCCTTCTTGTGACGGCCTCGAACGTAACCTTGAGTCTGGTCGTACCTGATCACGAACGCCGGAAAACCGTCCTCGCCAACATGGCCGCTGTCAGCAACCATCACAGTCTTCTGGGGAGAATCCACGTCCGTGATGGCATAAGCGCGATACGCAGGCGGGGTGGAACTTGGATTGCCGTCCCCGAGCCCTTTGTAGTTATAGCCGAAAGAGATCTCCCGAATATCGAGGTTGCCGGACGCGTCCCGGTTGTAATCCGAACTCGAGTCCACCGGACAACGGTACAGTTTGAAATCGACCCGCTGGGAACTCCCCGGAGTGTAGGAAAGATACGAAGCAATCCCCTGAATATACCAGTATACACCTCCCGTCCCCACGTTGCGGTCGTCCTGGACCGGCATCAGATCGTCGTTGTCATTCTCATACTGCAAAAAGCCGATGCCGATCTGTTTCAACCGGCTCATGCAAGAGGTCCGTAACGCCTTTTTCCGAGCGCTCGCCAACGCCGGCAACAGCAGACCCGCGAGAATGGCGATGATGGCGATCACCACCAGCAACTCGATCAGGGTGAAACGTTTGACAGACGGCCCTGCTGCGCTCATGACAAACCTCCATGGTCCTCGTGTCCGAAGATGCTCCAAGAACGGGAAACAAGCAACGTCACCTCTCCCGTCAACACCGGTGTTCTCGATATTGTATCCGTTTGAGAGGCCAAAAGCAAGTCCGCCCTCAAGCCGACCCAACCGGCCGCTTACGGGGGAAAACGACGCGAAATCGAGACCACTGCGGAATCGGGACCGAAATCAACCGCAACAACGACTGCGACAGCGATGGCGAGCCAGACCCCATCCGCCAGCCTGAACGATTCACGCGTCGCCCGGAGCGGAGGGTGAAGCGCACTGCTGCTCGTCCGACCCAAGGCCCGGAAATCGATTTCTGTCGCCGCATCGTCCCCAACCGTTTTGCGTCCAGTGTGTAACGACGCAAGCCGGTCGGCTTCATGAATAGTTCAGGCTAAAGACGGCGCGGCCGCGAGCGGGCCGATTTCGGGATGGATTTCCGCCGTTTTCGACCCAGCGGGGCCGCCCGCAACAGTCATCCTGCCGACCGGGAAACGGAAGCGGCGCAAGCTCGCCGAAAAGGGCCGCGCTCTCTCGCCTTCGTCCCGCGGCTGCGGGGGACCACGGCGGACAGGTCGGGTGGGGGCCGGTCTCCGGCGCGACGGCGCAAGCGCAGTCGCCCGGTTTCATTCCCGCTGACGGCCTCCCCTCCCTCGTTGCGTCCGGTCCGGCAATACTCCCGAATCCCGACAAACATGACGCTATTTGGCGTATTCCAGGACTTATAGGGCCTATAACGGCACTTTTGGCATGTTCTGTCGGTATTTCAGACAACTTTGCGCAGAAATCGACCGGGCGTTCTGAGGCGTACAACGAAAAAAAAACGTATCAGGGATCCGGAAAAACACGGTTTTCCAGGGAACCGCGCCTTGTATGAACTGTCAGAAAGGTTAGAATACAGACAGAAAAGTTACGAATGACCCGAGCGATTTCCGCGGGGACGCTGGCTTCCTCCCTCCTCCCCTCCCCGCAATCCCCTCCCAAGCGGCCTCGTGGGAATCGCGAGGGTCTTTTTTTGCCTCGGGAGGCGGACGGAAGCGCACGGCCTTGCCGCCGCTACCAGACGACGACCGTGCCGGTCACCGCATGTTTCAAGCTGTCTCGCAAGTGGTCAGGGATTGCTTTCCGGCGCTTGGGACAGCGGGAGTGCTTCAGCGAATCCGCACGTTTTGCTTTTCCAGTTCCATCTGAATCGCTTCCAGCGGCGTTTCCCGGGGGAAACATCCCAGTCGCGCCGCCACCGCAGCGGCAGCGCCGGCGGCCTGTCCCACCACCATGGTATGTACCATGACCCGGAGCAAATGTGGGGCCGCGGCGCCGACGCTGCGTCCGGCCCCCATCAAGAGTCCGTCCACATTGCGGGGCAGGAGGCAGCGGTACGGCAGGTCGAACGAATCCGAGCGACACTTCTGGCATCCCCAAGCGTTTGGTCCGCGGTGCAGGACAGGGTGGTCCCAGCCGACAGCGCGCCCGACCGCGTCGGGCTGCCGGTTTCCGGCGGCCATCATTTCGGGAGTGAAGGTGAATTCTCCGTCCAGCCAACGCGAGGTCCGGACGCCGAGGTTGGCGGCCGTGCCGGCCACGAAGGCGTTTCGAAAACCGGGTATGTATCGGCGGTAAACAGCTGCGACCGTATGAGCCATGCGCCGTCCGTCGAGAATACTCCGAGTGATCTTATCCGGATCGAGCCCGTTGAACCGGGCGAATCCGGTAACCACATGGACCATGCCGGTCTGCCGTAGCGCGTGCATTTGGCAGGCGTCGGTGCTGTCCATGCACCCGATGGTTGCCGGCAGGTTGCCGTCCGCTTGGGCCTTCTGGAACGCCGCCATCTGCATGCCGCCGCCGTGCGGGAAGAGAAAAGTTCCGCAATCGTCGAACTGGGCCAGCGCTTCGTTCGGATCCCAGTGGACGTCCATGTAAGCAGGATATTGGTCCGGATGTCGGCGAAAAAAATCCACGAAGGCCGCCACATCCACGTTTCCCAAGCGAAAACAGAGGCTGTGCAAGGCGCGTTCTTCGGTCCGGACCGGGGCGCCGGCGGTCGCGGCCACGTCCGCGTCCCCAGTGGCATCCACCACGACGTCGGCGAGCAAAGCTTCGCGACCGGCCTTGCTCTCGACGGCGACCCCGCGCACGACGCTTCCGTCCCGCAGGGCGGATGCGGTCCAGGCATTGTAGAGCACCTGGACCTCGGCCTCGACGAGGAGCCGCTCAAAGGCGAGCTTGGCCAATTCGATGTCGTAGATCACGTGCCCTTTGTGGCGGCGCCACTTTCGGCCGTAGCCCGTGGCCCGTGCCAATGCATCCGCGATCTCGACCGGGATCCCCGTGACGCCCGGTTTTCCCTGCGCCGTAAAGTAACAATTGAAGATCGAGCAGCACATGCCGGCCGTTGCCACGCCGCCGGGAAAGCCGTTGCGCTCCACCAGCAGAGTCCGTGCACCGGCCCGGGCCGCGGCCAACGCCGCGGAAATCCCGCCGAGCCCCGCACCGGCGACCACCACGTCGAACCGACCCCGAACAGGCAACCTGTGCAGTTCCTCTTCGGCTGTGAATGCCTTCATCATGCCAAAATCCTGAGATTCCGAAACGGGTTCAAAGTGCCGCAGAGTCATGGCATTGCCTCTGCGTCGACCGTCCCCCCCTCGCAGCCGATCCCGCGGTCGAACGGGTCGCCGGCGAACGCGTGAAACGGCGGCAGGGCGGGACGATAGTCGACGTGCTGTCGGGCCTCGAAAAAGACCCGGGCCAAGAACAGGCCGTGGGGGGGCGCCGTGTCTGCGCCGAGTCCGCGTCGGTCTTTTTCGGCCAGTCGGGCCGCCGCCTCGTCGGCCCGGCATCTTCCGGCCCCCACTGCGAGAAGGTATCCGACCAGGGTCCGGACCATGCGATAAAGAAAACTGCGGCCTTCCACGCAAACAAAGAGCCAGTCCCCGACCCGATGGACTGTAATGGACAGCACATGCCTGACCGTGCTCTCGATCTCCCGCTTCGGATTGGTCGTGAACGACGCGAAATCGTGCTCGCCGAGCAACGCGCCGGCAGCGCTTCGCATGGCGTCGAGATCGACTTCCCCCGGGCGATGCCAAGCATATCTGTGTTGAAAGGGACCGACGGTCCCGCCCGTGTGAACCACGTAAGTATAGGCCTTCCCCCAGGCCGAGAATCGCGCGCTGAAACCAGGCGGAGCCAACGCGGCCGCCATCACCCGGATGTCGGGCGGCAACCAGCGGTTGAGTACAAAACGCAGGCGGTCGGCCGACATCCCGCCGGGCAGCCGCGCGGTGAAGCTGACTTGCTGGTCGAGTGCGTGAACACCGGCATCGGTCCGACTGGTGGCCTCGGTCCGCAGGTCGGGCTTCCCTGTCAGTGCCCGCAGGCGCCGCAGGAGTTCCCCTTCAACGGTCCGAGCGTTCGGCTGAACCTGCCAGCCATGGTAGTCGGTGCCGTCGTACGCGAGGGCCAGACGCCAGGTCGGGACGGGCGCTTGTGGACCGAGGGCCATGCGATACTCCGAGAACGCCTGCAGAATACGGAATTCGACTCCGAAGCCGGTGCGCTCGCGGGCCGGTTCGCCGCGGCCCCCGGCAAGAACAGACCGTACTCAACACCCTGCCGCGCGCCGAAACGGCTCAGCAGCCGCGCCGTTCCCCGGGTTCCCCAGGAGACTGAAATCGTCGTTCCGGGGTTTATACTGGCCGACACTCACCGGATCGGCATGGCGAAACGTCCGGTCGGCAGGCAGCCCGACGAATCGAGCGCATCCCCCGGAAAGCGACAGGGCCGGTGCGGGCATTCCCGGGTGGAACCGGGCGACGACGGGCGGAGGGAGGAGGGAGGGGGGAACGCACCCCGAATCGCACCGATCGCTCCCAACTGCGGCGAACGGATCAAACATCGTCGAAAAGCAGTGCCCCGCAGTTCTGGCAGCGCACGAGCAGACTCTTGCGCACATCCATACGCATTTGCGCCGTGACCCGCATGTGGCAACCGTCGCAAATCCCCTCCCGAACCGGAACCAGAATGGCGCGTCCGGCGAATTTCGGGCTTTGGCGGAGACGCTCGTACATGGCGCGCTTGTCCGCCGGCGCCGCGGCAAAGGCTGCCTTCCGCTCTTCCCGGAGCCGATCCAGCAATGCCTGAAAATTCCGGGCCCGGGTATCGAGGTCGGCGATCATATCCCGCACCCGATCCCGGGTCTGTTCGAGGCGCTTCTTGGCTTCGGCGAGACGGTCGCGCCCCTCGTCAACTTCTTCGAGCAAAATAAGTTCCCGGGTTTCGTGCTCGCTGATCTGTTCGCGCGCCTGCTCGATTTGGCTCAGAGCTGCCTTGTATTCGTCGTTGTCCTTGATCAGGGCCGTCTTGCTCATAAAGCTGCGGAGTTTCTCCTGGAAGCCCTGAATCGTGATCTCTGCGTCCTTAACGGCCTTTTCCTTCTCCATCACCTCGTCATGGGCCGCCTTGGCCTGCCGTTCGGCGTCTTCGAGCAGTCTGCCGGCCTCTTCTTTTTCCGCCGGGACCATGGCAATCTGCTGTTCGAGCGTTCGGATGCGGAGGTCCTTCTCCTGGAGGAGCAGAAGCCGTTGAATCCATTCTTCCATAACGGATCGTCTCGCCTGCTGTCGCCGCAATCCGGTGCGGCGGTCTTGATGGCCCATCGACGCGGGATTTCAGAAAGGAAGAAACCATATCGACTCGAACCCAGTAACACAAACGCACGTGTGCAGAAAAGCGGGCCGCGCCCCTGCCCCGCCCGGCCCCCCCGGAGGGCGACGCGGCCGGGCGCTGCACTTGTTCACCCGGCCGACGGCATGGCGTCCTGACGGACAACCAGACGCAGACTTGTACACGGATCAAGCTCGTGTATCGTTGCAGACGCGCCGCGCCGCCGTGTCGCGCGGTGGCTCAGGCGAAGGCGGGTCGGACCCGCTTTCGACTGCGCTCGGGGCAACTCCGACAGAGATCAAGGTCGGTCCCGGGCTCGCTGTCCGGTCGAGCATCTCTCAGCAGGGGCCTGAGCCGTTGCCGTCTCGACGCAACCGCAAAGAGAAAGCGGACTCGGGGGAGGCCTGCAGGTTCGCCCGGGCAATTCCAAGACGCACCCTATGAGCTTTGATCGCATCAGGTTGATCGGCAGGGAGCGACAGACGGCGGGGACGACCGGCGGACGTATTGCCTGGCCTGCGGTCGTCACCGGTGTGGTTCTGGCGGTTGTGCAGGGGGTCGTCACGCTTTACGCGACCCATCGCCAAGTGCTTTACCTGACCGGCACGCAGATTCCCGTCCTCGCTTTCTTGTTTCTTTTCATTCTCGTCCTGATTGCGAACCCACTCCTGGCCCGTGTGCCGAGGCTGCGTCCTTTCGGCCGCGCCGAGCTGATGGCCATTTTCGCGTCCATGTTCGTCACCGCGGGCCTGTCGACGTTCGGCCTCGTGGACCACCTGATCCCACTAATCTCAACGCCTTGGAACCCAAAATGGAATACGCCGCAGGCCGGCTGGGATGTGCAGATAAACCCGAACCTGGATCCCCGCCTTTTCATTACCGATCCCCGGTTGGTTCTGCAATTTCGAGAAGGGTTGTCCCAAGACGAGTCTCTCTTGCGCGACGTCCCCTGGGGAGCGTGGCTGGGGCCTATCCTGCGCTGGCTGGTCCTCGGCGGTCTGGTCTACGCCATGTTCTACTTTCTGTCCTTTCTCGTATATCGGCAATGGTCCCAGCGCGAGCAGTTGACCTTTCCCCTGGTAAGGGTCCCGGAAGCGATGCTGCCGCCGGGCGACCGTGGCCGAGTGCCCGACATCCTGAAGACCGGCCTGTTCTGGGCCGGTTTCGCGGGGGCTTTCGGCGTCCTGTTCTGGAACGGCGCCGTACAGGCGGGCTGGATCCACGGGCTCGGCCCCATCCCCCTCACCCTGAACACCGGCCGTCTCTTCCCGGGGACCGTGCTCGAGGGTATTGTAGGGGTGTTTCGGCTCCGACTGCTCTTCATCGCCCTCGGGATCGCCTTCCTGCTGCCCACGGACGTCAGTTTCTCCGTCTGGTTCTATTTCCTGGTGCGCTGCGGCATGGTGGCACTGGCCTACAGCCTGGGGTACGGCCGGTCGTTTCCCTGCGACCGCGGCTGTTTCAGTAATTTCGTGACGGCCCAGGGCGGCGGCGCCATCCTGGCATTCGGCGCGTTTTGCCTGGTGAAGACCCTCGACAACTACCGGAGCGAATACTCCGCTCTTCCCCCTGGACAACGCGCCGCGGCGCTCCGGCCTGTACTCGGCCTCGTCGGGACATTGGCGGCCATGACGTTGTGGATGGCTACCTACTGCGGCGATGCCAACCCAGTGGGCGCTGCCGTCTGGGCCTTCGTATTCGTGATCGGTACCGCTCTGATCACCACAAGCTTCATGCGGATCGTGGCCGAATGCGGTATCTACGGACTGCAGTGCTACGGCGGCCCCATTCACTTGGCGCGGATCACCAATGCGGTGCGAATCATCCCAGTCAAAGTGCTGCTGCCGCTGCTGACGTTCCACTTCATGTTTTTTTACGACCTAAAAGCCTTTAGCGCACCAGGGGTGACGGGGTCGCTGCGCATGCAGGAAACGGTGCGTGCTCCCCGGTTCCGATTTCATCTCACCGTGGTTCTGGCCATCCTGTTCACCTCGTTGGCCACGGTCGTCGTGGCCCTTTGCATGGCCTACCGCTCGGGCGCCCAGCAGATGAACCCCTGGTTCTACACACGGAACACCCGGATATTGATGGACATCGCCCGACGCCTGGTCGAGGACCGCCTCGAATGGCGTCCCCTGCATTTGGTCTTCCTGGTGCTCGGGATGTCATGGGTGGCAATCAGCTTCTTCCTGCGACGCTTCCTGTTCTGGTTCCCGCACCCGGTCGGATACGTGTTGCTGGTCGACAATTTCATGGTCAATTTCTATTGGTTCGGTTTCTTGCTGGCCTGGGCCGTTAAGAAGGTCATTCTGCGCTATGGAGGGAAACACACCTTCGACCGGACTCGCCCTCTCTTCATCGGCTTCATCATCGGGCACATCTCCGCCGCGGCTCTGTGGATCCTCCTGCGATGGTGGTTTTCGCTGCCCCGAGTCTACATCACCCTCTGCGACTGACGCCTTCTCGACAGGCGAAATGCGGCGCGAAAGGCTTCGTGGCCGTCCCCAGCCGTGATATAGTAGGAAAACGAGGGCGTCCGGACAGGGCTCGCGACCGCGTGCCCCGGCGCACAAAGCCGTCCCGCGGACGATCCCCCCATCCCGAACCGGAAAGTGCGCTCATGCCGCTTCTGCTCGTAGAATCCGGCGACCTGCGCGGCCTGGCGGTCGAGGTGACCGAAGAACTGATCGTCGGCCGAGACGTCGACGCCGGCCTCCACCTCTCCGACCCCGGTGTTTCTCGGCATCATTGCCGGGTGTTTCCCGACGATGGCCGCATTTGGATCGAGGACATGGGAAGCCGCAACGGCACTTTTGTAAACGGAGCGGCCATCGAACGCGCCGAACTCGTGCCCGGCAGCCGCATTCTTGCCGGAACCGTTGAGATGCGGTTTGTCCTCGATTCAAGTGCAATCAAGGACTCGCAGGGCCCCGGGACCACGTTGTTGGATGTCTCCGGGGATCGGGAAGTGGCCGTATCGGTGGTCGCAGACGCTTCGAACGGGGCGCCGGAACTGCTCGATCCGAGCCAGGCGCTCCTGCGCCTCCAGACGTATTACCAAGTGGCGGAGGCCCTGGCCACACAGACTGACGAACACCAGGTGCTGGCCCGAATCCTCCAATGCCTGATGGATATCTTCCCGCAGGCCAGCCGCGCCTATGTTCTCATGGGCGACAGCGTCGAGAGAATCCAGGAAAAGGGCCGGCTCTATCGGGAAGGCGGGAAAACCGATTCCGGCGCAACGGTCAGCCGAACGATCCTCCGGGCTGTCCTGGAGCGACGTGAAGCAGTACTCTCGACCGACGCGGCCAAAGACCAGCGTTTCCTGGCCGGGGCGAGTATCGTCGAACAGGACATCCATACCATGATGTGCGCCCCGCTCATCGCGTGCGGGGAAGTGTTGGGCGTGATCGAGGTGGATTCCGCCTCGGTAACACAGCCGTTCGTCGAGGCCGACCTCAACCTGCTGGTCGGCATTGCGCGACAAATCGCCCTTTTCTTGCGCAACACTCAGCTTGCCGCCCGGGCCGCAACCGAACGCGCGCAACGCAAGCAACTCGAGCGCTTCTTCTCCCCCGCAGTCGCGCGCCGTGTGGCCGACTCCGAGCTGACGTTGGGCGGCGAACTCCGTGAAGGGGTGGTCATGTTCTGCGATATCGTCGGCTTTACGCCGATGAGCGAGAAGAAACAACCCGCCGAACTGGTCGAGCTGTTGAACCTTTACCTTGGAACCATGGTCGAGGAAATTTTCGCCGCGGGAGGCACGGTGGACAAGTTCGGCGGAGACGCCATCCTGGCGGTCTGGGGAGCGCCCGCCCCGGTCGAGAACGACGCCGACTGGGCGCTCCGGGCCGCCCTCCGTATGCAGAACGACATGGTGGCCTACAATGCCCGCCTCGCCGAAATGGGCAGCGATCCGGTGGGAATGGGCATCGGACTGCACGCCGGTCCCTTCATCGCCGGGAACATCGGCTCGGCCGAGCGAATGGAATACACCGTGATCGGCAACCATGTCAACTTGGCTCAACGGGTCGAAAGCAAGGCCGCCGCGGACATGGTCGTGATCTCCGAAGCCGCCGCAGACCGACTGTCCGGCCGGGTGTTGGGGACGCGTTTCGAAGGCGTCCGCCTCAAAGGAGCGGGGGCGACCGTGTGCCTGATCTGCGCCCGTGGCCTGATCACCCGGGACGAATGTCTTCTGAGTGTGCCCGTCATGCTAGACAACGCCGTTCCCGCAAAAATCATCAGGGCCGATCCTGAGGCGAGACAACTCGTGGTCAGCACGGGCCGGGCCTTCGGTCCCAGCGCCGTCGACGTACTGGTCACCCCCCGCACGCCCGAACTTGCGGTCCAGCCGTTCCGAGCCCGACTGATGCCGGAACGCAACGCCGGGAATGATCGCGACCGGATCCTGCAGATGGACCGTCCGGCGCCGTTTCTCGACCGCCTTTTCGACGAAGGCGTCATCGAAGGCGGCAAGAACGGCATTCCTTGGAGGCGAGAGAGTTGAGCATATATGAGGGCAGTCCTTTTCGTTGCAACCAATTGCCGAACGAGTACGGTAGGGTTGCGGCAAGTGAATGTCCCCGGCGTGAAATGGTGTTGTGGCAATGGCCCATCCGTTGCGCGTTGAATTCCCGAATGCCTGCCGGCCTGAATACTGCATGAAACATCTGCTGGGAGGACGCATCTTACACATCTTCAGAACATTGCCGCCGCTCACCGACCGAGGCGGTGTTTCAACAGCGCCTTGCCCGGCGTTCGACGCAATGACTTGAATCCGTGTAAACTGCGCCCCATGGCCACGAAGTTCATGAATTCATCGGGCCAGACTTCGTCCATCGTGTCATCCGACCCCGCTCCTCCCACGGCAATCAAGAAGTCCAGAGCCGTGAGCATACTCGTCATCGACGATTCGCGCGTCGACCGTATCGTGACCAAAGGTGGTGTTGCAGAAGGGAGGGTTCGACGATTTGATGATGGCCGAATCGGCGCTTCGGGACCTTGAACTCCTGGGCGTCCCCGTTCGACCGGACCCTCCCCGCCTTTTCGCTGCGGATACAAGCACCCCGCGACACGGCCGTTTCCGCCCCCACCTGTTACCGCCTCCTTGCCCCTCCCGCCTCCAGGTCCTATATTGAAGGCCCCGCGAATTCCCGCACAAGCCCATGCCGGGCCGGGGGGATCGCGCCGGGACTGCCCGGCAACCAGTTGCGGCTTCAACCGGCGGCAATTGGACTGCGTCGTCATTCCTCGTATTCGGACAGCGAAAGTTGCGTTCCGGTCCGAAGGATGGAAACAGTCCGGGACAGCCATGATTGCCCCGGGGCCCTTGCCCTCGAGAAACGGTGTGGGAATGGGGCGGTCGTCCCCGAGTATGGAGTTTTGCCCATGTTTACAGCGTCCGATTTGCGAAAAGGCCTCAAGATCGAACTGGACGGGGAACCTTATGTGGTCACGGAGTTCCAATTCTGCAAACCCGGCAAGGGCCAGGCCCTGTATCGATGCAAGCTCCGGAACATGCTCACCGGCGCCTCGATGGACAAGACGTTCCGCTCGGTGGACAAGATCGACAAGCCGGACCTCGAGGAAAGGGAGTTGCTGTTCTCGTACGAGGACGGCGATGCATTGGTGTTCTTGGACGCCGACACGTACGAACAGGTGTCGATCCCCGCGTCGCTTTTGGGGGACAAGCGTTATCTGCTCGCAGACGATATGGCGTGCTCCGTACTCTTTTATCGCGACCGTCCGATCGACATTTCCCTCCCCTTCTCGGTCGAGAAACGTATTGCGAAAACCGATCCCGGTGTCCGGGGCGACACGGCCACGAATGTGACCAAGCCGGCCTGGCTCGACAATGGGTACGAACTCCAGGTGCCGTTGTTCATCAACGAAGGGGACGTGATCAAGATCGACATCCGGACCGGCACGTATGCCGAGCGCGTCCGAAAAGCTTGAGCGACCCCGTATGCTTTCCACACTTTCCCTCCTGCGCCTCCGGCACACGGTATGGACGGCCACCCGGTCTTTTCTGCAAGACCGAGGCTACGTCGAGGTCCAAACTCCCGTTCGCATTTCGCCCCCCGCTCTCGAGGATTTCATCGATGCCGAACCGTGCGGGGACCGTTTTCTGCGCACCTCGCCCGAGTTCCATATGAAACGCCTTCTGGCCGAGGGACTGCCGCGACTCTACCAGATCGGCCCCTGTTTCCGCCGGGGCGAATTCGGCCCGCGACATCTGCCCGAATTCACCATGCTCGAATGGTATGCCGCCGGCACGGATTACCGCGCCCTGCTGGCCGAGGCGCAGGAGTATCTGGCTTGGACGGCCGGCCGGGCGCTCGGCGGCGAACCGTCCATCAGTCGAGACGGCCGGGCGGTCGACCTGAAGGCCCCGTGGGAGGTGGTGCGCGTGGAGGAAGCATTTCGCGAATACGCGGGAGAAGATCTTGCCCGCGCCCTCGAAGCCGGTCGGTTCGAAGAGATCCTGATCAGCAAGATCGAGCCGGAGCTGGGCTGGGGATGTCCGTGCGCCTTGATCGACTATCCGGTCGAGTTTGCGGGGTTCGCAAGAGTCCGACCGGGGCCGCCGCCCCGGGCCGAACGCTGGGAGCTGTACATTGCCGGGATCGAAATCGCCAACGCCTGCACCGAACTCACCGACGCCGCGGAGCAACGCCGGCGCATGGAGCGTTCCGCCGCGTTGCGCGCCCGCAACGGCGCCCCGATCTACGGGGTCGACGAAGCGTTCCTGCAAGCCCTCGAAAAAGGACTGCCGCCCGCCGCCGGAATCGCTGTCGGCCTGGACCGGCTCGTCATGGTCCTGGGCGGGGTCGAGCAAATCCGGGACGCAGTCCCTGAGTAGCTTCGGCGCGACGCCCCGGACGCTTGCAGGTTGCGGGCAGGCCTCCCGAACCGACTTCGCCCTCCGTCCGACGACCAAGCTCGATTCAGAAGCGGTCCACGCCGCCCCGCCCCACAGCTGAAAGCGGGAAACAAAGCCGCACCCGCTCCGAAACTCACCTCCGCGAATCGGCCCGTATTGCCGGTTTGGCGGTCCAACTCTGGCGGCGAATGGCCGCCATAACCTGGCACCCCAGGAAATCCGGCGGGAATACACTCCAGGTGTTTTGGAAGCGATAATCGCGGACTTCGCGCCGCTTGGCGAACTCCGGTAGTTCGCCGGCCGGCCGCACGGCAATCGTCCTCGAAGGGGCGCCGCCGGTCTGCGAACTCCGCAGCAACCGGCGTACGGCCTTCATCAGCGCATGAGGGCCAACGGCGGCCGCGCCCACAACAATCTCGGCCGGGACCGCTCCGGTCGTCCGACATTCGGCGTCTGCGGCCAGGCACGCGTCGAGCACTGCCTGGGAAGGAGCGTCACCGGACGCCGCGGCAACCGGATCGTGCAACGGGCCGAGCAGCCGCTCCACGGCCACCCGGTTCGGCATCCGCCCCGCGCCTGCGAACTCCACAGCGCTTTTCAGCAACACCCCGAATTCCTCGGCAGGCGACAGCACCGTGCCGCCGGGCAACACGGTGCAAGCCAGCGGCGCGTCGTCCGGCTTGTCGATAAGTCGGCGGATTTGGACCGGATCGAGCCAGGAGACCGGACCAGGAGCGAACTCACGGTACAGCTTGCGATACGTGGTCGGCTCGATGTTCGGCAACCGGGCCACATAATCGAGGAACGCGTCGAAATCGCCTTGCAGTTGTGCGATCTCCGCACGGTCCCGGCACGGCGCCGGACGCCACTGGGTGCGCGGCGGGTTGGCGCCGGCCGTGAAGTTCTGCGGAAACGACGCCGTTACCAACCGGCACGGGTGCGTGTACATTATCAGGTACGTTCCGGCGTGGCGGTCGCACAGCTCCAAGAAGTCTTCTTTCATTTGCTCGAGACGTTGCGACGGAACGACGGAGAAATAGCGGTCGAACGACGTGTGATAGGTCAGGAACAGGGCGTTGGCGAACCACAAGGGCTGCCCTGAGGCCCATTCGAACGGGGAATCGGCAAAGACCGGGACATCGAGCCGACGCATGGCTTCGGCAATCTGCGGTCCCCAACTTGCGCCCGGCTTACACCACGCCGACGGCTGTTGCCCAAAGGTTTCGCGCACGTCGGCAATGCCGCGTCCCTCCTCTTCCAGAGCGCGCCGGACGCCGCTTTCCCAATCCAACACGTCCAGGTATTCCGCCCAGGTCGGATGCGCGGAGTGCATGTTGGAGTGGAAGGCGATCTCGTGCCGGCTCATGGCCCGAATCACGTCTCGGCGTCCCCGGGCCCGAAGAGCGCGGGCCAGTTCCCCCACCACGCAGGCGCAGGCGGTGAACCCATGTCGACTCATCGCTTCGGCCCACCATTTCTCGGCGGCGTCCGCACTCGGGGTCTCGTAATCCTCGCTGTCGAATGAGAAAATCAGTCTGGTGCTCATCGGCGGGTCGGCCTGTTCGTTCGGTCACGGTTCGTTGTAAGCGCGAATCTCGAACACCCGTGCAGCGGGGTCCCCGTTGGTTGCCTGAACCGTCAGTCGCAATCCCCCGGTGATTCGGGGGGCGAACCGGTGGATTCGGCGCCGCTGGAAGTTTCCTTCGACGGCGACCAGTTCCACCCACTTGCCGTTCGCGTCCCGGTAGGAAAGCGTATAATCCCGCACGCACTCCGCCGGCAGCGGCACGGTGTGGAACGGCGCATTCAGGTCGGTATCGAACGTCAGGTACACCGTATTGATTTCGACCGGTCCAGTGAAGTCCAGTTGCAGCCATTGAGGCAGGGGTTTGGTCGGGTCGGACACCCACATATTGGTGTGCACCCCAACCGGGCGAGCGACGCCGTTCACCACGTTCTCGGGTGCGTAGGAAGCGGGTGAGGACAGCGGCGGACGGGTGTAAAACGCGTAAAACTGATTCGGCTGCACCTGCCACGCATTGCGGGCCCCGTCCCCGTAAGCACGGCAGCTCCCCTGTGGAGCCCGGGTCATCAGGCGCCACGAGAGTCCCTCGGTCCGCGGCAGCCAGACCTGGAGGAACGGCGCAGCGACAGCCCGGTCCACGCGGAACTCGACCCAGACCTCGCTTTCCGGCGGCGCCTCTCCCTCAACGGTCCCGAGTTCGACGCCGGTCGAAAGATTGGCGGGATCGGTCACGCTGCGGAGGTGCAACACGAGCCGAACCGGCCTTTTCCGCGCGGAAGCCAGGCGCAGGAAGATGCTCTCGATTCTTTCGACCCCGGACGCGGGAAAGATGACGGATCGGTCCATGTTGAGCGGGTGTATGGCTTCTCCGCGGACCTGGTCACGCCCGAACAAGTCGAAGCGGGCGGTACTCGAGGCGGAGACCGTGGCTCTTCGGGCGTAATCGTTCGGATCTTCGTTGCGCAGCCCGGGAATGTACTGATCGTACTTGAGGAGCGTCTGTTGAAGTTCGCCGATGCGTTCCCGACAGAGTTCCCGCGGCGTGAGCCGATGTTTCACGCACAGAGCCGCCGCGGTCCCGACCGCCTGGCCGAGCGTGGCCAGCGTTCCCTGGACCCGAACGCTGCCCAGGGCAATGTGCGTGACGCTGACATCGCGCCCGGCAAACAGCAGGTTGTCGATGTTGACCGAGTAGAGGCAACGAAAGGGAATGGTGTAGATGGGGACCCGGGGATTGCAGTCGAACGGTCCTGCCTTCCCGGAGAGGATGCCACGCGGGTGGTGGACGTCCAGGGGCCAGCCGCCGTAAGAAACTCGGTCCGGAAAGACGCGGGCGGACTGCACGTCGTTCTGGGTGAGAATGACGTCTCCCATCAATCGCCGCGACTCGCGTTTGGCGTCCATGATGGGCACGTATGCCAGCGTGTAGTCTGCGGCCCGCTTGCGTTCGGACCACTTGTTTTTCAGATAATCCCAATACCCGAAGGTGATCCGAATGAGTTCGTCCCGGGCTTTCTCGGCCTGCCAGAGATCATCGATGGTGCCGGGGTGTTCGATCCACCACTCGCCGCTCACCACCGAACGGATGTTGCGCCCGAATGCGTTCCCTGCGGGCAGGTTGTAGGCCCAGGGCGGCGGCGTGTACCGCACAGGTTGTCCGGTGTTCACGGCCCGAAAGGCCAAAGCGAATTCTCCCATCAGACAGCCGCTCATGGTGATCTTGTCAGACTTTTCGGGCGCCAGGCTCTCGTTGAACTCACTCCGCGCCTCCCGGCCGAGACGGTACTTGGCTTTCGCGAAGTACCCGACCCAACCGTCGCCTGTGCAGTCGATGAAATACTTGCCCCGATACCGGGTGATGCGGTTCGTGAGAGTATTGACCGACCGGGCCGCGGCAATCCGGTTCGCCCCGTCCATGTCGACGGCAAAAACGTGCTCGTTCAGGAAAACCGTCAGGTTCTTTTCGTCCATGGCGATCGTCCGGAACGGCTCGCTCCATCGCGGGTAGGCATACCGGGCTTTGATACGGCCGACCTCCTCGATGATGCCGCTCTCCCGCGCGTTTGGGTGCCCGCTGGCCGCGCCATTGATGCCCACTCCCAGCTCGATACTCGCATTGCCGCCCAGCACAGGACGATTCTGGATGAGTGCTGTTTTGGCGCCCATTCGGGCTGCGGCCAACGCGGCCACGGACCCCGCCGCCCCGGCACCCACCACGATGACATCGAATTCGCCGCCGTCGCGGGGATCCAGGTTCAGGCCCGTCAAACGACTGCGCTCCCGGCGCACGCCCTCGAGCGTGTCGGGCGGAGAGAACCCGGCGTCGGTGGTTAGAATCAGGGCGTCGCACCGGCCGTACCCGCCGGTCAGGTCGCGGAGGGCGAGACGGACCGTGCCCTTCGTCAGCTCGAATTCGTCGCCACGCTCCCAGACCCACTTGTCGGTCTTGGCGGCCCCGAAGGCCCGGGCGCCGCCCCGACCGTCGACAAGGACCGCGAAGGTCCCGGGCGTATACTCCGGGAGCCAATTCCGCGCCCGAACCCACAGGCGGTAACGACCGGCGGCGGGGAGTTCGAATTCGACGGTTGCGTCTTTCACCGGACGGCCGATCCCGGCGGCGATGAGGTAAGCGGACCCCATCAGGTGCACAAACTGTGTGTCCAGGAGCCAACCGCCGTAATCCGTGAAATCTTCAGCGTCGATCCAGACAAAACCGGGCTCGATCATACTCACCTCCCGTTTCGGTTTGCGGAAACGCGCCGGACTCCGGCCGATTTCGCGCGCGGGTTGCCGGGCGCCGCGGGGACGCGCCAGAGCGCGTCGACCCGCGGCCGCTTCCGCGGCGATTTCCGCGGCCGACAGCTCCCGGGCGTAGATGCGAACTTCGTCAATGGCGCCGAGAAAGGGCCATCGTCCCGCGTACGCCCCGATGTAGAGCGGCGTGGCCGTCTCGTCGATCATGCCCGAAAACGGCGTTTCGGCAACCTGCACGCCGCCCAGAAAAAGGCGCAGGGCCCGGCCGTCCCAGGTCGCGGCGACATGACGCCACCGGTCCGCGCGCCATCCGGTCGAGGGCGCTTCGATCCCAACCGGCTTTCCCTTCTCCCAAACCAGGAAGCCGAGCCGTCCGCCCGCGCCGAAGCGGAGGGCGAACGCGCCGTCTTTGCGCAGGATCGTGGCATAATCGCTCGGCGGAAACCTGGCGGGGCGCACCCAGGCCTCGACGGACATGGCGTTCCGCGGGATCAGGTCCGGCCCGTGCAGGATTCGAACATGCATGGTGCGATTGTCGAACCGAATGCCGGCGCCGCGGACCCCCTCCACCAGGAAGGCATGGCTGATCGTTCCGTCGTTCCCATGCCCGGAAACATCCAGGACTGTGCGCGATTTCACACCGTCGAACGTCCACGCGGCAACCGGCCCACGCACACCCCCTGGTTTCGACTGCGCAGCAACCGCCGGTCGAGCCGCCAGGCCGAGCCGCACCAGGCCCATGATCGCCAAAGACGCGCCAAGCAAACGCCCGCCTCCCCGCGGCCGGCGGATTCCGGGGACATCCCGTGCGTTTCTCCTGCTGTCATGCGCCATCTTTTTTGCATCCCTTGTTTGGGCTTCAAGACATCCAGAATCGCAAGAACTGTCTCGGAAACTCCACTTGTTCCGCCGGGAGGTTGCGATCCTTGACGTCGGCCGCGGCTTACTCTGAATGATGCATGCGGCATCTGCTGCGATGACGCGTCGCCCGGTGAGTGAAGCGCATTGCCGCTCTTCCAACACAGCCGCCGGGAATCGAATTCTGTCGCAGCATCGTCCGCAACCGTTTTCCGTCCAGTGGATATCGACACCATACTGTCGGCGTCATGAATGGTTCCGGTTAGAGTCGCCACCGAACCGCCAGGGCCTTATGCTCCTGCGAACTCCGCACCATGGTTTCGATCAGTTCGTCCACATCGTAGCCGGTCCGGCGAGACTGGGCGCCCTGTTCACCCCGTGCGATGTTCTCGCAGAAGAAAGCAATTGCACGGTCGAATGGCGATACGGGCGCGTACCGGTACTCCGTCGCCTGCCCGGTCGTGTTGTCGTAGTGAACGAGAAGGGACGCGTTGGTCTCCACCTTGTCCCACTGGGCACTGAAGACTTCGAGCCGGCCGTTTGTCCCGTTGATCTCGACGCGCTCGTCCCATCCGTCGCGCAGGAACCCGATCCGGCGCAGGGGGTGAGCCAACGCTTCACAGAGCACGATTCCGTGGTTCGTTTCCAGCAAGGCCGTTGCCTGCAAGTCGTAATCCCGGTCCGCCGGGATGGCGACAGAGGCATACAACCGGCGCGGACGACCGATAAGATACAGGACCAAGTCCAGGATGTGGCTCCCGCCGCAGGCGAGGATTCCACCCCCGTAACGCCGACGCACCTCGGACATGCCCCCGTCGGGCGTGTGGAAGGGGCCCGAGTCGGGCGCTTCGCTCCAGAGATCGCCCCAGCACTGATGGGTGCGAATATGCGTCGACACAATGCAACCGAGACGCGGCAGCAACGCTTTTGCCTTCTCCACGGCCGGGATGAATCGTTTCATATAGGACGTGTAGAAAATCGTTCCGGCCGATTCCGCACGCCGGACAATCTCCGCGGCGTCCTCGGCATTTTCCGCCAGCGTCTTCTCGCAAATCACCGCTTTGCCCGCGGTGACGGCGGCCATACACATTTCTTTATAGGAGAAGGCAGTGATATCGACCAAATCGACCTCGGGATCGGCGAGTATTTCACGGTAGTCGGGCGCGTAAGCCGCGCCGAACCTGTCCGCCCACGGTCGGGCCGCGGTTTCGTCGAGGTCACAAACCCACTTGACCGTCACCCCGGCTTTCTCGAGTCCGGAAAAATGAAAGCGGGAGATGTTGCCGCAGCCGATGACGCCCGCCGTGATGGCCATGATGCCGGTTCTCCTGAATCCAAGGACCATCCAGAAACAATCGCAATGTCAAGAAGCCGCCGGCCCGTTCGAGAATACCTGCACGAGCGGCTCGAGGGCCTTGGCCCATAGTCGCGCCATGTGCTCCATCCCTTCCGGGTTGGGATGCACAGGATCGTCACCGTACCAACGGGTGCGGTCGACGGCATAGGCCCGGTAAAAGTCCGGCCCGGGTCGCAGACCCCGCCGCTCCACAAGGCGGTCGATCTCGGCGCAGTAGGCGGCCAGGATCGGGGCCGCACCCGGGGCGTAGTCGTAACTGGGCTTGGCAACGACGATGCGCTCGGGACGGGCCGCGTATTCATGCAGAAGTCGCGCAACAATGGCGTTCATGTCTGCCGCAAAAGCGGCGGGGGATCGCTTGGCGCGTCCGTCGTTGACTCCGAGATGCACCAACCACACATTCGGCCGGAGCTGCCGCATCCGCCGCTGCCAGTCCCGGTCGTTGCGCATCATCTGCAGGTAAGCCGCAGCGGTGATCCCTCCCACTCCTTCGTTCGCGACGAAGACAGGGCGGCGCCAGACTCCGGTCAATGCGTCGTTCAACGTCGTCATCCAGCTCTTGAAACAGTTGCTCTCGGGCATGTGCCGGTGCGCTGTGGGAGCGTGCTGCGGGAAGTTCCGGCCGTCCCGCGACACGGCGGTGGGAGGGAAGTGCTCGGCCCGAAGATTCAGGTCGGCGCGATGGAAGCCCGTCCCACGGTAGCCCTCGGTGATGCTGTCGCCCAACGCGGCCAGGACTGCACCGACACCGATCGGCTCGACCACCTTGACGCCGAGCACGTTCCCGGCTCGGTCGCGTGCTGTAATCTCCGCTGTGTACTCCGCGGGCGCCAAATCCGGAAAGCAGGCAATGGGCTCGACGGGCAAGACGATTTGCTCGGCCACGACCGTTCCGCCCCGCAACAGTCGCACCAGCGCGTTTGCCTGTCCCGAGCGACCGAAGTCGATGGAAAGACGGATACGGCGAGATGTCTGAATGTGCGGGATCGTATACGTGCCCTTGGTGTCGGCGACTGTCAACAGCAACGGACAGCGCGTAACGCGCGGACCGTCCGCCGCGCAAAGCATCGAACCCCGACCGGTCTTCCCGAGAGTTGCAGTTTCTTTCATGGGATCCCCCCGGCGTCGATTACTGTCGCTGTTGTTGTCGTGTCTTTCACGGGGTCACCACGACCTTTACAGCGTCCGGACTCGAGCGCGCGGTCGCCATGGCCTGCGCCAGCGCGTCCAGCGAAAAGCGGTGCGAAATCAGGGCCGGACCGTCCACGACACGTTCCCGCAGATACTGCAGCGCCAACGGCGTATAGAGTGCCGGGGACGCAAACGACGCTCGGAGCTGAAGCTTCTTGAAATGGAACGCGTTCGCGTCGAATCGACAGAATGCGTCCGTGCCGTGCGCGATGCCGATGAAGGCAACAATTCCGCCTTTGCCGGCGACCTCGAATGCCGCGTTGAGGGTCGGCGGCGGCGTGGTCACGAGCACCCGGTCGATCACGCAACCGAAGTCGATGTCCGCAAGCGGGGTTGTTTCGGGGTGGATCACGTCGTCCGCTCCGAATCGGCGTGCGAGTTCCACCCGCGCGGTTCGCCTCCGTCTCTGGCTGGCAAAGACGCGCCGGGCGCCCATACGCCGGACCAGCGCGGTGACCATCAGCCCGATGGGGCCCTGCCCCATAACGAGGACGTTCGAGTCGAGCCGGATATCCCCGAGCCGGACCAAGTCGATAGCCACCCCGAGGGGCTCGCTGAGACACGCCGCCTCCGGGGCCAAATCTTCGCAAAGAATGGCCGAGACACCGGGCGCCGTCATCTCGTCGGCGAACCCGAATGAGTCGAGAAAGAAGAAACTTTGGATATCGGTGCACAGTTCCTGGCGTCCGTTCCGACAGTTTCCGCATTTCCCGCAGGCCGTGGCGGATTCGAGCACCACTCTCTGACCGTTGCGGACATTCGTGACGGCCGAACCGATTTCGACAATCGTGCCCGCAATTTCGTGTCCAAAGCCGGTCTCCCGGTCTTCTTGATGAGGGTCCTCCTGCAGGTCGGTGCCGCAGATGCCGCAGGCTGCGACGCGGACACGAACCCGGTCCGGCGCGAGCGGAGTGGCGGGTCGCTCGCACCACTGTACATCACGCCCCTTTTTCACTGCGATGCGCATCGCCCTTTTCTCCTTCCACAATGTGATGCACCACGGAAAGACGCCTCGCGAAAGCCGAAGAACAAAAGCAGAACCATGGCACGGACTCGATCCGGAACAATCCCGCCGCCGAGGATTCCGCCGTTTCTTCCGGGACGGGGACGGGACGCCGGGCGTCTCGGCAGGCCAGGGATCATGGACGGACTGCTCGGTCTTTGGTCACGATTCGGATGTCGTCGATCCAGAGTTCGCCGACGTCCCCGTCCCAGTACAGGTTGACGCGACAACGTGTGTTCTTACCGGGCTGGTCCACCATTTTGAAAGTGACGCTGCGGCGACGCCATCCGGAATCTCCCGACGGCAGTTTCAGCGCCGGAGAACTCCAAGTCCAGCCCTGGTTGGCCAAGAGGATGCCGTAAGGACTTTTCTTGGCCAGGCCTTTGGTCTTGACCATAGCCGAGAGCGTGTACTCTCTGCCGGGCTCGAAGGTGAGAGGTGCATCCTGAAGAAACCTCGTCCGCTTGCCGTCCAGCTTGAGATGGAGGCAGTGTTTCCCGCGAAACGCGCCCTTGTCGACCACGGATACGGCCTCGAGGTGATTCGAGTTCCGCCAACCGCCCCGCCAGCCGACCGGGGCGCCGTCCCGACGCAGGGTCTCGAAGTCCTCGCTCATCACGATCTTGGGCGGGGCGCCCTGCGTGCGTTGGACGAGCTTGCGCATCACCGGGGGCGGAGTCAGTTCAAAAGCTTCTTCCATGTACGGCTGGATCTCGATGAAGTTGAATGTGAGTTCCCGACCGATAGGACCGCCGGGTTCGGTCGGCGTCCGCCAGTCGGAAATGACCAGCCTCGCGGTGCTCCCTTCGGCCCGGAACACGCGCCAGTGGAAGTTCTGCCAAAAGCGATGATTCCGGTTGAACCGCCCGATGCTTTGAATGCTGGAGAACTGGTCCTGGAACCCGCGCTCCCCCCCCGGCAGGGGCGCAGCGCCCTCGATGCGGACCGAGACGGCGTGGAGCACGCGGGCTTGGCTGATGCCCTGGAGCAGATTCCGACGGTCGCCTGTATAAAACCTGAGCGAGTAAAGTCGGCCGGGCGTCAGACGTCCGATCTCCTGGCTGAACGTATTCGGTGCGGCCGCGCTGCGTCTGGCGACCAAGAAATGGTCGCCCTGCCCGGCGGCGGCCCGATACCGCCCCTCGAGCACGCCGTACCCGGCAAACGAGTCGACGAACATACTGCCCGCCGCCGCAGGCTCCAGCGTCCAATGCTTCGTGCCTTCATCGAAGTCCGGGTTCAGGATGTGACGCAGCACGTAGGGATGATTCGACAGCGGATCGGTACGCCCTTCGATGCCGTAATGCCGCAGCAGTCGGCCGGTCCAGAGCAGAGTTTCCGGGTCGAAGTAGTTGGATCGGTACGGCTGCACTCCCCAGAGGCCGAAGAAGACCGGATTGTCGGCCAGTATCTGGAATTGGCGATCCAAGTGCACCTTGAAGTCGACCGTCGGAGAGGTGTTCGTGGTGCAGTACGGCAGGGATGCGTGCATCAACGTAACAATCATCCGGCGTACGCTGCCCGGCAGGGCCGCCTCCCACCCCTTGGCCGAATCCACGAGTCGTTTGCGAATGTTCTCCATGCTCTCAGCCTCGTTCTCGCGTTCGGCGATGTACCATTCTTCGGAAAAGGGCCAGCCGGCGGCCAGGACGGTCCTGATGAACGCATACCCGCCGCTGGAGTGATACACCCCGGGGACAAACGGGATGAACATGCGCCCCTTGAACTGCGGATCTTCAGCCAGGCGGGCGGCGCAACGGCTCAGGGCCAGCCAGGCATCGCGGGAGAACATGCTCGCCCAGTATTCGTCGCTCTGAATGCCGTCGTAACCGGGGGCGGAATAACCGCGACTGCTCCGCCAGTAGGAATCGGCGGCGGCGGCCGCCCTGTCCCGGTCGCCTTTTCTCCCGGGATTGCTCTGATTCGCCAGCCAGCACTTTCCGCCGCCACGCGGCGTGCGCTTCGGGATACTCGCGCAGGCTCTCGATGGTGTTGCAGTGCGGCAACATGGCCTTTGCGAGTCTTTCCCACGTGTTTGTCCCAAAGGCGCGGATGTGTGGAGTGGTTTCATGGGCGTTGTAGAACAGGGCCGGGATGGCCCGAACGACCAACGATTCCGGCCGGCCCTCGATGTGTAGGGAATGGCGGCCCGCGGGAAGCAAGCGCATGGCTTCGGCGTCCCCCTTGCCAAGGGGCCGGTTCTCCGCATCAAGCCGAACCGTTGCACCACCGGTAAAGTGGAAGAAGCACCACCCGTGACGCGGATTCATAAACTGAATCTCGCTGTCTTCCAGCAGGCCGCGCTCCCCGGCGTTCATGAGTTCGCTCACCAGGTTGTTGAGCACGCGGATACGGTGTGCCCCGCCGGGCAGCACTGTGGCCGTCGCGGAAGTCGACGCCAGTTCCCGGCCGCGGATATCGTGCAAGACAGCCCGCACCTCGTACGCGCCCCACGGGATGTCGGCCGTGGAAATGTTTAACCTGCTCGTCGGTTTGGCACGCTGCATCGTTCGAGTCGTCACGACGCTTCCAGTGAGGCGTGACGCCAGCGTCACAGTCAGCCGGGAATCGGTGGATTCCGCATCGGCGGCATGGACGACAATCCGGATCACGGGCGTTTTGACCGGTCCCATGTCTCGCTGCCAGGGATCGACGATCTCGAGCCGCAGGGGCGACACGACGCTTCGAAACACCGGGCCGAACATGGCCGCACTGATGCTTGAACGGGCGTACGTTTCGCCGGTCGCCGCGTCCGTGACCGTAATTGCGCGCGCCGTTAAACGTGGCTGAACATAGAGGTCGGTCCTGTGGGCAAACAGCGGCTCCCAACGAACGGTCTCCAAGGGAACCTCGATGGGTGCGTCCGGCGCGAGAACAATCACTTTTCCCGGGCCCGACGACGGGCCCGCGCGCTCGACGGCGATCCGGACCTTCCTGAGGCGGCCGGTCCGGTTGCGGACCGCAGTGCTCAGCACGGCTTCACGAAGGACGCCATTGAATCGAGTCCGGAGTTTGGCCGGTCCGAAGGTGTAGCAGTACTTTCGGAAATCGACCTCGATCCCGTGCACGGTGACGAACTTGCCCGCCTCGTTGAAAGCGCCGCCGGTCGCGAGCGCCGACATTTCGGCCGGGGCCTTCGAGTCGCGGGCGACGTTCAACCCCCAGATGCTCCCCGTTTTTTCCGTCAGGCCGAACGTATGGAACGGCGCCGCGATCTCGACCGAGTAGAAGTCGTCGCCTCGATGGACCTTGGCGATCCATCCGCCGTTCCAGTCTCTGTCCGTCACGGCCCCGGCCTGGGTTCGCGCACCGTCCCAGGTAGCGCCATACGCGTTGACGCAGAACTGGTAGTAGTTTTCGCCGCTCTTGCCGGGATCGACCATCACCTCCACGTGATCGTCGCCGAACAAACCACTGTCGTGAGGCCTGACGGCGCCTTTGATTTTCGAGCCCTTCTCGCTGAAGCAAGTTACGCCGATGTACAGATTGCGGTCGTCGTAGCAGATCCGCGCCTCGGTCCGAAAGGCCGACGGTGCGCCGGATCGATAGATCGAGAAACGGGTCGCCGGCCGCGCGTTCCGCCAGCAGGCGTCGTTGAGCCTCCCGTCAAGGGTCGGCGGGGTTGCCGCTCGCAGTGCCTGTATCGGCGGCGGCGCACCGGTCGCGGTTGCGCCGACGGCGAAGATTGCCGCCAACAGGAGGATCGGTGCGCGTGCGGATTCCGCAAACTCTGCGGGGATCAAGCCGAATATTTTCATCGTGCACCCTCCCCCGGGACGAACCGCATTGCGGCGATCGCCGGACCAACGACTTCGTTGCCGAGTTCGTTTTCATTCATCCTTGGGACCTTGGCGCCTTTGCAGGAGTCGATTCTTCAACATCGAAGCCACCCGCTCCGCGTTGTCGCGGTAGGGGGCCTTATCTTCCGGGAGTCGTATCGATTCCGCCGAAACGGCGTTCGCCCGGAGTCGAAATGCCTGTTCCACTTGTCTCGAAACAATCGGAGACGCTGAGGCCCCCTCCGGCCGCGCCGGAATCGTGCAGACGAACCAGACCCAATCCATGATTTCGAAACGAACAATAAGCGGAAACGACGTTTGCGCCACCCTTTCCCTGCGCAACTCGCGGATTTTCAGATACATTACGCGCCCCGCAAAGGACCGGTGCACGCCGGCCCGTTTCCCGGATGCGCCATGGTGCGCAAAGGCCGACCCGGCCGGCAAATCGGAAAGGATGAGGCATGGACGACAAGCCGCAGGATCGGGCCGAACATTTCCTTCGGAACGAAACGCAATTCCACCTCGGGGCGCTGCCCACGGAACAGCCTCACCCCGCCACGCGCGGTCTGGCCGAGATCCTGCAACGCGATGTTGCGGCCGGTATACGCCTGCTTCAAAAAGTGGACGGAGATGTGGCTGGCGCCGCGGATCGTGTCGTGCCGAGTGCGGAGTTCGCAGCGCTGGTCGAGGCCATGCTCGAAGCGCTCGGGTCCGGTGGGCGCATCTGTTTCTCGGGGTGCGGGGCCACGGGTCGACTCAGCATCCTGCTCGAAGCCCGTTGGCGTCGTTTCTGGAGCGACGCCGCGGACCGCCACGCCGAATATGCCGGCGAATGTCGGCGGATCAGCGACCGGGTTTGCAGCATAATGACCGGTGGGGATTACGCCCTGATCCGGTCCGTCGAGAACTTCGAGGATTACATCTCGTTCGGTCGGCGGCAGGTCGCCGATCTGGGCCTGGAGGCGGGCGACGTGCTCGTGGCGATTTCCGAGGGCGGCGAGACATCCTCCGTCATCGGGACCGTGCTCGAGGCACGTGAGCGGGGGGCGACGGCGTTTCTTGCCTTCAATAATCCGTCCGCCGTCCTGTGCCGAACCGTCGAGCGCTCTCGCGCCGTGATCGAACGCCCGGACGTGACGGCGCTCGACCTCTCGTCCGGCCCCATGGCCGTGGCGGGATCCACCCGGATGCAAGCGACCACGAGCGAGCTGCTGTTGATCGGCGCAGCCCTCGAGCAGGCATTGGCACGTTTTCTACCGAACGCACCGGCCCCGGTTGCCGACGAATGGCGCGGACGCATCCCCGCTCCCGGTGCGTACCCGCAACAATTCCGCAGCTTGCTTGTCGACCTGGAAGCCGATGCGGCGGTCCGGGCCCTTGCCGACTGGGTCGGGCTCGAGTGGGAGATCTACCGACAAAAGGGATTGGTCACGTATTTCGCCGACGAGTGTCTCCTGGATATTCTCACCGATACCACCGAGCGTAATCCCACCTTCATGCTCCCCCCCTTCCGAAAATGCGACGACACGATTTCCCCACCCTCGTGGGCCTTCGCCAAAAACCCGCTTCTCCCCACCCCCGAAGTCTGGCGGCGCATCCTGGGGCGGCCGCCGCGCTGCCTCGCCTGGACGCCCGCGGTCTATGCCGAACTGGGGGCCGCGAACAACATCCGACGCAAGCCGCCCAAGCTCGATGTCGAAGAAATCCGGAAGTTCCGGATCGGCTTCGAAGACGATCCGGGACGGGTCGCGCCCGAGGCGAACGCCGCCATCCTCACCGTGCTCGGCGACGAGTGGTCTGCAAACCGCGGCGATCCTGTCGGGCTTGAAGCGGCTTTCAGGGGCTGCGCCCGGGCGTTCAGGCTCCGGGTCGCGGCCGTGGTGGGCGGACCCTTCACGCGACAGCCGCCCCATGCCTGGGACCGGTTGTTCCACATCCCCTGCCGTCTGCCGGATACCCCATTGCAACTTTGGCAGCGTCTGGCGCTGAAGCTGGTCTTCAATACCGTCTCGACAGCGACCATGGGGTGCATGGGGCGCTTGGCGGGAAACTGGATGGCGCACGTCGAACCCACCAACAAGAAACTTGTCGACCGTGGGACACGCCTGATCGCCGAATTGGCCGGCACGGACTATGCAACCGCCTGCCGCACACTGTTCGAAACCGTGGATGACTTGAAACGGACCGTGCCCCCCGACCGGGAACGCCCGTCGCCGGTGGCCGTTGCCATCGAAAAACTCCGGCAGGGAACTTCCGGCGAATAACTCCGGCGCCCCCTCTCTTTTCCGGCGTATCTCCGGCCGCACCGCAGAAACCCGGGGATCGCATGACCGGTCCGGTCCCCGTTTCCGGACCCCGTTGGGATCGCTGAGAAGGGCGTTGCTTCCGGACAACGTCAGCGCAGGCCGGAACGGCGGCGCACGTACCATTCGAATGAGGCGAGCAGCAGGACGGCCAACAGCCACGGGACCGTTTCACTGAGGACCACGCGCCGGCGAATAACCGGCACGTCGCGACTGAGGGGGAGGCGTTGGAGGCCACGCATGGCTGAGTAGGGCCGGAATACGCCGCCGGTGATCCGAGCCACGTCCCGAAGTATGTCTTCGCGATAGGCGGTGTCCGTGGTTTCGGCCCCGGTCCAGCGGGCAACGAAGTGGGCCGTCTTCCGCAAGGTCTCGTCCGGTCTGCGGACCTCGACGTCCACGGCGTATTCTCCTGCCTGCTCCGGCCGGAACCACTCGCTGTAGGCGCCGGTGTCCAGGTCCGACGGCTGCAGCACGAGTTCTCTGCGTCGCCCGTCGGGCCCGGTGACTGCGGCGGTCACACGGGCGTCCGCGGCGGGGCCGTAGTCGCGTCTCAGCACTTTGACCCCGAGTTCGATCTGTTTCCCCGCCGGCATCTTGCGGCCGTCGAAAGCGACGGAGAACCGCGGCTTGGCCGTCGAACTTAACCAGACGAGAAAGCGGTCCCAGAAGGCTTGGTGCAGGTCGAGTCCGGCTCGACTGCCGAGGCGCCAGCGCCAGGTATCGCGCAATCCCAGACAGGCGACGCGGCCGCTTCCATACGCCTGCGCCACCAGGAGAGCCCTGCGACCGTCCGGAGTGAGGAGGGCCGGACGGGCGCCTTTTTTCCACTCGGAGACGATCCAGGCCGGGACATTCGGGGGCAGGTACGGTCCGGGCGGCCCGGTCAGGACGCCGTCCGGGTCTTTTCGGAAAATGAACCCGGGGACCAGCACGAGGGGAAGGCGGCGAGAAGACTGTTCGACGCGGCCGACCAGAACCGGCAGGAGCGCGAGAAGGTCCGGGGGCAGCGTGTCGGTCGCCCCGATGCAAAGCAGCCCCCCCCCCGTCGGCTCACAAAACGGCGTATCGTCTTGCGCACGGGAGCGTTCAATCGGCCCAGGAACGAGGCGTCGGCCACAATCGCGTCGAAGCGATTCAGAGCGTCGGCGCTTCTCGGGAAGTCTTTCGGTTCGCTGCCGGGATCGAACCCCGCATGATACCAGGCGTCGGGCGCCATTCGGATCGCGGCGGCCAAACTGAGCTGCCGGTTGGCGCCGGCGGCCATTCTCAGGAACTTGTATTCCCAACCCAGGCGGTCGCCCAAGTATAGAACATGAAAGACGACCGGATCGGTAATCTCCACTCCGGTGTAGTCCACGTCCGTCTCCGGGCGGATGTCTCCGGAAACGTGCTCGACTCGGACAGCGTAGGTCTTGAACCCCGCATGAGCGGGAGTCACCCGAAAAGTCTCGGTCAGCTCGGCGGCGCCGGGACGGAGGGCGACGGCCCGGGTCTGCAACTGCCGCCCGCCCTCGGTGAGAACCAGGCGCGTCGCGATCTTCTGCGGCAGGGTGTTTCGCAGGCACACGTTCAATTCCAGGGGGCGTCCGGCGGGGGACCGTGCCGGGGCTGGCGCGAACCGGACGGCAACGTCCCCGCTGCGCCCGACCCCGCCGGTGCCCACGACGCTTACGGGGATGCCCTGCTGCCTGAGCTGTTTGGCGGCCTGGGTAGGAGGGAGACCTTCATTGCTGTGCCCGTCGGAAAGCAGCAGAACGGCGCCGAGCGGCAGGTTGGGAAACTCGGCAGGGGTGGCCAGAAGGACGTCCCCCAATGCGGTGTTTCCCGGCAGGATCGCCGAACGCGGTCCGAACGCCGGCTTGAGACTGTCGGCGAACATGAAGGGACGAAAGCGGTAAAGCGCGCTCAGACGCTGGACCAGTTCTCGAGCGTCAACGCCGGAGGCCGCCTCGAAGCGGCTTGTCTGCGGCGGGGGGCAATCCCGGGTCTTCATATACTGGCGGAACAGTCCGTGAGCAGGGCGACCCGGAACCGACTCGGGTCGGGCCGCTCTTTCTCCCGGTACGGCCGAAGCAGGAAAAGGAAGATCAATACAGCCGCGGCCATGCGAAGCGCAAAGATGAGCGCCCGCCGGCCCGGCTGGAGAGCCGTGCGAAGTCGGTGCGCCGTCAGGGCGAGTGCCGCTCCCAGGACAATCAGCCAAGCCCAGAGAAACAGCGGTGGCGAAAAGGGTTGAAACCCGATCATTGGCTTTCGCTCAGGTCTTTGAAGTATTCTTCCACAAGCGGTCGGTATTTCTCGGGGGGGACCGCGGCCTGCCGAAAAAGACGGGTCCGTTGCCGGAGGTCGAGGGCAGCGATTCGTTTCTCGAGCACGCGGGCGGCGCCGGCAATGACTTGAGCCAAGCGCGCTCCGTTCTGCCGGTTGTCTCCGCCCGAAAACGGCAGAGAGAGCGCATCGGCGGCCTGCCTGAGCCCCCGGTCGCGCAGCCCGGAAGCGAGGCGGTCCAGGTCCGCTCCCGTGTCCCTACGCAATTGATCGAGACGCTGGCCCGTCTCGGAATCGGTTTCCCGGGCCAAGGCCCGGGCTTCCCGGGCGGCCTGACGGAGCTGGGCCGCGGCGGCCTCGATTTCTTCCCGGGAGAGAGCAGGCAGCAACTGCGCGGCTTTCCGGAGGTTACCCGCCAACTTCAACAATTCGTTGGCCGCGTCGGTCTGATAGCGTGCGGCGCGCTGGAAGCGGCGGTAGCGGATCGCGTTCGCGGCCCGGGTCATGCGCCCCGGAGCGCCGCTTTCCGCAAAGGATTGGCGCGCGCGGCCGATGGCCTCGCTCGCCTGTGGGTACCGTTCTTCGAGTGCGTTGGCAACTTTCCCGACCGCCTTCTCGAGACGCTTGCTCTCCTCGCCGATGCTCCGCTGACTCCGCAATGCGACGGTTGTTTCCGCCTCCGTCACCGCCGACTTGCGGTCGAGCTTGGCGGAAGCACGTGCGGCCGACCGCTCCTGCTCGGAAAGTCCCTGGGCCGCCGCTGCCAGTTGTTCCACGGCGTTGGCGGACGCACGACGGTAGGCGTCCTCGGTCCGGCGGATCGCGGCAAGCAGGAACGCGTGGCTTCGGCGGCCCTGGCGTTCGCCGGTTTCGAACGCACCCGTCGACAGGGCGCGCTGTGCGGCTGCCATGGCCGCGGTGGCGGACTGCACCGACTGGCGGGGGCGGGCGGTTTCCGGAACGCGTTCGAGGGTCTTTCCGACGCGCGCCGTGTCCGCGCGAAGAGCGGCTTGGTCGGCGCCAAGCTTCGCCGCGGCCGCGGCCGGTTCGCCCTGGGGCCGACCGGCCTCCCGGTTCAATTCGGCTTGGCGCCGGGCGAGATTGCGTAGTTCGCGAATGGCGTTCTGCAGGGCTTCCATCTGTTCGGCACGGGAAGCGACCGAGTCGGTCTGGCGGGACGACTCCTGCCGCTTGCGCTGAGGCTTCCCCTGGGACGCTTTGCCTTTCCCGCCGCGGCTGCCGGCAGCCGCGTTCTTGAGAAGCTGGTTTTCGAGGGCAATCAAACGGGCCAAGGCCCGTTCCTGGGGCGAGAGCGACTCTTCGATCAGGTCCGTTGCGGCGAGTTGCTTTGCCTGTTCGATCTCGGCGACGGCTTCCCCGAGCAGGGCGCCGATGGGACCGCTACCCCCAGGGCCCACGGCCGCCCGGATTTCCTGGAGTTTTCGCGCTGCGGCCGTGCGCAGGTCGCTCAAACCGGTAACCAGTGTTCGGGTTCGCGCGCGCCGGTCGGGACCGGTCAGGGCGAGGGCATCGTAGGTCACGCGGATCAGGCGCTTGATCTCCGCGATCAACGGGCCGATGTCCATTTTCTTCTTCTGTCCGCCGGCCCCGCCGGAGCGGGGCGTAATTTTCGGGCGCACCTCGATGAAAAAGATTTCGGAGCGCGCCTTTTGCGGGTCGGGGCTCCGGTTGTCAACCGCGACAAAGGAATAAGCCAGCACGTCGCCTTCTCTTGCCCCGAGTGCCTTGACGTCGAACCGGTAGGCCACGGTCTGCCGCGTGGGGCCCGGCTTGCCGGGCGCGGCCGCGCCCCCGGCCCCACCCGGCGCCGGAGGAAGAACCGGTGGAGTCAGCGTGCGGCGGTCCCGCCCGGAAACGGAAAAGGTGAGTTCGACGCGCGCCAGACCCAGGTCGTCTGCGGCCCGCGCCACGGTGCGGACTACGGCATCCGGCAGAACTTGAACGTCCCGTCCCGGTTCCAAGACATCGATGGCGGGGGGGCGATCCGGAATGCTCTCCGCCCGAAAATCCGGGGTGCGCGTGCGGTGTCCCTCCCGGTCGCGGAGCGTTACGGCGAACGTAACGGATTTGCGGAGTTCGCAGGAAACGGACCGGGCGGCGCCGGGGGTGGTGGGAGCGAGACGTCGGCGGTCCCGGCCCCAAAGCAGAGTCACGGCGGCGCCGGGGGTGGGTTCGACCGAAAAGCGGACGCGACTGCCGACCGGAGCGCTGAAGTCTTGCAGGTCTGTTATCTCCCGAGATGCAACGCCGGTATACGCCGGCGGGACAATTTCGATTCGACTGCGTCGGATGGCGGGGGGGCGATAGGGATCGATGCGGAACCAAGCACTGGCCAGCGAAGGGGTGAGGATCCGGTAGCGCACCGGCGCGTCGACGGCGTACAGAGTGAAGGTATGCGTCCGCCCCCCGCGACCAGGCGTCGGGCGCGTCATTCGGAAACGGCGGCTGCCCTCGGGCGTCAGAGTAACGATCTCCGCAGTGTTTTGCCACCTGCGGACGGTCGCGGCAATGGTCACGTCGCTGTTTTCCGCGATCTCGGTGTTGCCCGGGGTGACGACCAGACCGGTGTGCTCGCCTCGAAGTCGGTCCGCCAGTTCCCAGCGTGCCTTTTGCACAAATCCACTGCGGCCGGCGAGTGCCGCGAGGGCGCAGAACAAGAGGCCGGCGAACGCAAGCCGCCCGGTCCGGAGCCCGGGAGGAATCAGGACGGCAGACAGATCGAGCGAGGCGGTCCCGGCGGCAACCGAGTCGTGGAGGGTCTTTTCCAAAGGGCGTAGAGACCTGCCGTTCCGGATCTCGAGTTCGACCGCACACACATACGAATCCATCAATTCCGGATGAGCATTCTCAACGGCCAGAGCCAGTTCCTCCGGGTGCGGCGGAAACAGGAGGACACGCAACAATTGTCCGCCGAACCGCAGCAGAACGAGAACCACGGCCAATCCTCCCACGACGAGTGCCGTGGGTTCCCGAAAAGAAAGGAGTCGGTCCAGGGCGTCGAACAGCAACAGAGCGCCGGCGACCAAACCCAGTGCTGTGAGGCAGGCTTCCACGATCCGGCGACGGCGCAAGTCCCGGGCCGTCCGAGCAAGCCGGTCCAGCAAGGGCGCCCCCTCCGTCGGGGGGGGGCGGGACTCGCACCGGGGAGCCGGCATGATTCTGCTTAACCAATTCATAATACACTTGCTGTATTCATGGATGCGCACATCGCAAAAAAACCTCGAAGACCGTCCCGGGAGTCCCCACGGCCCCGACGGAGCGCGCCGGCCGCGGCCCTGCATATGGCATGAGCCATCTGCTGCGATGACGCATCTCACACATCTTCAGAACATCGCCGCCACCCAGCGACGGAGGCGGCGTTTCAACACAGCCCTGCCCGACGCTCGACACAATGACTTGAATCCGTATGGACTACGCCCGCTCGCAACGAAGTCCACGAATCAATCAGGCCAAGGTGGCGGCATCTATCGGAAAGAAGGAAACGGGTGAGACGACGCGGACCGCACTTCGCTTCAATGCGGGGCCGGGGTCAATCCCGGACGAGCGCCTCGATCGCCCCCCGCAAGACCCAAGCCGCACCGACGCCCGCGCCGAAAACCGCGAACGTTCCACTGCCCGACAGGTTCTGCAGCCACAAGGCCACGAGGAGGAGGACGACCAGTTCACCGAAGGCCCGCCAACAGCGGTCCCTGAAAAAGTTGAACACGACCGGAACGCACAGAAGCCAGACCACATCCCGACAGATGTCTGCGGCAATGTATCCCCGTTGGAAGGGAAGTGCACCGGCAAAGAACGCAAAAAAAGAAGTTGTCAGTTTCCCCCGGAGCATGGTTCGGAGCCGCGCTCTTGCCATTCCCCGACCGAAGTCGGGCGGGTCGATGCGAAGGACCAGCACACACGCCAGCATGGCCAGGGACGGAAGGACCAATCCCCACACCGTCAGCACGAGGGTGCCGGCCCGCGCCACCACGGGGACCGTGGAAACCGATAAAGCGAAAAAAATCCCGAAAATGATTCGACAAGTCCCCTCGATCCTGCGCCGATTCGGTCCGCGTCCCCGGGCAAGAGCGCCCTCGGCCGGCGAGAGAGCGCCGGATAAGAATTCGGTTGCACCCGCCATGTGTGTTCCTCGCTTTTCACTGCTCCGGAAGGTTTGGGTCGGGGCCTGTCTGGGGGGACGTGAGCTGGTTGGGATTATTCTTCCAAGGCCTCGAGGGCCGCTTTGCGCCGCCGAGCTTGGTCTCCCCAGGGGTGCCCCGGCCACTGCTTGAGGAAAAGCGTATACCACTGGAGGGCCATGGCGGTGTTTCCTTCCCGTTCGTAGCAGAGGGCAATCCGGTAGGTGACTCGGGCCGCGCCGGGATAATAGGGGAACCGCTCGAGACCTGCCTCGAACACTTGGCGGGCTGCGGTCGGCTTCTGAAACAGCATTTTGAGATGGGCCCCCGTGAAAACCGCCTTGGCGGCCCAAGGCTTTTCAGGGTGTGCGAATCCCTGCCGAATGATGAAAGTGGAGGCCAACGGGAACAGAACCACCCCCAAAAACAACAGCCCCCCCAGCACGATCAGCAGCTTTTTCATGGTCTCCAACTGCCTCCGCCGGAACGAAAACGACAGCTCGACGGATCTCGTCCGGGCACGGGTACGGCCGCCCAAGCGCAACCTGCCGGAACCCGGACCAAAAGGCCGGCTGCCGAAATATGCCGACGATGCGGCGGACACGCCTGGTGCGTCTTCGGCTTCCGCAAAACGTCAGCAGGATTGGGCGGAGTCCGGAATGTCGCCGCCGGCGCTTCCCGAGTCGGCCCCTGCCGGAGACGGGGCGGCGGGACGAACCTCCTGGGGGGATGCGTCGGGTGCCGGCAACGCCACGGTCGATACCGCCCCGCGCGTCACCCAAGTGAGTTTGCCGTGCGATCGCTCGCGGACGTACAGTCCCGGCATCTGCTTGCGCAAGTAATGCTCCAAAGTGACCACGGTGGGACCGTACCCTTTGTGATAAATGTAATACTCGAGATCGTGGGCCAGTTCGGCAGTGTCCCCGTACCGCAAGGCACGGTCCGACTGCAAGGTGTGTTCGAGGATGCTGACCAGGGCCGGACCGGTTTGCTCCGGCAGCGCCGCCCAATCGATCTCCCCTGTCCGGGCGGCCTGAAGCAGAGCCGTCCGCGTGCTGCCGTGCCGTGCCGGATGTTTTACCAGCATCTCGTACAATACCAGCCCGAGCGAATAGATGTCGGCCCGAAAATCAACGGGTTGCCCGCGCGCCTGTTCCGGGGCCATGTACGGGAATTTGCCGACCAAATGCCGGTCGTGGAGCTGCATGGCGTTCGTGGCGGCTTTGGCAATGCCGAAGTCCGTCAGTTTCGGCAACCCCTCGGTCGTAATGAGAATATTGGTTGGGCAAACGTCCCGATGAACGATGTTCAGAGGGTTTCCCTCGGCGTCCGCCCTGGAGTGGGCGTAGGCCAAGCCTCGGGCGATCCGGCTGGCAATAAAGACGGCCAGCTCTTCCGGGATGTTTTCACCCGTGACGCGGTGGAACTCGATGAAATCGTGCAGCGACACCCCCTGGACGAACTCCATCACAATGAAGTAGCCGTCCCGATTGCGTTCGAGCTGATAGATCTGGACGATGTTCTCGTGAACAAGGTCGGCGACCAGCCGGGCTTCGTCCATGAACATGGCCACGAAACGCCGGTCCTCGGAAAGTCGGGGGAGGAGCGTCTTCACCGCGACCCGCTTGGAGAACCCCCCGGTCCCGAGCTGGAGCGCTTCATACACGGACCCCATCCCCCCCCGGGCAATTTCGCGGATCCCGGTAAAGACGTACTTGACCTCAAGCCTTTCGCGCATGATTCCCCTCCAGGCGCCAAGTGTCTCGCTCCCGCGCCCAGTGAACCCTGCATTTGCACGCTGCCCGTGCGACCGCTTCCATGTCGCGCAGAGCGGCATCGCTCTGGGCCGGATGATGATGGGTCATCAGCAACTGGCAGACTTGGTTATGTACACAGAGATCCCAAGCCTGTCGCCAACTGCTGTGTCCCCAGTCGGGATACTTGTGAATCTCCGAGTCGGCAAAGAACCCGTCGATGGCGGTGAGCCCGGCAGAAAACGGGTCGTGGAGCAGTCCCTGGAGCGCCCCCCCCCGTCCGTCCGCGGCAATCTCGACATCGGTCCCGAAGACGAATGCATTCGCCCCGGTATCGAAACGCAGCCCGGAACACGGCTGCGGGTGGGGCATCCCACCCCAGAACACCGTCAGGCCCTGTTCCGGCAACTCGTATCGACCCTGGGGGGGCATCGGCACAAATTCCAGCGCGGCGCCGACGTCCTGCAGGGCGACGGGATGATAGGGGGGCGAGAACCATTTGGTCAGGGCCGCCTCCACATCGGGCGCGGCGGAGAGGATGCGGACGCGACAATCGGAGCGGTAGATCGGTGCGTAAGAAAACATGCCGCTGATGTGGTCGCTGTGGAGATGGGTCAGCCAGATGTCGAAATCCCGCACGCCCCGCTGCAACGCGGCTTCTGCAGCAGGAATCGCCCCGGTCCCCAAGTCCACGAAAAGTGGGCGCGAACCGTCCCTCCAAACTTCAAGCGCGGTCGTGTGGACCCCGAATTCGGCGCTCGGGACGAACGGGACGACTGTTCCACGGGTGCCCCAGAACGTCACATTCAAAGCGTCGGCCCGGTTCCCCGCCGGCGGACTTTTCTCACGGCTTGGATGTTCCCGCCCCATCTGGTTCCTCCATAGTCGATTCCGGGCACAGGATCGGGGTGTGAGTTGACGGACCGGCCCGCGGACTTGCAATTCCGGCGTCCGGAATCATTTTGTTCCGCCCAAACCGGTATTCCGGCTGTCCGCTGCTCCTCGAATCCAGGGGCCGAGGCGCTTCTTCCACCCGGCCCCAAAGGACGCAAACGTCATCGCAGGCAAGGGCAAACCCTTCTCGGGCGGAGTCGCTTTGGACTCTGCCCTACTACTAGAACCGCAAACCGTGCCAATGTCAAGTCCACAGACAGGCCCCGAACCGGGCGACGATTCTCGGAAGCACCGCACGTCGTGGCCCGCCGTCCTTTTGGCCTTTGCCGCGCTTGTGTTGGCCCTGGCAACTCACCCTGCTCTCGGCCGACTCGAACTGATTTCCGCCGACTATCGCTTCGCGCTGCGATACGCGCTCAATACACGCCTACTCCCCTGGGTCCGCCGCCGTTTCGGACGCGGGACGGACGGCAAGGCGGCCCCGGTTTCCGACGAAGTGGCTTTGATCGGCATCGACGGCCCTTCGCTGGCGGAACTCGGGAAGTTCGGCAGCGGCCAGTGGATCGTGCGGGAACCGTTCCGGCGAATGGTGCCGGTATTGCAGTCGGGTCTCGTCCCGAGCGTGGTGGCATACGACCTTCTCTTTCGACCGGTCATGGGGGCCGAAGAGGAGGCCGACGACGAGACCTCCGTCGGCCCGGAAGCGCTGGGGGCCGTCATCGGGGCCCTGCGCCAGGCCGCGGAAGAGGGCACGGAGGTCATTCGGAACCCCATCCTCCTGCAGATGACCCGCATTGCGGCCCTTCAGGGCGACGTGAACCTCGCCATGGCTTTTGCGGAACTCACGGACCCCGCAGAACCGGACAAACATAAATCGGTCCCCGTGATCTGCGCCTACGACTTCAAAGGCCTGGACGCGGCTACGGACCGAAAATGGTCTCGGGCGGATATCGTCGGCCGCGATGAAACCGACCTGTCCGAAGACAACGGCGAAACCATTCCCTACCTGCTCGATGTGGCGTTGCCGGAAGATCAGGTTCGAAACATTCCCGCCGACTATCGCTTTCTCCCCTATGCCCTGCTGCCGACCACGGTGCTGCGGGACTGCGTCCGACACGGCTTCATCAATGTCCCCCGCGATCCCGACGGCATCATCCGCCGAGTCCCCCTGGTGCTGGGCTTCTCCTACACGAACCCGGTTACTCAGAAGCAGCACCGCCGATTTGTACCGTCTTTTGCGCTGCTGTCGGTCCTCTACCATTGGGGACTTCAGCCGGACGCCGTCACCGTCGACTTCGGCAAGGCGTTGACGATTCGCCGTAAGGACGCGCCGCCCCGGGTCGTTCCCATCGACCGATACGGCCGCCTGTACCTGAACTTCGTGGGGCAAATCAAGGACTACCCGAACATTTCCTTTACCAGCTTTCTGCGCTACGGCGAGGTCAAGAGGGCCGGGATCGACCCAGCCACCCTCCCCGCGGAACAACAGCGCGCCCTGAAGCGCGCGGACGCCCTGATTACCGGCAAAATCGCCATGGTCGGACTCACCGCGACCGGCACCACGGACATCGGTCCGTGCCCGGTGGACCCGAAAACCCCGTACGTCCATATCCACATGACGGCGGCAGACGACATCCTGACCGGGCGTTTTTTGCGGCCTACCGGCGCCGCCGGTCTGCTGGCGATTTTGGCTGCGCTCTTTTTGGTCACGGCTTGGCCCGCAAGCCGCTGGCACGTTTTCAGATTCAGCCTGGCCGCTGCGGGGACGACCGTCGCCTACGGCATTGTGTCGTTCCTGGCGGTCCAATTCAATTTTGCCATCCTGCCTCTTGCAACCCCCATGGTCTACCTCGTGTCCGGTCCTTTCGCCGTGATCCTGTACCGGTATTTCACCGAGGAAGCGGCACGAAAAAACGTGCGCCAGATGTTCTCGACCATGGTTTCCCCCCAGGTCCTGACCTATCTGGAAGAGAATCCGGAGAGTTTCTCTCTCACGGGGCACCGGGTTGAGGCCACCATCATGTTCTCGGATGTGGCGGGGTTTACCACGATCTCGGAAAGACTCTCGCCGGAGGAACTGACGCGCTTGCTGAACGAATACCTCTCCGCCATGACGGACATCATCATGCAAAGCGGAGGATACGTGGACAAGTACGAAGGCGACGCCATCATGGCGGAATGGGGCGTCCCGTATCCGGACCCCGGACACGCGACCGCGGCCTGCCTGGCGGCCCTGGACCAGCAGAAAGAATTGGCCCGAATCCGCCCTCGGCTCGAACAACGGTTCGGGGCGCTCCTGTACGTCCGAATCGGCATGAACTCGGGGGCCGTTGCCGCCGGCAACATGGGATCAAACCGCCGTTTCCAGTACACCGTCATGGGCGACACGGTAAACCAGGCCTCCCGGTTCGAACCCGCCAACAAAGACTACGGCAGCGACATCCTCGTGGGCCGGCCGACCTGGGAACTGGCCCGTCACGCCGTGGACGCCCGGCTGCTGGACAAGCTCGTGGTCATGGGCAAGACCGAACCCGTGCAAGTGTACGAAATCCTGGCACGGAAAGGGGAGGCGCCCGCAGACAAGAAGCGTGCGGTCACCTTTTATGAGGCGGCCCTCAAGCTCCACTGGGAACGGGAATGGGAGCGGGCCATCGGGCTTCTGGGCAAGGCCCTCGAAGCCTTCCCTGAAGATACGCCGTCCAAGATGTTGCTCAAACGAATTCAGGGCTATATCGAGGCGCCGCCGCCGGCGGAGTGGAAGGGCGAGTTCGTGCGGAAGTCAAAGGAATGAGCCCGGCCGCGGCACCGACCTCGACGCGGCGGCATTCGCGAAAGGCCTTCCCCGTTCCCCACCGGGCTGAAGCCGAGGTCGGTCCCGGACGGAACGCGCGGCCGGATCGGTTCGACGCGGCCGACCTCTCCCATCCGTCTTGTGCACCACAAGTTGGACCGGTAAAGTACCGTCTGAGTTTACGGATCGTTTCATCGTTGTCCGGACGATTCTGCAGAGGCTGGGAGTTCGCCTCCGCTCCCAATGATTTCGAAACCACGAGGTTGTCGACATCCCCCGGCCGGAGTTTGTACCCCGACTCGGCCGCAGGCCAATCCGCAGGTCCGACAAAAGCGGCCGGACAATTTCGAGACCCACGGCATGAACTGGCACGAAATGCCTCTTAACTTCAATGCGTCCCCTCTGCAGGTCTGCATCTACGGGGCCCCGGTCCTGCGACGGAAATCCGTCGAAGTTTCGGCAATTACCCCGGAACTCCGCGAGTTCGCCCGGCGCATGATCGCTACGATGCACCGCGACCGGGGAATCGGTCTCGCCGCCCCCCAAGTGGGCCGGAGCATCCGGGTCATCGCGATCCATACTCGCAGCGACGACGGTGTTTTTCGCCCCAACGCCTCCCCCGGCGAACGCTTGCTTGAGCCTTTGATGCCGGTCATCCTGGTGAACCCCCGGGTCGTGCCGATCACCGAGACGACCGGTGTTTACGAGGAAGGGTGCCTCAGTGTGCCCGGCATTCATGCGGACGTGGTCCGACCCACAGGCGTCATCCTCGAAGCCATGACGCTCGACGGCGAGAGTTTCCGGATCGAATGCACCGGGCTTCTGGCGCGTTGCCTGCAACACGAAATCGACCACTTGGACGGCGTCCTGTTCGTCGACCGTATTTCCGAGGACGATGCCCGACGAATCGCGCCGGGTTTGCGAGCGCTCAAGAAGCGCGCGCGCCGAGAGCGCCTTCTCCGAACCGCCTGACCTTCCGGGCTGTTTTTCTCTTTTTTCGCGGTCGATGAGCGACCGGCTCGTGTTTGCCGGGGCCGTTGCGGCCCGTCGAGGTTCGACTGCAACGTCTTGTCTGTGAGTGCGGACCGGCGCGACAGACGGGTGCAACAGCGCCGACTGGGATTCGCCCCGGCGGTCCGAGCGACGCGCGCCCCACACACGTTGAGGTGGTATGAGCCAAAGCACACTTTCACATCCTGTCCGGGCGCCGGTCCGGAAGGTTTTGTACGCCCTTTTCTTCCAGCCGGCGGTCGTTTTCGTCCTCCGAAACGAACCGTGGGGGCGGGCGTTCCGGTTGTTTGCGCTCGTTTCTTTGCTCTGTGGCGCGGCCATGTCCGGTGTTCGTGTTCCCCGGATAATGGCAGCCGCTCGAGACTGGGCCGGATGGTTCGGGAAGCGTGTGGCGCCGGTGTGGGTCGAGAAGGGCGAACTCCACTGGGATCGCCCCAAACAACTGCCCGCCACCCTTCGCCGCCAAGGCTGGCGATTCGACTTCTCTCCCAAGAAAACCCCGCTGCCGCCCCCGGAACAACTCGGCCCGGAAACCCAGGGATTGTGGGTGACGCCCGATGCCGTGCGCTTCTGGTGGCGCGCCGAGGGCGGGAGGCTTGGGCAAACCGTGCTTTTTCAGGACGGGAAGCTGCTGGGAAAAGTGCCGCTCTCGGACATCGCCGGCGATGGGCGGGTGACCCTTACCCCCGACCGGATCGAGAGCGAGGCCGTCACCCGAATCCGGCCTTGGCTCGTTGTATACGTGCTTTTCGGGGCGGTACGCGTGTTGTTCGAAGGGCTGTTCTATACCTTCGTCTTCGCCCTGATTCCGGCCCTGATGCGGAGCCCGCTCGTCACCGGCGGATTTCGTCGACTCCTCACCCTTTATACTTTCGCGGCCGTGCCGCCCATGATCGTGGCCACCGTTTACGCGACGCTCGATCTGCCCTACCTCGAGCACGCCCTGATCTTCGTCATCGGACTGGTCGTCTACCTTTCCATCGCCACCCGGGCCGCGGCCCGGGCCGCCGCATCAGGGGCGGATTGACACCCTCCGACCGCGCCGGCGGGAGCCAGTCGCGCTGAACGGAGCGACCACCGTCCGTCCCGACGTGGTGCGCGCCGGCCTCGGGGCGTGTGGAACTACACTGCCTATTATGGTAGAGTATGGCGTTTCCGGGCGAGGCGAGCTTCCGTGGGGCAAGGCGGTCGACCCACAGAGAATTCGGCGGCGCCGGTTCCGGTCGGCGCAAACGGGTTGGAGACCAGTATCATGGGACTGATTGCGAGAATCTTCGGATACATATGGGACTTCTTTCTCGGCGCCGCCGTGAACATTCTCGAGGCCGGGCTTGATACGGACCCGCGCACTCTGATCCTGATTTTTGTGGGCGTGACGGTCGTGCTGGGGTCGGCCTGCTGGGCGTCCTCCATCGCGGAGGCACGCCTGTACTCGCCCAAACTGCACTTTTTTATCGGGCTGTTCGCCCCGGTGCTCTACCCCGTCATTCTCCTTTTCGCCATGGACGTGAAATACCCGGGGGCCGTTCGCCAACCCCCGGGAGAGGCTCCGGAAACGCCCCCCGTGGCGCCGCCGGCCGAGCCGCAAGAAGTGGAGACCGACGCGGGAGAGGACACGGGGGAGAATGTCGTCGAGTACGACCAAGCGTATTTCAGGGAAATCGCCCGGGACGAAGCCGGGAACTTCGTGGGCCCCTGGCGGATCGATCTTGCGGACAACGCGATCGTGGCGCAGCGAATCCTCGATGCACTGCCGCACGCAGTCGTCATCGAGACCGTTCCGCACGGCCCCAACAGCAAGCCCCAGCGCCTGCGCATTCCGTACGACAAGATCGAGTCCTGTGTGCGAGCCTGACGTATCGGGCAGAGGCAGCGCCTTTCGTACACCTGAATCCTGAGGCCATGAGAAGCGACGCGCGCGAGCCTCCGGGATTCGGGATCTTCTCATCTTCGCACCCGTTGGCGGCCGACTGACCGTTGGGGTCTGACGTCCGTCACGGGTCTTGCAGGCACGGAAAAGGAGAACCATGTTCGATCCGGTGGACAGCCAAGTTTCGTTTTCGGCGTTGGAACAGGACGTTCTCGCTTTCTGGCGTGAACACGAAACGTTCCGGAAGTCGCTCGAGGCCCGGCGCGACGGGCCGCAGTATGTCTTCTACGACGGGCCGCCCTTTGCCACCGGGCTGCCCCACTACGGGCACCTCTTGGCCGGCACGATCAAGGACGTGGTGCCGCGCTACCAGACCATGCTCGGCAAGTATGTGGAGCGAACGTTCGGCTGGGACTGTCACGGTCTGCCGGTCGAGAACGAGTTGGAAAAAGAACTGGGGATCGGCAGCAAACATGAAATCGAAGAATACGGCGTGGCCCGTTTCAACGAGGCGTGCCGTGGGATCGTCCTGCGCTACACCGCCGAATGGCAGGAGATCGTCGAGCGAATCGGCCGTTGGGTGGATTTCGAGAACGGCTACCGCACCATGGATCGGGATTATATGGAGTCCATTTGGTGGGTGTTTCGCCAACTTTGGGACAAGGGCCTGATCTACAAAGGGCACAAGATCCTGCCCTACTGCCCGCGCTGTGCCACACCGCTCTCCAACTTTGAAGCAAACCAAGGATACGAGGACGTCGAGGACCCTTCCATCACCGCGCGTTTCCGCAGTACCGATGAACCCGACCTCTATTTCCTGGCCTGGACCACCACGCCCTGGACCCTCCCGTCGAATCTGGCCTTGGCCGTCGGACCGGACATCGAGTACGTTCGTGTGACGGATGAGGGCGCCGATTACATCCTGGCCGCGGCGCGCGTGCCGGCATATTACCGTGGAGAAACCCCGCGCATCACGGCCCGATATACGGGCCGGGATCTGGCCGACATGCGGTACGAACCCCTTTTTCCGTATTTTGCAGATCTCGCCGACCGGGGCGCCTTCCGGGTCGTGATCGCCGATTATGTGTCGACCGAGGACGGCACCGGGATCGTGCACACGGCGCCGGGGTTCGGGGAAGACGACGCCGCGACCGCACGTCGTGCGGGGGTGCCCGTGGTCTGCCCCGTGGATATCGAGTGTCGCTTCACGCCCGAAGTGCCCGATTACGCGGGACGCATGGTCAAGGAAACCGATGCCGACATCATCCGCCGGCTCAAGAGCGAGGGCAAACTCGTGCACCGCGCCGTGTACCGCCACAGTTACCCCCACTGCTGGCGTTGCGAATCGCCCCTGATCTATCGGGCGGTTTCCACTTGGTTCGTGCGCGTCGAGGCCATCAAGGATCGCCTGTTGGCCGCCAATGCCCAAACTCGCTGGGTGCCGGGCCACCTTCGCGACGGTCGGTTCGGCAACTGGTTGAAGAACGCCCACGATTGGGCCATTTCCCGGAACCGATACTGGGGCTGCCCCCTGCCGGTGTGGACCAGCGAGGACGGTGAAGAAACGCGCTGCATCGGTTCCGTGGCCGAACTCGAAAAACTGGCCGGACATCGCGTGCCGGACATCCACAAGCATTTCGTGGACAACATCGCCATTCCCTCCCAACAGGGCAAGGGGCTGCTCCGCCGCGTCCCGGAAGTACTCGATTGCTGGTTCGAGAGCGGCTCGATGCCGTATGCCCAACACCACTACCCGTTTGAGAACCGTGAAGCCGTCGAGGCCCATTTTCCGGCCGACTTCATTGCCGAAGGGTTGGATCAAACCCGGGGCTGGTTTTACACGCTGGTGGTCATTTCCAGTGCACTTTTCGACAAACCCCCCTTCCTCAACGTGGTGGTCAACGGCCTGGTGCTGGCCGAAGATGGTCGCAAAATGTCCAAGCGCCTCAAGAACTACCCCGATCCCGTGACCATCATGGACACCTACGGGGCCGACGCTCTGCGACTCTGCCTCCTGACTTCGCCGGTGGTCCGCGCCGAAGATCTGAGGTTCAGCGAGAAAGGCGTCCGGGAAGTTATGCGGACCGTCATCATTCCCTTTTGGAATGCCTGTCATTTTCTGGTTACCTACGCCCGAGTGGACGGCTGGCGACCGCCCCCGGGGCCGGCGTCCGGCCCGGAGGCCGCCGCCAACGACCTCGACCGCTGGGTGCTCTCGCGGATCGAAACCACCGTCGCCGACGTCCGCGAAGCGATGGACCGATACGACCTTCAGCGCGCCGGCTTGCGGTTCACGGGCTTCATCGAAGAACTCACCAACTGGTACATTCGACGAAGCCGCAGGCGATTCTGGAAAAGCAGCAACGACCGGGACAAGGAAGATGCCTATCGGACCCTCCATTATGCGCTGGTTGTGTTCTGCCGCGCCGCCGCGCCTTTTATTCCGTTCGTGACCGAGGCGGTCTACCGCAATCTGCGAACGCCGCAGATGCCCGAGTCGGTCCATCTTTGCGATTTTCCGGAACCGCAGGAGGTCTTTCGGGACCCGACCCTCGAACAGCGCATGTCCCGCACTCGCACCGCAGTTTCCCTGGGGCGCTTCCTGCGCAGCCAAGCCGGCATCCGGGTGCGTCAGCCCCTGCGCTCGGCGGTGCTCGTCTCGGCCGACCGCGACGCCCGGGCCGATCTCGAGGCCACCGCGAAAGTGATTGCCGAGGAACTCAACGTTCGCAACGTGGAAGTCAGTGCGGATGAAGAAGCCCTCGTCAACCTCGCGGCCAAGGCGAACTTCCGCCGGCTCGGCCCCCGACTGGGACGGCGTGTCCGGGATGCGGCGGCCGCCATTGCAGCCCTGGACGCAGCCGCCATCCGCCGTCTGCGGGCCGGGGAAACCGTCGAAATCCTTGCGGATTCCGGCCAGCCGGTGGACATAACACTCGAAGACATCGAGGTCCGACGGGAAGAAAAAGCCGGGCTGGCGGCCGCCAACGAGGGCGAAATCACCGTGGCCCTCGACTTGAGACTCGATGACGACCTCCGACAGGAAGGCTGGGCAAGAGAAATCGTCAGTCGGGTCCAGAACCTGCGCAAAGCCGCAGGACTCGAAGTCACCGACCGTATCCGACTCGCCTGCGATTTGCCGACGGCGCCCGCCGCCGCCGCTGCGGCCCACGCGGATTACATCCGACGGGAGACTTTGGCCGTCTCCCTCGAAAGCCGGGCGCTCCCCGAAGTCGATCCGGTCGAGATCAACGGACTACCGTGCCGATTCGCAATCGAGAAGGTCTGATCCGGGACCCGCGGCCCCGGCCACAGGCCGTGCAGAGGTAAACCTCATGGCTGTCAGCTATCGCTGTCCGAAGTGCGGGGTCTCCATCGAACTTGCTTCCAACGTTTCCGCCGTGACCTGTCCCAGTTGCCGTTCCCGCATGAGTCCGGTGGACGCCGATGCGGAGGACAC
>JAADHN010000012.1:0-15718 GCA_013151865.1 Kiritimatiellota bacterium
GGTGATCCCGCCAGCCCGCCCGGTTGTCAGGTGGGCCGCCAACACGGAAGGGAGGACCTCGGCCAGCGGCGCATCGTGCTTCGCGAGCCAGAGAGACCACCCCAGAATCGCCGCCTGACACGCCAGGCTGATACCCAGGATCGCCGCTTCCGAGGTGCGCAGGAGGGCACGCCAGCGAATCGCGGGGCGCACGCCGTCTTTCTCCGAACGGGCTGCCGTCATTGTGGTTCCGGCTTGAGGGTTTGTGTGGGCAGCGGAGTTTCCGGGCTCGCACGCCCCGGGAGGCCCGCAGTTCAAGCGCGAGTGGGGCCCGAGTTCGGGGGAGAGCACAGTTCGTCCAGCCTGCTCAGAAACTCCGCACACAGAGCATCCAATTCACGCCGATACTCGGCCGGCAAACGCCGCAGCTTACGTTGAGTCCGTCGGACTTGCCGTTGCATCTCGGTCGCCCAGTCCTGTACGCGCTCCATTCGATCCAAACCGCGGTCTCGAAAGCGTCGCCCCGTTTCCCGCAGATAATTGACGGCCCGTTCCCGTGAATCCGCGCCGGAATTCTGGAGCGCCGCAACACACGCTCTGAGCATTTCGTATTTCTCGGTAAGCGAACCCCGCACTTTCTCCGCCTCGATCGAGTACCGGGTGATGGCCATCAGGTGATGACCGGTGATCGCCAGACGAACGGCCTCCGGAAACAGACCGCCCCGCCGGGAGGCGGCCCAGGCGAGAAAGCGCAGATAAGCGCCGCCGTACCGCCTGAACGGCTGCCGAAGGATCGAGCGGACAAAACCGGCGATCTCCGCACCGCGCACCTTGCGCGAGAAGGTCGGACTCGACCCGATATTCTCGAGCAGCGTACGGCAGCGGGCGAAATAGGCCCTGCCGTCGGCCCCGTACAGGCGTCCCAGCAGGTCGCGGTATTTGGCGAGAATGGTCTCGGGGCTTCGATTGCGGTCCGGAACATACCCCAGTTCGAACAAGTGGGTATTGCTTCCTTCCGGCACGTCTCTCAGCAGGCGACCGGCGCGCTTGAATCGCTCATGGAGAAGCGAGCCGCGGACAGGTGTGAGTACGCCGACCATGGCGGTCGGGATGCCGGCGGCTTGGCAGAAGTCGTTGATTTGGTCGCCCACGTCGTCCGGCTCGTCGTCCAGGCCGACGATGAAGCCCGCCGTCACTTCCATGCCGTATTGCTGAATGGTGCGCACATCTTCAAGCAAACTGTGTCGTGTGTTCTGGTATTTCCGCGCAGTGCGCAGTGCTTCCGGGTCGGTCGTTTCGATTCCCACGAACACCATGTTGAACCCGGCCTCGCGCATGGCGGACATCAGCTCGGCGTCCCGAGCCAGATTGATGCTCGCCTCGGTATACAACGAGAACGGATAGCCACGGTCTTTTTGAAAACGCGCCATGGCCGACAACACTTCCTTGACCTTGCGGATGCTGCCGATGAAGTTGTCGTCCACCACGAAAAGCGGCCCCCGCCAGCCGAGACGTTCGAACATCTCGAATTCACGGAGCGCCTGCGCCGGAGACTTGAGCCGGGGGACGTGCCCGAACAAAGCTGTCTCGTTGCAGAATTCGCAGGAGAACGGGCAGCCGCGAGAGAGTTGGAACGCCATCGAGCCGTACGCTTCCATGTCGAGCAGGTCGTACCGCGGGACGGGCGACAACCCCAACGCCGGCCGGCTCTCGACGCAACGGAGGTCCGCGTCCTCTCCGAAAAACTCCCGCAGACGCCGGAACTCCGCAAGGTCGATTTCCCGTTCCTCGCGGGGAGCACGCAGCGCGTGGCGGATGTAGGCGCGTTTGGGACGTCCGGTTTCGAAATCCTCGATGAAGGCGGCAAGCGTCCCCGATTCCGCTTCACCGAGGACAAAATGATCGACGCCCTCGACTTGGTCGTAGAACTCGGTCGGGAAAGGGCCGCCGGCCACCACGGGGACGCCGGCCGCCCGGGCGCGTTCTGCAACCCGGGCCAAGCCTCGGCTTTGGATCGCCATGGCGGAAACAAAAACCACGTCGGCCCACTCGAGGTCGGCCCGCTCGAGTCGGCTGACGTTCTCGTCCACGAGGCGGGCCTCCCAATGCGGCGGCAACATCGCCGCAACCGTAAGGAGTCCGAGCGGCGGCATACTCGAACGCTTGCCGATGAAAGGCAACGCGTATCCGAAACTCCAATACGTGTTGCGCGGAATCGGCGGGTACACCAAGAGAACGTGAATCGGGCGCTGGGCAGGCATGACAATGTCTCCTCGGGCAAGTGCGAATGCGGACTCCTCCGGCAACGTCGCAGGCATTCGCAGCCCTCTCCGGTCCGGACAACACAGGTGAGGCGTTCTCCTGAAAACGGGCGGTCGCGGAAAAGTTGCAACTGACGGCGGAAAACAGGGGGTTCGGGCGGATCGGGCCGGGGCGCTCTGCGCCCAGGGCGCACCTGGTTGCGGTGGCGTCTCCTGATCATCGACCCCACGGCCAATGCGTTCGGCGCAGAAAACAGGAATTGCCCCACAACCTTCGCCAAGCGGTCCGGGATAGCCGGCAGGGCTCGCCGGCCCGAACAGAACCGGACCAGGGTCATTTCGCGTCGAAACGCATGGTGTGACCGATTCGCACAGCCTCTGTGATCCGGGAATGAATTCGGCGAACTCGCCCGCACACCAAGTCGTTCCGAAATATATCACACCCGAAACGTTTTGCGCGCCACGGAACAACGAAACACGCACACCGCCCGACCGACGTCGCCGGCAAGACGCCGAAAGGACCCGACCGGCTGCGGCAAGCGCGGGCGGACTATCCGGCCCGGACCTTGCGAACCCGGCGGCGGTCGGGTATGGTACAGGTTTACTTTTTTGCTTCCCCGGCAGACCCCGAGATCGCGGTCTGCGGGGGGCCGGACCGGGGGCAGCCGCCCGGGTGCGGCGCAACTCGATCCAAGGGAAACCCCATGATCATCTCGCATTTCAACCGGTTCATGGCCCGGCACGGACGCACGGCGTTCATCGTGATCGGGATCATCATTATTTTCCCGTTCGTCTTCCTGTGGCGCCTGCCGGGACGCGCGTTTTCCCGGCGAACCGAGGAAGAAGACGTGGGCCGCATGTACGGTAAGTCAATTCCACGCGAAGACTTTATGCGCTGCCTCCGCGCTTCCGATCTCACGGTTTTCATTCAAACCAACGGCTACCTGCTGCCCAGTCGCAACAATCGATTCTACGGGTACTGGGTCCAGGACGCACTGCGACGTATGCGCACCCTCCGGGAAGCGCGCAAACGCGGCCTGGACCGGGTCTCCGATCTGGAGGTCGCCGAATACATCCGCAAGATGCCCATGTTTCAGAAAGACGGTGCATTCGACCCCGAACGTTTCCGTCAATTCTGCAACGGGATGCTGAAATCGCAGCAGATGACTCCCGCCGAATTCGATGACGTGGTCCGGCAGAACATCATCACCCAACGCATCGAGGACGAGATCAAAGCGACTGTTTTCGTTTCGCCTGCCGAGGTCCGCCAAGCATTCGACCGGGCCCGGGAAAAGTTCGAGATCTCACGTTCCGATTTCTACTACTACAAGTTTATGAAAGAGGCGAGCATCGACCCGACCGCCGAAGAAATCGAGGCGTATTTCAAGGCACACCGCAAAAAACTCAAGCTCCCGGAACGGAAACGCATCCGGGTGGCAATCTTCGATCTCGCGGACTACACGGCCAAAGCCAAAGTCACGGAGGAGCAAGCAAAGGCTTATTACAAGCAGAACGCGGCCCGGTACAAGCGCGAAAAGAAAACGTTCGATGCCGTGAAAAACGAAATACTGAAGATGCTGCGCGAGCGCGAAGGGCGGAAGTTGGCCATGGCCGCAGCCCGAAAGCTCCGGGAGCGCTTGAAGGCCGAAAAGGGAAAGGCAAAAGCAATCGCCGAAACGATGAAGGAACTCTGCGACAAAGAGCAAGTGAAGACGATCGACAGCGGACCGTTCACGGACAAAACCCCCGAAATCCCGGGCCTCGGCAAGTTGCTCAATCTCCGCCGACTCGGCTACCGCCTCACGTCCGAGGCCCCCGTATCCACCGTGATCTATGACAGCGGCAGGCAGTACGTCGCCTGCTGGCTCGACTCGAAGCCGGGGCCGATTCCCACAAAACTCGATGACGAAACCAAAGCCCTCGTCAAAGAGGACCTGTTGCGCGACAAGGCCCGCGAATTCTACGAAAAACATGTGGAGAAATTCCGGGGTCGCCTGATCGACGGGAAGACGCCTCAAGACTTGGTCAGGGATTACGCCAAGGAAATCGACAAAATGTCCGACAAGTCGGACGAGGAGAAAAAAGAACTCCGGGACGCATTCGACAACGAAATCAGCCGCTACCTCTCACCTTATTTCGTCCCTGAGAAGAAGAAGGTCGCCGTGGTTTCGTTCGCCCCCGCGCGGTTCGTGCGGAAAGTGAAGGTGACCGACGACGACATCCGCCGGTACTACGAAGAAAACAAGGCCGAGTATAAACGCGAAGAAATCCGCGGACGCCGTATCCTCCTCCGCTTCCCGCCCCGCGCCGGCGACAAACAAAAGCAAGCAGTCCGCAGCCGAATCGAGAAGATTCGTGCGGAAATCGCCGCGGGTCGGGATTTTGCCGAAGCGGCCCGACAGTACTCGCAGGACACCGCGACACGCACCAAAGGCGGCGACACCGGGTTCTTCGCCCGCGGGACGGAGCCCCCGGAAGTGGACTCGGTCGTGTTCGCACTCGAACCGGGCGAGATCAGCGACGTGATAGAAACCAAAACCGGGTGCATTCTCTTCAAGCTCGAGAAACGCCGGGACGAACGTCCGCTGGCCGATGCCCGAGAGGAAATCCGCAAGAAGATCATCGAGGAGAAATCCGACGCACTGGCCCGGGAAGCCGCCTCCGACTTTGCCGACAAAGTATATGCTCTCCTCGAAAAAAGCAGTAAGAAACCGGCGGCTGAAGTTTTTGCCGATGCGGCAAAAGCCCAGCACCTGGCCGTCAAAGAAAGCGGTTGGTTCCGGCAGGGAGGCTACATTCCGCCTTTCGGTTTCGAGGCCGACTTGGCAAAGCAGGCGTTCGCCCTCAGCGAAGTCCGCCCGCTTTCCGATCCGGTCAAGGGCAAGAAAGAGTACTACGTCGCCTGCTGGCAAGGGACCCAAGCCGCCTATCTGCCCAAGTTCGACAAGGAACCGGGCTTGGAATCCCGGGTGCGGAACCAATTGCTGCGAGAAGCGGCCCTGCGCCTGGCCCGCCGGAAAGCGCGAGAGGCGCACGACGCCATTCAGGCCAAACTGGACAAAGGCTATCTATTCGAGAAAGCCTCTGAAGGCTACCAGTTCACCGATGTGCCGTCTTTCACCCTCGACAAACCGCCCCGCCAGGGCGCGGACAACCAACGCATCGTCGAGGAACTGCCGGCCTACCCCGCCCGCTCGCTCCTGCCACCCATCGAGACCACCTCGGGCAGTGTGCTGGTTTACCTCAAAACACGCGAGCGCCCCAGCGACGCCGACTTCGAGAAAGAAAAGGATTCCTTCCGGAAGCAGTTGCGCCGCCGAAAAGAAGGCGAGGCCGTCAGCCGCTTCCGCAAACGCCTCGAAGACGAGTCGAACACCCACTTGGTCAAGCGCTGGCAGCCCCGGGACACTTGACTTGGGCGACAAGCGTCGGGGGACAGCTCTGCGGCAGTGACCGGCGCCGGGGAAGCTGCACCGCCGGGAGAGGAATGGGAGCATGCTCCGCACCGTACCTTCGCCTGCGTCGGTCGTTCTGCTGGCCGCCCTGACCGTGTCCCCCGGGTCCCGAGCTGCAGTCCCGCCTCGCGGACGGAAACCGCCAAAACCCCCTTGCCTGCTATTCCTCGCCGGACGCGTGCAGACGGACCCGCCCGGGCGTCCGAACAAGTACCGGCTTCGCACCTGCCTGCCCGACGCCCAATTGCAGCGAAAACTCCGGGAATGGGGATACGTCTGGACCGCCGATTTCTTTTCGACCCGGATGACCTGGGAGTATTTAACTCAATTCAACGCCGTCGTTGCCCTGGATTTTCCCAATACCGAGCGGCACCGAAACGTCAGAGACGACATTCGACAGGCAGAAAAGCTTCTTCATCGATACGTCTCCGAGGGCGGCGGCCTGATGCTGACCAGTCACATCGAGGCCGGCCAGTGGGGACTCGAACGCAACACCGAGGAACTGAACCGATTTCTGCAGCCCTACGACGCCCGCGTGCTGGTCGAACAAGTCGAAGAACAGGACCCGCTCCTGTGCCTGCCGCGGCCGAATCCGGTTTCCTCCATCAGTCGCCTGGCATGGACGGGCAATGTCGCGCCGGGCACGCTGACCACAGGCGTCAAGGGCTTCCTCTATCCCACCGATTTCGGCCCCATGTGCTACTATACCCACCCCGTGCAGGTCAGCAACAAGTGGCAAATCCTCTTGAAAGGCAGCGACACCGCCCGCTCCGTTGTCGCCCGGCTGGGCGCACCCGACGCCCGCAACAGCAAGCGCCCGGGTGACCTGCGCTCGGCGCCGCCCTTACTGGCCGTACGCGACGCGGGTAAAGGCCGACTCGCGCTGTGGCCCATGATCCCGACCGCAACGATCATCGACGGCTACCACGAATTCTGGGGCGGCGGTCTGATCATGGACGGACGCGACCCGAAACACCCGTCCAACGGAGAAAAACTGCTCCAAAACCTGTTCGCCTGGCTCGTCGCTCCCAGTCGCGAACGGTTCGGCGGGTACGCCCCCCAGCCCCAAAAGGAAGAGAAAGAAGCCGGGCTGCACCCAATCGCCTGGGACAAGCTGCACCTGCCGGACCGACAATACCCGGCCGTGTACCGCGGTCTGATCGGACTGAAAAGCACCCTGTCCACAGGAAAGGCGACACCCGAAGACATGATTGCCGCCGCACGTCGAGCCGGGTACGACTTTGCGGCCTTCAGCGAAGATCTGACGGACCTGACCCCGGACAAACTCGCCGCCCTCAGAAAAGCCTGCCGCATGGGATCCGACGGAGTCTTCCAGGCTTTTGCCGGGTTCGTCTATCACGATGCATCGGGCAACGCGTGGCAGGTATTCGGGAACGACCTCGAGTGGCCGAAACCCACCTGGTGGTCCGACGAAAAAGCCCGCGTCATCGTCAACAACAACGTCATCTTTCGCGGGTACCAATTCCTCCCGGTCATCATGTTGTATCCGGACCGGGCGCCGGAGAAGCCCTGCTTCCAGGGGAATTTCAAGGGAATTGCGGTCCAAACCTATGAGAGCGGCAGATTGGCGGACGATGCGACGGATGTCTACCGCGACCTGCAGGCCAACGACTTCAAACTATTCCCGGTCGCTGTCCACTTCGTCCGGGACCCGAGTGAGGTCCGGCAGGCCGCCGAGCCCCGATTCGCCCAGACGTTCGTCCCCTGGTTCGATCGTTCCGGAGTGCTCGAGGCCTTCAGCAGAACGTCCCCTCAGCATCGGGGCAAGCATGTTTTCCAGTGGCCCCAATTCATTTCGTCCGGGCCCGTCATCCAATCGTTCCGGGTCGTCAATTTCGGCACGTCGGACTTGACGATCCCCGGGAACGACCGCTGGCGTATGCACCTGGCACTCGAGGCGGACCGGGGCCTCAAGGAGGTCCGGATACTCGATGGAACGTCTCTTTGGCGCCGCATCCGACTGAACGGGGAAACCAACTGGAGTGCGTCGCTGGACGGTTTTCACGACCGCAATCATCACTTTATCCTCGAAGCCGTGGACACGGTCGGCGGCCGTGTCGTATCCGCCTCCCGGGGGACCTCGGTCCAGGAACTCAACGTGCCGCGCTGCACGGATAATCTGAACACGTTCACCACCGGCAAATTCAAGGCGGACCGGGTGTTCCCGCTGCGCGGCCTCGAGAATTACATCGCCCGCCAATCCGGGGACCTCAATTATTTCCCGAGAATCGCCGGACTCAAAGCAATCAGCCGCCCGGCCGTCGAGCAGCGCCTGACCCAGGTCAGCCGATTCGGCTTCATTCGAACCGACGTGGTCGATTTTTTCTATCCGCCCGACGCGACCTCAAACTGGAACAAGACCGACCTCCCACAACTGGCACAGCCGGCGAACACGATCCGGGGATCGATCAGAACGACAGAATTCACGCCTTGGGCGGACGGCACTTCCGTCGTTTTGGTCCAGGGACGATTACAAGCCGTGCGCAGGGTCCCCGTGCCGCATGGCCAGATCGCCGTTTTTCAGGTCCCCTGGGTCCGGGACGCCGGAATGGTCGTCCTGTCACCACGAAGCGGGAACACGCTCTGTGCGCTGTTGAAACCGCGGGCCAATTCCCGTCGCGGCCCTTGCCGAGATCTCGAGTACGTCGCCAATATCGGCAGTTTCTCGGGCGCCCGGGCTTTTGTCCCGATTTCCGGAAACATGAACTTCGCCGCGCTCCGGCAGGAAAATGCCGGCAGGCCCACATTCGGATTGTTGGGCTACTTGACGATCGAGGACGGCGAATTGCGGGAGAACGAACAGCGTGCGTACCAATACCTGGCCGTTTGGAGCAAGGTGCGGGACCGGGCGGACAACACGTTTATCGAGGATGTCTTCAATACCATGGGACTTCGAGGACAGCCCGCCTATCGGGTCAAGCCGACCCGGGGACGCGTCCTGGACACCCGGTTCGCCCTGCGACTGCGGGCCCGGGAAGGCGGTTTTGCGTGCGTCATCACCCAGGCAGCTCTGCCCATGCGTCTGCCGGTGTTGATCGAGGGGCTTAATGATCGATGGCCGGCCGGGATTTGGTACAGGGGGCGTCACCGCTTCGTCGTTCCGGTCTGGGCAATGGACCCCATGCACAATCGCTATGCAAAACGACGGCAGGTCGTTCACCGGGATTGGTTGCAGCGTTTCGGCGTGATCGACGGCGTGGGCATGCTGCAGATCGATACCGCGTTCGACGACAAGGAAGTCTACATCGGCAATCTCCTGGTCTGCGACAATCCGGCCGTTTTCCTGGAACTCGAGGAAACGCGCCGGGGCCGCCGGCGCGTCATGGTCAACAACCCCACCGATGCGACCGTCGAGGTTGCGGTCCGCCCGGGCCCCGGGTTCGCTCTCCTCGGCGATGTTTCCCTGAAAGTCACCGTCCCGGCCGGAGGCTTGGTGAAGGCAGCGCTCCCCGATGGAAAGTGAGCGCCCCGCGTCCAATCCCCTGCCGAATCGCAGACCGTTCGTCGCACTCGCCAACGCGAAATACCGGACGGGTCCGAGAGGCGACGCAGGCAGGGCAAACTTTACTGTTCCGCGTCGCTCCATTGCCGCCGAACCGGTGCCCCGTCGCCCTCCCCGCCCGGGGGCGGCCCCGGTTTGCCCGACACCAAGCCGTGACGCACCGGCAACGTCGTTCGTTCCCGGCGCCCCGAACGGACTCCGTGCTCATGGGGTCCTGACCCGCCGAAAGAGCATCTCATCCCGGAAAAGAGCCGGGTCGTCTTTATGGCGCGCAATGACCTCGACCAATTCGGCCGAGGATGCGACGTCTTTCGGGACAACATCCGAGCTGAGCAAACGAATCCGGACCGTATCCGCTTCGACCGTGTAACACGCGTATTGAAATGTCCGGTTGTCCTCCGGGAGTTTGGCCCGGGCGGTCCCGAACCAATCGAGTTGGACCAGGGTCAGACCCACTCCGCGCCAGAGACACCCCCGGGCGAACATTGCGGTCTTCGAGCCGGCAGGGAACGACACCAGGTATTCCTGCCCACTGAGGGGCAGCACCAGCAAGTTCTCGGTCCGCCCGCCGTCTTTTACGCGCTGCCACACCCCCACAACCGATCTGTCGATATCGATCTTCGGGGTTTCTACGAGCGGGACAGTGTACTCGCACCCCGCCAACGCTGCGCAGACAACGGCCAGCAGTGTCCTTTTCATCTCGCCACTCCCTTCTCCGCACACACGGGTCACGGGCGATGATTCGGCCCGTCTGTCAGCCGCCGGCCGGGTCAATCCGAGTTCGGTTCGTTCTCGGGGGGGAGTCGACCGCGGGGATCGTGCCGGGCTCGATGCAAACCCAAAACCAACCCGGCGACAATCCCACCGACGCACGCGGCCAGCAACAGACCGAAATACGTCACGTGCGTGCTACGCGTAAAAACACGGGTCCATGCAACCAACGGAGATGCGTCGAGCCACGGGAGCCGACTGGGGGCTGTCTGAAATTGAATCGCGTAGTAGACAAGGTCCTCCCAACCCGTTGCAAAAAGCACGCACCCCGCCAGCGCGAGCCGCCAGTCACGCCCCGCCGCTCCCGCGAGCATGAAGAGGCACAGGCCCAGCGGAACAAACGCGACATGCCACCAGAGCATGCCTGTAGTCTTGCCCAGGAACGGTAATCGAACCTGAAACTCACTCCACGGAATCCGGTATCCCGCCGCCAACGGCTTGTAGATTCGTTCCAGCACGATCACATCCACAAAAGCCAGTAGCAGTATCCCGAGCGCAAGGACCGCGAGACGCACCCAAACGCGATCCTGTTTCCCGCGATTCAACTTGATCTTTTTCATCATGTGGAGGGATGACATCGGGTGTGTCGTGCCTGGATCGAGCGAAGCGGAATCTCGGCCGGAAACAGCAATTGTCTGAGTCTCCGGTTTTCAGCCTTCCGTCGGCAGCAGGATCGACTTCCATACCGCTCATTCGCTCACCGGTTCACCCATTAACCTGGATCTCCGTACCCCCAGAGTCCCCCGAATGCGGTCGATGTCGAGGGGGACCCCAACCCCGATGGGATCGGGGAGTTACGCAACGGGCTTCTCTATCGCGTCCCATGCCGACTCTGTACAGACGACACGGAGGGGCTTTTCCGGAACCGCGGGTCACGTGCGCGTTTGCGGTAGAGCCGCCGTGGGCGGGCTGCGCTCCCGCCTTTTTGTTTTTTGGGACCCCGTCGCGTTCCGATGAGCCAACAAGATACCGGGCGCTAACGGGAGCGTCAAGTTCGTAGCATCGAGGGCGTTGGACCCGGCCCACCCCCGCTTGCTCTCGCAATTGCTTCCCCCGGAACCGTACTGTTGACGGCTTGACAAGAAGCGATTTCACAACTATCCCAAGTGGGCGCGGCCGCGGACTGGGGGTGCGTTCGCAGGTTTGCCGTTCGGGCGATGCTCGCTCGGGAAGCCGGCCGCAGTCGCGAAACGACGAGGAGTCCGCCCATGTTCGCGAATCGGCTCCGCCGCGGGTTCGCCCCCGGGTCCACACGCAACCTCGGAGTACTCTGCTTGGCCTTTCTTGGGACCGGGCCCTGCGGGGGTTCAACACCGCGCCTGACCCTCGCCCGTTCCATCGCCGTCCCGTGGATCGGCGGTCCGGCCGTACACGCCCGGCTCGAACTCGACGCGGGCCCTCCGGGGGGCGCCTGGAAAATGTCCGTCACGGTCGTCGTTCGCGACGCCGAAGAGAGCCGCCCGATAATCCGGCGAACCGTAACGGCGGACGACCGCGGCCGGTGTTCCCTCGAGACCGTTCTCGCCTTCGCGGCACCGGGCTGGTACGAGATTCGGGGCAGTGCGGACAGCCCCGGCGGGCGTTTCGAAATCGCCGTGCAACAACCTGTCACGCGACGACGTGTAGACTTCGCCTGGTACCAGGCCGAAAACGGGCGGGAGCTGCGCTGGCCCACCATCCAGTTGACTGCCGGCAAACCGGAAGAACAGGCATACTGGCGGCGGCGCGGGGTCCTCCCGGCCCGGTGGTGCGGCGCGGCCTGCGGCAAGAACAAACCGGTCGAGTACTTCGCGAAGAAGTGGAGTTCGTTCCCGGCTATTGCCATCGACGAATTCGGGGGAGGCGCCGAGGCGTGTGCGAAGTTCGCACGCGCCCTCGTCGAGGCACGAAAACGCCGTCCCCACACCTTTATTGCGGTCTGGTTCTGCGGCGGATACGACTACTGGCCGGAACTGCGGGACACGATCGATCTCTTCCTGCCGGAGGTCTATCTCAATTTCACCCAGTACAACCTGAGCCGGTTCGACAAGATCGTGGCCCTGGGCCGAAGAACCGGCGTGTTCGCCAAGATGCTCCCCGGACTGGGCATCAACGTGGTGAAAAACAAAGACGGGTCCATCCGTTACCGACCTGCCGTCGACGAACTCGTCGCGGAAGTTCGATACCTCAAACAGATCGCACCCGACTTGCGCGGCTTGGCTTTTTTTACTTACGGCAGTGCCGAACCCGCGGTCCGTGCGGCCATGGATCGGGCCTGTCGGGATTACTTTCTCCGGCCGGTTGCGGACATCCTTGGCGCGACCTGTCGCCCCGAAGTCGCCCCGCCGGGCGTCCCCGGGATCGTGGCGGTGCGATTGCGGAATGCCGGCGGAATGCCGGCCCGTGGCGTCGTGCTCGAAGTGCTGGACGCCGACCGCGTGGCGGCGAGGACCGCCGTGACACTGCGCAGCGGCGAAGAACAGTCGGTCTCGATACCGGTCAGGATCGCGACAGGCGCTCGTGAGCTGGTGGTGCGCACGGTCCCGCGAGAGGGCCTGACACTCCTGCGCAGCGACGTGCGCGTCCCGGTCGCTCGCGTCCCCGACAGCGCCCCCGTCGTCTACGTCCCCCCGCTGGAGGTCCCCGCCCCGGCGGCCCTGCCCATCGAAGTTGCGAATGCAGAGCGCGCTGCGGCGGCCGAACTCCTGGACCGACACGGACGGGACTCGGGGTCGCTGCCGGTATGTCGCCTGCGCCCACTCGCCGGCGCCGAACTCCTCTGCTGGCCGGACATCGAGCGCCCCGTCGGCACGGCCTCGTTCGTGCGACTGCGACGGCGCGACCGGACCGCCTCACCCCTCGAGGCCGTGAAATGGCAACGCCGGAATGACGGGCGCATCGAAGTGCGGACCCGGACGTATCGCGCCGTCCTGGCCCCAAACCGGGACGCCCTCCTCTCGGTGAACCCGGGCGTCCGCGGCACGAACCTGTTCCGTTCGCCCTGGCGCATGAATTGGTCCGTGTGGAAAGGGTTTCAAGCACCCCGAATCCGGGGCGATGCCTTGGCGGTTGAAGTGCGTGTCCCGGTGCGCAATGCAACACTTTCCGGAACCAGTCGATATGTCTTCCACCCATCCTGTATCGAGATCGAACGAGCATTCTCGAGCCGGAAACCTCTGACCGTCCGGTACGCCGCGGAAGGGGCGGAACTTCCGCAGCACGAGGGCGCATTCAGGCTGCAGTTCGGGGTCGGAGCCCGACCCCGGCGCGGACGACTCGAAATCAGGTCGACCTACCAAGACCTGTACTTCGGCTCACCGGGGCTCGATCCGGAAGATGCGGAAACGGGCGGGTGGTTCGACTTCTCCTGGGACGCCGCTCCCCGCGCCGGCCTCGGTGTGGCCGTGGCCCGACAATGGGAGCGACGCGACTCACGCGTTCATTACGATGTGACCCGCTGGTACGACGCCGCGGACCGGATCGAGATCATCCAGGTCTGGAACACCGACGTGACCGTGGGCAAGGGGCGTTCGCGCGTCTTTCTGCTTCCTCATGCCGGGCTGGACATGGGGGATGCAAAGACCGTATCCCCGGCACGGGCGCTCTGGGAACGACTCCGCCGTCCGGCCCGATTGCTCGATGCCAAATAGCCGTTGCAACCGCCCCGTCCGCCCCGGGACGCGGAAGGCGGGAATCGTTCCGGACAGGGTCGGGTGCGGGCATGTTCCACGGGTCCAGTCGGGCGAGTCTTGAAACTCAGATGAATCGAGAGGCGCGTTTGACACTGCCCATCGGCAGTCGTATCTTCAACGAGGCGAACGGAGCGACTCCCGGGGACGCCCCGGCCCCGCGGCGTGTCGTCGCCGTGACGCTTCGCGACAACGACACGGACCGTATCCGGGTAATGCTCCGCACCCCCGGGGCCTGTCGCGTTATTCGGCTCGCGGGGATGCTCGCCTCCACGGGCGTCGACCGCGAACAGCAGCAATGGAGAATGATCGCGCTGAGCGGGAGAGTCGTGTTTTCCCCGGCGTTGGGCAATAAAGCGACCGGCCCCGAGGCGGAACTCCGGAATATACGGGAAAGGACACTCGGCCATGAAGGACGGAAAACTCGGTTTCGGCATCATCGGTTGCGGCGTGATCGCCCCCACCCACCGCAAGGCTATTCAGGCATGCGCGGATGCGGAACTGATCGCGGTCTGCGACATTGACGAGGCGAAAGGCAAAGCCTTCGCCGTGCAGTCCGGCGGCGTGCGCTTCTACCGCGACTTCGAGAAGCTGGCCGTTGATCCGGAAGTGGACGTGGTGTGTGTATGCACGCCCTCCGGACTTCACGCCGATTGCGTCATTGCCGCCGCGGAAGCAGGAAAACACGCCTTTTGCGAAAAACCCCTGGACATCGACCGTGGGCGCATGACGAAAATGATCGAGGCGTGCCGAGGCGCCGGGGTCAAGCTGGGGTGCGTCTTCCAGAGCCGGACATCGCCGGACAATATCAAGGCCCGGCAGGCTATTGCGTGCGGGACCCTCGGCCGGATGGTCTTGGGCGACGCTTTCCTCAAGAGCTATCGTTCTCAGGCCTACTATGACAGCGCGGGTTGGCGGGGCACTTGGGCCCTGGACGGCGGAGGCGCCCTCATGAATCAAGGCGTCCATGGAGTGGACCTGCTCTTGTGGTTGATGAACGACGATGTGGAACGCGTCTTCGCCCGATGCGCCCATCACGTACGCGATATCGAAGTCGAGGACACGTCCGTGGCCGTGCTTGAATTCAAGAACGGGGCCTACGGTACAATCATCGGAACCACATCCTGCAATCCGGGAGAAAAGCGCCGGCTCGAACTTCACGGCAAACTGGGGACGATTTGCATCACTGGATCCAATATCGTACGTTGGGCCGTAACCGATGAAGACGACGGCCGCGCCCAGGATGTGGGACCGCCCAAAACAGTGACCGACGAAGGGACCACGGGCGACAATCGTGCCGTCACCGCCGAAGGGCACGTTTGGTTGATCGACGACATGGTCCGAGCCATCCGGGAGGAGCGTGACCCTTACATTACAGGAGAAAGTGCACGCAAAGCCGTCGACCTGATCCTGGCCATCTACGATTCGGCGCGCATGGGGCAAGACGTGGCCGTGCACGAATGACGCCCGGGACCGAGTCGCGCCGGACCCGGGTCGACCGGCAGGATCGCATGCCCCCACTGGGCAGGAGGCGCACTGCAGAGTTCGTCGGGACGCACAAGCGGAACACGCGTATTGATTGACCTGCGATCAAGCCTTCGGTCCCCCTGCCGGGAGGCACGGGACCCTCCCGCCCGACGGAATCCCCCTCCACGGACGACCGGTCGGACCGCGCGATCGTTCAATTTGCGCGCCTCCCAAGTTCGCACGGGTGAGGTGAGCGCCGGCCCTCAGCAAACGGCGATCGCGTGTCGCAACTTCGGCGCCCTCTTTTTCGCGACGAATCGCAACTGTTCGCTCTGTGGCGCTCGTTTGCCGAAGTCGATCCTGTTGGATTCGTGAGCGAACTGCGGCGAGAGCCTGTCGCAATGCGAGCGTCCAAGTTGCGCAATTCGAAAACGCACTCACGCTCAATTTGCCGAGGCCTGGAGCACCGGTACCGGGGCCCGATGCATCTGTTTGCCGGACAACTCGGTGGATTGAGCTTGGAGGTCTGTAAAGTCGAATTCCCTTTCTCGGGTGGACTTCCTGGCATGGGTGTGGGCGATAGCTTTACAGTTG
>JAADHN010000012.1:15725-32324 GCA_013151865.1 Kiritimatiellota bacterium
TCGGAAGCGTCATCTTCTGTAAAGCAGTCGCCCACGCCGGCACTGTCGGAGGCAAAAAAAGAGGGCGTTCTGTTTTACGGATTCACTGAGTCCTGGTTTGCCGGAGAACTCGGTGGTTGCCCAAGGAATCGGTAGCAGCCCGCCGGACATGCGCTCGCGGTCGGCGAAACCGGGATCGGAGACATTGCGCAAAAGTCATCCATCGATTCTGAAGCGTGTCCTCTTCAGCGACTTGCCGCTCGAACACGAGACGGCGCTGTTCCTGATGGTCAGCGCCGTCGATTTCGGCATCACGGTCTTTGCACTGCCCCGGGCCGGCTTTCGCGAGGCGAACCCCATTGCGGCCGGCGTCCTGCAGATCTGGGGGGTCCGGGGACTGTTGCATTTCAAGTTCTTCGCCACCGGCCTCGTCTGCCTGCTGGCACAGGCCATTGCGCGCCGCCGAATCGGATACGCCCGGTTCGTGTTGAATCTGGCGACCCTCTGTACGGCACTGGTGGTGGTGTATTCGCTCAGCCTGCTGGCCCGGCATTTTGCCGGGAACTGACTCGGCTCCGACAGGCCATGCAATCCGTCGAAAAAAAAGCGGGTGCACCCCGGTTCGGGTACACCCGTCGGCCTCAGCGTCTCGGAATGCTTTGGACGAAACTGCAAAACCGGGACAGGGCCTGAACACCACGTCGTTTCGAGACGGTCGCTTACCGCAGTCCAAGGGCAGTAGATTACTGGAACATGTCGCTCGTGTAATACCGAATCGGCCCATTCGGACTCCGGCGAAGCGCCTTGTAATAAAACCACTTCACATGGCCGTCGGCGAACCCGAGGTTGCTGCCGTTGTTGTGGATGGTGTTGTCGGGTTGCCGGCTCCAATCCTGAATCCCATTGGGGCAAGAGCAGCCATAAGTGTGGGCTGCCGAAATGTATCGGACCAAATAGTCCGGGTTCTTTGCCCCGCCGCCCAAAACGTGATGCGCGTCGCCCAAGATGAGGCATTCGGTCGGGTGTTTGAACTGAACACTGCGAATCGAGTCGCCCCCGTACCCGTTACTGATTGACTCGTTATAGCCATAAGAGGGTTTGGGAGTTCCGTTGGCCACCGTATTGATATATTGGCCGTAGTAACCGTTCCAGGTGGTGTCGGTTCGAGCTGGACACACATAGCTGTTCTCGTCGCCGACATACGAATAAGTCGCTTTGAACCATTGATTTGGGCCGGCGGCACCCAGCCCGCGGTCGGCTCCCCAACTCCACTTGGGATATCGTTCGTCGTAGTCGCCCTGGTACTGAATCATCCCCAGCATGAGCTGCTTGAGGTTGGATTGACAACTCGCTTGGAGGGCTTTGGCCTTGGCCTTCTGCAGCGCTGGGAGGAGCATGCTCGCCAAAATCGCAATGATCGCAATTACGACCAGCAATTCGATCAGTGTAAACCCCTTCTTCTTTCCAAGTCCAGACATCTTGAGTTCTCCTTCGTTTCTCTTTCTTTCACTTCACAGTTGTGGGTGGAACAAAACCATGTTGGGCCAGCCGGCATTCATGTGTGAACGCGCCGAAAAAAATCGGAACGGTTGCGGTTTGCAACCGTTCTCTGATTTACTCCGAGACACACTTATGAATGCACCAAGAATAATTATACCGGCAAACAACCTTGCCGTCAACCGAGGAATGGAGAAAATCTTGTATTTTTCCCCGCAAGACAGCCGCAGGCTCTCAATACCGTGACGTGACGACGTTCCGAAAGGGATCCGATTCCGGCCGGGGATCGTCGGAGTTTACCCGACCAGCTTGAGTACCATGGAATACGTCACGGCAGCACCGATCAAGACCACTGCGGGACGGACCAGTCCGGTGAGACTGCCGCCCAGGCGAGTCGCGAAGTGCTCGTTCGTCACGATAAGGCAGATATGAACGGGCGAAAGCATCATCCCCATGTATCCGCAGGCATACGCGAGGACGACCGTGGCGAACGGAGCGTGCCCCCCAGGTGCGGCCGCCAAGGAGAGAACGATGGGGAAGCTGCCGCCGACAAAACCGATGGCCAACCCTGTGGTGATGCCCGTCACGAACGGGATGACCATGACCATGAGAATCACGGGAATGCCCCACGCATCGAGTTCCGACCGAACGTTGCCGACCAGCGTCATGCCGTCCGGGAGTCGCGCCTCAATGAAGGCGCCGTAAACGCGGACCAAGGCCACGAGCAGAGCCATCTGCCAAGTCTTGCGTGTCGCAAGAATGGCGCCCCAAACCTTCGGGGAAAGAGGGCGTTGCACTTGCAGAACGCCCGCGGCAGCCACCAAACCGAGCACCATAGGCGCATACCGATTGGCACGGGTGAGGCCCGGAAACACGACGCGGACCAGGGAATAGCAGACGATGACGGCCAGGATCGGAGCGATGAGTCGGAGGAATTCACCCGCGTGCGCCCGACGCGATGTCGAGTCCGATTCTGCCGGGACCGGCGGCACGGCGCGCAAGAGGAACCACCAGCCTGCGGCCACGGCCACGACCGTGAGCGGGAGTTGGAGGAGCATGAACTGCCAGACTTCGAGGCGGCTGATCTCGACGGCCAACAGTACGCCCGGATACAGAGGCCACCAGTATTCCCAAACGTGCCGGAACCAGTAGTTGATGCGGGTCTTCAGGATAGGCGGCAAACGCCCGTCTCGGTCGCAGCGGTCGACCAGGGGCGCGGAGAAAAGGGCGCCCCCCGGCATGGGCAGAAGACCGATGACCGCCGGCAATACCGCAAATGCCGCCCGCCCGGGAGTCATACCGCGGACGGTATCCACCAAGTCCTGCATGACCCCGGCCGCCTTCATTTGGGAACTCAGCCACACTACTTGGAGCACCACCGCCAAAAGACTCAAGTTATTAAGCGAACGAAAGCGGTCCCAGGCAACGTCGACGGCCGCGGTCGGGCCGAACCCGCACGTGAACGCCAGCAGCACCACGCCGCCGGTCACAGCCGGAGCCAGGCGGCGGAATACCCGGTTCAACAACAGGATCAGGCCCAGCGAAACAAGGACCTTCACGATGGCGGGGATGTGCAACAGGTATTCCACGTCTCAGGACCATCCGGAACACAGGCGAATTCTCAACGCCGGCAAGAGCGGCCGATTCATTATTCTGCGTTGCCCCATGATACGACTCAAAAAAAGTACTTGTGCCCGCAATTCCGGCGGCAATTGGTTCCTGTTCATCCCGGCACCTTCGCGACGTGCGGTCCGCGGGGAACAAGACGGCCGGTAATCTACATGCTGAAGGCGCAAGCATCCGCCGGGCGGAAGCGAGTGTGCGACTCACCCATTATTCCCGGACACTCTTATCGGGGCGGGGAAGATCGGAAAAACACGGCTCGTAAGAACGGGCGGGGGACGGCGCCTCCCGGGCGGCCATTTTCCCAAGATCGGTCCTCACTCGCGGAGGGCGGCGGCGAGACTGCGGACGAAAGCGGCGGCGCGTTCCACTCCGGCCTCCGGGGTTTCCGCACCGGCCAGCAAGTCGATAATCCGACTGCCCACCACTACACCGTCGACGTGGGTTGCGACCCGGCGGGCCATCTCGGGTGACGAGATCCCGAAGCCCGCCACGACCGGCAAGTCCGTGGCCTCTTTCACCTCCGCCGTGTGCGCGACCAAGTCGGACGGAAGGTCGTTGCGAGCCCCCGTGACCCCGGTGACGGTGATGTAATAGACAAAACCGCCCACCCCCTCGAGCAGAAACCGAAGGCGCTCGGGGGGAGTGGTCGGCGCAACCAGCGCAATCCAATGCAGTCGGTTTCGCTCCAAGGCGGGACGCACCTCGGCGCTTTCTTCGACGGGCAGGTCCACCACCAGCCAACCGTCGACGCCGGCCTCTGCGGAGTCCGCAGCCAAACGATCCACCCCATAGCGGAAGATCAGGTTGTAGTAGCTGAACAGTACCAACGGGACCTCGGAGACCTGCCGGAAGCGGCGAACCAAGTCCAGGATCCGCTCGAGAGTCGTACCGGCCGCCAGGGCACGCTGGCTCGCCGCCTGGATGGTGGGACCGTCGGCCATGGGGTCCGAAAACGGGACCCCCAGTTCGATCACATCCGCACCGGCCCCGGCCAGAGCGGACAGCAGGCTTTCACTCACTTCCAGGCTCGGGTCTCCGGCGCTGATGAACGTCACCAACGCCTTCCGATCCTCGCGCCGACACGCAGCAAAAGCCCGGTCGATTCGATTCATGACACGTTCCTTTTTCCGGATGTCTTTGGAAAAAACGCTATGGGGGCCCCCGGGCGGACCGCGGAGTAAACGTCGCGCCCAATGATCGTCTGCCCCCTAGAAAGAGAAGGGGACGGCTGCAAGGCGCCTCATTCCGAGACCGACTCGACCCCGTTTTCGGCGCACCATTCCTCGACCGAGGCCATGTCTTTGTCGCCGCGCCCGGAAAGATTCACCACGAGCAGGTCGTCGGGTCCGTATCGCGGCGCGCGCTTGATTGCTTCGGCGAGGGCGTGGGCGGATTCAAGGGCCGGTATGATGCCTTCCAAACGGCAGAGCAGGAAGAAAGCGTCCACGGCCTCCCGGTCCGTCACGGTGCAGTACTCGGCGCGGCCCGTATCGTGGAGCCAGGCATGTTCGGGCCCCACACCCGGATAATCGAGGCCGGCCGAGATCGAGTGAGTGGTCTGAATCTGACCTTCCCGGTCCTGGAGCAGGTAGGTCTTGTTGCCGTGCAGCACACCGACCTCGCCGCCGCAAATGCTGGCGGCATGCTTCCCGGTATCGAGCCCGAGTCCCGCCGCTTCGACGCCGGTCAGGCGGACGGTTTCGTCCCCGAGAAAACCCGCAAAAATCCCCATGGCGTTGCTGCCACCGCCGATGCAGGCAATAACCTCGGTCGGCAGCCGGCCGGCCTGTTCGAGGACTTGGCGGCGCGCCTCCGTGCCGATGACGGATTGAAACGCCTTCACCATGGTCGGATACGGGTGCGGTCCGGCCACGGTCCCAATGACGTAAAATGTGTCGCGGACCGTGGCCACCCAGTTCCGCAGGGCCTCGTTCATGGCATCTTTGAGTGTGGCTGTGCCGCTGTGAACCGGGACGACTCGCGCGCCGAGCGTTTTCATGCGCGCCACATTGGGGGCCTGCCGGCGGATGTCTTCGTCGCCCATGAAAACATCGCATGTCATGCCGAAAAGCGCCGCCGCAGTCGCCGTGGCCACGCCGTGCATACCGGCCCCGGTCTCGGCGATCAGGCGCTGCTTGCCCATCTCGCGGGCCAGTAGGGCCTGACCCAGGGTGTTGTTCACCTTGTGCGCACCGGTATGGTTCAGGTCCTCCCGCTTGAGGTAAATCCGCGCGCCCGCGCAGTGCCGGGACAGGCGTCGGGCGCAATAAAGCGGGCTGGGACGACCCACGTAATCGCACAAATATTGCTCGAACTCGGCTCGGAAGGAGGCGTCTTGCCAATAGTGCCCAAACGCCCGTTCCAGCTCGATAAGCGCGGGCATCAAAGTTTCGGCCACGTATTGTCCGCCGTACGGCCCGAAGTGCCCGCACGAACTCGTGGACGCGCTTTCGTTCACGGTCATATTCATTCTCTTTCTTTCTGAGGGCGTTCCGACAGAGGACACGGGACCGGAACACCGCCCGCAGCCTTGGCGGCGTGGACGAACTCCCGCACCCGGGTGGGATCTTTCCGACCGGGCGCCGCCTCGACCCCGCTGCCGACGTCCACGCCGAAAGGCCGCACGCGCCGTACTGCCTCCGCCACATTCTCCGGAGTCAGACCGCCGGCCAGGACCGTCCGGGTTCGCCGGGCCAGCTCCCGGGCCAAGGCCCAGTCGCCCTTCCTGCCGGTGCCGCCGCGCCGGTTCCCGACGGCCGTATCGGCCACAATTGCCGCCGCGGGAAACACAGCGGCAAGCGCCACATCCAGCGGAGTTCGCAAATGTACGGCTTTCCACAGTCGCTCCCGAGGCAAACTCCGGATCGCTTCGGCCATCTCTTCTCCATGGAGCTGAAGCATGTCCAACCCGCTAGAATCTAAAAGGTTGCGGAGTTCGCACAGCGGCAGGTCGGCGACGACCCCGACTTTCCTCACAGCCCCAGGCAAATCGCGGACCAGACCGCGGACCCAGTCCGCCGAGATACAGCGAGGCGACTCGGGGACCATGACGAACCCGAGGAAGTCCGCGCCCGCCTCAACGGCGCATTCCGCATCCCGGAGGCTCGTGAGACCGCAAATCTTGACGTATACGGCGCGGTTCACAATAGCACCCCCAAACTTGACGCCAGGGGTCGGAGCACCCCGGCGACTCGGCCGGCCCCCGCGGGCAGCCGAAGCAACCGGGCCAGCTCGCGCCCGGGACGAGGCGCTCGCATCAGGGTTTCTCCGATCAAGAATGCATCGGCTCCGGCACGCTGCAGCCGGGTCAAATCTTCGGGGTCGTGGATGCCGCTTTCTGCAACGCGAACGACCCCGTTCGGCACCTCGGCCAGGAGTTCTTCGGTCCGCGCCAAGTCCACCTCGAACGTGCGCAGGTCCCGGCTGTTGATCCCGACGATCTCCGCACCGGCGTCGAGCACGGTCCGCAGCTCCCGGAGGGTGTGCACCTCGGTGAGCACGTCGAGCCCGAGTTCCCGGGCCTGCTCGTGCAGCCGGCGATACTCCGGCGGTGGCAGGATGGCGGCAATGAGCAACACGGCCGAAGCGCCCCAGGCCCGGGCTTCGAACAATTGGTACGGCTCAACAATAAAATCCTTGCGCAAGACCGGAATGGCCACATTGGCCGCGGCGGCTCGGAGGAATTCCGGCCCACCCCGGAAATAACGGACTTCGGTGAGCACGGACAGGGCGGCCGCCCCGTTCTCCGCCAATTCCCTGGCCAACGATACGACGCCGAAGTCCCGGCGGATCAATCCCTTCGACGGCGAAGCGCGTTTGAGTTCGGCGATCACGCGCGGACGTCCGGCGGGGGCCGGCCCCAGGGCGGCGGCGAAGTCGGGCGGGGCCGGGGCATTGCAGGCGTGCTCGCGCAGCACCGACTCGGGCATGCGGCGACGGGTCATCTCGAGATCGGCGCGTACCGAGGCGACGATGTCAGTCAGAATGCTCATGGTTCGAACCGTTCCAGGTTTGTCCGGACGATGCTGTCGAGGCCGGAAGTTCGTCTGCGCTTCGAACTGATTCGAGGCGGTCGGCAACTCAGGCTCCGGTTGCCCGGGTCAGCGAAATGAGCGCGTCGAGTTTGGCCCGAGCCGCTCCCGAGTCGACCGAGCGCCGGGCGAGTTCCAATCCCTCATGCAAATCCTCGGCCTTTTCGCCGGCGACGATGGCCGCCGCAGCGTTCAGCAGCACGATCCGGCGCGCGGGGCCGACCCCGCCCTCGAGGACATTGCGAAGAATGCGCGCGTTCTCTGCCGGTGCACCACCGGCCAGGGCCTCGGGGTCGTCGCAGCCTCCGAAAAAGGGCTCCGGCGTCAGTTCGTATGTGCGAAGCTCGCCGTTGCGGAGTTCGCAGGTCCGGGTCGGGCCGGTGGTGGTGATTTCGTCCATGCCGTCGCTGCCGTGCACGACAAAGGCACGCCGGCACCCCAGCTCGCGCAGGGCCGCGGCAAACGTCTCGGTCAACTCCGGGGCGAACACGCCGAGCACTTGGCCGGTGGCGCCGGCGGGGTTGGTGAGCGGCCCGAGCATATTGAAAACAGTGCGGATGCCCAACTCGCGCCGCGGGCCGATGGCGTACTTCATGGCCGGATGCATAGTCGGGGCGAACAGAAAACCGATGCCGTTCTCCTGAATGCATTGCTCGACCACGGGCGGCGGGGCCTGGATGTTGACGCCGAGTTCGGCAAGCACGTCCGCCGAACCGCACTTGCTGGATACCGCGCGGTTGCCGTGCTTGGCGACGACGACGCCGGCGCCGGCGGCCACGAAGGCAGCCGTGGTGGAGATGTTGAAAGTATCGAGCCCGTCTCCGCCCGTACCGCACGTGTCGACCACACGACCGGGACCGGCGTCGATGAAAGTCGCGTGGCGGCGCATTGAAGCGGCGCCGCCGCTGATCTCCGCCACGGTTTCACCCTTCATGCGCAACCCGGTGATCAGGCCCGCGATCTGGGCCGACGTGGCGCCGCCGGACATGATTTCGTCCATGACGGCCTCCATCCGGGCCGCATCGAGGTCGACGCCGTCCACAACTTGAGCAATGACTTCACGAATCATTCTGCAAATCCTCCTTGTCGATGCTCTCCCACTCCCGAGCCAGCTTGAGAAAATTGGCCAACAACCGCTTTCCGGACGGGGTGAGGACCGATTCGGGGTGGAATTGTACGCCGGCGGTCGGGTGACGGCGGTGGCGGATCCCCATAATCTCACCGTCTTCGGCGCGCGCGGTCACCTCGAGACAGCCCGGCAGGCTCTCCGGGGCCACAGCCAACGAGTGATATCGCCCCGCGGTGACCGGGGAGCGAATACCGGCAAAGACACCGCGACCGTCGTGCTCGATCCTCGAAGTCTTTCCGTGCATGATCCGGCGGGCATGGACGATTTCCGCGCCGAACGCCGCCGCGATGCTCTGGCACCCGAGACAGACGCCGAGAATCGGTATCTCCCCGCTGTAGCGGCGCGTCAGTTCCACACTGATGCCGGCCTCGGCCGGCGTACACGGTCCAGGCGAAATCACCACGGCTTCGGGCCGGATGGCCGCAACCTCGTCCAGGCCGATCGCATCGTTCCGGACGGTCCGAACCTCCTCCCGCATGGCCTGGAGATATTGGACGAGGTTGTAGGTGAAGGAATCGTAGTTGTCGATGACCAGCAGCATGGGGAACATCCTCTGAGGTACGTCTCTGATTTGGCCGGACGCTCCTGCCGCGTCCCGCAAATGGGCTGTGCTCCGAATCATTTCGAGACAATCAGCCATGGGTTGCACGGTGCAATGCCGCCGGGTCGAGGCCGGCGCCGGCCAGTTCGAGCGCCCGGACCATGGCCCTGGCCTTGTTGACGGTCTCATCGAACTCGCCGTCCGGATCGGAGTCGTACACGATTCCGGCGCCGGCCTGTACCGAGGCGGTTTGTCCCTCGATCTCGAGGGTCCGTATTGTGATGGCCAGATCCATGTTGCCGCCGTAGCCGATGTACCCTACGGCGCCGCCGTAGGGACCGCGCGCGCAAGGCTCGAGTTCATGAATGATCTCCATGGCCCGAATCTTGGGGGCTCCGGTCAGGGTCCCCGCCGGAAACGTCGCCCGGATCACGTCGAAAGCGTCCAGGTCCTCCCGGAGAATCGCTTCCACGTGGGAGACGATGTGCATGACGTGCGAATAGCGCTCGACGGCCATGAAGTCCCGGACCTGAACACTCCCCGGTACGGCGATCCGGCCCAAGTCGTTGCGTCCCAAGTCCACGAGCATGACATGTTCGGCGCGCTCCTTTTCGTCGGCCAAGAGTTCGTCCGCCAACCGACGGTCCTCTTGTTCGGAGGCGCCCCGGGGACGGGTGCCGGCAATGGGACGCAATTCGATCCGCTTGCCGGTGAGGCGCGCCATCACTTCCGGCGACGACCCCACCAGAAAACGTCCCCCGAACTTGAGGAAAAAGGTATAGGGCGAAGGATTGATGAACCGGAGGGCCCGATAGACTGCCATCGGCGTGGCCGGCAACGGGGCAGAAAAACGCTGCGAGAGCACGGTCTGAATCACGTCGCCCTCGACAATGTATTCCCGGGCACGCCGCACCATGTCCCGGAACTGCTCGCGCGTCATGTTCGAGGCCATCTCGATCACGGGCGGCTCGGCCGGGAGGCCTCCGACGCCAAAGTCCTTCGGCGCCGAGCCCCGAAGGCGGCTTTCCAGCGCCTCGATCCGACGACGCGCGTCGTTGTAGGCCGATTCGGCGTCGGAAAAGTCGTCGGTTCGAGCCAGCGCCGTCACCTTCATGGTGTGCCGAACATTGTCGAAAACGACCATCTTGTCGGTCAACATCAAGGCGGCCGTCGGCCAATTCATCGGAGTTTTTGGAGACGGCAGTTTTTCGTATTCTCGGGCGGTCTCATACCCGAGATAGCCCACCGCCCCCCCCCAGAACGGGGGCAACCCCGGCACCACGGCCGGCCGGACCCCGGCCAAAACGTTTCGCAACGCTTCGAACGGAGACCAGCCCCGGTAAACCACATGGGTGCGGCCGTCTCTGAAGGTGAGTCGGGCCGTACCGTCCCGGACCGTGAAAACCGCCGTCGGATCGACGCCGATGAAGGAATAGCGTCCCCAACGTTCGCCTCCCTCCACGCTTTCGAGCAGAAAAGCCTGCGCGTCCTCGACGAAACGACTGAACGCGGAAACCGGCGTCTCGGTGTCGGCCAAGTGCTCGCGGTACACGGGAATCAAATTGGCCGTGCGGGCCAGAGATTCGAACTCTTTGAATGTCGGGACGAACATGGTTGTTGCTTCCGAGTGTGTGTGTTGGTCCGGCCGGACCGACTGGCGGAGTCGGCGAGTTTGCCTGCGATCCGGATTGCTTCGAGACATTCGCCAGAGGGCGAAAAGAAGCGGCTGCCGGGGGAACCCTCGGTCTCGGGACCGCCCGCAGCCGCTGTTCTTTGTTGGGTTGAGGAAACTGCAGCACTCAGGGAGGCGGTCGCCGCGGGGGAGCATAAAAGCCGCGACGCCACCACCAGTCGAAATAGCCGATTGTGCCGTGCCTGATCACGTTGGTGTTTGGGTTTCTTGTGTTCGGTCTGTTTCGCTGTTTCGGTACACTGGAACATACTTTAGCAGGCCGCACCCGGTGCGTCAAGCCGAGTCTGAATCTTTTTTGGGGGGGACCGGCGTTTCGGCAAGGCGGGATTGGCGCGAACGCCGGGTTGGTCACTGCACGTCGGCCGGCAATTCCCAACTGTAAAGCCGCGAACCGCTGCCGAAATAGATGCGCCCGTCCAGATAGTCGCCGCCGGGACCGATGGGGACCGGAGATTGGGCCGCCATCCGCACGTCGAACGATTCGGGGTCGATTCGGGCGATGCCTTTAACGAAGAGCATGTACACGTCGCCGTGCGGAGTTCGCACGAAGACCCGCGGGCCCTGTTGGGAATTGGTGAGGCCGAAACGGCCGTTCGTGTCCGATTCGTGGACAATGCTGCGTGTGTCGGGATCGAACACGAAAAAGCGTTTGCGATCCACGACGCCGTAGATCAGCCCCCGCGGGCCCGGACAGAGGTCGGTATACCCTTGGGCTCCCGGGAAGATAGGGGCGTGCCACTCGATAGTCTTGCTCTCGAGATCGAGAATGTAGAGTTCGGCCTGCTTGGCTTTCTTTTCCCCGCCGGTCCCCGGGCTGGTGGTCGAGCCGCCGATGATCTTGCCGCCCGGCAACGGGGCCAGGCTGAGCGTGGCCTGGTCCGGGAGCAGTTCGGAGTGAGTGCGCAATACACGGGTCCGCGTTTTACGGTCCCAGAAGAGCAGGCCGCCGCCGGTGTAGCCGTATCCGGGCGTTCCGGCCAGAACCACGGTCCGGCCGTCGGGACAGGCCAGTAGGTCGTGGGGGCGGTTGATGTCCGGATGACAGTCGGTGAGAAACGCGGGATTGGAATCCACCGTTACGGGCCCTGTACGCGGATACTTCTTCCCTTGAACGCCGTTGACCACCCAGTACTCGTGGGTGCCGTCGTATACATAGGCCACTTGGTTCCAGGCGTTGTTGCGGAGACGCGGACCGACCACGTTCCGAGTCGCGCCGCTGATGAAAACCTGCGCCAGCGAATCGCCGTTGTTGAGGATCAGCAATCGGCTGTTTGCATGACCCGCAAGATTGTTGATGAGGCCCCCGTATCCGTGCTGATGGGGTGGGACCGGGTACACCCTCGCCACGACAGTCAGAGCGTCGCGCACGTGCAGACTCGGAGAATCGGGAACTTCCACGTAGTCGTTCTTGCCGTCGAACTTCAACGCGACCCCGCCTGTCCGGTCTCGCACCCATTCCGGGCCACGGATCGCGGCATGATTGCCGTTCCCGGAGGCGTCGGCGGCAACCGTTTTTTCGCCCTCGTCGAAAAGCCAGGAGGCCACGGCGCCGTCCGGGGACGGCTTTGCCAACTCCTCGGGCGCCAAGGCCCGGTCGTAGATTCGAACCGCCCCGATCATGCCGCTGAAGTGATAGTAATCCGGGCTGGTATATCCCCACCCGATGGTTTCCGGACGGTCCCCGGCCGGGACGGTCGGGACCCACGGCTTGGCCGGCGCCCACTCCAGCAGGAACCCGCCGCCGTACCCACCGACAAAGAAACGGTCGCCCTGCCGCGCCACCGTGTTCCATTGCCCGTAGGCCGCACGATTGATCCACTCGTCGGTCTTCGGGTTGTAACTGAAAAAGCGCATCGGAAACGCCGTCCCGCCGCAGAGCGTGCCGTCCGAGGCCGCCGCAATCCCCATGATATGGGCGCCTTCGCTGGTGTAATCAAACGTGACGCGACGCGACGACTCGGTCTTCGGATCTTCGACGATCAGGTACCGTTCAACGGTGTCGCAGACCTTCAGTCTCCGACCGTCGGGGAACCTTCGATGTACCAGGCCCTGACTGCCGGTAATGATGGGTTTCAAGCGCATATTCTCGGGCTTCGGGATTGTCCGGGCAACGCCCCGATAGAGTTCGTACCAGGTCTTGCCGTTGCGGCCGTACACCTTGCCGTTCAAGTCCCGACCGACCCAGGCCGTACCTTTGGTCCGCTCCTTTTCGGGCACGACGGTCTTGGCTGCGGCGCTCTTCGGGTCAAAGGCCACGATCTGACTGGCGGTGTTGCCGAGACCGAAGTAAATCCAGCCCGTATCATCTGCAGCGACGTACCGCTGGTACTGACGCCAATTCTCTTTGTGCACGTAGCCGTAATCCCGCAGTTCCCGCGTCTCGGGGTCGAAACAGACCACGCCGCTGTTGGGGTAGGTCACCGCCCAGATTCGACCCGCGTCGTCCTCGGTCATGCCCATGGCCATCTGCGGCTTCGTTTGTTTCCAGAACGTGAACGCACCCTTGGCCGGATCGAACTCGGCAAAGCACCCGGCGAAATGCGTATAGAACCGGTTTCGACTGGACAGCAGCGAAGCATACGGACAATCCCCGCGCGGCGGAAACGGGGTGGCGGTCTGGCGCGAAGTTCCCGCGTCCACGTCCACTGTCAGCAGGGCATAAGCGCCCCGCCGGTCGTACAACCAGATAAGGACCACGTCCCGACCCTGCCCGTCCTGCGTGGCCACGATCCCGCGGTGATTGCTGACCGGGGTGGCCACGCCGTGATCGCGAAATCCGTCTCCGAGGTCCTTGGAGGCACTCCGAGCGGCCGCGGACGTGAGTGCCGCGGCCAGAACGGCCCCGGCAAACGCGACTGGAGAAACCGGCGTATTCACGGACGTTCCTTTCCCGGGGGGATGACTCACAGAACCAGGGCGGAGACGATCGCCCCGATCAAAACGACCCAAAGAATATCCACCTTCCGGAGCAAGGCAAGAAAGGCGGCCGCGGCGATCGCCACTTGAAAGACGTTCCAATGGATCTCGAGGGAAAAGCGCACGGCAACCGCAAGCAGGAGGCCGACGAACGAAACCAGGGCGCCCCGGAGCGCCCGTTGGAAAAGATCACTGCGCTGGAGACGGTCGGAGTACGGGACCACCGCGGTGAGGATGATGAGCGAAGGCGTAAAAACACTGACGGTGCCGGCCAGCGCTCCGGGAAAACCCGCAATGTGATATCCCACAAACGTGGCGGTTATGACGATCGGGCCGGGGGTGACCTGCCCCAGCGCGATGCCGTCCATGAACGTCTTGCCGTCCATCCATTGCCGGACGTCCACCACCTCCCGCAGCATCAAAGGCACGGAAGCGTACCCGCCGCCAAAGGCGAAGAGATCCACCTTGAGCATCAAGGCGGACAAGTCGAATAGCTTTCGGTCGGTGAGGAAGAGAACGAGGAGCGCGGCCGCGAACGCCGCAGTCATGGCCAGCGGCGCCCGCAGCTCCCGGAGCGTCCCGCCGCTGCCGATCTCGTTGTGGGCGGCGGGGTTGCCGCTCATTCCGCGGAACAGAACCAGCCCCAGCCCGGCGGAAGAGAGGATGGCGATGACCGGACTGCCGCCTTTGACAAGGAAAGCGGCGGCACCGAGCCCCAGCACCACATCCTGCCACTTGCGGATCGAACTCCGCCCGAATTTCAAGACGGCGTTCGCCACCAGCGCGACAACGATCACATGCAAGCCTTTGAAAGCGGAAACCACCGCCTCCAGGTCGTGGGTGCTCCCGTAAAGTGCGGTCAGGGCCACCATCAGGACGAAAGCCGGCAGACCGAAAGCCACATACGCCGCCAGCGCCCCGATCGGGCCGCCGGCGCGCAACCCCACATAAGCGGCGGCCTGCATGGCCGTGGCGCCGGGAATCGACTGACACACCGCCACGCCGTGCCGGAACGATTCTTCGCTGAGCCACTTGTGCTTTTTCACGCCAAGGTCGCGGATATACGCCACCATGGCCGGGCCGCCGAACGCCGTCAGCCCGAGTCGAAGAAAGGCCAGAAACAGTTTGGACGGGCGTTCACGGCCTACACACATGGGTGCGCGCTTTCCGTACCGTGACATTTCCGGATCTGCTCCGGCGAACAGTCTTCCGGCTTTCCTTTCAGCCGGTCCGGCCGCTCGCATCCTCCCGCCGGGATACACGGATGCGCCTCCGCGGGACCGTGGCACTCGGCAACCTGGTCCGGCGTACAGTCCCGGGGCGCCTTTCTCGTCCGATCCGAGTCCGCACAGCATTGAGTCGTGTCACTCATGACGTTCCTCCTTCTGTTCGCCTCGTGCCGGAACACGCCGTGTTCCGACAGCGGCGGGCATTCGACCTTGGGCAACCTCTATGGTCAGCATGGCATACGCAGTGGTCAACTCGGGGATACTCTCCCACCAGCGTCCGTTCGCATTGACCCAGGAGCCGTCCGGACGCTGCCGCTTGATCAGGGCAGTCGTCAGTTCGCGGCGCCAAAGGCGGCGTTTTCCGGCCGCGTCGACCAACGCGTCCTGTCCGTATGCCGCCAGGGCCTTGGCACAAGTATGAAGATAATAATAAAGTCCTGCCGAACCCATGCCCGGATTCTCGGCAAATGTGTAGTGGCGACGCACCCAGTCGACGGCCGCCTTGACCCGCGGGTCGTCCGGCGAGAGACGCGCATAGATCATGCTTTTCAACCCCGCGTACGTCATGCTCCCGTAGCTCCTGAGGCTCTTGCGGCCGCCTTGCTCGATCTCCCCCGCCTTGCTCTCGCCCGGCATGTAAACAAACCCGCCGCGATTGTCCGGATCGGAGGCAACCCAAACCTGGTCGTTGGTTTCAGGCAGGTTCTGGCAGCGCGACAGAAAAGTGAGCGCCCGCTTCCAGGCCAGATCGGCCCGCTGTGCCCGATCCCGATCCCGGGTGAAAGGCTCACGGTCCAGGTAGTCGGTCAGGTAGAGGGCCTCGAGGGCCCACTGCGTATTCGAAAGATCGGGCCGTAGTTTCTTGCCGTAGCCGATGCCGCCGTACGAAGGGTCCCGGTCGGGATCGCCCTTGAACTGACTCTTGAGCAGGAAGTCCCGCGCCGCACGCACCACCCGCGCGTCTTTGGACCGGTTGGCAAGAGCCAAGGCGATCAGACTGATGGACGTCGAGTAATTGGGGTAGTCTTCCGCCGTCCTGTTCCAGATCGATCCGTCCGGCTGGGCCAAACCGACGACATAATCCAGCCCTCGGTCCACAGCCTCCCGAATCTCCGTCCGACCATGCCCGGGAACACCGAGCAGGGCCGCGCACGCCAGGGATGTCACCGCGGGATGGTCCAGCCAGGCCCCGTTCCCGCGCCGGCGCGACAGGAGAAACGCCGTGCTGCGCTCCAGACTCTTGCTGACCGACGGAGCCAGTGAACCGGGCCCCGCCGCAAGTGTGTACGGCGCATACGCCAGTACGCCCAGAACCGTCCCTCCCAAAAGAGGGACCTTCAACCAGAAAAACGGACGCCAAATGGAATGCTTCATGCTTGCTGCTCCTGATACTCGACGAGGAAACGGCGCGGCAATGAGTAATTTCGCACGGGAACCGTTTTCTGCAATCCGGCCCGAGTCGGGGGAACATTCCACAGCGCTCGTCGGGGGTATTTTGGGATATTTTGGGACGATATTTTTTTGGTATTTTGTATTTTTGTATTTTGGGACGGGCTTTTTCTGGTTGACTTCGGCGACGGTGCGGCGTATTGTAGGCTGCGTCGGGGGCGCGGCGAGATGAGGGCGGCGCGGGCGACACGGGCCGGGGCGGAACATTACCTTTACCCCTCTTACCCCTACCTTATTACCCGCGGGGACCCGCCGTCGCCCCCAGGCTATGGCAGGCACGGCCGCGGTCTCCAAAAGGACAACAATGCCCGCCGGGACGACGGAATCGAGGCACGGACGGGGGAGTTGAGACGATAGAGAGGAGATGGAAATGCGAGCGGCACGGATTCGATACGACCGGGAGTTGTGCTATTACCACCTGCTGAACCGGGTGGCGGGCGAGCGGAACTTTCTTCCGTTCGGCGTGGTGGAGAAGGAACGGTTTTTTCTGCTGGCCAAGGAGTTGACGA
>JAADHN010000054.1 GCA_013151865.1 Kiritimatiellota bacterium
GGAACTCCGGCGGGGTCCGACCAAAGGAATTCGTTCCAGCCGTCAACGTCCGCCGTGAATTCGACCCCGCCCGCCACGAATTCGGCGGTATGATCGGTTTGGTTGTCTTTGCCCGAGACCGGCCGCCACCCTCTGTCCGCGCTCAAAGGTCCGTCCCAAATCGTCCGCCATCGGCCGGCCCGACCATCGGATCGCCGGGGCGGCCAGGGCGGCCGTTTCACAGGTTTCAAACGAAAGCGTCCCACGTAAAAGACCATGTCGCGATCAAGGGGGATGCGCCGGTCCGCTGTGGAAACGTAAAACCCGAGGTACGTCACACGGTCGCGCGACGCGGGCTTGCCGGAGAAGTTGAGAACGAGCGGCACCCACTTCCCCCCCGGCAACGGTTTGCCGGCGTCCAGCAAAGGGCCCTCCAGGGCAGAATGGTTCGGCGGAGGGTTGTCGGCGTCGACGACCTTGATGTTCAGAAAAGCCGCAGGTTGCTCCGCCCGGACCCAGAGCCGCCAGTTGCCCGTTGCAGAAAGGTCCCGGATGGATCGACAGGCGACATCGAGCCAGTTCCGGGCCCGGTATTCGCGGAGACGAAAAGTCAGTTTCAAGCTATACGTCCCCGCGGGCCCGTCCGGTGCGGCGCAAAGCACGGCCCGGACCTGACCGACCGGCAACGATTCGCCGGTCATTTCGAGGGCCGCGGAATCGTCGAGCAAGTCGGGAAGCACACCGTGTACCTGGAAGCCCCAGGGCAACAACAAAAGAGCTGCGGCGACCGTCCTCATCTGCAATACCTCCCGGCGACTGACGTCTGGTCCGTAAAACACAAGTGCAGCGGACTCAGGCCCGCGGATGGAATTGCCGGTGCACACGGGCCAACCGCCCTTGGTCCACGTGTGTGTAAACCTGGGTGGTGGCAATGTCGGCGTGCCCCAGCATTTCCTGGATGACGCGCAGGTCCGCACCGCCGGCCAACAGGTGACTGGCGAACGAATGGCGCAACATGTGCGGATAGACGTTCTTGTGAATGCCGGCCCGTCGCGCTGCCTCTTTCACAATGGTCCAAACGCGTTTACGGGTGAGCCGGCGCCCGCGAACGGACAGGAACAGAAACGGGGAGCCACCGGTCCGGTCCAGAACGGGACGCACTTCGGCCCGGTACTGCCGCAGGGCGCGCACAGCGGGACCACCCAGAGGGACGAGTCGTTCCTTGTCGCCTTTGCCGATGACCCGGATGAGCTTCTCGTCCAGCCGGACCCCGTCGACCCGCAGCCCCACCAGCTCACTGACCCGCAGGCCGGTGGCGTAAAAGGTCTCGAGCATGGTTCGGTTCCGCCGTTCCAGCGGATCCTTCGAAGCAAGCGGAAATGCCTTCAGGAGCGCATCGGTCTCGCGCACACTGAGGAAATCGGGCAAAACTTGCCAGAGGCGCGGCCCTTCCATGGGCTCTGCCGGGTTTCGATCAAGGAGTTTCTCCCGCTCGAGGAAGCGGAAAAAGACTTTGATCGCTACGAGGCGTCGGGCCAGGGACGCCGGCCCCAAACCGTGGTTCTGGGAGTCCTCGAGAAAATCCAAAAGCGTATCGCGTGTGATCTGAGATGGATCGATGAGGGTCGTTGACTCACAGAACTCCGCCAATGCCTCGATGTCGTGGACGTACGCGGCAATGGTGCTGTCCGCCAAACCACGTTCGAGGGCGGCGTAGGCGATGAACTGCTCGATGGCTGCTCGCATGCTGACGGTCTCAAAGGCAACTGGAGCACGGTCGAACTCGCAGGCCCGGCGGCATTCCCGTGGCCATGCCGGGACGCGTGGCGGGGCGCATGGCGAATCCTGAAACGGGAGCGAAGCGCCGCCGGAGTTGCTGAGTTCGGCGGCAGCTCGCGGAGCAAGGTTCCCGCGCCCGATTCAAAACAAGTCGGACCAACTTGGCAAGGCGACATCACCCGGCGCCGTAATGGGTTGAGCCCGACCGTACCAACTGTCCACGATGTAAAGAGCGTGGCCACGTCCGCTGGTCCGCGTGCAAACGATGTGCCGTCCGTCCGGCGCCCAGGACGGGGCCTCCCAATCGCCGGGCGCGGCAGGAATGATTCGGGCTTCCCGGGCCGGATCGGCCATGTCGACCACCGCCAAGACGTACCGCCCTCCACGGCGCGTGGCGAAGCAAACGCGGTTCGAGACGGGCGACCAGTCGGGCGAAACCTGTTCCGCAACCCCCGGAGTCAGTCGGACCGGCGCGCCGCCGGCCACAGGAAGAAGGTATAGGTGGGGACGCCCGGCGATGTCGGAGACATAGCACAGTGTGCGGCCGTCCGGTCCCCAACAGGGGGAGGATTCCACGGCGCGGTCATGTGTCAAGCGCCGCAAGACCCCGTCCCGGATGCGGAGCAGGTAGAGTTCGACGGCATTGTCGCGGCTCAGACACAGCGCCGCCCACTTTCCGCCGGGATCGATATCCGCCCCGGCATTGAGGCCCGGGAATTGGGATAGACGGCGCTGGCGCCGGTTCACCAGGTCGAAAAGAATGACGTCGGTATACGTGGCCCCGTAGAGGGTGTAAACCAGCGTGGCGGCGCCCGGCCCCCACGATGGCTCGGTCGAGATGGTGCCGTTTCGCGTGAGCTGGCGATAGCCGGACCCGTCGAAATTGCACGTGCCGATCTCCTTGCGCCCGGTCGGACCGTTCACGAACGCAATGCGAGAGGCGCAGAGTCCGGGGTTCCGAAACAAAGCACGGATAAGCGCATCGACCGTACGGTAGACCAGCCAGTCCGTCTCCCCCGAACGGGTGCTTTGTCGAACTTTCGCCACACGCGTGCCAGTCTCGGAAAGGACTTCAACACTCAAGACTGCGGGCGGCCCGGCACTGTACACCGCCCGCAACCGGTAAGGGGCGGTCGCGCCGTCGGAAACCACCGTGAACCAGTCGCACCTCTTGAGAGTGTCCCGAAAGAGTCGGGCCGTGCTTTCCGGACCTTTGAAAGACTCCACGATCAAGGCGGGATTGCTGTTCGCGGCGGTCTTGCGAATGGTGACCTGCGCGCGAACGGCGCCGGACGAGAACACAAATGCGAGAACAAGCGACAGAGTTCGGTTGATCATGGTCCCTTCCCGGGCTGAAACACGAGAGCGCAATGCGAACGGCGGCGGGCTGGACAGACAGCCTGCTCGATGCCACGAACCATACCACGCCACAGCCCGGGGACCAACCCGGGGTAGGCCTTTTCCGACGGTCCGGAGTGCGGCAAACGGCTGGATCGCGCATTATCCGAACAAGAAGAATAACGTGCGATCGCGCGCCCGTAAACAGACACAGTGTCTCGCCGCAACCATGCTTCGAATACCGGCGAGGCGCCGTTTCGACCTTGCCGCCCCCGCCTCCTTTTGCCGTGCGTTCCCGTCGGCGTCCGCTGGCGGTCGTTCGCGAGTCTCTTCGGACTTTTCAACCGCAAACAGACGCCGACGCACACGAACACATTCGATCCGCCCGGACGCCGCAGCGGCCTGTCGGCCCTGCCCGCCGGCGCATCGCGCGCCTGCTTCGATCCCGTTCCCGACGCCGAGAAGGAGCGCAGCGGGTCTCGGCAATAAATGACCGATCTCGACCGTTCTTTCCGCCGATACACCCGGCCACTTGCCGATATCGAGCCGACCTTCGTGCAGTCGTAAGGTCGAACCGGCTTGACAGAACGGGTAAAAACGGGCATTTTGTCACTGCTCCGAGACCCCAGAGTTCTGATCCGCTCCATCTCCCGAACGACGCGACCGGCGTTCATCGTTGTGGTGTTGACGGAAGCCCTTTTTCGCCTCTTTCCTCCTTGCCGCACTGCAATATGGCAACGCCGCATTCCAGGGTTGCAACAAACGAACAACGAACCCCGTTCCCGGGCCAAGGTGGGGTGCATCCGCATCGCGGGTGAGACGGGGATCGGCGTCGGCGATCCGAGCGCTGTAAGCCTGCACCGGATCGAAGTCCCGGCTTGACCGACCTCAACCCGCCAGGCTGTGTGGGAATTGTCTTGATGATGCTGAGAACCACTGCATGAAAACTCGCTGGTTGCGGCAGGCTGTCCGCTTCTTGTGTCTTGCGGGCGCTGTCCTGTTATCCATTGGTGGGCCGATGCCTGCTTGGGCTGCGCGCCTCGTCCCCGCCTCGTCCGCCTTGGTCGCCGTGGCCAACACGATTGCCGCGCGCACCTGGTACACGGGCGTGTTTTGGGGATTGCCGGCGGCCCTTTTCCTGGGCCTGTCCGTCTGGCGCGGCCTGTTTTTCTGCCGGTGGATCTGTCCGGCGGGGACGCTTCACTCGATGGCGGGCCGCTTGGGACCGCGCAAACGCATCCTGCGCCGGCGGCTCAACGGAATCCTCTTTTGGACCATCCTGGCGGCGGCCTTCACCGGAGTTCCCGCACTGCTCTTTCTGGATCCGACGCTGGCCTGGAATCGCCTGAGCATATCCTGGAGTGGGGCCGTCTCGGCTGCCGCGCTGGTTCCCGGCCTCGTATTCCCGCTGCTGCTGCTTCTCAGTGCCGTACAACCGGCCGTCTGGTGCACGCACCTCTGCCCGCTCAGATACCTCTATGAGTTGGGAGGACGTTTCCGGAGAAGAAACGGCGGTGGTAAACAGAAAGGCGGCGCGCGCTCGACACCCGATCCGATCCGGCGTGAAATCGCCGCCGGCTTTCTGCTTGGACTGCCCCTGGCCCTGCTCCTCAAATCCGTGCGACTGCCTGCGTCGAAAAACGCGGCCGACCCCCTGCCCATCCTCCCGCCCGGCGCCGGAAACCCGGATCGGTTCGGGGCGCTCTGCACGCGCTGCTACACTTGCATCAGCGTCTGCCCCTCCAACGTGCTGAGGGTGCGGTTCGTTTCGGGACGCCCCATTGTGCAGCTCTTCACGCCCGAACTGGTCCCTGATGTCGGTTTTTGCGACCCATTCTGCAACCGCTGCACCCAGGCCTGTCCCGCAGGGGCGATCCGCCCGCTTTCTCTCGAAGCGAAACAAAGCCAGCAGCTCGGGATTGCCCTGATTCGGCAGGAGGCCTGTCTGGCCTGGGCCGATGGCAGGTACTGCATGATCTGCCAGGAATTCTGCCCGTACCAGGCGATCGACAACGATACCGGCCCGAAAGAGCTGCCCCGACCCGTGGTGAATGTCGACCGATGCCGGGGCTGCGGCGCCTGCCAACACGAATGCCCCTCCGTACGCCTCGGCAAAGCCGTTATCGTGTACGGGGTGACGGAACAACAAACGCTCCGGCCGTACGGGACGGCCGCCGCCGACCTCTGAACGATATCGGCCGCGCCGCCGGGAGGGTGGCGTCATACTCCGCTGGCGACGGCGTGATGAGTCAAGCGCCGGATGGCGGCGGACGTCCGGCGTCCAGCCACGCCTTGACCTGGAGGAGCCCGGAACGCGGACTGGAAAACACGGGACAATCGACTACGACCGTGTTCCGCTCCAGCACGCCGGCCATGGAGGCCTGGGCCAATACGATTGCGGCCACGCCGCCGGCGGCCGCATCGCGGATGACCTCGAGCAATGCGGCATCCCGGACCGCAACCGGGTCGACGCCCGTGGTCGCCTTCGGCAGCTCGCAGAGACGGACGTCGAGGTCGACATCCCGTCCGGCCCGGCGCGCCCGCTCCCGAAGCAGGGCCTCGGTCGGCGCCAAGGTTGTGCGCGTGGTGGCGAGCACTGCAATGCGCCGACCGGTCCGGACGGCTTCGTCGGCCATGGGAACATCGATCCGAAAGACCGGGAACGAAACAACCCGACATGCGGACTCCGCACACGCCCCTATGGAGGAACATGTGATCAGGACTGCCGCCGCGCCGATATCCCTCCCAATCCGTACCTGTTCGAAAACCCGTTCTTCAACCTCGGGCGAGACGCCGCCGGCCGCCGCGACGAGATCGAGCAATCCCTCGCCCAACAAGTGAAACGGGGTCGCCTCGGGAACCAAACAAGAAAACAGTTCGTCCAACTCGCGGACCACGCCGGGGACGGTGTGCAGCAACGCGATCACCGGACGGGGATCGCCTTTCAATGCGTTCATGGCGACAACTCCGAAAGGATGGTGCGACCGATGAAGAAGACGACCGATTCTCTCACATGCAACACGGCATTGGTCAGCGGCGCCGGGCGCGGGATCGGCCGTGCGATCGCCCTGGCGCTGGCTCGGGAAGGCATGCGCCTTGCGTTGACCGCCCGTAGCCGTGACCAGCTCGAGCAGACAGCCGCCCGGATTCGCGCCGACACGGGCCGCAACGCCTTGGTTCTGCCGTGCGATCTCCGCAAACCGGCCGAAATCGCGGACCTTGCTCGGGAGGTGTCGGATGCGTTTGCCGGATGTGTCGATGTGCTGGTGAACAATGCGGGCGTCTTCTTCGAGGCCCCGGTCGAAGAGACCGCGCTCGAACAATGGGACGCCGTGTTCGAAGTGAACCTGACGGCCCCGTTTCTCCTCACGCGAGCCTTCTTGCCGCGGATGAAATCGCGACGCCGAGGTTGGATCGTCAACGTGGCCAGCACATCGGCGCTGTCGGGGTATCTGCACCAAGCCGCCTACTGCGCCGCCAAGCACGGCCTGTTGGGCTTTTCCCGGTCGTTGGCTCTCGAGTGTCGGCCGCGCGGGGTTCGGGTGCATGCGGTCTGTCCGGGCGGGGTCGACACGGACTTCATTGCGGGCTCGCATGTCGCGGAGCGAATCAAAGGGCAGGCAGTCCTCGAACCGGAAAACATCGCCGACCTCGTAGTGTTCCTGCTTCGTCAGCCGCCCAATGTGGACTACCCGGAAGTGGTCGTGAAACGCTTTCAGGACTGACCGTTCGCCCGACCCGGATTCATGTGGTTCGATAGCGTTCGATCAACTCCTCGGGCACTTCCTGCCGCCGCATGAACTCTACGATTTCGCGATGGAGACGTTTTGCAACGGATGGATGTTCCGAATACACGTTCCGGGCGGCTTCCGGGTCGGTCCGAAGGTCGAGCAGGGACGGCCCGTGCTGCTTTTGCCAAACCGTATAGACCCAGCGGCCCGCCACGGCCTGCGCCAGGAGATTCGTCCCGCAAACCGCTGCCGCCCGCCGCGGCTTGCCTTTCCCTTGGATCACGGGCAGCAACGATTCTCCGATGAATTCCGGCGGTTTGGCCATGCCGAAAGCGTCCAAGACGGTGGCGGTCATGTCCCAAGGCTGAACGACCCCCCGAATCCGCTGTCCACGGGTCAAGCCAGGCGGCTTGACCAGCAGGGGAATGCGCGCCACGTTCATGTAGATGGGGTAGTAGTGAAGCGGCGGGGTCATCGGGCGGCCGGCGGAAAGGTACATTCCGTCGTCGCCGATGATGTTCCCCTTGCACAACAGACCGTTGTCTCCGGGACCGTCGAACAACGTCCCGTGGTCGCTGGTGAAAACCACCAGGGTCTCGTCCATGATCCCCAAACGCTCGAGCGTGGCGAAGAGCTGACCGGCCCAAGTGTCGACCATGGTCACTTCGCCGGCGTAACGCGCCCGAATCTGCTTCAACTCGGCATCCGTGATGCCCATTTTCTTTCGCACACCATAGGTCGGCGCCTCGAACACGCGTCCTTTGTAGTCCGGGTCGTAGAGGTCGATGTAATGCTGGGGTGGATCCCAAGGCTCGTGCGGGTCGAAGGTGTCGACCCAGAGGAAAAAGTCGTCCCGCTTGTAATTGCGTTCCAGCCAGTGCATGGCGGTCCGGTAGGTGCCCGGCGCAAACCAATCCGTTTCCACCCGACGGTGCGCACGATTGACGAGCACTTGGTGCCACCAATCCGCAGGATAGCGGATGAGGTGCGGGGGCACGGGAAACTCGAGCGGCACGTTGGCATCCAACCAACAGCGGTCGCCTTCCTGTCCCCGGTTCACGTGCCAAGCCGTGAACCCCTTGTAGATGTTGATGCCCTTCGTGACGTTGTTCTGGGTGTCGGTGATCAGCATGGAAGGGATGTTTTTTTCGGCCAAGCGCTCGGGAAGCGTCACCTCGTCGCGCTCGAAGGCCTTCCAACGATTGAACGGCAGGCCGGTCTCGCTGTGTCCGAGCAAAGTGTCCCGTCGATTGGGCACCGTGGGAAAAGAACCGATGCAGGCGTCCTCGAACACGGCCGCCCCGGCGGCAAAACGGTCCAGGTTCGGCGTTTTGATCCAGCGGTTCCCATAAGTCCCCAAGTGATCTCGACGAAACGTGTCCGCCATGATGTAAACGACTTTCATATCCCACTCCTTTCGGCCCCGGCGAGTGACCGGATATGGATCGACTCGACGCGGTCCGCAGCATCGTGAATTCGCAGCCTGCATGGAAGCGGTCGAATGCTCTTGGACCGGTCCGCCGGAATGCGAAACACGCATCCACCGCCTCACCGCGGCAGGATCCGGCAGCGCGGCGGCTGCGTCAGCCGCCGCCAGTCCCGGCGTGCGAACTGGGCATTCTTCTCGGGTCCGTGGACAACATAGGTCATCCGAGCCGTCTTGTCTTTCGGCCCCACGAGTCCGACCGCGCCCATGTAGCCACCGTCCCAATAAGCCATGTGGTCGTATTCCCCCCGGGCAACACAACTATGGGCCCAGCCGTCCCCGAGAACGGCATACCACTTGGGCGCCTTGTTCTTGCCGTAAACCGTGCGGTTCTCGTCGCCTTTTCCGTCGATGTCGGCCGTGACGCCCTTGTCGTCGACGTATTTCCCCGGCAACCGGTAATGGGCCCGACTCAGAATGCAGCCCCGAGGCGTGTCGGTCGTGACTTCAAGGTCGATGCGGTCCGGGAAGAATGTGTAGGTCTTGGTGTAGCCGACCCCGCCTCGCAGAAGCTTGCGGATGCGGACCACACAGCACAGGGGACCGTCCCGGACAACCGTAAACTCGGTCACTTTGGATGCGGCCTCCTCTCCCCATCCCGTTTTTTCGGACGAATAGATCAGGGACCGGAGGAAATCCGGTCCGGGTCTGCCGTCGATCACCGGGGCCAGGGACACGGGTACGCCGTTGCTGAAGCGCATCACGTATCCGGGCATGCGCACGGCGCGTTCCTCGGCATCCCAATGATTGCCGAGCGGCGGCCATACACCGCTCTTCCCGGTTTTGAACAAGATGGCGAAACGGCGTTCGCTCCCCGGCGGGAACGGCCCCTCCGGCAACCAAAACAGGGCCCCGGCACGCCCGCCCCCTTCCTCAACATGGAATTCCGCGAGTTGAAAACGTCCGGGCCGACCCGCCTTGTCGAGTGCCGTCACTCGGATCGAGTCCGGGTCGATGTCGGCCTTCAACCCCAGGCGGGCCGCCATGTCGCGCAGATCCACAGTCACGCTCAGCACCTGACCGGTGCGATCCACCTCCCCGGCCTCGACAACCACGCTGAAACGCCCGTCCCAAAACCCCGGGGGGGGCGTGTTCCGAACCTCGATCCGACCCCGGTTGTTCTGCCGGCAGAGATCCGCAGTCGTCGGGTCCGTCCGAACCACGCAGAGTACGGTGTGAATGCCGGGCCAAACGCGGTCGCTCTTCATGGCGATCTGGACGCGCGTCGGGCCCGCACCGGTCCCCGCGGCCGGCAGCGACCAGGCGGAACGCCCCAGAAGGCGCTCGGGTCCGGGGCGGTCCAGGTAGGCACTGAGCGTCACCGGCGCCGCCTTGTAAGCCCGGTTGCTCACGGTGACCCCGAGCGTTCCGGCACGCCATTCCACACTTTCGATCGCGGGATCCGGCGCACTGGCGGCGACGCCGTAAAGAAGATCGAAGGCCGTCGAGGTCTCGCACGCTCCAACCTGGACGGTCCTCCCGCTTTCCGCTCCCCGCATGAATTCGGTGCGCCTGCCGTTTGCATCCAACCGGTAAAGCACCCACCGGTTGGGCGTCCAGTCCGTTGCCGCCCGCTCCGGGTGCAAGATGACGTTCGCGGCACCCGCACCGACCAACACATGCATCCGGCCGGCCCCCTGCCGGGAAAGCGTCACGCCCCGGGCGCCCCGCTCCTCGTAGCGATATCCCGGCGTCTCGATGATCGTGACGGGTTTGCCGCTTTCGAGAACAAGCGACTGACGGATTCTGGGACCGCGCACGGCAAACCCGTTCTGCGGCAACAAAAACTTCTCGCCTTTGACCGTCACCTCGCGGGGTTCGGTCCCGAAGTTCACCACAACTTCCGTGCCCGAGCCGAAAACCGTGCGCTGCACCGCCCGGTCGGGCGTGACAAACTCGTGTGTGAGCATTTCCTCGCCCGCAATCTGCTCGTGGAGCTTGCACGTGTTCCGGTAGGTCCGCAGGAAGACCTCTCGGTCCTTCCGCCACGACCCGCCTCGGTTCGCCCACAGCAACGGAATCGTCCCATAGAGGATATTAAATGCATCTTTCTTCGGAGTCACCTCCGGGGCCGCATCGAGGAGCCAGTCCGAGGCATCGCCCCAGTACCAAGTGGTCACAATGCAGTCGTGAAAAACCAGTTCCCAGAGCGGCACTCGGTATCGGTGTCCGATCCCATACTTCTCGTACTGCGAGAATGGCGGCAGCTTGCGGCCCCAGGGGTTTCCCACGTGGTCTTCTTTCGTCTTCGGGTGGCGCAGATGGCCGGCCGGCCACGAATAATTGCCGCCGCTCATCATACCCTCGACGTAACACATCGAGGGCACCCCCCACCAGATGCCGTGCTCGCCGCCGCCCACCAGCCCCAAATCCCACACGTACTTTTCGAGCTGTTCACCGCAATGCCGCTTCTCGGTCCGGTTCAGAGGATGCTTCGGGTCGAAGCACTCGTACAGCGCTTCGGCGGTGGTCACGTCGATGAAGCGACCCCGGTAGGGATGGACGGCGAGATCAGCGGGGATGTATTCTTTCGCCGCGTCGAGCCACAGGGCCGGACAGCGCTTCATGAACTGCGTCTTTTTGTCGAACGTCAGCCAGGCGGTTTGTCGCTTGCCGTCGGCCCGCAGCACCACATCATCCGGAATGCGTCCGCGGTTATTACGGACCTTCTCGCCCGGTTTGAGCGGCAGAATGTCCGTGTAATTGTCGTAGCGGCTGGTCAGGTACCCCAGCTCGTTGACGCGGCGCATGTCGTCCTGGGAGGACTCGCCGTGGATGAGCATCTTGTCCACTCCGAGGGCCTTGGCTCGACGGGCGAAATCAAACGACGAGTCGCCCCATACGTCGGGCGCCCCGAACAAGCGGCGGACATCCGGGTTCTCCTTCGCCTTTTCCGCCAGGGTCTTCAACAATCCGCGTTCCCGAGCATAGGCACGGTACGCTTTGGCCAGAGCCACGTAACCGCCCGTCGAGCGAAACCGATATCGCAGTCGTCGCGGGATGCGGAACGTCCGCTTGGCCGCCCACCACTCCACCACCGGTGCACGGGTTCGGCCGGTCCCGGTCCGTTCCCTACGGAGCCGCACGCCGCAATCGTCCGACGTATCGAGAATGAGGGCGTACCCGAACCCCTTGGAGAGGTCCACGACACCCAGCCACGGCATGTCGAGTCGATTGCCGTTGAAAAAACTGCCGCGGGGAAACGGTTCGGCGTTCAACGGGTACAAATGCCCGTTGCAATAGTCGGCCACCACCAGCGCCGCCTCCGGCGTATCCAACAGGAACGGGGGCAGAACCACGAACTGACGCACGACCCGCGTGTTGCGGTCCGGCATGTCCACGTCCACGACCAGATCGGCTTCCCGGTCAGGGACCGTCAGCGTCAACAGCACATCCAGTTTTTGCGGAGTCCGCAGCGCGACCCGGAAGCGAACCCCGGCGGGGCTCGAGACACCCCGGACGTCCCGGAATACGGCACGGTCGGCGACTTTTTCGGGCGGGACCCGACCTGCGGAGTCCGCCAGTGCGAACTCCGCAAACGTCTCCGGTTGCGAATGCCGCCAACCCGGCGGAAAGTAGATCTGTCCTTCGCGCGTGCCGGTCCCGTCCGCATCGTTGACGCCGACCGCAAACCGAATGCGGCGGCCCGGGCCCGGCGAACCGACGTGGACGGTGGACCACGGCACACGTGCCTCGACCCGGTATCCCGTCCCGTCCGGGGCGCGCCGCATCGCCACGGAAACCGACGGGAGCGGTGAATCGGCGGTCCGGGCCCGGCACCCTCCGGGCGAGAGATTCAGCCCGATCTGCACGTCGTCCACCCAAAACTCGACCGAGTCCTTGTCCCACCAACGCCGACGCCCCGTCTCCGCAAACGCCAACTGGTCGTCCCGGACCACGGCAGCCAAGTAGAAGTTTTTCGCGTCCCAGCCGACCCGGACCGTGGCGCTGCAGTCGGCCTCGTCGTCGACCGCCTTGGCGTCTGCGGTCATGGTGTGCGGAATGCGCACGACTGGGACTTTCGCCCATTCGCCCAGGTCACCGTCGATCTTCGGTGGTGAGTCGAGACGCCGGACCGCCCGCGGTTTGCCGCCACCGTGTTTGCCCGGAGCACGGGGTTGCCGCCAGAGATACCCCGAACCCTTGTCGAGCACGGCGATCCGACCCGGAGCGGGCTCGACCCGAACACGGATGAAATCGTTCTCGAGCACCCACGCATCTTGCGTGCGCGTCACCTGGACGGCATCGCACAGACCGACGCCGATGGACCACAGGACGGCTGGAAACAGAATCGCAAGTCGTTTCACGGTCGGTCCTCCCGAGAAGCGAAGTCACTGATCGTCGCGAAACAGCCCGATACCGAAACGAACCAGGAACCTTTGCGGGACCAGCCGGACCGTTTCGGGCCAGGCTGTATCCGGTGACAACGATCAGGACGCACGTGTCGCATGCACGCCCCCATCGCAACCTTCAGGCGGTGTCCGTGCGCCATGTACACGCGAACGAACCCGACGCTCCTGCGACACGGACCCGCCGTCGCCGAAAGTCCCCGATCCTGTCCCTACTTACTACTTACCCTGCTTGCCGGGCTTGGCGGCGGGTTGCACGGACTTGGGCGCCTTGGGCAAGTCTTTGCCGCGGAAGCGGTCGGCCCGACCCTTGAGAAAGGCCTGGTAGCTTTTCAACGTCTCGACGGCCCGTTCCAGTTGTCGATCTTCGAATTGGACCTTGTCCTTTTCCGCACCCACTGCGGACTGCGCATCGATCAACTTGCCGAACTCTTCGTCCGACAACTTGACCTTGATATCCGGCTCGATCCCGTGGTGATGGATCACGCGCCGACTGGGGGTGTAGTACTTGGCCACGGTCAGTCTCAGAGCACTGCCGTCCGGCAATTCCATGACGTTCTGGACCGTGCCTTTGCCGAACGTCCGCTCCCCGACGAGCACGGCCCGGTGGTAATCCTGGAGGCAGGCCGACATGATTTCCGCCGCACTGGCCGAACCGCGGTTGACCAGGATCGCGATTTTCACGTCCATGAACTTCTTGCCTTTGCGCGTGGTGAAATACTCCCGCTTCTGCGAAGGCCGTCGCCCCTCGGTATACACTACCAGGCTCTTGGCGGGCAGGAAAAGGCCGCAGGCCTGCACCGCCGCGTCCAACAGGCCGCCCGGATTGTTGCGCAGGTCGATGACCAGGCCGTTCAGGCGGCGCCCGCGACTCAGCTCGACCAAGGCCTTCTCGAGTCGTTCGGGGGTGGGATCGTTGAATTGGGTAATCCGAATGTACCCGATGTTCCCGTCGAGAATGCGAACGTCTTTGACGCTGGGCACCCTGATCACCGCGCGCACGATGGTAAGGTCCCGAACTTCTCCGGTACTTGGACGTCGAATGGTTATCTGGACCGGCGTGCCCGGGGGGCCCTTCAACTGTTTGACGGCCTGCTGCAAGTCCATGTTTTCGGTGGAGCGCTGCTCGATCTTGATGATTTGGTCCCCGGCGCGCAATCCCGCCAAGCTCCCCGGCGTGCCGGAGATGGGGGCGACGACCGTGAGAAAACCGTCTCGGACCGTGACCACGACCCCAAGTCCCCCGAACTCGCCCTCCGTGCTTTGCATCATGTCTTTGTATTCGTCCGGCGGCATAAAAGAGCTGAAGGGATCCAGGGAGGAGACCATTCCCTGTAGAGCGCCGTAGATCAGTCTCTTGAAATCGATCTTGTCGGGGTCGACATAGTCCTGTCGAATGAGGTGCAGGACCCGCATCATGACGCTGATTTTTTCGAACGCCTCCTGCTCGCCCGTCCGGTCCGCTTCCCGGGAGTAAACCCGATAGCCGACCACGAGATTCACCAGGAGAAAACAACTCGTGGCGGTGAGAAGGAATTTCTGCCAGCGTTTCATGATGAGGATCCCTGTGTTTGCGGTCGGAATGCCACTCGTTTCGAAAACATCGAGCACGCAGTCGAGCCGGCAGCCTCTGAAACAATGTCCGGCCGATTCCGGAACGTGCTGCAAGCGACGCAGGCGCCCCATGGCGCAACTGCGGCCGGCAAGGGCCCGGCGTTCGCGCCCCGGCGCGCGCGCGGCACACGGGACCGATGGATGCGCCGGCACTTCATGGCGATGGCGAGCGGGCCGCCACTCCCGGCGTGAAGCCCGTTCAACGCGGCGGGACCTTTTCGAGCAGGAAGGACCGGACTTGATCCATGGATATCCGGTCCTGAGTCATGGCGTCGCGGTCGCGTACGGTGACGGCCCCATCTTCCAAGGTCTGGAAGTCGACTGTTACGCAATACGGGGTGCCGATCTCGTCCTGGCGCCGGTAGCGTTTGCCGATACTGCCGCCTTCGTCGTACTCGGTCCGGAACGTCTTGCGGAGCCGCTGGTGGAGTTGGCGTGCGGGCTCCGCCAGTTTCCGACTGAGCGGCAGGATCGCGGTCTGAACCGGCGCGACCGCTGCCGGGAGCCGAAGCACCACGCGCAACTCCTGGTCTTTGCCTTCTTTCTTGGTGGCGGCATAATCCTCGGCATACCCCCGGCAGAGCAAAGCCAGGCAGATCCGATCCAGTCCGCACGAGGTCTCGACTACGGTCGGAAAATACCGCTCGTTGCGCACTGGATCGAAAAACTTCATTTCCTTGCCGGAAAACTCTTCGTGCCGGCTCAGGTCCCACGTCCCGCGGTGATGGACTCCCTCGATCTCGCCCCAACCGAACGGGAAGGAAAACTCGATATCCAGCGCGGCTTTGGCATAGTGGGCCAGCTTCTCGTGGTGTTGAATTCGCAACGAATCCTCCGAGAACCCCAGTAGCTCCGTGTAGAACCGCCAACGCTGATCTCGCCAATACTCGTACCACTGCATGGCCTCGGACTCGTGGCAAAAAAACTCCATTTCCATCTGGGAGAACTCACGCGACCGGAAGGTGAAAAAACGTGGGTTGATCTCGTTGCGGAAGGCCTTTCCCACTTGAGCAATGCCGAACGGGAGCTTGCCCCTGGCGGCAATGCGCACCAAGTGAAAATCCACGAATATGGGCTGACAGGTTTCCGCCCGCAAATAGGCCGCATGTTCCTCGTCAAAGACCGGCCCCACGAAGGTCTTCATCATCAGATTGAACTCGCGAGGTTCGGTGAGACTGTCGCGGGTGCCGCAGTGCGGGCAGACACCGTCGGCCTCGAGCTGGTCGAGACGAAAACGGCGCTTGCAGACCCGACAATCGGTCATCTGGTCGGAAAACTGGTCCAAATGTCCGGACGCCCGCCACACCTCCGGATGACAGATCACGGTGGAATCGAGTCCCACGACGTCTTCGCGATCTTCGACCATGAACTGCCACCAGAGGCGCTCCACGGCGCGGCGGAGCGTCACCCCGTACGGCCCGTAGTCCCAAAATCCGTTGATGCCGCCATAGACCTCGGAACTCTGAAAAATGAAGCCGCGTCGCTTGCACAGCGATACGAGCTTGTTCATCACGTCGCGCGCCTGGGTTGTATCGCTCATCTGGACTCCTGTTCCCTAGGGTCGAATCGGGCCCCGGATTTCCTCGGAAAGCACGCTGAAACGAGGTGCCGCAGCGCGGCCCGCGCCCCGAAAACAGCCGGAAGAAAAAGCAACACCGTCCGTGAAGCCCGCGGCAAAACGAAAAGTCGGTAAGATAGCACAAAAGGACTGGACCACAACGACGGGGACACAGCGGAGCGCGGTGCTCCCCGGCCCGGATTTCAATCCCTCGGCGCACCGGAGGCGGACAACAGCCGACCGAACTGCTTCTCAAATCGAGCGAGCGTAGACCGGTACTCCCGGTTCTCCGGTTCTTTCTCGACCGCGAGCCGCAAGTATCGGGCGGCCGAACCCAGATCGCCTTTGCGGACTTCGATGTAATGGAGCATGTATGCGGCGAACCCGGCGTGAACATTGCGGTGGACCAACCGCCTGAAAACCCCGGCCGCTTCGTCATAGCGCCCGGCTTGGTACAGGCAAAACCCGTAATCCCGCCAGTGGTTCGGACCGGCAGCCCCCAAACGAACAAGCTCTCCGTACGCGGCGACCGCCGACTCGAATCGTCCGCCCAACATACAAGAACGCGCCAAGGCCGTCCGTGCGAAAACACCCCCGGGATCGAATTCAAGGGCGCGACGGGCTTCTTTCGCGGCGGCCTCCCAGTTTTGATGCGTCACAGCGGCAAGGCGGGGATCCCCCGGCCAAAGCAGCTTGAATTCGCTGCGTTCGATGACGGGACGATTCGGTGCGTTCGAGGAAAAGCAGGGTCCGGTCGTCGAACGCAACCAGCGCCCATGCCGGGGAAGCGTAGAGTTGACGGCCGAGGGAATTCGCCTCGGTCTCGTTGACCACGGCCAGCAGGGCGCCGTGAATGTTGTATTTCCGGAAGACATCGGGCCAAAGCGACTGTCCCCGACTGACCGGTCCGTACACATCACGCCAAAACTCGAGACTGTACGCCTCGAAGCGTCCGTCAATGAACGGCCTGAAGTCCGGATACAGCCACCACAACATGCCCCCCCCGTAGCGCATGTCATTGTACACGTGCTGTCGCGGCACTTCGGCCCGCATGAAATCGAAGATCTCAAGGGGATAAAACCCCCTATAGACCCCAATGCCGGGCTGCAGAACTTTGTCCGAACGAACTGTTCCGACGTAAAGTCCGAACCAGAGTGCGGGCAGCAGCCACAGCCCGACCGAACGCCACGCCAGAACGCGCCGCACCGGCGCCGCCCTCGCGGCAAGGTCCGCCATACACGGCACGGCCAAAACGACAAACGGCAAGAGAACGCGTTGCGTCCGGGCAGCCCCAAAAGCGAAAACGAGAAAAGGGAGGAACAGTTTCAGCCGGACCCGGCGCCGGACCAGAAACTGCAGCAAAAGCGTCGCGCCGACGAAGCAATAGAAAAAGACGGCCTGACCGCCAGACGGCGGGAGGAATTCGACGATCAGGTTTTTCCAGAACGGGTTGAAGTAATAGACGAGCGGAAGAAGCAACAACTCCGCTCCACTCGGATTGACGGCCTGGACCGACAGAACCGCGGCCGCGGCCGACAGCAGCAGACCGGCAAACAGTTGGCGGGGGAGAGGCCCGACACCCCCGTCGCTGCCGTGCCGATCCAGATACCGGGCGCGGCCCCATTCGATCCATTCGGCGCCTATCAGCGTCCCGAGGTAGATGAACCCGTAGACGACCCCCACATGAATGTTCGCCCACACCGCCATGAACACGGGCAACAGAACGAGTTCGAAACGCCGCTTCCCTCTGTGTCGGGTGCATAGGTACGCAAGCAACGCCAGGAAAAAAGCCGAAAACAGGAAAGGCCGGGCGAACAATCGCGATCGGGCCAGCAGGACTCCGGCTGTCCCGGCCCAGAGGACCGGCGTCCAGGCCCGTTCCGTGCAGGACCGTGCCGTCAAAAACACCAACCCGAACACGGCCGTTCCGAGCAAGGTCCGAAACAACACCAGACCCGGGACTCCCGCCAAACGCCAGACCTGATAGAAAACGACCCCCGGAGCCCACTGGTGCAGCAACCAGGGATGGTTCGGCTGCGTGAAAGAGAATGTATTCCGACTGGGAATCCTCCCCTGTTCCAAAACCAATTGCCCGGTCCGAATGTGAAACCCGATGTCGACGCAACTGATCCGAAAAAAACCGCACAGGAACACGAATATCAGGAAACCGCACACCAGCGGGAGGGCGACACGTTTGTCGAGAGGGGGCATGGTCTGTCCCGATCAAGCAGATGCGATTGCAGGGGTCGCGAACGACGACTGCGGCAAACACGGGGCCGCAACCGCCCGGGCTGATCGCGCCCGGGGCCATGAACGACGGAACTGCGCCTCGCCTTCGCGGGGCGCAAACCCGGAATCGAGGTCAATACTGGACGATCACGGCAAGAAGTTCGAGGGGCACATCCCCGAGCGCTTCCACGGCATGTCCCGCGCCATCGCCCGTCAGGATCGTGTCGCCTTCCTCCACTTCCGTGACCACGTCCCCATCAGTCACCCTCGCTCGGCCGTGCACGACGACAAAGACCTCTTCCTCATCCGCGTGTTCGTGGAACCCGATGCTGGTGCCGGGCTCGAGCGTCAGCCTGGCCAAAAGGCGGGTCGGGCCCTTTAGTTCGTCTTTTCTCCAGAAGTGTTCGATCCTGACCGTACCGCTACCGCCGCGCATGTTCTCCCGGAGCGACACTTCGTACTCGCCCTTTCTTCGGATCATGGTTGCAGCCTCCCGTTGCCATTCTTGCCGCGATGTTGCGGCGCCGGCTGATCGTTGTCCGGCGGAAACGGCCGCGGCGCCCGTTGCCGTTCCCACAGTTTCGTGTGTTTGGCGAACACGTGGAACATGGTGTTCACCGCGATGATGAACCCGGGGAGTCCGTCGAGAAAACCGCGCTTCAGAATATAGTCCCGCAAAAAGCGCGCCGGCGGATGGAACAATGGACCCGCCAGGGAAAAGCGCCGCCCGCTGCGGTCCATGTCTGCGGCGGCGGTCGAAGAATAGCGGTTGATGGTGGAAATCTGGTCCGCGATGTCCGCATACGTGTAGTGATAATAGTAATTCCGCAGAAGCGCGGTCCGTCCCCGGACCTCCACTTTGGCGTGAAGGGCGCCTTCCCAGCGCCCGAACCGCCGGTCATACAATCGGATCTCGTGATCCGGGACCCAGCCGCCGTGACGGATCCAGCGACCGAGGAAGTACGTGCGACGGCGACAGGCGTAACCGCACACACGTTCTTCTTCAGGGCGGTCGAGGTTCCGTGCGAGTTCTTCCCGCAACTCCGCGGCCAAGCCGGGAGAGATCTCCTCGTCGGCGTCGATAAAAAGCACCCAATCGTTCCGGCATTGCTCCGCCGCAAACTGATACTGATCCCGAAAACCGGGCCAGGGGCGCTGCAGAAAACGACCCGCAAAACGGCCGGCCACCTCCGGCGTGGCATCGGTGCTGAACGAATCGACTACGACAATCTCGTCCGCCCAGTTGCCCACGCTTTTCAAGGCACGCTCGACCGTACGGGCGTTGTTGAAGGTGATCATATAGACCGATATCGGAGGCGGTTTCACGGTTTTTTTCCTTCAGGTTCCGCCGTCACAATCGGCAGTCGAGCCTTCGCACGAACGGATTGGCCTGCATTTCCTGTTCGACCGTCGTTGCCGGGCCATGTCCGGGCAAGATCCGCGTCAGTGGCGGGAGTGCATACAGGCGGTGGCGTATCGAAGCCTGAAGACAATCCCAATCCCCGCCCGGAAAGTCGGTTCGCCCGACCCCTCCCGCGAACAACGTATCCCCGGAAAAGACCACACCGGCGTCGGGAAAAAAGAACGACACGCTGCCGGGCGAATGTCCGGGCGTCTCGATCAATTCCCAATTCAGTCCGGACACCCGGCGCGGGACCGGGGCGGGTTCGGGCAAGTCGGTCGCCGCCTCGATCCACGGCGGCAGGGCGTTCTCCGGGCTGAAATACAGGGCGCGATCTGCCGGGTGAAGCTCCACCGGCACGCCGAAACGTCTCGCCACGGCCCCGACCCCCCGAATATGGTCCACGTGGGCATGGGTCAGAAGAATGCCCCCAGGCTGCAAACCGCGATCTTCGAGGATCTCGATGATTCGTTCCGCATCGTCTCCGGGGTCGATCACCAGCGCCATGCCCGCTGCCGCATCGTATACCACGTAACAGTTGACTTCGAGCGGACCGACGGTCAGGGGTATGATTTCCATGCTCGCCCTTCCTGTCCCGTTCCGGTTCATCCTTCGTGACGGGCGTCGAGGACGTCCGCGTGCGGGCCGACCGAGACGCTGCGGTCCGCCGGTTCGAACCCGCATCCCGGCGGACGCCCCGCAACGTGCCAGCGCCAGAGTGCCGCATAAACCGCCAGTCGGTCGCGGCTGCGTCGATTGAAAACGCTCAAGCAACCGTGGAGCAACAAGTCAAGTCCCAGTCGCAACCGCAAGCCGGCGACCAAAGCCCTTTCCGCCCGAGCCCCGCCGTGTTTGCGAAAATACCGGTACCGCGACTCAAAAAACTGAATTCGGGCGCGAACGGGCCGGCGGTTGGCACTCCGCCCTTGCAAGTGCACAACCTCCCCCTCGGGAACAAACAGAATCCGCAGGCCCGCCTGCCGGATGCGACGGCACCAGTCGGTCTCCTCGAAGAAGAAGAAAAACCGCTCGTCCAGATACCCTACCCGCCGAACTCGCTCCATGTGCACTCCCATGCACGGTCCCACGATGCTCGGCACAGGGGTGGGACGCCGGGAATGCAGACGAATGAAACGCCGCGGGAGACTCCGGTTCGTCAACTCCCAAAACAACCGGGGCTCGGGCACTACCGCCGCCTGTTCGGACCCGTCTTCACGGAGGAGCCGTGGAGTTGCCACGACCGCAGTCGGGTCGGACTCGAGCGCCGCCGCCAGGAGACTGAAGACGTCGTTCCGAAACAGCAAGTCGGTATTCAGCAGGAACGCGAACGGCTCGGCGACTTGATCGAGCCCCCGATTCGCCGCTCCCGCATATCCCTGGTTGCTCGAGAGCGCCAGTACCTGGACGCCCGGCAGTTCTTCGCGGAAACGCGAGACGGAGTCGTCCGAAGAACCATTGTCCACGATGATGGTCCGCAACGCAGCGGGGTCCGCGGCCGCAGCCCGGGCGCTGTGCACGGCCTGAAGCGTCAGGTCGGGCGTGTTCCAATTGATAAATACCAGACAGTATCGTTTCATTCGGAAAAAGTGTGCGTGGACAAGGGGCGCGTTCCCTGCGCTGCGAGTCCGCTCCCCCAGACACCCGGTCGAACGCACCTGCTCGGGAACAAGACCAACACGAGAATTGAAACGGGAGGTCGCAGTTCAGGCGGGTACCGTACCCGTCTCCGGACGTTTCTCAACCGTTGCGGGGCGCCAAACCCCCTGGCCGGCCAACCAGCGTAGCCCGGAACGGGCGGAACTGCGTTGCAGCGGCGCAGCCATTGAAGTGGTGACCCCCCCCCGCCGCTCCCCAAGAAACACGCTCGGTCGGAATAGATGCCGGGATGGCGTCCGCGCCCCTGGAAACCGCTGTCTCGGCGGGATCGCCCTCCAATGGACAGTTGCCCGCCACGGGGTATCGCACGGACTGTGCGTTCGTTCAGGTTGCACGCCCCGACGAGCTTTGCAATTCTTTGCGGTCTGGCGCTCACATTCCCGATTGTGTCGGGGCCGACACAATGCGGAAGCAAGAGGCAAGCCGCTGAATGGCAACTTCCGACAACATCCCCCGGAGAAGTGCGAGATCACGCCGGTCCTTGTCCCGAAGTTCCGCTCCCGCCGTTGCGGTGAAGTTTCCGCTGGCCTTCATCACGAAAAGACACTCGGGCGTCACGAGCCGGACCCGATGTCCCCAGATTGTGAACGATCTGCCCTGCGCCAGACTGCCGCGTGGCAGAGGATTTGCACCCAGTGGGGAGCGAACGCAGGGAAATCCGTCCGGATGTTCCTCTACAAGAAGAACATCTGCCAGACATAGGCCGGCGCCGTAGACGTGGAGCGCTGTGGGGAATGCATACCTGAACTCATATTGTGGACCGCGAACTCTACGCTCGATTGCCGGCCATGAGGCCGCTTCCGCGATAAAGTCCACGTCCCGGTGTTCTCGGAGCCGATGGCCGACGTGCGCCTCCAGGGCGTACCCCCCGTACAGCCAGATGTCACGTCCGTTCCTTTCCGCCGCCTCCAACACCGAATGCAGGAATCGTTCGGCCGGGGTCGATGGCCGCTCGGTTCGCCATGGCGGGTTCATGCATCAAACCTCTTTGCGGATAGACAGCGTGCTCCGCGCGCGGCGACTGCCGCCCGACCGAAAGCCCTGTGCCGGCATCCCCGTGTGACTGCCCCACCCGGGGCTCGGTTTCCGTGCCGGCACGACTCCGGGCCGATTCAACCGTCACGTGTCAGGTCGCGATTTTGCCGCCCCACTCTGGGGAGGTTATGCCCCGCCCTCGACCAGCCGGACTTCGCCCGTGCGCGTGCGAACCTCGATCCCCTTGTTTTTCGAGAGGGGGACAGTCCCGGAGTAAATCGAACGAGGCGTGTTGGAGTTGAACTCAAACGGGCGACATTTGGAGCGGTCGATAGCGCCGCTCTCGGATGAGATACCGACGCTCGCCCGATCAAGGATGCCAGGGGCGAAGCGAAGCGCAATCGGTCCCGAAACGCTTTCAACCTTCAACGTGCGGCTCGATGGTCGCGTTCCGGCAATACTGAGGCGGGTGCGCCCAAACTCGTTTCTGACCGCAATGTCGCCGGCGACGCTGTCGATGTTCAGGTTCAGGATTCGGCACTCGACACGAAGGTCGCCGGCAATCTCGGCGATTCTGCTGACGGGCGTCTTGCCGGCACGAACTATGCGCTCCTTTCCCCAACAGACGCCACGATGATCGCCGTCGTCTGTCAGCCACACATTGCCGGCGATTTTTTGCAGCATCTTCGGCGCCGTTCCCAACAGCAACGCGTCGCCGTGAATGTTGCGAATGCGGGCTTCCGTCATCGCTCCGAAAACGATCAGGTTGGCGGTAATGTCCTCAACATCGAGTGAGATGCCGGAAGAACTGAAAACAACCACGTTCCTGCACGGTGGAACGGCCAAGTCGAGGCGAAGCTGTGCGGCAGGCCCGAACCCCCAATCCCCGCCGCGTGCAAGAGTTGCACCGGGCGCTTGGAGATGGCGTATTGAGTCACCCGTGACGGCGACGGCGCCGACCTCGTTTCCCGCACCCAGTACAAGGACGACTTCTCCTTCAAGCAATCCCCGGATTCTTTCTTTGAAAGCGCGGTCGCCCCGCCAATCCCGCGTCGCAAGTCTCCACACCTCGCTCGCCTCACCATACAGCAAAGCCAAGCCCTGTTTTTCGTCACGCCGGACGCCGCAAACTCTCCGACCATCATACGGCGACGTGTTCCAAAGGTCGCGTCGTCGCTCGATCCCGACAACCAATTCGGTCGAACGAGCCGCCGCATCGTTGCGAGTCTCGCCGAACAAGATCTTCTCGCCGGTCATGCGCAACTTGCGTCCGGCGCTTCCCCGCAAGCGCAAGACCGCATCGTCCACATAGATGACAACGGTGTCGTCCGCTGCTGTTTTTCTTTGCAGATCAATCGGCTCAACGACTCGCTCCGGCAAAACCGCCCGCACGAGATCGGCAAGGTCAGTGGCGGAATGCTTCCTTCGCAATGCCTTCTCCGTCATGTCGCTCAGTTCCTTTTTGAGACGTGTACGGGCACGGTGGAGGCGAACTTTCACTGCCCCGGCCGAGACGCTGAGGAACCGGCCCACGTCGTTGCATGACATGCCGTCCATGTAGAAAAGCACGAAAGCGAGACGTTGTTGCTCGGGCAAGGCGTCGATGGCTCGCTGAATGCGGTCGCCGAGTTCGGCGGTTTCCAGGCGTTCTCGGGCGGAGGGCGCTTCGAGCGCGTCTTGTGGCGCGTCCTCGATCGGCACGGTGGCAGTCCGCTTTCGCGCCACCGTGCGGCATTCGTTCACGACAATGCGTCGCAACCACGCGCCGAACTTCGACCGATCACGCAGCGTGTGCAGCGACGTATAGGCACACACGAAGGCTTGCTGCACCGCGTCGCACGCATCGGCCCAGTTCTTGAGGATGTGCCAGGCTTGCCCGAGGGCCATGCCTCGATAACGCCTTACGAGTGCCCCAAAGGCGTCGCGGTCGCCTGCCAAAGTTTTCCGAACCCAATCGCTGTCGGTCATTCAAGGCCCCTTCTGAGAATGAGGATGCAAGGTCCCCAAAAAAGGTTACAGGCAAAAGGGACGATTCCTTATCGAAATCAAGATAATACGGAGTGATTCCAGATGCAAAAGACCCATCTGAAACCTCGTTCCGGAGAACATCGTTGCGCATCATTGGAACCAGCGGGACCGGCCGTGCTGTGGCTGCCTTTGGCGGCGTGCCGGGCATGGCATTCGGCAAAATGGACGGGAAAAGGTCGAGGGCGTATGTCCGGGAACCGACCGCGGACGAGACGGTTGTGGGGGTCGCAAAAGTGCGGCCGGAATGCAATGCCGAAACGACCCCCGGCGTACTCGGATGGAAAGACGCAGGAACGAAACCGAAACCGCGAATGAACGCAAATGGACGCGAACAACCGAGGATGGAGGGCGCAGGTAAAGAGACGGAGGCAGACGGATTCGGCGAGCCGCTCGTGGTTGTCCGGACCGTCGTCCCGCCGGGGGCGACCGGCTGCGTGCGACGGCCGCCCCCCCGTGCCGGGTCCAGACGGTGCGGGGGCCCCATCTCGATCCTGATGACGGTCCCCGGGGCCGCCGGGCCATACAGCCTGGCGAAAGCACGCTCTCCCCGTATTGTATCTCCCGCGCAGCCCG
>JAADHN010000044.1 GCA_013151865.1 Kiritimatiellota bacterium
CCCCGGCCCCGCCGGAGACGTGCGGGAGGCGCTCGATGGCCCGCGTCCATGGGGGGCGCCCGCCGGCCGGGTCGAGGCCGCGACCCGGGCCTTGCCGGTCTGGGGTCGGTACGATGTCGTGGTGGTCGGCGGCGGCACCAGCGGCGCTCCCGCGGCCATCGCCGCGGCTCGTCAAGGCGCCCGTACCCTCGTGATCGAATACCTGACTATGCTGGGCGGCGTGGGAACGGTCGGCGAAATCGGCATCTATTGCGCAGGCTACCGCAAAGGATTCACGGCGGAAGTGGACCGCGGCGTGGCCGCACTCGAGGGCGTCTCCTACACGCTGTCCAAGGCAGAATGGTGGCGGCGCGAAATCCGCAAAGCGGGCGGCGAAATCTGGTTCGGCGCACTCGGCTGCGGTGCACTCGTGGACCGCGGCCGAGTCACCGGCGTGGTCGTGGCCACGCCTCAGGGCCGCGGCGTGGTGCTGGCTCGGGTCGTCGTGGACGCCACGGGCAACGGCGATGTCGCCGTCGCGGCCGGCGCAAAGCCGATGTACGTCGACGCGTACACCGTGGCCATGCAGGGCGCCGGTCTTCCGCCGCGCCCCATCGGCGCCGACTATATCAATACGGACTGGACGTTCGTCGACGAAACCGACATGCTCGACGTGCGCACCGCGTTGGAGGCCGCAAAACGGCGGTACCGTGGGGCATGGGACTTGGGACAATTGATCGATACCCGCGAACGCCGGCGCGTCTTGGGTGATTACATTCTGTCTCCCCTCGATATCGTGAATCATCGCATCTTCGCCGATACGATCGCCATCAGCCAGGGCGGCCGATTGGACAAGCACGGCTTCACCATCCACCCCTACTATTACATCAATAATTACCGCGGAGGCCTTTCCTACACCCCGTACCGCTGCCTCCTGCCAAAAGGGCTCGACGGTATTCTTGTCGTGGGACTGGCCGTCAGCGCGCACCCGGATGCCATCCCCTCGATCCGAATGCAGCCCTGCATGCAGAACCTCGGGTATGCCGCCGGAGTTGCCGCCGCAATGGCGGCTCGGACCGGCGGCCACACACGCGCCGTCGACATCCGTCGCCTGCAGAAACATCTGCTCGACGTGCAATGTCTGACCCCCGAAGCCGCCTCCGGGCACGACTCCTACCCGCTGTCGAGAAACGTCGTCGAGCGAGCCGTCGCCAGACTGGCGGCCAAGGACTATTCCGAACTCGGCATCGTCATGGCTGCGTGGCCGCGTCCCCGGCGTCGGCTCCGGGACGCTTGTCGGAATGCCGCCACGGCGGAAGGTCGGCTTCGTTGCGCCCATGTACTCGGAATGCTCGAAGACACAGCCGGGTTCGACATCCTGGCCGCCAAGGTGAAAGGCGTCTCCGAGTTCGACACCGAAAACATCGACAAGTATTTCCCATGCATCACATGGTTGGACAGCTATATCATCGCTTTGGGACGCACGCACGACCGGCGCGCCACGCCCATCGTTCTCGACAAACTGGCGCTGCTGGGCAAGGGGCCCGGCAGTCGCGTGAGCCACTACCGGGCGGTCTGTCACGCCCTCGAACAACTCGGCGATCCGCGGGCCGCCCGCCCCCTGGCCGGTTTGCTCCAGCGCAGCGGGATGGCGAACCGGGCCGTGACTGCGGACAAAGCCGCCGCCGGAGGCGCCCGCGGGAAGAGCGGGTATCGAAACCTCATCATCGCGCGGACCCTTTACCGTTGCGGCGATTGGCGCGGTGTCGGACGCAAAGTACTCGAAATCTATGCCCGCGATGTCCGCGGCGTGTTCGCCAGGCACGCTCGGGCCGTTCTGAGCTTCGAGCCGGGTCGACAACCGCCGCGTCGCTCCGGGGCCCATCCCCGGGCTGCGCCCGCTCTCCCGTGAGCGCCGCGCACCGGCCGCCGGGCGGAGCACAGGATTTCGGCAACCGGCTTCCCCGCAAGCGGAGACAAGTCCCGTACACTCGTGTCCCGCGCCGACGCGCCGACGCGACGGTAATTTGCTTTTGCACGCGACAGCTGTATCATAGCCGTGCCTGACGGGCCGAACGTAGGCGTAGGCGGAGGATGGACACAAGCTTGCCCGCCGTCCAAAAGGAGGGACTTGCCATGCAGCGGACGCAACGGCGACGGGGATTGCTCCTATTGGTCGCGGGAATCCTGGGGGCTTGGGCCGCACAGCCCTCGGCGGCGCGGGACTACGGCCAAGGAATCGCAGCCCTGCGCAGACTCGGCCTGCCCGACGTGAGTCGCGCCCAATACATTCGCCTTGATCGTCAGTGGTCGCCCCTCAACTACTCCACGCGCACAATGGGCTGGGATCCCCTCCGGCAACTCAAACTGACCGGAAACGCTTGGCTGCTTCGGGAAGACACGAAAAACAAGACAGGGGACATCGTCCGGGTCACGGGTCGCAAACTGACTCTCCGAAAGATAGAGAGTGGCGCTCCAAACCAAATACTCGTCACGGTCGGACCCGTCGCCCAGCCTGACGTCCTCCCCGGCGGTTCATGGCGCCCCGCTGACCCCAAGCCTGACATCGCCCGCATTACCGCCGCCCTGAGGAAGTGCCTGGCCTCCAAGAAGAACGAGGGACGAACCCAAACGCCACTCTACTACCGCCTCGCGTCCGACTCGGACCCCGACAACACCCGGTACGGCTCCAAGCTCTTCCTGCGACTGGCCTTGTATTACGTCCACGGCGAAAAGGAAGGCGCCAATGCGGCGCTCGATCTGCTCATGCAGGTGGTCAATGACCCCGCAGGCGTCGTCCGCGGCGCTTATGCCGAACTGGCCATGAATCGGTATCAGGCGGCGTTCGACTCCCTGATCCGCGCCGGCGACTGGTCCGCGCTCGCCAAGTCCCTGAGCAACATTCTCGAAACGTACAAAAGCAACTGGGCAGAACGCCCGGGACTGGCCTACCTGCTGGAACAGACGAAAAAACAACTCCAAGCCCAGGCGCCCGCACTCGAGGGCGCCGGATTCAGCCCGGATCAGCAAGAACTCGCGCGACTGCTCGCAAACGCCCGCCTCGCGGACGGTATGGCGCTACGGAGTTCCCAGTGGAACGTGAACACATCGTGGCTGTTCCCCGCCGACCCGTCCGCAAAGCAGCCCCGGGATACCGCGTCGCGCCCGCTCACGGCCAAGTTGTCCGCCCTCCGGTTCGAAGCGATTCCCGTCCTCGTCCGGCTCTTGGGCGACGAATGGCTCGTTGCCGTACCGCGACAGCTCGTGAGCGGGCTCGGTATGCAAGTGTTTCAGTTTGCGACCGGCGGCATGGGAAACCTCCGGAAGTCAACCGATCCGCGCCAGGCGTTCCAAAAGCTCCAAATCCGTCCCAGCACCCGTGGAGAATTGGCAATGAGCCTCCTTCACGCCGTACTGCCGGGGAAAAAGCTGAATGCGGAACTCGGCCGGAACAACTTTGGCGGATTCGTGCCGGGCATGGCCGGTGCGGCTCGAACGTCCGAAACCAAGCGGCGCAAGATGATCGCAGACTATGCTCGGGCCTTTTACGACAAGGAAAAGAATTCCACGCCAAACGACTTGCTCTGGCGGTACGCCCGCGAAGGAGACGATATGCAGCGGACGACTGCGCTGAATGCCTTGATGACGCGAGCCAAAAGCGATACGGACTGGCGGACCATCGAAGAAGCCATGACGCGTCCCCCCCGGACAGGGCCGGGGCGTGCCGCCGACTGGAGCGACATGAGCCTCGTCCCAATGTACGTCAGTGTCCGGGGCAAAGCCGCCTTGCCGTTCCTCAAAACCTATCTTGCGGCAAAGAGGAAAGAGCTGGCCCATCTCGAAAAACAGCCGAAATCCAAAGTCCCCACGCCAGGCGCCGGGCCGCAGGCCACCGTGGCGGCGTTGCAGGAACGCAACCAGGTCGACAGTCGGAAACAGTCGCTGAAACAACTGATTTCACTCGTGGAGCCGCTCCTTGAGATGATCCCCCAGCCTCCCGACCAGGCACTTGACACCGCAATGAAAGCCAAGAATTCGCCGTGGGTCCTGCCTTTCATTATCTCAATGAAGTTCGGCGGACGCCCCGGCGCCGAAGTGTTGACCAAGCTCCTGAAACGCGCGGTCGACGCCAAAACGCCCCAAGAAACCATGACCGTTCTGGCGCAGACCCGGATGATGAGTTCCTTTGCCATGACTCTCACCCCCGACGGAAGAATATCGAACCCATCTCAGCAAATGAACTTGGCGGCGCGCAGGACCGGATCGGAAGCAAACTGGATCGAGGAACACGGACGACTGCAGCGGATGCTGTTGGATTTCCCGTCGCAAAAGCAGTATTGGCTGGCCCTGTTCAAGCAGACTCGCGTTACCGGCAAACCCTCGACCGGCACGCCGGTCGGCCGCCGGTCGACCATGATGCGCATCGGTCTGCTCGCCGGCCTCCCCCCGCAAGCCCGTACCGTAAGCGTCGCGGCCGCCTCGCTCTTTCTCAACTTGTACTCCCCGAGCGACACCGCGGCCATACAAAACCTGCTTTCCATGGCGCCCGAAGCCGCCGCCGGGCTCCTTTGCCGGCGTGCCGCCGCCATCTTGGACGGAAAAGATCCAAAAGACCTCCCCCCCATCCCGACTGCCGACCAAGTCTCCAAAGACCAACGGCAGGCTCTTAAGAGGAAACTCTCCGCGGCGAGCCAAACCGGGCCTGCCGCCCTGGCTGCGGAGTTCGCAAAGTTGACCGCCGCCGAACAGATGGCACTTCAAGAAGAATTGGCGACGGACACCGACTTCGCCGGAAAACTTGCGGGCTTGGCCAACCGGATCAGGAAGGTCGCCTTTCGCAAGGAAACCGCCCCGCCGCTGCGTTCTTTGCTCGAAAGCTTGCGAAACAAGGCCCTGGACAAGAAAGCGCTCCTGGAAATCTGCAAGCTGTGTCGGAAAGAAGTCGCCGCCGGCCGGACGATCGACCTCGTGGTCCGCCGAGCCGGCATGGACGGCGTGAAAATCGAAGCGGGACCGGTGGACGACGACGTCCGCCTGCCGCCGATGGTTACGGCAATGATTTCCGGCTTTAACCAAGCCGGAAGCATGGTCCCCGGCGGCAACAACCCGTTTCTGACGATGGGGCTCCTGACCGCGTCGGTCGGCACGGGTGCGCAAGTGCAGTGGGGCGGCCAAACCCAGCAGTGGTGGGTGTCCGTGAACAAAGGAAAAACGGGAAGAGGAAAAGGCGGGCAGTCCAATACCGCCGGCAAGTCCCGCAATCAGGATCCGGATCAATTGCTGGCGGGCGCGGCCCCCGGGGCAATGGGCGGCATGAATCCGACAATGATGTTCGACCGGATGAACGGTTCGGCGGATGAACGGTTTGCCGATTCGCTGGATAACAGTTTGTTCGGCCCCAACCTCAACCCGCTGGATGCGGCGCAAGTGCGTTTCATCGGCCTGCCCCCGCGGGTCATCAAAAAGCTGGCGGCTGAATTCAAGAAAAACGGCGGAGCAAACCCATTCGATATGATGAACTTCGGAGACTGAAAAAGAATCCCGGCGTGCTCTGCAATCGGACCTTGCGGTCCTCGCACGTAACGTTCACGAGCCCGCGCCCCTGTCAGCGCAACACGCTTTCTCCCGGGAAATCGCGACCATTGCAGGGCTTGGTGCAGACCTCCTGGCTCCTCTTGTTCAAGGCAGCGTGCGTGGTCACGTCGGTGTGCTGCCGGATTTGGTATGGGTGAAACGCCCGGCGCGGTGAGTGACGAATCGACGCGCGGAACCGAAAGGCCCCACCATGCAAGAGAGCGCCTCGACCGGACAACAGGCGTGGGAACGAGCCACGACACAAATCGCTGCCATCCGCGCCGAATTGGCCAAGGTCGTCGTTGGCCAGGATCGGATCGTCGAGTTCATGCTCGTAGCCCTGCTCTGCCGGGGGCATTGCCTGGTGGTCGGTGTGCCCGGGCTTGCCAAGACCCTGCTCGTCAGCACGCTCGGCAACGTACTCGGGCTTAAGTTCCGTCGTATCCAGTTCACCCCCGACTTGATGCCGGCCGACATCACCGGCAGCGAAATCCTCCAACAGCAGAAAGGGGAGGGTGGCCGACGCGTCTTCGAGTTCGCGCCGGGACCGATTTTCGCCAACCTCGTGCTGGCCGACGAAATCAACCGCGCCCCCCCGAAAACACAGTCCGCCCTGCTTGAAGCCATGCAGGAAAAGCAGGTCACCGCAGCCGGTAAAGTCTTCCCGCTTGACGAACCTTTCCTGGTTTTTGCAACCCAAAACCCCATCGAACACGAGGGTACATACCCACTGCCCGAAGCCCAGTTGGACCGGTTCTTCTTCCAACTCAACATCACCTACCCGGCCCGGGACGAAGAACGCGACATCGTCGTCCGGACCACGGGCCGGGCCACGCCGGCGGCCGAGCAAGCGATCGGGGCCACCGATGTACTCGCGCTACAGGACGCCGTGGCGGACGTGCCGTTGCCCGAGCACGTGCTCGATACCATTCTCCATATCGTGCGCCGCTCCCGACCCGACAGCACGGAAGCCGACAAGTTCGTGAAGCAATACGTGGCTTGGGGCGCCGGCCCGCGGGCGTCCCAGAACCTCACCCGCGCCGCCAAGGCCCTGGCGTTCCTCCACGGTCGGCCCGCGGCATCCATCGAGGAAGTCGTGGACGCTGCGCCCGCCGTGCTGCGCCATCGGATCATTCCCAATTACAACGCCGTGGGCGAGGGCGTGTCTGCGGCGGACATCATCGAGCATATCTTGGGCGGCATCGAATGACCGGTTCGTCGGACCTGTCGGGCTCCTTTTTCTCGAAGTCCGTCGCCGGAAACACGCAAGCATCCAGTATCCTCATGCCGAGAACCCGTTTCAAATACCTGCGACCGCAAGACATCCGCAACCTCGAAACCTTCGAGTTCGCACCCAAAGCCTTGGTCGAGGGATATCTGGCCGGCCGGCATCGCTCGAATTCGCCCGGGCCCTCGACGGAGTTCCGCGACTACCGCGAATACGCCCCCGGAGACGATCCTTGCAGGGTCGACTGGCGCGTCTTCGCCCGCAGCGACCGCCATTACGTGCGCACCTATGACCTCGAAACCAACCTCAACACCACCATTTTCCTCGACAGCAGCGCCTCGATGGGGTTTGGAGGCCCCCTGACCAAGCTCGAATACGCTTCCTTCTTCGCGGCCTGCCTCTGCTACTTGGTCACCCGGCGCCGGGATCGCGTGGCCCTGCATTTGTTCGATACCGCCATCCGGGCCTTTTCTCCACCGGGCAGCACCACCGGACACCTCCACGACCTTCTGAACATGCTCGAACACAACCACCCGGGAGAACGCACGTCCACGGCAGCGGCCCTCGACCGGGCCTTCCCACTGCTTCGCGAGCGTGGGGTCGTGGTGCTCGTCTCCGATTTTCTCGACGACGTGTCCCTGCTCTTTCACGCCCTGAACCGGTACGTTCACGCCGGGCACAAAGTGTACCTGTTCCACATCCTCGATCCCGCAGAACTCGACCTGCCGAAGCGCGGGCTCACGGCGTTCGTGGACATGGAAACCGGCGAACGCGTCGTGGCCCACACCGAAGCAATCCGACGCGCCCAGAATCAAGCCCTGCGCCAGCACATCGAAGCCATCCGCACTCTGGCCGTGAGGCGCAACGTCTCCTACGTACTCGCCCGGACCGACAGTTCGTTTCTTACCTTGTTCGGACACTTTGACGAATCGGGGGAAACGGCAAGATTCGCATGAACTTCCTTTTCCTCAACCCCGGATTACTCTCGTTTGCCGCCCTGATCGCCGCGCCCGCCTTGATCCACCTGCTGGCGCGGATGCATCCGCCCGTTTGGCGGATCAGCAGCGTGCGTTTTATCCGCCACGCCGTGCGTCGGACCACTCGCATCCACCGCCCGCGCTCGTGGCTGTTGCTCATCCTGCGGACTCTACTTTTCGCCGCCGTCGTCCTCGCCTTTCTCCGGCCTGTGTTTTTCCCCCACCGCACCTTGGCCGCTTGGAGCGCGCGCCGCTCAGTAGTGATCGTGGTGGACGCCTCCGCCTCGATGACATGCGTGGAAGGGGCGCAGTCCCGGTTCGACCGGGCCTGCGCCGAGGCCGCCGCCGTACTGTCGTCGCTCCGTGCCGGAGACCACGCCGACGTGGTCTGGATGGGGGCCCGGCCACAAGCGGTCTTTCCGGTACCGGGCGCGAACATCGCACGCCTCCGGCAGGCCTTGCGGACCGGTCGGTGTACGCTCGGCCGCGCCGATATTTCCGGGGCTGTGCGCATGGCCCTGGACCTCCTCGGCGAGGCGCCGGGCCGCCGGCAGATCTGCATCGTTTCGGACTTCCAGGCCGGGCCATGGCAGCAAGCGAGCGTACGCCTCCCGCCGGACGTGGATTTGCTCGCCGTACCGGTCGCCCGGACACTCGTGCCGAACCTCGCCGTGACTCGGGTCACGATTTCGCCGGCTGCGCCGGTCGCCGGGGAGCCGGTCCAATGCCTGTGCGAAGTGACGAATTTCTCCCCCGTTCCTCGATCCGTAAAGGTGCGTTTCGCCGCCCCCGGCGTACGGAACTCGCAACTCGTGAAAATCGCGCCGTGGCAGAGCGCGACGGCGGCGTTCTCCCGGCGTTTCCCAAAACCGGGCGTGCAGACGCTCCGTTGCGAAATCGATTCGGACAAGTTCGCTCCGGACAACACGGCGGTCGCGCTTTGTTCGGTTCGGCCTTATCTCCAGGTCGGGGTCCTTGGGGCGGACCGCCCCACCGGTGCGGCGTGGATGCGCGTGCTCGCGGCGCTGTCCTCGGTGCGCGCCGTTCCCCTGGCCCCCGCGACGGTATGGCCGGACGCACTGGACGCTTGCCTCCTGGCGGAATGGCGGGGCGCGGACGCCGCACAAGTTCGAACCTTGCTCGGTCGCGGCGGCTGCGCCGTGATCGAACCTGCGGCCGGGCCGCTCGATGCGCTCCTTTGTCCCGGAGCGACGGCCGGAAAACGCGGCGCCTCGGTCGCGGCCGTCGAACGACTTCAGCCGCCGTTGGGACTCCACGTCGCCGTACCTGACGCCCCCCTGTTCGACGTGTTCGGCCGCGGCGAGTACGGCGAGCCCGGGGCCGGCGCTTTTCGGCGGCGCCTCGGGATGCCCCCCGGGCTGTTGCCCGGCGGCAAGAATCTGCTCGAATACACGGACGGCGTGCCCGCTCTCCGCCGAGCAAAGGGCCGGCGCGGCATGCTGTTCTTGTGGAATATGCCCCTGGCCCCCGAGGCGAGCGACTGTGCGGCCCGTCCGGAACTGGTGGTCCTGCTCGGCGAAATCCTGTCGCAGCATCGAGTGCACCCGTTGTCGCTCCCGACGCCGTTTTCCGGCGAGCCCGTGACGACTTCGTTCAGCGGCGTGTCCGGCGGGCAGAACGTCCGACTCGAACGCGAAGCGGACGGACGCGCCGTGCCCGTCGTCTGCCGGCCCATCGGAGGACGAACCCACGCGGTCTCCGCATCGACGCCCGGGCCGGGCGTCTACACCTGGAGGATACAGAGCCGCGTGCTAGGCCGTGTCGCGGTGAGCTTCCCGGCGGAGGAGTCCGATCTGCGTACCGCCGCCCCCGGCGATCTGAATCTGGCCCCGCCCGCCCGTGCCCTCGTTCTTTCCGGCGGTGCGGCGGCCGTCCGGCTCCGGAACGGCACACAACTCTGGCCGTTCCTGATCGCAGCGGCTTTGGTGGTGGTCGCCCTGGAATCGCTCGTGGTCTGGAGCGGCGCCGCCAAGCAACGGGAGAACGAATGAACCCGTTGGTTTCCATGGCCTACGCCGTATTGATTACGGCCGTGCTGACAGTGGCGGCCGCAGCCGCGGCGTGGCGCTCGTCGCACAGCCTGGGGCGAACACTCCGGCTCATTGTGACCGGGGCCCGCACTTCCGCCGTCCTGCTGCTCTGCGTACTGCTCTTCAATCCCGGGAATTGGCGACGCCGACGGAATTCGCAGGATCGGCCGTGGCTGATCCTGCTCGACCGCAGCGCGAGCATGGCGGTCCGGGATGAAGGCGGCGCCGCCCGTTGGGACGCGGCCCTGCGACTTGCCCGACGTCTGGACCGAGCGAACGATGCCGGGCCCATCTTCCGCTTCTCAACCTTCACCGACCGCCTCGAAAACGCCATGTCGCTCGACGCGGCCGAAAAACGGCTGCCCGATGGACGGACATCGGATATCGCCCGCAGCCTCGAAGACGCCGTAACCCCTGGGACCGTCGCCGGAACCGGCCCGGCGGGCGTGCTGCTGGTGTCCGATGGCCGCCAAGTCGGTCCGGGCGATCCGGAACGGGCGGTAGCCCTCGCTGTGGCGGCAGGCATCCCGGTATACGCCGTGACAGTGGGCGGGCGGGTCCCGATAAAAGACCTCGCCCTCGAAAACGTTCGCCGCCGCTATGTGGTTTTCAAAAACCGGAAATGGCGATTGCGCGTACGGGTCCGGGCAACCGGTCTGGGCCCTGTGGAACCGGAATTGCGCGTGCTCGATCCCGGCGGTCGGGTCGCGGCGGAACGCCGGGTTCGCCTCGCGGACGGCGCCGAGGCCGCCGTCACGTTCGTACTCGATGCCGGAGACCGATCCGGCTGCTTCGTCTGGCGCATTGAGACAGCGCCATGGCCCGGGGAATCGAACCCGGCGAACAATCACCTGGACACGAGTGTCGCGGTCCTGGATCGGCCCGCCAAGGTCCTTCTCCTCGAGGGCGTGCCCGGTTGGGACAGCAAGTTCACGGCCCGCGCTCTGCGCAACAGGCCAACCATCGAACTCACCGAAATGTACCGTGTGGGGCCGGGGCGATTCTATCGGATCTCGCCCGGTGGGGAACGCAATGATCTGCCGCGCCGCGCCGCGGTCTCGCTGAGCGCCGCGGAGTTCGCAAAATTCGACGTGGTTCTGATCGGTAAAGGGTTGGACGCTTTTTTCGGCGCCGCCGGCAGCGACGCTTTGGTGTCCTGGGTCGACCGGCAGGGCGGGATGGTGGTGTTCTTCCGCGGTCCGCCGTGCTCGAGAGCCGATGACGCGGTGGACGCTCTGCTGCCCGTGGCCTGGGACACGGGAAATATCGGCGGCGCGCACCTGAGCCCCACCCCCGAGGCCGCGGCGGAACTGTTCGACGATGTGCTGGCGGAGGCGAAGATCGCCCATGTTTCCCGCCTTCCCGTGCTGCCCCCGGTACGCCGTTGCCGCGCCGCCCCCGGATTCAGCCGGGTGCTGGCCGCGGCGCGAACGCCGCACGACCCCGGCGACGACCGCGCCGCGGTCCCCGTCCTGGCCGTACGGCGCGCAGGACGCGGCCTGAGCGTGGTGCTGACCGTCAACGGCTTCTGGCGCTGGGACTTCTTCGCCCGGGAGCCCGAGGCATCCGCGTTTTTCCGCGCGTTCTGGCCCGGCTTGATTCATTGGGTCCTGACGCACTCGGAATTCCTTCCCGGGGCCCCGTGGGCGCTCGATGCGGAACCGACTGCAGTTCGCCTCGGTACGCCGATTCAAGTGCGGGTGCGAGCGCGGTACGGCGTTCGCGCCGCCCCCCCCACGATCCGGGTGATCCTGGCGGACAAGAGGATCGCGAGCTTGGCCCCGGCTCGGAATACGGCGCCGGACGCAGAGGGCGAATGGCAGGCAGTGTATGTTCCGCCGCGACCCGGACTGCTGCGGTTCCGATTGCCGGAGAGCGCCGACGAAGGAGCGGGCCGAGCCGTGGAGCGCACCGTGCGCGTAATGCCGCCTCCCGCGGAGTCGGATGACCTGAGTGCGGACCCCGCTTTCCTCGAACGCTTGGCGGCGCGGACGGACGGCAAGGTCGTTGCCCCAAGTGAGTGCCGACCCGACGCCGTTTTTTTCCATGCCCCGCCCGCGCTGGCCGAAGATGATGCCGAGGCAGTTTGGGGGCCGTCCTGGGACTCGGCTTTTTTCCTCGCGACCATTCTCGTTCTGTTCGGTGGGGAGATCTTTCTCCGGCGCCGGAATGGACTGTTATGAATCACGCCTCAACACAAAACGGAACTGCCGGAGGCCTGGCCCCGGACGCCGGCACGGACGAACCCGCGGCCGCGGCCTTTCGGCAACGGTTGGCTCGGCTCGCGTGGGGCCTGCGTTTCGGGCGCCTCACCGAGGCGGCGACTGCCGGCCTTTTCCGGATCGTGCTCGTCGTCGCGGCATTGACGGTTTTCGACCTCGCCGCCGCACCGGGACCGGGGCTGCGCGCCGGGCTGGGGCTGGCGGCGTTGATGGTTCTCTTGCCCTGGGGCGCGTTCGGGTTGACGCGAAGTCTGGGCGTGAACGCCCGCGATGCGGCTCGTCGGGTCGACGAACTTGCCGGAGACCGACGGCGCCCGGTGTTGACGGCCTGGGAACTGCTGGCCGCACGACCTGCCGCGGCCTTTGCGGAGTCCGCAAGCCTGCATCGGTTCCTCACGGGCCGAATTCTTGCGCAGGCCGCGGCACGGATCGAGCCCCTTACGGGGCGACGGTTATGGCCGACCCCCGCCATTCGCCGCCGGCTGCGTGCGTTCTTCCTCCTTCTTCTTGCCTTGACCATCGTAGCCGTGCCGGCGCGCAGAGCGGTCGGCACGGCCCTGCTCCGAAGTTGTCTGCCGTGGCGAGACGTGCCGCCTTATACCCGCTACCGATTCGCGGTGAAACCCGATCCTGCCGTCGTGCTCTACGGAAACGCCGTCGAATTGACCGCCGCCGTATCCGGGCCGCGCGTCCAGGCGCCGGTGCGGGTGACGACACGCGCGGACGGCAAGACCGCTTCGGCGCTGTGTTTTCGCCGGGGCGCCCGCGAGTTCCTGCTCCGGGTCGAACATGTGGTGCGGCCCTTCGAGTTCTGTTTCCGTATCGGACGGCGGGCACGGACCCGCTGGCGCCGGGTGACGGTCCGTCTCGAACCGCGTTTCGAAGAGATCCGTCTCGTGCTCGATCCGCCGTCGTACACGCACCGTCCCCGGCGTTCTTTCCGGAGCGGGCTGGGATCGGTGAATGTCCTGCGCGGGACCGGGGCGCGGCTCGAAGTCCGGAGCAACCGACCGCTGGCGGGCGGAACGCTCACCATTCTCACCGCCGGCGACCAACGCGTTCGCCGAGAAGTCACCGGCCGCGGTCATCCCCCGGGAAAGGTGGCCGTGTTCGCCTGGACGGTCGACTGCGGCGGCGCGGTCGAGGTGCGGCTCAGGGACGTTCAAGGGATTGTCTCCCGCACACCGTTGTGTTTCGATCTGGTTCTCGAAGAAGACAAGCCGCCCGCCGCCGGTCTGTCCGCACCGCCGTCCGTCTCGGTCGCCACGCCCGATGCCCGACTGCCCCTGGTCGGCTGGGCGGAAGACGATGTCGGGTTGAGTTCAGTGCGTTGGGTCCGGGCCGTACGCGGCTACCGCGACCGCAGTGTTGCGTTGCCGGTGCCGGCCGCCGTCGCGCGATATGACTTTCAGCGCAGCCTGGATTTGGGCGTGCTCGGGGTCGCTCCCGGGGATGTGCTCGAGTTCTACCTCGAAGCCCGGGACAACAACCCGGAAGTCCCCGGGGTCAACGTTTCGGAGATTGCCCGAGTGACCGTTATCTCCAAAGAACAATATGCACGTATCCTGCGGGCACGCACCACGCTCGAAGAAATCGCCGCACGGGCGAAACTCATCGAGCAGGCGCTCGACACCGTACGCAAAGCTGCGGAAGCGCTGCGCAAAGAAGCTGCCGAGGGCGGAAACGCAGAACCGGACCGCAAAAAGACGCGACGCCGCATCGCTGCCTTGCGCAAGGCCCTTGAACAGGTCCGGAAAGTCCTGGACCGACTCGCCGCCGAGTTGCCGGTGTATGCCAGCGAGAAGGCGTTGCACAAAAGCCTCGAGGCCACACGCAAAGCCCTGGGAAAGGCCGCCCAAATCGTCGCGGGAATGCAGCCGGGCTCGCCGGGCCTCACCGAGAAGGTGGATTCGGTGCTTGACATGTTGGGTGAACGCTCGCGCCAAGCGCGACGGGACTGGCGGCAGGCCGCGCAGTTGGCGGTCATCGCACGGCTCATGCAGGCGGGTGTGATGTACGTGAAATCGGTTGAGCTGCAGGAGGATATCGTGCGGCGTCTGAGCCGCTTCGAACCGGAGAACGCCCGGCAGGATCCCGATTACGTCCGCTTGTTCGCGGACCGCGAGCGCCGCGTGCGGGAGGCGCTGGCCGTGCTGCCGGAGCGAATCCGCGCTTTGGCCGATCGGTTGTCGGACGAGTATTTCGAGGTCCGCGACAGTGCACGTGCTTTTGCCATGGATTTGGAAAGACTGAAACTGCCGGCGCTGCTGGAACAGGCCGAAGCCGCCATGCGTGCCGGCGACGGGAGGACCGCTTGTCGCCTGGCCGGGGAAGCCCTCGAAAAAATGCGGGAACTGCGACGCAAGTACGACAGTTCCACGTGCTATGGAGCGCTGTGCGTCGGGAAATGCCGGTTTTCGCTCCCGGGGCCGGGCACGGAGACCTTGGCCCAGGTATATGCGCTCCTGGCGGGCGCCGGGGGTGGCGGAGGGGGAGGGTTCGGTTCCGCCGGGTACGCCGGCGGCTACGGGAAGTCCGAGCACGGTTACGGCATGAGCGGCTGGGCCGCCGCCGCGACGGCCCTGTACGGTCCGCCGCGGCTCCAACCCGTGGGCGGGGGAGGGCGGCGGGACGCCGACGGAAACGGGCGCACCACCGCCGCGAGCGTGAATGTCGAACGCCTGGCCACCGAAAAACGCGTCGATACACCACGAACAAGGCGCCCTGCCGGGCGCGACATCCGGCCGCGGCGCGTGCCGGAGAAATACCGGAAAGCTGTGGAACGGTACTTTGCGGCAAGCCCGAAACCGCAATGGCGCCCGCCACCCGGAAACGAAGCGGACAGGGGGAATCAAAATGGACTGCGCGGACGAAACGAGACGCGCTGAGCGAGCGAAAAGGGGCCCTGCAATGCGGATATCGCGCGCCATGGTGTTCATGTGCATGGGGGGGTGGCTTGCCTTTGTGCTGCGGGCGGCGGCCAAAGAGGACGTCATCCAATGCGCCAATTTGATCTACGGCGGAACCCACACCTCGCGCTGCTTCAGTCACGAGTTTCTCACTCGCGTCCAGGAAGTGGCCGGCATTCCCACGGCCCGGCGCTTTCGCAGCGTGAAACTCGTATCTCGAGAACTGTTTCAGTATCCTTTCGCCGTGATGACCGGGGAGAAGGAGTTCTCTCTGTCGCCGAAAGAGCGCGAAAACCTGAAACGATATGTCGCGCACGGCGGCTTCTTGCTGGCGTCCGCCGGATGCTCCAGTGCTGAATGGGACCGGTGTTTCCGGCGCGAACTCCGCACGATTTTCCCGAAACGCGAATTGAAGCGCATTGCCATGAATCATCCGGTTTTTCGGGCCGTGTACGAAGTCAAGAAGCTCGAATTGACCCATGACGGTCCCGACGCCCGGCTCTGGGGCTTGCAATTGGATGGCGGGATCGTCCTGGTTTACTCGCCCCAAGGCTTGAACGACACGGCCCACACCAAAGGTTGCTGTTGCTGTGGCGGGAACGAAATCTCCAATTCCCTCGAATTGAACGTGAATCTGCTCGTGTACGCACTCTTGCATTAACGACCCGACGAGGAACGCCCGGACATGCCAAGTGCGGCCAATCAAGAACCGCGGATACCGCCCCGCCGTCTCCGGCGCCTGCGGTGTCGGCGTTTCATTCTCGTGCTGTTATTCGCCGGGATGCCGGCCGGGGCGTCCGTCCCGGAGGATAGGGGGGCGGGCGGACCGCAGTGGCTCGATTCACCGTACACGGCACTTGCCGAGAGCGACATCGAGCAAAAGCCGGTGCTGTTCTACTTCACTGCGCCCGACTCGAAAGCCTGCACCCGCTTCCGGCGCGACATCCTCGATGCCGAGGGATTGATCCCCACTTTGGCGCTCTTCGCCTTGGCGGAACTCGATATCGAGGAATCCGCGGACTTGGCTCGGCGATTCGGCGTCGCCCGTCCCCCCGCAGTGGTGGTCCTGCCAGCAGGGGGCGATACCCCCGTCGCGCGCCTCACGCCGGACATGAGCGTGGAGGAGGTGCGCCGCGCCCTCGATGCCGTACTGACGCCGGAAGCGCGGCGCAGTCGCCGCCGACAACAGGTCCGGACCCTCCTGTATCGACTGCAGACCGGCAGCTTGGATGACGCGGGTTGGGTCCAATTGCTTTTGGGAATGAACGATGCCGGGCAGCGCGCAGCAATCCGCCGTCAGGTGTTCCAACTCGAGAGGTTCCCGGCCGGCCCCTTGACCCAACTGCTCGAGCACCCGCGACTGGCCGTCCGCTGCGGGGCGATTGAATTGCTCGAGGAGCAAACCGGGCGCAATTTCGGGTACGATCCGTGGCAGAAGCCTGGCGCGGTGGCGAACCGGACGGCCCTCGAACAATGGCGGACCTGGGCGTCGAGCCGGGCTGCGGGCAAACAGGAGACCCCGGAAAAGGCCATCCATGCCCCAAGCGGCGCCGGGAAGACCGGCCGGCGGAAGGTCCGGTACTCGCCGCTGACCCGGGACGACGCGGAGCGGCTCTTGGCCGAATACCTCCGCACCGAGCCCGAACGCAGTATCCGGGCGGCCCACAGCCTGGTCCAAGGCGGCCGGGCGGTTGCGGAGTTGCTGCGCCGACGCCTCGCCCGACCCGGGGGCGTCCAAAAAGCGGATCGGGACAGGGTCCGCCAGTTGATGTACGTCGCTTTTCTCAACGACGCCGGCGCCGTGCAAAACGGCTGGCGATTGGCCCGCGACCTGGTGTTCGGCGCCCGGCACGCCCGGATCGCGGCGATCCGCACCATTGGGGCGGCGGGCCCCGCGGCAGTCCCCATCATGACCGATCTGCTCGAGGATCGGCAGCCCCTGGTCCGGGAAGCCTGTGTCGAGAGCCTGGTGCAGTCCCTCGGGCTGCGCGCCGTCGCGGTTCTCGAGGCGCAACTGCAAAAAGAAAAGGACCCGGATGTCGTCTTCATGGCGCTGCGCAAACTCGGCCAAGTGCCGACGCTGCGGTCGCTGCGCCTGCTGGTAGGGCGCCTCCGCCCAACCGAAAATGAAGACCTCGTGCTGGCCGCGTTACGGAGCATCGGGGAAATAGGCGCCGCTGCGGCGCCCGTCGCCGAAAGCGTGGGGAAGTGCCTCGCAGACCCGCGCTGGCGTGTGCGGGCGGCAGTCCTCGAAACGGTCCGGAGAATTGGGCTCAAATCTTTGGCGGACAAAGTCGAAAAATGCCTGAAGGACCCCGACGATTTCGTCCGGGTTCGGGCTTTCGAGGCGTATATCGCACTGGCGTCGAAAGAAGATCTCCTCAAGCGTCTGGTCCCGCGCGCACTCCGGGACCATCGTCTCATCCCCCTGGTTGCCGGCGGACTGGATCAGCGCCGCGCAGCGCCCCCGAAAGGTCTGCTGGAGATCTTGCCCGAACTGAAAAGCGAGATTGCCTTGGCGGTGATCGAGCAGTGTTGCGAGAACAGACAGTCCATGCCAGTGCTCGCGGCCCTCGTTCGCCACAATGACGAAGACGTGGTGTGCGCGGCGCTTCGCAGAATGACGCTCGATGCGGCGAAGTCCCGTGAAATCGTGGCCCGACAGGTTCGTTCCGGCAAACGCCCCCGCATCCTGGCAGCACTCGAGAGCGTCGCCATACCGGACTCTTCCGCGAACAAATCGGGCTTCGAAGTCCTCGCCGCGCGAGCGCGCAGACTTGCGAAATCCGCAGCGCCCCAGTCGTCGTCCGAACGGAACAGCGCGTCCGAGCAAAGGGAAGACGCCGCCCTGTCCCAATTGCTCCGTGCGTTTGCAGGTGCGAGCGACGAGACCGCCGTCAAGACCGAAGCGCCGGCGAAGGTGGACCGCAAGAGCAAAAACGCCGCCCGCGGTCGGGACGTCTCGCCGGCGGCAGGGACCGAGGCAGATGACTTGGTTTCCGCTTTCCTCGGCGGCGGGAAGGAAAGCCCGGGGAAAACCCGAAAACCCGCCAATCAGGCCCAAGGCCGGTCCGGGAGTTGGAAAAACCTGCTGCAGGCCGTGCTCGATGTCTTTGCCGCCACCCGCGACCGGGAAGTGAAAGCAGCGGCGGCAGCCGGAGTGGTGGCGCTCGGTCAGCCGGACACTCTCGAGTGGCTGGCGGAAAACTGGAAGGGACTGACGAAACGCTTACGGGGACGGGTCAGCGAAAAGTTGTCGGTCGTGCCGGCGCAGTGCGTGAACCGCCGGTTCTTTGCACTCATGCTGGACGATCCGGACCCTGCCGTCCGGGAACGCGGCGCCGTTCTTTGCGTCAGGCGTCTCGGCACGCCCGAAATCGCCGACCTACTGTTCTCGCGCATCGCTTCCGGGCGTGTCGTGTTAACACGGGAAATGGGGTACGGCGCCGAAGGTTTCCGAAGTGCGGACCGGACCGCGCTCCGGCGCTGGGCTTCGAAGTTTCTCGGCATGCGTTCGAAGGTGGAGATGCAGGCGTATGGCCTTTGTCTGTTCGGGCTCGCCTGGGACAAGCAAAAAGACGGGCGCCGGTTCGACCGTTTCCTGGTCCGGACCCCCTATCCGCGGCTCCAGCGGTTCGCCGCTCTGGTGCTGCTCGCCTGCGCCCGCGGCGAGGAACGGAACAAACTCATAGCCGAGTTCTGCCGGCACCGGAGCGAGACGGTCCGCAAGGCGGTTGCCGCGTGGTTGGTCCCTGCTTCCAACTACTGGAGTTCGCCGCTCAATGCGTGGTCGGAGATGTCGGCCGGTCGAGTGCCGGAGGGCCTGTTTCTTCTACTGGAACGTGTTCAGGACGCCGGGGGCTGGAACAGTCGGGATGCCGCCCCCCCGAAAGCGGTGTTGAAAGCTCTCGGCAAGTTGGCCGTGGATTCGGCCCCGGCGGTTCGGGTCGAGGCGTTCTTTTCCTCGCTTGCCTGGAGGCAGGCCGTGGACTTGGCCGCGTTCGCGGAAGCGTTGGCGGAGCTGCCCAACCAATCGGAAACGGCCGACCGCGTCGCTCGGTTCATGGAACAGCAAAAAGAATCGTTGTCCCCCCCTTTCCGCCTGTTGCTGCCGTGGGTGAGAATGAGTTCCCGGGTGTCGCTCGTGGAGCGGATGGACCTCGAAAAGAAGCTCGGGGCGGCAACGCGCCGGGAGGGCGAAGATACGGTGGCGCACCTGCGGTCTCCGCCGACTTCGGATGCGGCGGACCGAGGGGCGCTCGGGCCCGCTTCGCCCGACGGCGGAACGGCGGCGGGAAATGCGCGGCACGCAGTATACTTCTACACGCCGGGTTGCCCGGACTGCCGAAGGGTCAACGGCTGGCTCGCGTCACTGCGCAGAAAGATCCCGGGGCTCGAGGTCCATCGGTACGATATCGACGCTCCGGACGCCATGCGGCTCAATGAGGCTTTGTGCGAGCGGTTCGGCGTGCCGGAGCGCCAGCGGCTGACCGCGCCTACCGTGTTCACGGAGTCGGGCGTCATGACGCGGGACCGGCTGCAATACCCGTTCCTGCTCGCCCTGGTGGCGGGTTCACGGGGCCTGCCCGGCCTTCCGCCGAAGTGGTGGGCGCCGCCGCGCGAGAGTATCGAGCACGCCGCGGCGCGGATCGAAGGCCGGTTCCAGGCGCTCGATCTCGGCGTGGTATTCCTGGCCGGACTCTCCGACGGGGTGAACCCGTGCGCTTTCGCCACCCTCATCTTCCTGATTTCGTATTTGCAGCTCCGTGGGACCCGCTCGCGCCGGACCCTCCTCGCCGGCGCCGGGTTCGTGGCCGGTGTGTTTCTGGCGTATTTCCTGGTGGGCCTCGGCCTGATGGGCGTGCTGTCGGTGGTGTCGCGTCTCCAAGCGTGGAGTGTCTTCTTCCAGTGGGGGATGGCGGCGCTGGTGCTGGTTCTGGCCGGGCTGAGCCTTTGGGACGGCGTCCAATGCCTGCGCGGGCGAATGGGGGACATGGTCCTGCAATTGCCCGGAGCGTTCAAAACGGGCGCCCACGCCGTGATTCGCCGGGGAATGCGCGCGCCGCACCTGGTGAGTGCGATGTTCGCTGTGGGGGTGCTGGTATCCCTCTTCGAACTGGCGTGCACCGGCCAGGTGTACCTGCCCACCATTCAGTACATGGTCCGACAAGGCGGGACTCGCTGGGCGGGGGCGGCGTGGCTGGCGCTTTACAACACCGCTTTCGTGCTGCCTTTGGCGACGGTCTTCGCGCTGGCCTGGAGCGGCGTCCGGCATCAGGCTTTCGCCGCATGGTTGCAGCGTCATGCCGCTGCGGTCAAGTTCGGGACCGCCGTCCTCTTTCTCCTCTTTTTCCTGTTGTTGGTGCGCCAGGCCGCCGGCGGCACGGTGCCGTGAAAAGGGGTGCCGCTCACTCAACATAGAACGCGTAGAGCCGCGATTCGGCCGCGCCCCACGTTTCCCGGAGCACGTACCGGAGACCGTCCAGGCGCCGACCGATGTCGAACCGACGCAGTCGCTGACGGTTGCGATTCACGGCAACAAGAGGTTGCCACTCTTCGCCCGTCAACCCCTGGAGTTCGAAAACCTTTGGCATGGGCGGCGGCGGTCCGAAGAGCTGGTCGTCGGGCTGATGGCAGCTCATGGCGATGTTAAGGTCCATTCCGCTGTCCAGGGCCAGCGTGGCCCGAGTTACGTTTGCGGAGTTCGCAAATCTGTACTCGATGACGTCGCCGGGCCGGGCTGTCCAACAATGAGGATCGTCGCCGACCGGGCGACTGATGCCGTCCCGGACCGGTTCGGGATTCCCGCGGTTCGAGCTGAGGCGGGCCCGTCCGGTGAGGGCCGGAAACTGCTGACGCACCCAAGGCAGATAGACATCCCGATACAGAAGCGCTTGTTGAAGTTCGCCCACGGCCTCGAGCAGCTTGCTCGGGTCCACGCCCCGGGCCGCCGCCATGGCGGCGGCCGTGCCCACGGCCTCGCCCATGCTGCAACCCGTGCCCATGACGCGGGTTGAACTCATGGCCGCGTGAGTGCAGCCGGCGTCGCGCCCGGCGAACATCAGATTGGAGACGTTGCGCGAAATCAGCGAGCGCAAAGGTATGCCGTAAGGCGATGGCGCCGGATGGAAAATGGTGGCGGGCGCCCCGATGCGGACGGCTTCGAAGCCGGCGGGGTGATGGTCGTCCATGCTCCAGCCGCCGTAAGCGACCAGATCGTCGAACCGGCCCTCGGCTTCGATGTCGTTCTGAGTCAGCATGTGTTCGGCGACATAGCGGCGACTCTCCCGTTTGGCGGGGAGGAACTGAATCCACTCGAGCGCCCAATTCCCGGCATCGTCACGATGAGGGCAGCGGTTCTTGATGTGGTCCCAAACGCCATACGTAATCTTGAGGAGTTCGTCACGCAACGTCTCGGTGTCGTGGATGGAGTGGTGCTCGCCGCCGAGTTCGATCCACCAATACCCCATTTGCCACCAACGGTGACCGCGGGGGCCGTAGGGGAGGTCTTCGCAGCGGTCGAAACGACGCGCCCAGGGGGGCGGCTCGAATGGTTGGGGCGAATCGTAACGACGGGACTGGAACAGGCATGTCATTCCCATGGTCCGGGCATCCGCTTTCACGGGCGCAATGGACTCGCCGTGCTCGCTCCGGGCTTCCCGACCGAAACGGAACTCGGCCCCGGTGAGCGGCGCCAACACACCGTCACCCGAGCAGTCGGCGAAAACGCGTGCCTCGACTGCGTGGTAAGTCTCAGTGGTGAGTTGCCAGCCGGTGACGGAGCGAATGGCGTTGCCGCGCATTTCGGCGTCCAGACACGAGCAGTTCAGCAGGACGGTGAGGTCGGGCTCCCGAAGCGCGGTTTCGTACAGGACCGTGTCCCAGACCGAGAAGCTGCGGTTCGGGTTCCGGTAGAGGTTCTCGAGGCGGACCTCTTCGAGGATCCCGGTCTCGCGCAAGTTCTTGATGCCGTTGTGCCGGTCCGCGCCGCAAATGTGCATACGGCATTCGCTTGAAGCATTGCCGCCCAAAACCGGTCGATCGTGCATGAGTACCGTCTTGGCGCCGGACCGCGCGGCGGCCACGGCGGCGCAAAAACCGGCCATGCCGCCGCCGATCACGCAGAAATCCACGTCATGCTCGATCCGACGAAAACCCGCTTTGGCGCCTGCCATCATGTTGCCTTTCTTTCTCCATCCCTGTTCGCCGAAGCTTCGGCGAAGGCGAACCTGTCGGATGCTTTCGGATTAACCTAGCACATGCGGGGAATATGGGAAACAGGCTCGGAAACGGATATCCGGACACAGCCGCGCACGCTGCTGTGTGCAGTGCGCCGCAGCCGGCAGGTCCGTGCTCTCGACGTTATCGTCCGGATAATTCCGGGCCGCGTCGTATATTGTGGGTCCGGAGCATTTCGAAAAAAAAGCCACCCGACCTGCGGCGGCGCGGATGGTCCCGGTGCTCTTGGTTGGAGAAGCCGCGAGCATGAACCGCAGGAGTTCGGCAGCTCTCGGGGCAGCCGCGCCGCCATGCGCCGACGAGGAGCACCCTGATGAACGAACCCGCCGTGGAGCGGTCGGAACTGACGGCCGCAGTCTTGGCCGAAGTGGACCGACTCGAGCCGGAGTTGATCGCAATGTGCCGCGACTTGGTGCGGATCAATACGGTAAACCCTTATGCCGGCGCCGGCCCCACCGGTCTGGAGGGGGTGGGTCAAACTTATCTGCGCCCCGTCCTCGAAGCCCTGGGGGGTAGGGTGCACCAGTTCGAGCCGCCGCCGGATGTGTTCGACCGGGTCGGCGTCTGCGCGCCCCGGGACCGAAGTTGGAAAGGTCGGCCGAACCTGGTGACCACCTTCGAACTGGGGCCGGGGCCGCGGATTATCATCAATTCGCACATGGACACGGTCGGCGTGGCCGGAATGGCGTTCGATCCGTTCTGTGCCGAGGTCCGCGACGGCCGTATTTACGGGCGGGGGACCAGCGACGACAAGGGCGGTATGGTCGCGGGGATTATCGCCTTGAAGGCCGCGCTCAAGTTCCGGGATCGTCTCGGCGGGACGATCATCCACGAGAGTGTCGTGGACGAAGAATGCAGCGGCTCCGGCGCCGGGACCCTGGCCTGCTGCCTGGCCGGTTACACCGCCGACGAGGCCGTGGTGATCGATGGAGGCGGCCTGGAAATCATCCGCGGCTGCGGCGGGTGCCTGACAGCGGGCGTCACGGTCGTCGGTCGCGCCGGACACGCGGCCCGTGGCGGGGTGAACGCCATTGACAAAGCCGTTATCGTCAAACGGGGCCTGGACGAATTCCGAGCCCGTCGCGAGGCCGCGGACCCGGACGCCTTGGTCAATTTGGGTATGTTTCATGCCGGCGAACATCCCGCGGTGGTCCCCGGCAGGGCGGAGTTGAGTTTGAACATCGTTTACAGCATCGGGGAAGCCGCGGAGAATGAAAGAAAACGCGGCCGTTGGTCCGGAGACACGGTGCGCGAGTCCTTCGAACGGGCCGTGCGCAGTGCCGAAGCCGGCGACCCATGGCTGGTGGAACATCCGTCCGAGATCGAGTGGATCAAAGACCTGGTCCCGTTCGAGACGCCGGCCGACGCCCCGCTGGTTCGCCGCCTCGGGGCGGCCGGGCTGGATGCCCTGGGACGGTCGCTTTCGATGGACATCATGGCGGCCTGGGGCGATGCGGCCAACCTGGCGCGATACGGCGGGGTGCCGTCGGTTTTCTTCGGACCGGGGACCCCGGCGGCGGCCCACGCCGCGGACGAGTCCGTCGCCATACGGGACTTGATGGACTGCGCCAGGGTCGTTGCGGCGTACCTGTGCAGGTCCCTCGGCCGCCCCTGAAAGCGACCTTTCCAAAAAAACGATGAAGGGGCCTGGAAAATGTTTGTACGGGTGTGTAAAGTATGCGCTTTGTGTTTGGGTTTCTGGTGTGGGGCCGTAGCGCCGGCCGCACGCGAGGCCGAACGCGATGCCATGTCTTTGCGCGAGCAGCAATTGGCGCGTCGGGCGGCCGAGCGGCGGTGTGCCGAATTGACTGCCGCGCTGCATCAGACGCAGAAAGCACTCGACCGAGCACGTCGCGAGAACGCCGACCTGATGGTGCGGTGTCGGCGGGCCGAAGACGACCTCGATACATTCCGCCTGCGGGTTGCCAACCTGTTGGGCGGAAGAAGCGAATCGGAACGCGACCGGCACTTGAAGGAAGCTTTGGCGAGCCTTCGGGCGGTCCGGGAGTCCGAATCGGATTTGTGCCGGCAGGTCCGAGCCTTCAAGACATATCTTGAAACCGTGCTGGACGTGCTGGCGCCGAGTCGCCCCTTGCGCCGGGAAATCCTGGCGCGGTACGACAAGGTGCTGGGGGCGTGCGAGCGCCTCGAGCACCAACCGCCGGTAGTCGCTGGGCGAGGCGGGACGGTCAAGGGCCGGCTCGAATGTCGCGTACTGGCCGTGAACGACGATCTCCAGACGGTTGTTCTGGACGCAGGCAGCACTTCGGGCCTGCGCGTTGGAGCGACGGCCCGGGTCATGAGCCAAGGCCGCGAGATTGCCAGATTGCGCGTGGTCGAGGTCCGACCGCGCCTCAGTGCCGCCGTCCCCATATCCGGCAGTCTGCGGAACATTGCCCCGGGGGCGCTGGTTCAAACCGGCGAGCGTTCGCGGAAATGACCGTCGGACAACGGTGTACACCGAAAGGCCGTGGTATCCACGGCGCTACTTTGGAACGACATCAGCAGCTCGTCCGGTTGAGGAAGATTGAACGATGGAAGCTCGGTGCATCAGCAAGTTTGTCCATATTTCGCCGTTCAAGGCGCGCCAAGTGACCCGCCTGATTCAGGGCAAGCCGGTCACTGAGGCCTTGGCCATGCTCGAACTCAGTCCGCGGAAAGCAGCGCGACTGGTCGGCAAGGCCCTCCGTTCGGCTATTGCCAACGCCGAAAACGACGAACGCGGTGTGGGTGTTGCACCTGAGGATTTGTTCGTCCGAGAGGCTGTCGTGGGAGAGGGGCCGACCATGAAACGGTTCCGTCCCAAGGCGCGCGGAATGGCCGGGCGGATTCGGAAACGAACCAGCCACATCCGGATCGTGGTGACGGACGAGGAAACGGCGTAGAAGCCAAGGAGCGTAACGTGGGTCAAAAAGTCAACCCCATCGGGCTGCGCATTCCGCTGTCGCGGGACTGGCTGTCGCGCTGGTACGCGGGCAAGCGAGAATACGGCGAGTGGCTGCAGGAAGATCTTCGTATTCGCAGTTTTGTGAAGAACCGGCTGCGGCAGGCTGCGGTTTCCAAGGTAAAGATCGAACGCTTTGCCAGTCGCCTGCGAGTTACGGTGTTTTCCGGCCGTCCGGGCATGGTGATCGGTCGAAAGGGCGCCGAGATCGAGCGTTTGAAGGGCGAGATCGCGGACCTGTCGGGGGGGCGGGAGGTGTACCTCGACATCATGGAGATCAAGAGGCCGGAACTGGACGCGCAACTGGTGGCCGAAGGAATTGCTCAACAGCTCGAACGCCGGGTAAGCTTCCGGCGCGCCATGAAGCGGGCTGTACAGACGGCGATGGAAATGGGGGCCCAGGGCATCAAAGTGCGTTGCGCCGGTCGACTCGGTGGGTCCGAGCTGGCACGCACCGAACAATACAAAGAAGGCAAGACCCCGCTGCATACGCTGCGGGCGAATATCGATTATGGGTTTACCGAAGCCCGGACCTTGGCGGGCGCGATCGGCGTCAAGGTCTGGATCTGCAAGTCCGAAGGGACGGAGGTAGCTGAGAATGCCACTGATGCCAAAACGCGTAAAGCACCGAAAGGTGCAGCGCGGCAGTCTCGCCGGTAAGGCTTCCCGCAACAACAAGCTGGACTTCGGCGAGTTCGGGTTGCAGGCCCTGACGCGGGGCTACATCACCGCCCAGCAGATTGAAGCGGCCCGCGTCGCCGTGACCCGGCACATGAAACGCCGCGGGCAGCTCTGGATCCGGATCTTTCCGGACCGCCCATTCACGAGCAAACCGCTCGAAACCCGCATGGGCAAGGGCAAAGGCAACCCCGAAGGATGGACTGCGGCGGTCCGTCCGGGAAATGTCATCCTGGAAGTCAGCGGCTGCACCGCGGACATTGCCAAGGCCGCGTTGTCCCGAGCGGCAGCCAAGGTGCCGGTACGCTGCAAGCTGTTGGCCCGCTATTGAGTTGTTGAGTTACAAGAACCCCCGGATGGAAGTGAATACAGCATGAAACCGTCAGCCATACGGGAAATGACCGACGCAGAACTCGCCGCGGCCATCGAAGAGAACCGGCGCGAGCTTCTCAACCTGCGACAACAGGCCCAGACGGGGCAACTGGAGAATTCGGACCGCATCCGACAGGTTCGGCGGGACATCGCCCGCCTCCTCTCGGAGGACACGGCCCGGAAACAGGCCCGGTCCAAGCCACAGGGATGAGGCGGAAGCCATGACCGAAGAACACGAAAAGACCAAGAAGTCCCTTCGCAAGACCCGAGTCGGCGTCGTGGAAAGCGATTGCCAGGACAAGACCCTCGTGGTCCGGGTCGACCGGCGGGCGGCCCATCCGAAATACCGCAAGGTCATCACACACTCGAAGCGCTATCACGTACATGACGAACACAACGAAGCACGGGTCGGTGATCGTGTGGAGATTGTCGAAACCCGGCCGTTGAGTCGTTTGAAACGCTGGCGCCTGGGCGCAATCCTGCAGCGCCGAGCTACGTGACGAGAGGACCCGGCCATGATCCAGATGCAAACCAGTTTGGACGTCGCAGACAACTCCGGCGCCCGCCGGGTCGTTATGATCGGTGTGCTCGGGCAACCCAAGAGATTTGCCGAAGTCGGTGACGTGATCCGGGCCACGGTCAAGCAGGCCCAACCGCGCGGCATGGTGAAGAAGGGCGAGTTGGTCCGGGCCGTCATTGTCCGCACGGCGGCCGACATCCGTCGCGCGGACGGTTCGTACCTGCGTTTCGACCGAAACGCGGCCGTGATTATCGACGACCAGAACAATCCTCGCGGGACTCGTGTCTTCGGCCCGGTGGCCCGCGAGTTGCGCGACAAGAACTTTATGAAGATCGTTTCTTTGGCCCCGGAGGTGCTCTGATGGCACGGCCCCGCAAGAACCCGGCACAGCGACTTCGCAAAACCCACGTCAAGAGAGACGACGTGGTGGTGGTGCTCACCGGCATTGACAAGGGCAAAAGCGGACGAGTGCTCTCCGTCGACCGCAAGAAAGCCCGTGTCTTGGTCGAGGGAATCAATGTGCGGCAGCAGACCATGCGACGCACCCCCTCGAACCCGCAGGGCGGACTTGCGGAGAAGGAGTGCCCCATCCACATCTCGAACGTGATGCCCGAAGACAAGTACCGGGAGCGCCGGAAAAAGGCCGATGAAACGACCCCCACTGCCGCCGGCGCGAAGACCGAGACACAGGAAAAGGGTGAGAACTGATGCCCCGAACCTACCTTTCAGAATACTACCGAACCCAAGTGGCGCCGCAGCTTATGGAAAAACGCGGCTACAAGAACCTGTTGCAGGTGCCGCGGCTCTCGAAAATCGTGGTGAACACCGGGGTGGGCACCGGGCGCGATGCGGACACCTTGAAGGAAGCGGTGAGCACCCTGGCCGTGATCACGGGACAACGCCCCGTGGTGACCCGGGCCCGGAAGAGCATCTCGAATTTCAAGCTCAGGGAAGGGATGCCGGTGGGAGCGTGTGTCACGTTGCGCCGGGAGATCATGTACAACTTCCTTTACAGACTGATCAACGTGGCGCTCCCGAGAGTCCGGGACTTCCGGGGCGTCTCCCGTAAAGCTTTTGACGGGTCCGGCAACTACAGCATGGGACTCACCGACCAGAGCGTTTTTACCGAGATCGACATGGACAAGGTCAAACACACCATCGGCATGAATGTCTGCATCGTGACGACTGCGGCAACCGACGACGAGGCCCGGGACCTGCTGCAGATGCTGGGCATGCCGTTCGAGAACCCGTCCTGAAAAGCGCCGTAACCGGGCCGTGCCGGCCAGGAGAAGGGAGTCGAGCCAGTGGCCAAGAAAGCATTGATCGAAAAAGCACGCCGGACACCGAAGTTCTCGGCACGCAAATACTGCCGGTGCGAACGCTGCGGGCGCTCGAGGGCCTACATGCGCAAATTCCGGCTTTGCCGAATCTGTTTCCGTGAACTGGCCTCCACCGGCCAACTTCCCGGCGTGATCAAAGCCAGTTGGTAGAGGAAGGACCGGACATGATTGTGACTGATCCGATCGCCGATATGCTGACGCGCATCCGGAACGGCGGCAAAGCCGGCCTTCCCGAGGTGACGATGCCCACGTCCAAGATCAAGGCGGCCATCGCCGCGGTCCTGAAGGAGAACGGGTATGTGGTCGACTGGCGCGTCGAAGGGGACGACAAGAAACAGTTGATCGTTGTGCTCAAGTATCAAAACGGCAAACCGGTCATCGACGGTTTGAAGCGTATCAGCAAACCTTCCTGCCGTGTGTATGTCAACACGAAGGAAATCCCTCGTGTCCTGGACGGACTGGGCATTGCCATTCTTTCCACGTCGCAGGGCATCATGAGTGACCGTACCGCCCGCCGCGAGAATGTCGGCGGCGAAGTTTTGTGCTACGTTTGGTAGGCCGGCCGCAGGCTCGGTGCCCGGTCGAGCCGCCACCACAGCGATGATCGGCGCTCGTACGTCGTACGGATCGAGACAGCAAGGATCCCCGCCCCATGTCACGCATCGGCAAGAAACCCATCAAACTGGAAGCCGGCGTCAAGGTCGAGACGGACGGACAGGCCGTGAAGGTCGTCGGCCCGAAGGGGTCGCTGGGTTGGACCCTCCCCCAGGGAATCGCAGTTCGGACGGAGAACGACCTGCTGATCGTCGAGCGCCGGGATGCGTCGCGGCAGGGTGCGGCGAATCACGGCTTGGCCCGCAGTTTGCTCGAGGGCTTCGTGACGGGCGTAAGCAAGGGATTTCGCAAGACCCTCGAGATCCAAGGCGTGGGTTACCGGGGCCAGGTGAGCGGACAAAAGCTTACGCTCGCCCTCGGTTTTTCCCATCCGGTCGAGTTCGAAGCCCCCGAAGGGATTGCGATTTCCATGCCGAATCAGACCACCGTGGTCATCGAGGGCATCGACAAACAGTTGGTCGGTCAGACCGCCGCCACCATTCGGGGATTCCGCCCGCCGGATTCCTACAAGGGAAAAGGCGTGCGATACGCCGGTGAAGAGATCACGTTGAAGGAAGGCAAGACCGTCGGCTGACGAGATTGCGGTCCGTGTCGCGCCCGGCGGGCGGCCCCGGCGCACGGACAGAGTCACGGCTCGCGACAGCCCGCAAGACAGCCCAGGAGCACCTGCCGAAATGGCCAAATTGAATCGTAAGGAAGCGCGACGACGGCGACACCGCCGGGTCCGCGGAAAAGTATCCGGCACCGCCGAGATTCCGCGCATGTCGGTGCGTGTCACATCCAAGCATCTATACGTCCAGTTCATCGACGATGAACAGGGTCATACCCTTGCCGCAGCTTCGACCGTGGAACCGACTTTTCGGGAGTCCGGACAACGCGCCGATGCGTCGGGCGCCGCGACCCTCGGTAAACTCGCGGCGGAACGCGCTCTCGAGAAAAAGATTTCGCGTGTGGTATTCGACCGCGGGGGACACAAGTACCACGGACGCCTCAAGGCGATTGCGGAGGCAGCCCGGGAAGCGGGCCTGAAATTCTGAATCCTGCCGCGGCGGCTTGGCCGGGTCGGCGGCGGGCCTGACTGCAACCGCTCGAACGAAAACGGCTCACACAGGGGACTTGTCAGGTGGCATACGAGAAAAGAAGCGCTCAGGGCAACGCGCCCTCGGAATTCGAAGAACGGGTGGTTGCCATCAACCGGTGCAGTAAAGTTGTGAAGGGAGGCCGGAACTTCCACTTTACGGCACTGGTGGTCGTCGGCGACCGCAACGGTCGCGTCGGCGTGGGCTACGGCAAAGCCAACGAGGTTTCCGACGCCATTCGCAAAGGCGGGGAACTGGCGCGAAAGGCGGTCATGAATGTCCCCATGCGCGGTTCCACTCTTCCCCATGGGATTACCGCCGAATTCCGCGGCGGCAAGGTGGTCATGCGCCCCGCATCTCCTGGGACCGGAGTGATTGCCGGGGGCGGGATGCGGGCTGTGCTCGAATTGGCGGGAGTGCGGGACGTGCTTGCCAAGTCTCTCGGCTCGAACAATCCGGTCAACGTGGTTAAAGCCACCATTCGCGGCATTCAGGCGCTCCAGACTCGTGAGAGTGTCTTGGCGAAGCGCGGCCTGAAGACGTTGTAATCCCGTCGCACGACGTTTGCGAGGTTCTTTTCATGAAGCTGCACGACTTAAAAAACACGGTCCCCCGCAAGAGTCGGAAGCGGGTGGGACGCGGCGATGGCTCGGGCCACGGCCGTTCTTGCGGCCGCGGCGACAAGGGCGCCGGCGCCCGTGCCGGGAACAAGCGTCGCCCGTACTTCGAAGGCGGCCAGCTCCCGTTCTTCCGCCGTCTGCCCAAGCGCGGGTTCAATAATCCCAACCACCAAGTGTACAGTGTGGTCAATGTCTGTTGTCTCGACGAGAATTTTGCGGCGGGCGACGTGGTGACTGTGGAGATCCTGCGCCGCAAAGGAATGCTGCGCAGCGCCGCGGCCGGGGTCAAGATCCTCGGGGACGGAGAGATTTCCAAAGCGCTCTCGGTCGAGGCGCACAAGTTTTCCGCCAGCGCGCGCCAGAAGATCGAGGCTGCCGGCGGTACTTGCGAGGTGCTCTCCGCCGGCTCGCGAAAGCCGCGTCCGAAGGACGACGACAAGGGATGAAAAGGAGCCTCGACGCGAACCGCCGGCGAGCAGACGGGGCGCGCGCGGCGGCACAGTCGGGGTTCCGATGCAGACTCGGGGAATGCGGCGGCGCAATACGGGAAGGCTCGACGGGGTCCGGGCACGGAAAGCCGGCATAGCCGGCATGACGTCCCAAGCTCGACGTGGACAGCGGAGCTTGCGCGGGGATGGACTCGGCTGAAACGCCGCATCGAGATCATGGACCGGCAGAATCTCGCATGAAAAACGACGGCATCGACCGCTGCCGGATCGGACCGGCCGGATCGTCTCGAACCAACCTGGAGCGGAGGCGAGTCGACAGGCTGTTGCAAATGTCCTCCGGGCCGATCGGAGACGCACTGTATCTCAAGCCAGCTACAGAGGGCCCCCCATGCTTTCGGCTTATGTCAACAGTATGAAGATCCCGGAACTCCGGCGGCGGATCTTATTCACATTTGGAATGATTGCCCTCTGCCGCGTTCTCAGCAATGTTCCTTGCCCCGGGGTCGACCCCAATCAGCTCGACCAACTCTTCAAAGCCATGTCCAAGAACATGGGCGGCGGTTTCCTGAGCATGTTCAACCTATTCAGCGGCGGCGCGTTGCAGAAGTTCGCCGTCGGTGCGCTCGGCATCATGCCGTACATCTCGGCCTCGATCATCATGCAAATGATGACGCCGGTGATTCCTTCGCTTGAAAAGATGGTGCGGGAAGGCGAGCATGGCCGGCGCAAGATCAACCAGTACACTCGGTACCTGACGGTTGTAATCTGCATTGTTCAGGGATTCATGCTGGCCAAAACCATGGCGAACCCGCAGATGCTTGGAATGCCGGGCAATGCCCATCCCGTGATCAATCCCGGCTGGCGCTTCATCGTCATGGCGGTCATCATCCTCACGAGCGGGTCCATGCTCTTGATGTGGTTCGGAGAGCAAATTACCGAGCGCGGCATCGGCAACGGCGCTTCCATTATCATTACGGTCAACATCGTGGCCCGTCTGCCGCAGGCCGTGTTGGGTATGATCACCCTGGTGGCCGCTGGAGGCGGCATGGGGACCGGTCCTCAGAATTTCACGATCATTCATCTCTTTCTCATGCTCACCATGTTCTTCCTGGTCTGCGCCGGCACGGTCATGCTCACACAAGGCCACCGGAAAATCCCCATCAAGTACGCACGTCGCACCGCCGGCAGTCGTTTTTCCGCCGGACAGACCACCTATATGCCCCTCCGGGTCAACTACTCGGGCGTCATGCCCATCATCTTCGCCAGCGCGATCCTCATGTTTCCCCGGTTTATCCTCCAATGGATCCCCTACACACAGAAGCACGGCTGGACGCGCTTTTTCCAATACGGAACGAATTGGTACATGTTTTTCTACGCCTTGATGATCCTGCTCTTCTCTTTCTTTTGGGTCGCCAACCAGTTCAACCCGATCCAGATCGCGGACGATCTTCAGAAACACGGCGGGTTCGTCCCGGGCGTTCGTCCCGGCCAGCCCACGGCCGAGTTTCTTGACCATACCATGACGCGCATCACGCTTGCCGGCGCCCTTTTCCTCACCGGTCTGGCTATCCTGCCCATGATTCTCTATCGCCAATTCGGCATTCCGCCGCTGGTGGCCCGATTCTTCGGCGGAACCAGCCTACTTATCATTGTCGGCGTCATGCTGGACACCATGCGACAGGTCGAAGCCCACCTGCTCTCGCGCCATTACGACGGGTTCCTCCACAAAGGACACCTGCGCAGCCGCCGGGGCGGCTAAATCTCCGCGTCGGCCCCGCCCCTGGGGAATCCCGTCGGGGTCGTATCGATCCGACACGGCAATGTCAGTCCGGGCGTCCCCCCCTTGGCGGCCGCAGTCGCCACCTACGGTCCAGGGGAAAGAACACACTGTGGGGCGTTGCAGGATTATTCCGAAAGCGGCCTTGCAGAAGCTGCAAGCAGGCTTGCGCTCCGGACCATGCCGAGACGAGGAGTAGAATGACCGTGGCGTCCCGGGCCCCCATCGAGGCGCCGGTCCGGCCCGCTGCAGACGTTTATCCTGCGGGCGCCGTGCTCATGGCGCCGTTGTCCGGCTATACCGACGCGCCGTTTCGGCTGCTCTGTCGGCGCTACGGATGCCGCTTCGCCTTTACTCCGCTGATCGCCGCCCGATCCCTGATTCATCGCAATCCGAAAGCGACTCCGCTGCTGTATCGCTCCCCGGCGGAACCGTGGCTGGGGGTTCAGCTTGAGGCCGGCGATCCCGACGTCTTGTCTCGCGCCGTGTTGTTGCTGGCCGACCGCGACTTTCAGGTCCTGGATCTCAACCTGGGTTGTCCGGTCGCAAAGGTCACCCGCAAAGGGGCCGGGGCCGCACTCCTTCTCAAGCCGGACCTTGCCTGCCGCTGCATCGAAGCGTTGGCCGCCGGCCCCTTCCCGGTCACGGCCAAGGTCCGCATTCTGGACGAACAGGATCCGACCCCCACCATTCGCCTGGCCAAGGCCCTCCGAAACGCCGGCATCCGGGCACTGACCATCCACGGGCGTACCCCGGCGCGTTTCTACTCGGGGCCCGTGGCCGCGCATGTCATCCGCGCCGTGCGGGAAAACGTGGACCTGCCAGTGATCGCCAACGGCGGCATCCGCACTCGGCACGACGCCTGCGAACTCCGCAATCGCACCGGCTGTCGCCGCATCATGGTCGCCCGCGGGGCCATCGGCAACCCTTGGATTTTTCGCGAAATCCTGTCGGAGGCTCTGCCGCCGCCGCCGACCCATGACGAAGTTTGCGATGCGGTCGAGGAACATGTGCGCGGAATGGTTCGCCTCTACGGAGAAAGCGTGGGCATGCGGAACGCACGGAAGATCATTCTCTCCTATCTGACCGGTCGCGGTTACCGGCGCACCCGGCGGCGGGAAGTCACGTCGGTGAGCACGCTGCAGGGCTTCCTCGAACTGCTGCATGCCATTCGATGCGAAGGTCCCAGTCCGCGGTATGTCTCACCGCGACCCTTCTACGACCCGCCCGATCCGACTGATCGGGCCGACCCAAGGGAAATCCGCTCGTGAAGACAACCGCGGGATTCCTGCTTCTCTGCCTCGCCGTCTCTGCCGCCCCGCCTCGCCCGGCCCCGATGGTGGAGATACGAGATTTCGGCTTCAAGGTCGGCCGTCTCGAGAACAGCGGGACAGCCTTCCTGAGCCGCCGGTGTGGGTGGGTGGGGGGAATGTCCCGAAAAGCACGGCCGGTTGGCACAGTGCACCCGGCCGGCGGTGTGACGGCGGAGATTGTTGCCGCGCGCGCGGCGGACGACGGCGCCGACACCGTCGCGGTCCCGCATACGGCGAACGCCGACGGCAGACGCGGGGCGCACAATTACCACGACGCCAATTTCTTCACGTTTCATCGCGTTGTTGACTTTCGGAAGGATCGACTGCGATTCCCGAATTCCACCCCGGGCCATGACGGCCCTGAAAGGAAATGACGATGAAACACGTCCGGGCTGCCGCCGTTCAATTCCACCATGTTCCCGGGGACAAGCAAACGAACTTGGCGCGCTTGGGCGAATTCGCGCGAGCCGCGGCCGCGCACGCCGTGGACCTGCTGGTCTTTCCCGAGATGTGTATCACCGGCTACTGGCACGTCCGCAAGCTGTCGCGTCAGGCCATTGCCGAGTTGGCCGAACCGGTCCCAGGCGGCCCCGCGGCCCGCGAACTCCTCGCCTTGGCGGACCGGACCGGCATGACCATCGGCGCCGGCCTGATCGAAGCGGGCGCCGACGGGCAATTCTACAACACCTATGTCGCGGCCATGCCGGACGGTCGCATGGCGCGGCATCGCAAGCTTCACTGTTTCATCAGCCCGCACATGGCCTCGGGGGACAGTTACACGGTCTTCGACGCTCCCCAGGGATGCCGGATCGGTATTCTGGTCTGCTACGACAACAATTTGGGCGAGAACGTCCGGATTACCGCCCTGAAAGGGGCCGAGATCCTGTTCGCACCGCACCAGACCGGGGGATGCCGCACGCCCAGTCCGCGCTGTATGGGCGCCATTGATCCGGCCCTGTGGCATCAGCGCGCCGAGAGGCCGGAGCCGCTGCGGGCCGAATTCCTTGGCCCCAAGGGGCGTGAATGGCTCATGCACTGGCTCCCTGCGCGGGCTCACGACAACGGACTTTTCCTGGTCTACAGCAACGGGGTCGGCCTGGACGACGACGAAGTCCGCACCGGTAATGCCATGATCCTCGACCCGTACGGCGATATTCTGGCCGAAACGGACGCGGTGGATGAAGACACGGTCGCAGCGGACCTCGATCCCGGACTGCGACGCATGTGCACGGGGGCCCGTTGGATCAAGACCCGTCGTCCTGAGCTGTACGCACCCCTGACCACTCCGACCGGGACAGAAGAAGACACCCGTACCGTCCGTTTCGCCGGGCTTGACGAACCGCCGATTGATAGCGCACCAACCGTTTGAAAAGGAGCGACATGATGAATGCGAAAGGCGTTGCGGCCAACCGTTGGGCCTGGGTGTCGGAGGCGAATCGATCCGAATCCGAAAAGACCTTGGACGTGTTTCTGTACGAAGCGGCCGAGGCTGGGTACGAAGCCGTCGAAGCTGCGGACGAAAACCTGGCAGACGGCGTCCGCCGATACGGTCTCAAGGTCTGCGGGACGTACGTGAGCGGCCCGCTGCACCGGCCATACGATGAGTTGAATGTGGATTGCGCCATCCTGAAGCCGGCTCGAGTCGCGGCGGAACTGGGTGCGGACTATCTGGCGATCAACGCGGACCCGAAAGGGAGTTGGGGTCGACGCGAGCGCAAATCGGCGGACGAGTTGAAGCGGCAGGGGGAGAACCTGTCTCGTCTCGCAGAAGCGGTCGCGCCGTTGGCGTTGCGGCTCCTGCTGCACAACCATGCGGACAGCGCGCCGTTGCACCTGGACGACTTGAGGAGCGTCACCGACTTCGCCGCCCCCAGCGTCGGGATTTGCTTGGACACGGGCTGGGCATTGGTTTCGGGCGACGATCCGGTCGAGCGCGTGCGGGCGCTCGGCCCCCGACTCGGTGGTCTGCACCTGCGCAATCACCGGGGCAAGACCCCCACCGAATGGCTGGGAAATGGCGATATGGACGTCGCCGCCTTCGTCCGCGCCCTGGTGGAAACCGGCTATAACCACTGGTTGACGACCGAATTATGGCATCGCGAAGACACAGCTGCGGCGATCTCGTTGCTCGAGGCTCAGCGCCGCACCGTGGACTTGCTCCGACGGCTGGCGAGTCTTCCGGCGCCGCCCTCCTCCCAGGTCCAAGCGAGCGCCCGGCCGGAACGCTCCCGATGAGTCGTGTTCCTCGGGGACACGTCGACATGCCGTAACGGGTGGAGTGAGCGGCCGCTCCGGGACTTTTTCTCCGCCGCGGGAGTCGCACAGCCTCGACCGCACCCGCCGGCAAAGCGCCGTCGCCCCCGTTCCATTTCTCCGCTTACGGCGTATTGTACCGGTGCCGGGCCGCGCCTCTCTCGACACGTTGGTCCGGGCGGACGGGCTTGGACCCGAAGGTCCGGCCCCCGAACTCCGGCAATACCTGCGAAAGCCGGTCCGGGAGCGGCGGTTCACGGGCAAACGACAAGAAAAGGAAGACACTCCGATGCAACTCGGCGCCATGATCTACAGTTTTGCTCCGGCCATTCGGTCCGGCGAGATGACCCAACGGCAAGCCATCGAACTCTGCGCGGAGCTGGACCTGGCCTGTGTCGACACCATGGCCGGACTCGGCGGCGACCCGTGGCCGGAGGTGCGGCGCATGGTCGAAGACGCCGGCCTGTTCGTGGCCTGCCACATCGCCTTTGCCCCTCTGTCCAGCGGAGGTCCCGCCGAACGGCGGCAGGCGTTCGACACGGTGCGGACAGCCATTGCAGATACGGTCGCCGTCGGGGCGGACAAGCTGATGGTGGTGACGGGGCACATCCCGGAGGGCGACAGCCGTGAGGCCGTGCAGAAACGGATCGGCAAGGCCCTTGGGGAACTGGGCCTGGAAGCCCGGGACGCAGGCGTCCGGCTCTGTATCGAGGATTTCCCCGGCATAACCTCGCCGCACCAGACCAGCGCGCACCTCCTGCGGCTGTGCGAGATCGCCGGTCCCGATCTCGGCGTCTGCTTCGATACGGGGAATTTCTACAGCGGCGGGGAGACGCCCCAAGAGGCTTGGCCCGCCTTGGCGGAAAAGACCATCCACGCTCACCTGAAAGATTGGATCTGGGACGACGACGGACGGCTGTGCACCCCGGACGGACGCCGATTCCGCCCTGAACTGGTGGGACGCGGAATCATCGATTACCCCACCGTTCTCGGGCAGATGAAAACCTCGGGCTACGAAGGGGCATTGAGTTTCGAGTACGAGGGGGGCCTCGACCGAAGAGCGGCGGTCCGGGAAGGCATCGCCTACCTGCGGCGCCTCTTGGACTGTCTCTGAGACCGGCGCCGCGCCGGGTCAGCGGACTCCCCGTTGACGGGAAGCACACGATGACGTCCGCTCGGCTTTCCCCTCGTCGCGCCCCGGATACTCCGCCGTCGCCTTGTCGCTGAGCCATGGAACGCGGTCAAGGTTCAACGAGCTGAATGCCGTCGACCTCGATGACCGGCCGGGACCAGCCTGGGTAGCGAATTTCGCGACCGTAGACTTTGACCTGTTTGCCTTCCCATTCGCTCAGGTCGATCTCCCGGCTGCGGCAATTCAAGTAACACACCGGGTAGAGGGTCGCGCCCACTCGGCGGGACAGGGTGTGACTGACATAATCGGTGGCCTGTTCACCCAGTGATACCACCACGCCCTCGCGGCTGACACGCACCGGCGGCAGCACTTCCGGCGCCGCACTTTCGCCCTCCGCCGTCGCAGGCGGAGCCTGTTCGGCGGCAAGCTCGCCGCCGGTTTCGGCGGCGTGCGGTGTGGTTTCGGCCGGCTTCTCTTCCGATTCCGGCTTGCCCTGCCCGTCGGGTCCTGCCTCTGCAGTCTCGGGTCCTTTTTCCTGTGACTTCTCCCCCGCTTCGGCGGTCTCCCCGCCGGCATCGGTCTTGCCGGCCCGGGCATCGGCTTCGGCCGCCGGTTGCGTCGCAGCCGGCGCAACATCTTCCCCGGTCTCGGCTTGATCTGCGGTTGCGGACTCCGCAATCGCGACGGCAACGGCTTTCGGCTGGTCTTCCTGTTCGGCGGCGACTTCGGGGGTCGGCGGCGGCTCGATGGCCACAAAGTCGCGATGCACCCAGCCCACGGCGGTCGAGGGCGGCGTAATACGCTGCCAGCCGTTCTCCGGGGCCCCCTGCAACTCGAGCCGGTCATCCCGGTGGACGCGGGCATACGGCGTGAAGACCAACCCCGGACCGGAACGGACCCGGACGGTGTCTCCGGTCACGGTCCCGTCCGCTTCGAGGAAGCGGGCGGCGACATAAGCCTTGGCGTTCTTGGGCGGAACAATGCCGATCCAGTCGCCTTCCTCGGCCACCACCGTGACGGCCGCGTCCTTGCGCAGTTTGGCGATCACTTCGAAACGGAGGCCCGGTCTGGCGCGCACATTGAGCACTCCGGCCGTCACCACGCCCCGGCGTTTCGGAGGCGCGGGTGCGGTTTCCCCTGCGGCGATTTCAGAGGCTGGCGGTGCGGCGCCCCAACCTTGGATAACGGGCAGGAAAGCCAGAATCACGATGAGTGCACGCAGCCGAGCTGTCATGATGGGGCCTCCAAAACCATTCGGGGCCGATCCGGACGACCCGAACCGGCGCGCCGGTCTTATTTCCGGCGCTGGCCGTACTTGGACGCGGGCGTGGCGCGCCCGAAGGCCCAGCTCCGGATTTGCTTCATCTGTTCTTCCATGGTCTTCGACAGGGGGACAATCGTGCCGGCCACCCGGTTTACGTCCGACATGGTCATTTGACGACCCTCGTGATACGCCTCGACCCGGGCCGAAAGCACGGCCTGCTCAATCTCGGCGCCGTTCCAGCCCTCGGACAGAACGCCGAGGAATTCGAGGTCGAACTTCTCCGGGTCCGCTTCCTGTCGTTCAAGGTGGATGCGCCAGATCTCCTGCCGCTCCCGAGAACTGGGAAGGTCCACGAAAAAAACTTGGTCGAACCGGCCTTTCCGAATGATCTCGGCCGGCAAGTCCTGAATGCGGTTCGCCGTGGCGACAATAAAAATCAGAGGCGGCTTCTCCTGCATCCAGGTGAGGAAGGCGCTGAAGATGTGTGTCCCCACGGCAGTCGAGCCCTCGCCGGCGGAAATTCCGTTCTCGATCTCATCGATCCACAGAATGGCGGGAGCCACGCCTTCCACCGTCTTAAGAGTATGGTGGAAAGCAGCCTCCGGACTGCCGTACAGGCCAGAGAAGATGAGGTTCATGTCCACGCGAAACAGGGGAACGTCCCACAGGGAAGAGACAACTTTCGCGGCCAGGCTCTTGCCGCAACCGCTCATACCCATGATCAACAACCCCTTGGGAATGGGCACGCCGGCGGCGACTGCATCGCGGGAGAAAACTTTCTTTCTCTGGACGAGCCATAACTTGAGGTTGCCCAGCCCCCCCATGTCCTCAATGCGAAAACGCGGGGGGACGAATTCGAGGTAGCCGCTCTTCTTAACGACCATTTCTTTTTCGATGAAAATCTGTTCGAGTATTTCCTCCCGAGCAGTCTTTCCGGAGGTGAAAACACGGTGCATGATGTGGCCCACTTCATTGAACGTCAGACCCTTGAGGGCAACGGCCACCTCGGAAAGCGTCTCGTCCGCGAGCGGTTCGCCCTGGAAGGTCTGCTGCAGGCGCACCACTTCATCGAGCAGTTCGTTCTCGTCCGGCGGGTCCACGTGGATCAGGTAAATCTCTTTTTCGAGGGATTCGGGAATCACAAGCTTGGGGCTGAGGACGAACACGATTTTGTCGCCGCTTCCGGCGAGAGTGAGGTATGCCTCCCGCAGCCCCCGGACCACAGCGGGGTCGTCGAGGAAATCGGGCAGGTCGTTCATCACGAAGAACCCCTTGCCCGGATATGCCAGAACGGCCCGCAGGGCCGAGGCCGGATCGCGCGTGTCCCCGGTCGCCCCGGGAAGCGCCAATCCCCCGAGACAGCTCCACGAATAGACCGGGGCGTCCTCCCCGAGCGTGTCGCGCGCCACCGCTTCGAGCATGCCCAGCATTCGACCTTCTTCCGGAGATACGAGGTAGACCAGGGGATTTCGGCCGAGAACGGCCTGCCGAACCTGTTCTTCGCTGCGGTTCATGGAGTATTGCCTTCTGTCCGAATCTCACGTTGCTCGCGGCGTCGATCTCGCCCCGCTTTCAGCCCCCGCCATATCCGCCGAACCTTTGCGGTCGGCTGCCCGAGCATACACCGCCCGAAGGGTCTGTCGTTTCATTCCGAATGATGCGCGCAACCCCTCGGATTCCGCGGTCCCCGCAGCAAACCAAGCATACGGACCGGCTCAGTACAGTCCGGCCGGCTCAGTAGAGGCAGCGAGTTCGCCCGTGCTCCAGATTATTTCGAGACCATAAACAACTCAGCACCGCGGAGTCGGTTGCCCCGTGCAGGCCGGGGCGGATGCCGGGATGGGTACCGTACTGCACCGAGCGGCTTGCGTCGAGTTGCGAAGTCCGCACAATAAGCCCCGGAGCGTCATGGATGAATCATTATCTTGTTGCGCTCGACCGACCCCATGACCTCCATGGCCCGATGGATGTCTTCGAGCCGGAACGTGTGGGAGATGATTCTTTCCACGTCCACCAACCCACGGCGCATGAGGCGAATGGCGCGGACCATGGCGGCAGGATTTGTCCCGAAACTGGCGTCCAGGCGCGCTTCGAGAAAATGCGTGTAGCCGCCGTCCAGTTCGAATGCTTCATGCGTGGTGATCCCGAACAGGTTGCAGCGTGTGCCGCGGCGGCGCAAGGCCATCATGGTCTCCACGGCTTCGATTGGACCGGCGGCCTCGACGATCACATCCGGACCCTGGGGAAGAATGGCGTAAACCTGCTCGCGGATATCGCCTCGGGCCGGATCGACGGCGTGGGTGGCTCCGAGTTGCAAGGCGTTCCGGCGCGCGAACGCACTGGGGTCGACGGCGATGAGCGTGCCGGCCCCAGCGGCCCGGGCGACCATGAGACAGAGGAGACCGATGCCGCCGACGCCGATCACGACCACGTCGTCGCCGATCCGGGTGTCGCTGTACTGAACCATCCCTTTCCAGGCGCCTGAAAGCGGCTCGGTCAGGGCGGCGGCATCGAACGACAATTCCGACGGTTTCGCGTGCAGACAAGTCTCGCGCGTCAGCATGTATTCGGCAAAGGCCCCGTCCCAAACATCGTCGGGCCCGTCGCCCCCGGTCACGAACGCATTCCGGCAGTAATGAGTGCGGCCGCTCCGGCAGTCGTCGCAAATGCCGCAGAAGCCGCTGGGCTGACAGATGACTTCGTCGCCGGGTTTGAAGTGCGTCACGCCCGGCCCCACCGCGGCCACCACGCCGCTGGGCTCGTGTCCGAGAATGGTGGGGAAGCTCACGTTCCGTCGCATTCCGCGCCAAGCTTTGTAATCGGTCTGACAAACTCCGCAGGCCCGGATGCGCACCGACACCTCTCCGAAATTCGTCGGTTCCGGCCTGGGAACGCGCTCGAGACGCAGGTCGTCGAAATCGTGCAGTACGGCGGCGAGCATGTCGGCCATGGCGCCTTCTCCCGTCATTTCGGTCCAAATGGGGCATTGGGGGGCGTTGTCGTGTCCGCCGCAAGGACACTCCCGAGCCCGTGAGGCAGGAGAATACAACTGTGCCGGGCGCCTCACGGACCCAGGATAGCGTGTGTTCTGGAACGCGTCAACCCATCGGCGCCGTTCTCGGGGAGCCGCGGACCCGACCGGCATCGTGCGCACCGCCTTCGATTGGGGGCGGGGTCCCCCGTTTCGAGCCGACCCGGCAGGTCCCTCAGGGCGGAAACGCGCGGACCGACGGTTCGGCGGTCCGGAACAGTTCGCGGCGGTCGACCTCCAGTCGGCGGGCGTCGAACGCCCCCCAAGCCGCAATCTTGCCGTGCGAACTCCGCACAAACGCGGCCGCGCCGTGCAGCTTCAGTCCGTCGATTTCGACTTGGCGCTCCGTGTTCTCTGCGAAAACCACTCGGTCCGTCACCCCGTTCTCCCACTCGATTCGGACACCGCAACCATTCTCGGGTTCGAGCGCGGCGACACGCCGCGGGCGAGGCAGTCCCTTTCGCCGGGGCAGCAGCACCATGAGGAAATACGGGTCCACGGCTCTTACCGTGTATTGGAGGCGCGGATGGACCCCTTCGCGACTTGTCTGGAACCAGTCCGTGTGAACCTCACCGCGTGCGGGATGCACCGGGAAGACTTCGAGGGTCGCGTCCGATTCTTTCGTTTCCTGCGGGGGCCGCAGAAGCAGCGGCGGCCGCCCGGCGGCCGCCGCATCGGCAGAGAGCAAGACGCCGTTGTCCGACGCGGCGTCGGGCGTGAGCGGCGGGGGCTTGTCGGCGGGCTGAACCAGCAGGCGCGCCAGCTCGGCGTCGGGCTCGCGCCCGGAGAGCGTCAGGACATGTTCGCCCGGGCCGAGCGCGAACACGCGGGCTTCCTCTCCGTCGTCGCGGTCTCTCACGGCGGACCATCGGAAGGAGCCGGCGACGCGCAAGTCCCAAAGCAATCGTTCTCCGCCGTCGAGCTGCACAAAGAAACTGTCGGACTTGCCTACCTCGACGCCGGCGGCGCGGACGAAGCCGTAGATTGCGTAGCGTCCGGCAATCGGGACGCGGAACCGGAAGCGCGCCGACCCGCCGACCTGTCCGGAGGTCGAGGTCAAGACGACCGCCGGCCCCTGCCGAGGGGCAGCGCGCCAAGGCCGTTCTCGAGTCGCGAAACGGAGCCGGTCCGGGACATGCAACTGCCACGTGTACTCGCGCGTTTTGTCGTCTTTGCGGATGTCGTCGTAGATTACCAGATAAGGCGGGGACCCGGTCCCCGGGCGAACGAGCACGAAATGGCGTTCGGCCCGGCGCACCGGTCGGGTGGGGATGGGGGCCCAATCCCGGTCGTACCGGAAGCTCCAGGCGTCACGGGCGTCGACCCGGACCCAGTCCACGGCCGGCGCGTGTACGAACCCCGTGATGAAGCCGTTGCTTTGGTTGTGATAGCGCATCGGCTGACCCCGGCCGTCGATCAGGACGACATTGTGCGCGAAACTGCTCGAACTCTTGCCCGGATCGCCGTCGTTGCCGTAGCCGCTGTCGATGGCGAGGTCCGCCCCGTAGGCGGACAGGGTGAACGTCCCTTTGTCCGCTTGGTCGTGACCGGATGCGTGCGGCCCGGCCTCGATGGCGAGGTGGAGATCGTCGGGACCGAACCCCGAACGGCAGACCACCAGACCGCGGCCGCGGAAATGCAGGCCGAGTGCCAGGGTCGCGGTGGGATCGTCGACCGGGGGCGACTCCCGGTAATAGAGCAGATAGCCGAGCGCCTGATATGCATTGTAGTCCGACGGGGCCCGCCGGCCGGGGCCGTTTTGCCACACCCAGCTCATCAATCCGGCAAGCGCGCCGTAACTGAGACGGCGAGGGCCCGGCGCTTCGCGAAAATGTTGAAGGTAATCGAGCCCGCTCCGCATGGACGGGCTGTTCCATTTTTCTCCCGTCCCGGCCGGATCGGTGTGCGCCAATTCGGCCAATCGCCCGCAGGCGTACATGTAGGCCGGCCAGGGCGCCTGGCCGTGGCCGCAGTCGGACAGATTGTTCCATCGCCCGCCGCCGGGCAGGGTCTCGGAAACCAGCCAGGGCGGAATCAGTTGATAATTGGTTTCGGTGAATAGGTCGCCGCGCCCTTGGCGCCGAAGCACTTCCGCAAACGCAACGGCCGCCCCCATTCCGTACCCGAAATACCCGGGGCCCTCATGCCCGCAGCCGTCGAAGTCGACTCCGAGCGTCAGGTAGTCGCGCACGACGCGTCGGCAATCGAACAAGAGGGCCTGCTCACCGGTGCGGGTTTCGCCCTCGAGTGCGAGGACCGCAATTCCGCATGCACTCATCAGCCCCGGCGCGTAGTTCCACACGCGGCTGAGGGGACGCCGCGCCCAGCCGCCGGTACGACTGTGTTCGAAAATGTCTTCGACGAATCCGAGCAACGCCGCCTGCACCGTCCTGCGGTCTTTGGGCGAGAGTCTGTCCCAGAGCCAATCGTACCCGAACGCCAGGGCGCGGACGAAGAACGTCCGGGTGTAATAGAAGCTGCGGCCGAGGGCCTGGTCATCGACTGTCAAGTCGCCGGCAGCGGCTGTGAGCATCCGGGCGCCGAAGTCCCCGAAGCGTCGGTCGCCGGTCAAGCGGTACACGGCGCCGACGGTCTCGATAGGCCACGAAGCGTCCCGGAGCCGCCCCTCGTATGCCGCCCGCCACGGGGTGCCGGTCAGTTGGGTGTTCTCGACGAATTCACGGAGATCGTGGAGCGGGTCGCCCGGATCGGTCTTGGCGAGCACATCCTCGGCCAAGGCCGTCAGGCGTCGAAAAGCCTCGGCCTGTCGCGGCGCGCTCTCGGTTCGGACGCGGCATCGGCGGACCGCCTCGGGGGTCAGCAGCAGGCGCGGATGCGGCGGACCGCCGGCTTCCCCGGGCGGCAGGAGCAGGCGACGGCGACGGCGGGCGGCGAATTCGTGAGCCAGGACCGCTCCCTCGGCGCGGCTCACGAACCGGAGACGGGCCAGTTCGACCGTTACCGGGGGTGTCGCGTTCAGGTTGACCATGAATTGAAGGCGGTCGTTGGGTGTGAGTTCCGCCGGGGCGAACCGTCGGATCGGACCGCGTTCCCAGCGAAAGTCGCGCAGCGCCAGATAGAACTCGGTCCACTCGCCGTTCGAGTACTCGAGCCGACCGGCTTCCGCGCCGAAATACGAGGGACCATCGGCCGTCCCCAGGCCCAGAATGAAATGCACCAGCAGCTTGCCGCTCCTGCCCTTTGGGGCGCGGAAACTCCCATGAATCCCGGCAAGATTAGCGTAGTCGGCCTCCGGAAGCGTGCGGTTGACCCAACCGTAGGGAAACTTGCTCGGATCGACGGTGAAACGGAGGACCGGTTCCGCGCCGGCCGGTCCGCCCGAGGCGACCTGGACGGCAGTGTTCGATTTATGGTTCCAGGCCTCGATCCCGCCCGGTTTGTCGAGACCGAATTCCGGCAAAGGGCGTGGGACGGCCGCGCAGACGAGGGAGAGCAAGAACAGGGACCCGGAGCAAGGCACACGCATCGGTTTCTTGGAGGTTGAAAAACTCTTCATTTCTCTGTTTTCTGTTCCTGGGATACTCCGGGACGCCGATGGGGCCTGCCCGTCGGGGCCGACGCAAGAACGTCTTGGGCGAACGGGCGTCTGTTCTCGGCGTCGCCCACTTGAGTAAGCAGTCGGTCGGCGCCCCAATTCGAGTCGCGACCGTGAGGGAGCGGGCCCTGCGCGGCTCCCGGAAGCCCGTTCGAGAAAAACCGGCTGCGCGCAATGAAATACCGCCGGCCGCCGGCCGCATTTACAGCACGGTCAAGAATGCGGACCTGAAGATGCCGACGCCGCACGGATTCCGGCCTGGATGTCGTGTTCATGCCAAACAAAGTTACATTCCACCAAGACAACTCCCGCATTTCCCCGTAGAGTAGTTTCATGGCAAACGTTCATGATTGCAAGGACTCATGCCAAAGTCAGTTCACGGCGGTAACTTCTTGCTCGTGGGTCGGGTCGGCTTCTCTTTTTCTTTTGGCTAGGAAAAACCTGAATGTTCGACATGCCCGACACTTGTCAAGCCCAACCGGCGCGCCGCCCCCTTGGGGGCGGCCTTCGGGGGAAGCAAAACCCGGACTGGACGGCAAACCCCGGCCTTTTGTTCCGGCCGGCCCCGGACAGGACCGGACTTCCCAAATTACAGACAACAAGGTACACTCACTGTCGTGCTACGGGCGAATGCTGCGCTAGCGCTAGGAGTTCCTTATGAGCCAGCGTCTTATACACCGTTTTTTCGTTGCCCTCTTGGTTTCGGCAGTATCGGCGCCCGGGACCTCGGCCCAGCGCATCGACGCGCAGGTGCAGTTTTATTCCGATGGGGCGATGCCCGATTGCCGGTTTCGCCCGTGGGGCATGGCATGGCGCGAGCAACACGGCGGCGTCGGCGCGGGCGGCAAGTGCCTCTGGTTCAACTTCGACTGGAAAGCGCGACCGTGGGCTGGCGCGACCTTTCAACGGATCGATAAGACCGGCGTGAAGCTCGACCGTGCGTGGATCGAAAGAGGCTTCGTCCGTTTCTACGTCAACGGCGGCCCCGACCGATACGGTTTTCTTGGCGGCGGCGTGGAGCTTCAACTGAGGCCCGCGGGACCGAATCTGCGCTATCAGCACCTGCGCAGCCGGTTCGTGGGGCGCGGCCGCGGATTCGACGAGGACCCTGCCACGTGGCAGGAAGTACTCGTGCCGCTCAGCTTTTGGACGGACCTGAAGGAAGGACAGGTACTGACGGGTGTGCACATCCAATGCCGCGGCGAGCCGGTTCGGGCGTTCGGGCTGGACGAGGTGGCGTTCGTCCGTTTGGCGAAACGACCCGAATGGCTCACGGCGAAACCGGCACAGGACGCTGCGCAGCCATGGGTGAAGTGGCCGAAGTACGACGACCTGCCTGATACGCTGAAGGCCGACCAGCATCCGCCGAAAGTTGTGAACGGCCGTTTCGTCTGGCCCGACGGACAACGCGTTTTCATTCTCAACCCATACTGTCGCGAAGACCCTCGGATCGACCTCTGGGGAACGACCCGGGAGGGCGAGTGCGCGCCCAACCACGGGCTCTACGATCCAAACGTACACGGTTGGATTTATCGAGACCTGCCCACGGCGCAGAGCCTTTGTCGGCTCGGGTTCAACTCGTACTCGGCGACCATGCCGCCCGTGCCGTGGTGGCGCGCCGTGGGCTACAAGCGCGAGGACAGGGGCGCCTCAGCGGAGCGCCTGCCCGGATTCTACAAACGGGTGAAGCTGCCGTTTTACGTCGACATGGTGGCTTGGCCCTGGACGTTGGGCGCACCGAACTCGCCGAAGGTCACCAACCTGTCGGCCGATACATTTACGCAGGGACGGCAGCATTGGACGCCTTACCGCATCATCGGCAAAGGCAGCGAGACGTGGCTCGCGCTGTGGCGTCTGTATGCACGGCGGTATCGCGACGCAGGCGTGCCGGTGCTGATCTTCGAACTCATGAATGAGCCGGCGTACGTGGGCCTGAGCAACGACCACCGGGCCGAGTTCGTCGACCGGCTCAAGCAACGCTACCGCAGCCTCGACCGGCTCAACAGAGTTTGGCGAACGGAGTTCGCGTCGTGGGGAGAAGCTGCGAACATCGAAGACGAACGAGAACTCAAGAAGATCCCGGGCCGCTTTTTCGACTACGATGAATACCTCGCTGATCGGTTCACAGAGCTGATCGCGCGCGGCGTCGGCGCCGTCACGGAAATCCTGCCCAATGCGTTGGTCGGAGTGCAGACCATGGGCGGGTATGCGATGCGTCCGCGGGAGGCGGTGTGGAAATATCGGTTCGTGAAACACGAAACGGTTGTACTGACGCCCACGGGCGGCGGACGCTGGACCTCGGGGTACAGTTGCGCGAACCCGCCGGCAAGTCTGCTGGACGGGCCCATCGCCCCGGCCCCGATCGAGAATGATCTGCTGCTCGCGCTCGCCGATACCAAGATGATCTACGATAACGAAACCTATCTGCGCGGTCAGACCGCGACAGAGGTCCGCAATCGACTCTGGGAGCAAGTGGTGGCCGGCCTCGACGGGCTCACCGTGTTCTCCTGGAGCAAACGGGGCTGGGCATGGTGGGGCGACAGGGCGAAGGTGCAGACCGAGGCCGACAAGTTCCCATACTCGAACCTCAACCCGCTCGCCCGCCGTACGGAGGCACTGCGGGGCATCCACGACTTCGCCCGCGAAGTGCAGCCGCTGGCCGACCGTATCCTGCGTAAGCCGTGGGGGCCGAAGCCGGCCATTGCGCTGCTCTACGATTGGGCGCAGGCACGGTGGATGAGCCTCGAGACAAACGCCCCCGACAAGACCCGGGCCTACTACGCCGCGCTCAAATACACGCATTGGAATTTCGGCCTCGTCCCATCCGACCGGGCTATGGACGGGGCCTTGCGACAGTACGACGTGCTCGTTATGGGCGGCGTCGCACACATCGAAAGGGAGATGCTGCCTGTGTTGGAGGCGTTCGTCCGCGCGGGCGGCGTCCTCGTTGTGGGCGAGGAGCCGTTCAATCGCGACCTTTACGGCCGCGAACTGTCGACTGCCGGGTTTCTCGGCGTCGACCTCGGCAAACCGCGCAAACGGAAGAACGCATTCGTCCGAATCCGAAACCCAACGCTTGATTCGGTTTTGCCCGGTGCGGTGCGGATAACGGCGGGTCTGAAAGCCGCTCGCGTGTTGCCGGGCGCCGACGTGGTCATGACAGACGACGCGGGCGCACCGGTGGTCACGCGCAAACGCCTGGGCAAGGGCGTCGTCTTTTTTCAAGCTGCGGACGTTGTCGGCTATTCGCTCGCCAAGGTGCTTTGGGCGATCCTCGCGGACGCGGCATCGTTTCGGGGCCCCGCGATGCCTTCACAATGGCGATTGGCCGAGGTGCGCAACGCCGCAGATGGACAGCTCGCGACGAACGTGCTGTTGTCGCGCCGCTCCTACCCAACCCATCACGCGCTGTTGCTCATGAACCGCGATGCATATGACAAGCGCATCGTGATTCGGCTGGCCGGTCTATCGGGCCGGTGGCGCGTGACCGATGCTCTTGACCGGAAGCCCATGCGCGGTCCGAACGGACCCGTGTGGTCGGGCCGCGAGATCTCCGCTGGTGTCCCGCTCTCAATCAAGGGCGGCCATCCTGCCGTGATCATACTGGAACTCATTAGACCTGTGGAATAGAACGCCCGTTCTTTCCGCGTCTCGGACCTGCCCATTACCCATAATTCAATTCCGGACAGTGGAATGCAGCGCATTGGACTGGGTTGCCGAAGTCAGGACTCCAGACCGCCGGGTTCAACCCGTGGAACTCCGAGGAACAGGGCGCGGCAGCTTGAGAATACCGAGGCGGCTCTCGGGCATCGAGGGACTGGGGGTCCCAAAGGTCGGCATGCTTTTTTCGACCTGTGCAGCTCGACCTCGGTCACTGTAAGGCGGTTGTCCGGCCGGCGTGAGCCCTCCGCTACTGGGCGCTGGCCTGACTTCAACACAATGGATCGTAACCCATTGAAAATCAAGAACCGGACTGAAGAATAACTACACGTTTCGTTGTTTTTCCGCAGCCCCCGGATGCGTTCCGGCCGGTTGCGTAGTCCGCACGCCGCGAACCCGCTGCTCGTTTTGCGCGAAGGCCTGCCGAAGCTTCCGGGACCGGTTTCGGAGGCGCGCAGGCCTCGGCTGAAGCCTCGGCGGACTTCCGGCTGAAGCCGGGACTCGGACGGCGTTCTTCCCGGGGCTCGTTTCTCCTTCCACCGTCTCCGTCTTCCTCCGTGTCTCCGCGCGAGATGATTCG
>JAADHN010000046.1 GCA_013151865.1 Kiritimatiellota bacterium
TCGGAGGCGATCTTCGCGGCGGAGTCCGCAGGCCGCTGCGGCGAGGGGTTCGTGCTGACCGCGCAGCGTCGGGTGCGGTATTGGTCGGACGGCGCGATCATCGGGTCGAAGCTGTTCGTTCGGAACGTGGCGGGGACGATTGTCGGGTCGGAACGCGCGGCGAAGAAGCGATTGGCGGGGGCGAAATACGGAGAGGAGAATGCCGGGGTGTATTCGTGGCGTGTCCTGCGGGTGGATGTGTGAGGGGGGATGGGGCGGTGCCCAGGGTGGCGCCCATCCCAGACGGATCGACCTCGGGGCTGTTGTGGTTCGCTGTCGGCGAATGGGGTTGAGGGGATAGGCGTCCCTTTCAGGGACCGACAATCGGGGCGGGGTACGGTTCCCGGGGTTGAAACCCCGGGCTGGAATGGACGTCCCCGTCGGGGACCGGCGCGAAGCCGGGCATGGACGCAGGCGACTGGGGACATGCTCTTCCGGCATAAGTTGCCGTCAGGTCCGTACTTAGTATTGGGTTTGTGGTTTTTTCTCAGGTTCCATGATGCCCCGGTCCCGGCTCAGACGGATGCCGCGGAAATGCGTACCCGGCGCAGTACCAGCCCTTCAGACAGCGGCGTATTCCGCAGTTCCACGGCAACATGAAACACCGGTCCGGTCGGCAGACAGGCCGCCATGAACTCGCCACCGGCGATTTCGACGTTCCACAGCACTTCCGGGACTTCGGCCCAGGCCAGGAGGCAACAGAGGAAGTGGCGGAAGAGTTCCGCATCGAACAGGCCCCGCGGCAGTTCCCGTTCGAGGATCGGCTCCGCACCGCGCAGGGCCCGCAACCAAACTCTGGGCGGCAAACCGTAGAGTGCGATTTCCGCCAAAGCGCGACTCAGCTCCGTTCGCGCCTCCCCCTCCCGAAAACGTTCCAGGTCCGATTTGAGGGAGTGGAGCGGATCCAGCGCGGCCGCGTCCAACGAGTGTTCGTCCGTGACGATCAATTCAGCGCTGTCGGCCGTTGGGGTGAGATTGGACAGTTCGCAGCAGAGCGCCCCCCAGAACTGCGCCGCGCTGTCGGTCTCCCGCCGTCCCCGGATCTCGAGGCCCCGGGGTCGCAACGAAGCGCTCGATATGTTCGGAGGCACGACAAGGCCGAGAATGGTTTCCATGGCAAGGCCGGTCCTTCCGCGGAAGGGGCAGTCGCGTTGCCCGCACGAGTAAATGCCCCGGACTCTCGCACAATCCAGCGCATTCCTCGCCTCGAAACGATCCAGAGCGGGGGCGACTCCTCAGCCCGTAAAAACCGTCCGGCCGATTCCGGGACGGCGGGCATGGCGACAGGCGCTTCACCCGGGAAGCGTCCGAAAGATGCGGTGAAACTTTGTCGTCCCCTCTTGCCCGGATTGAGGCGCAACAGGCAAACCACAGTGAGGAAGCGGACGCCTATTCGCTAAGACCGCCGTCCGCCTTCCCGAGTGCCCTGCGGTCCTTGTGCACTCAGCAGCCGCGACGCGCACGTCATGCTCCGTTTCTGTGGGCATAGAACTTGGTTGGATTGGCGCCCGCCCGGTTTGGACGCTCAAAGTGGGGCAAGCTTTCACCGGTATCCGCGGCGAGTTGACAACGTAATTCCCGGAAAACCAACCCAGTTTTGCGTTCATAACGCTGTTCCATCGACTTTTTCACACCAACGGCCGGTTCAGCAATCGGATCGGTGAAACGCTTATGGTCCAGGTCAGAAATCGAACGGTGCGGGGACCACGTCAAACCGCTGCGTGCAGGCGGCCCGGCCGCCGTAGTCCGCCCGCAGTGTGTATCGCCCGGGGGTCAGTCCGCGGGTGCTCAAGCGCAGAGACAGGAGGTTTCCCCGGAGCCGAACGAACCGCTCTCGGCGTGCCCCCGCCGGACCGGTGAGCCGGACCGTCAACGGCGTGTCCCCGCCGTTCAGCTCTTCCTCGCCGAGTGCGACCCGCAAATTCGCTTCGATGTACGGGTCGGTCGTGTAGATTTGGGTCAGCGGCAGGGCCCACGCCAACGGCGCCCCGAGAGTGAAGTAGCGGACAAAGCACCCCACGGGTGTGGAGTCCGCCGTCACTTCCACCGTCACACGGCACTGTCCCCGGAATTGGAACGGGACCGCAAACGGCAAACGCTGCGTGCGCCGGCCCCCGGCCTCGAGTCGGAAGCCGCCGGAGTGCTCGTCGAGCACGGTCCCGGCCGCGGTCGCATCGGTCAGCCGTACGCGCCATTCCAAGTGCACCGCAGCGGCACTTGGGTTGGCAAACGTCACCGCCACGGCATTGCGCCCGAATCCGAAGAACGGGATGGCGAACCGGACGTCGCACTGCTCTCGGGCCAGCCCAAACCGCAGGGCCCCGAACTTGCCGGGCTGGTGAAACCCACGATCACCCGGTGTCGGACACCATTGCGTGAGTTCGCCGTTCTCCCGATTGGTGCGACAAAAATTAAAGCCCCAAATTTGGCCGACCGGCGCCGAACCCAATCCGAACGCACTGAAGGGGAGTCGGAACAGGACCGTCCAGCGCGTACGCGTGCGGACCACCGAAACGGCGGCGCCGGAAGTGTAACTCATGTCGGAACGAACCACAGCCATCATTTCGGTTCCATCGGCAGCTTTCGGGTCCGGCACCTGCCGGATGCGGCACCGGGCATCGTAAACATCCCCCAACGGATTGACGATGAAATGGACGTAATCGCTGCGGCTCAAGAACGGGTCGACGAAGACCTCGAAGTTATCATCGTACCAGATGTGCGGGTTTTCTTTTCCCTGCCGGTGGGCCGTCAAGGCGTAGTCAGGCCCCTTTCGCCCCTCGATGACCGCCAAAAAGTGCGTATCGGAGAACCCGACCCAGGCCGTGCCCGGCGCCGCGGGGACGTCGCCGTTCGGATACGTGACGAAATTCAGTTCCAGGCAGTGCTCGCGCAGTGCCTGCACGATTGCCGTCGTACTCTGCGACAGGTTCGAGAGGTGGGGCAACGACCGGACCGCTCGCGGGCTCGGAACTGCCGGGGCCGGCAGGCGCCGCCAAGTCGCTTGATACTGCAGCGGCGCCGAGGCGCAACCGGCGGCAAGCACCCCGGCAAAGACCGGGGAGAAAACGGACCGCCATTGCATTATTTCGTGTCTCCTTTCGAATCGGGATCCAGCAGGTCCATGACGGCCAGAGCGATTCGCCAGCGGAGACGCTGGCAGGTGCGGGAACTCCAGACCCCGGCCACGAAATCTTCGCCCGAATGCCGATTGCGAACCTTCACGCCGTCGAGGATGTAATCACGCAATTTCTTCGCCTTTTCGACCGCTCGGCGGACAGACGGCGCCGATGACCGGGAGTTCTCTGCAATCAGACGGTCGAGAGTCCGGAAATAGCGGTAATCGAGGATTCCCTGGCGCATTTCCTCGATATTGTTCCGACGCCCGGGGCGCAGCTTCGAGTCCCAGTGCAGGGTGTAGCGGACATCGCTGACGGACGGCAGCCCGGCCACTTGATTCACATACCGACTGCTGCCGCCGAACGACCATTGGAGCCTCCCTTTGGGGCGGGTCTTGGCCAAGTAATACCCGAACGAAAACCGGTTCGAGCCGATGTTGTAGAACCACAGTTCCGCGCCGGACCGGCGAATGTAGGCAATATTCTCTTCCGAAATCGGGAGTGCGCCGTTGGGGATCGCAATATCGAGGTAAGGAATCGTGGGAATCTCGACCGGGCCGTTCATGGAAGCACAAGTGCGAAAACCCACTCGGTCCGCCACCTTGCGGAAGAGCTTGGCTCGGGCCAGAGCCATTCTACCGCCGCGCGTGCCGTGGTTCGCCATTTCGTCTTGGATGTAGAATACGATTTCGGGCCAGTTCCGTTCCCTCGCCTGAGCATAGAACCAAGTGCAGATTGCCTCCATGTTCCGCACGGACTTCGCACTGAAACCGTGTTTCTCCCACTGGTCCACTTCACGCCCCCAGAACCCGCCGGTCGCCCGTGACGTGATGAGCCCGCTCCAACCGATGTTGTATGCCGGCAAAGGCGCACGGCCGAACACGGTTTCGTAGTTGCGAACCCGGTCGCACCAGAGTTGCCACAAATGCCCGTCCACCTCGATTCTGCCGTCGGCGGTCACGCCCGACACGGGCGCGGCGGGGCCGAACGCCGCGGTATTGAACCCGGCCTCCCGCATCTCCCGAAACGCGCCGATGTCGATGCTGCTGCACAGCTCGCGCATCTGTTCTGCCGGGACCCGCATTTGCTGCCAGGCGTGCCGCAATCGAGTGCTGAACGGGTTCCCCCAGTACATGCCGAAGAGCATGTCGGGCGGGTCGAGTCGAAAGGGCAACACTTTGACGACCAAGCGCTGCCGGAGCGGCCGGGGCAGGTCCGGACTGCTCACGACAGCTTCGCCCGCATAGTCCCCCGACACGGCATCGTTCGGGACGTTGACATACACCGAGAAGAACCGCGCAACGCCTTTCCTCAATGTCCGCGGAGCGTACCGGAACGCGTACTCCGGCACGATGCGGTAGTAGTCCCCCGTGCGCACTGCGGCCATGGGAACCAATTGCGACAACCACACGGACACCTCTCGTGCCGGGACCGTCTTGCCGGACGCGTGCCTCAGCGCCCCGACGCTCACGCGGACATCGTGCAAGTCGCGCACCGGGAGGAAGCCGAAGCGCAGAACGCCCTTTTCCCCGACCGGCACGAACTCACCACAGGGCCGTCCGACCTCCCCGAGCGTGGGTCGGGCGTACGGCCCGATTACCCGTTGCGGCCTCGCAAACAGGACGGCGCCGGCCGCCTCCGCCGCCTTGCGCACCGGCTCGGGGAAGGGCTCGGCGTCCTTGGTTTCGGTGTACTGGGAGTCCACAAAAAACTTCTCGCTCGCCAACGCATCGGCAAGGGCCTTTTTCAGTCGCGCTTCCTCGGCCGCTGGCGCGACAAGCAGCGCATTGAGCGGGCAGAACGTCGGCATGGACAGGTTCAGTTCCGGACCGCGGAACCGAAACACGACTGTCCGGAAATGGGAGCGCACCCCTCGGTCGAAGAGACTATCGCCGGGCAGGAAGTCCCGTTCGGAGATCTTCCCGCGCTGCACAAGCTGCTCTCGAATACCGCCGTGTTCGAACACTGCCGCCGTTTGTCCGTTCACACGGACCGTGCAATCCCGCCACCAGAACGGCGGACGGTTGATGAGCGTCGCGTGCTTTTCGGTCATGACGCCCATAACGACCGCCCCGAGGAATTCTCCCTCTCCGACCCGAACGCGGAAGGTGTAGTCGCCCTTGGGATAACCCGAATAATTGCGCCCGGCGATCACGTGATCCCGCAGGATGGGCCCCAGTTTGAGAAACGCAGTTTGCGTGGCGAAGTTTTCGTCACGCGAGTACAGCTTGAACGGCCGTCGCACCCCGACAGGCTTGACGAGCCAGCCGCGACCGGCCCCATCCGAGAACAACTCCGTTTCGGTAATCCGAGTCCAGCCCGGGGCCAAATCGGAGTCGGACGTCCCGAAATCGAACCGTTGGACTTGCGCTGCCGCGCCCACGGCAAACCCCATGCCGATCACAAGAGCACTGTAGAGAACGGAGCGGTGCATCATGGGTCTTACTCCACCGGTTGCAGGGGGCCGACCGAGACGGTGGCCGGGGGTCCGGTCCCCACCTCCCGAAGTCGAAAACCGTCCAGGAAACACGTGCCCCCGAAGCTGCCCCCGATCACCACCTGTCCGAAGCGGACCTCGGGCAACGCCTCCTTCACCACGGACACACACACCCACTTCCCAAGATAATCGTCGCGCAGATTGCGGGCCGTACCGTACGCCGCCTGCATCCGGTTGATGGCGTACTTGCGCGGGAACAGACGCTTCTTGTTCGCGTCCAGGAAATTGACGCTGGCGCTGACGTATCCGTCGCGGATCACGTCGGTAAACTTGACCCAGTAAGAAAAGGCATACCGCCGCCCCGGCGCCATCGGCACGACCGGACCGTTCACGTACGGAGCGACCACCACGGGAATGCCGGTACGGGCTTTGGGGGCGTCCTCGCGCACATCGGACCGGAACATCAGGGCCCATTTGCCTTCGAACGCCTCCACCGTCACCGGCCGACACAGTGCCGCGATGTCGGGCAGCTTCCGATAGCTCCAGGCGAAATCGTGCAGCACCCAATGGGCCGCGCCGCGCGCCCCCTTCCAGGTAGTGGTCTGCTTCGACTCGAGGTCGGGCGTTTCGAACCCGCCGTTGGGCAACAGGTTTCGGCGACGCCGAACGATTTTGGCGATCGCCCGGGTTCCGGTCGGCTTTCCCGGCCACCGTCCCGTCTGAACGACCAGGGAAAAAGGGACTTTCTCCAGCGAGTCCGTCTCCCCGGCCAGTATCCAGTAGAGCCTGCCGCGAAACGGCGCGACCGGTTCGAACCAGAATGGAATTGCGGAGTTCGCAGGATCGCGGAGCACGGCGGTCGAAATGTCCACCGGACGGCGAAAATCCAGTCTTGCGGCCACGAGGGCGTCGCGGCGCTCGAAAAAACCGGTGTCCACGGTGAGTTGCATCGAGAACCGCTCTGCGGCCGTACCGTTCAAGACCACAACGGCAGCCGACAGGCGCGCCAGGAGCACAAACACCGGATGAAATCGCAGTGCCGAGAACTGCCCCATGTCTTCACCTTCCCCGATTTGCCGGAACGAGTTGTCGGCGGGCGCGGCGCCCCGATCGGGGCCCACGGCGCGACCCCCGCCAAGTCCGCCTTCCCCACATCACGCATTCAACCCCATGCTGCGGCTGCTCATCAATATATTCCTTGTCCCGGAATAATCCTGCAGCCCGCGCCCACGCGGAGCTTCCGCCAAGGTGTCTGCACAGCCCTGCGGCACCCCGTAACCCGTTGCGTTGCGTTGTTCGCCATCGGTCCTGCGAAGAATTGTATTCCAGGTGGACACGATTATTCTTGAGATCGACGGAACGCCGGCTGACCGGCGATACGGTGTCCAGCCCGGGAATCGGGGGTCTTCCGACATGAGAAAAACCGCGACGGGACTTCTCCTCTTCCTACTTGCGCCTGCAGTTATTGCAACGTCAGGTGCGGAGATCGCGACCGTCGGATTTGACGCGCCCTGGACGCCCGACCCGGGAATGGAGATCGATTCTCTTCCGAAGGGCGGACCGGCCGATGGGCCTTGGCTGCGCACCGTCTACTCCCCGGGGAGCGCCGCGACCCTGCATCTCTCCGCTCCGCTTGCACTGCCGCCCGGAGCCATCCTCAAAGTGTGGGTGAAAGGCAACGGCACAAGAGACCGGCTTTCACTCTACCTTTTCGGCGGCACGGGGCATCGCGCCTACAACCTTGCCCTGGGAGCTTCCGACTGGCGGGAACTCTCGTTCGACATTTCGGAAGATTTCGGCGAGAACACCTGGACTTGGGCGACGCCGAGATCTTTGGATATCGGACACATCACGGGGCTCAAACTCTATGCTCCCAAAGGCGGATCGCCCGGGCCCGGGCCCGTCGGCATCGGGCCAATCCGTTTCGAACTTCCGCGAAAGGGTTCGCGGTCGTCCGTAGTTCTGTTGACTTGTCGGGACCGCCGCGAAGACCCGGCCCGGGAGTACCGCATCATCCCCCATTTGCGCCGCGCCGGTTTCGAAGTGCAGTTGAGACGAATGTACGGCGTCGGTTCCGGGACGTACCTGGCTGCGGACCAGTTGGCCCGGTTCAATGCGGCCATCCTCCTGGATATGCCCCGGGCCGACAAAGGCGAATACCCGAAGAATTTCTCCCGGGTCGCCCGAGTCCTGCACGAATATGTCGAGAAGGGCGGCGGCCTCTTTTTTACAGCCATGCCCTCCGGATGGAACAACGCCATGCCGACCATCAACCGGTTTCTCGACAACTGGGGGGCCGCCTATCTGAACGAACAGGTCGTGGACCCGGAGAATCTCGTCCAATCGCCGGCGTGGTTCCGGCGCTATCCCTTTGCATGGACCGAGAACGTCGCTCCACACACCGTCACCGCCGACGTAGGCGGCACGTGGTTCCCGGCCAAGGCCTGGCGCGCCGACGGCATCCTGACGACGGCTGCGGTCCGGTACGGGCCTTCGTGGACCGTCGTTGTCGGCGGGGGACCGTCCGCGCTCTCGGTACGCCCCCAGGGAAACAAGCTCGTGACCGGCCCGCCGCTGACATACAAGACCGCCCCGCCCATCATGGCAGTGCGCCAAGCCGGCCGGGGTCGCCTGGCCGTACTCCCCATCGCCTCTTCGTTCCTGACGGCCGGGTGCGACCATCCGGCGTGGCGCTCAATGGTATGGGACGGTGGGGCCAACCGCCGCAAAAGCAACATGAAGTCCCTTTTCTTGAACACCGTCCGCTGGCTGGTCGAGCCGTCTCGGCAGTCCGGGGTTTTCGGCGGGTTCACGGAACCGAGCCGAAAACCCGATTTCCGCCCCGAGTACATGCGGCCGCTGCCGATCGATTGGGAGCAAATGCGCTTCCGAAAACCGAACCACAACGACTACCGTCTGTTGGTGGGAGTACGCTCCTCGCTTTCAGGCGGGACCGCCACGCCACAAGCCATGATCGACGCCGCGAAAGCCGCCGGGTACGATGCGGTCGTCTTCACGGAACCGGTCCGGAGCATGGACGCCGGGCGGTGGCGAGCGCTCACCCAAGTCTGCGCCCAAAACTCCTCGGCAACGTTCCTGGCGCTTCCGGGACTGCGGTATCGAGATCCCCAGGGCAACCACTACCTGCTTTTCGGGACGTTCACTTGGCCGGACGCAGAATGGCGGCGCAAATGCTTCAACGAACGTGGGGAAGTTATCGATACCTACACGCTGTACGCCAAGGTCTCGGGTTGGCGGCACGTCGTGATCCACTCGATCGGCCGAAATGCCAATCCCGTGCTCCACTTGCGACATTATTCGTGCATGGCCGTGTTCACTTACGACGCCGACCGCCTGATCGACGACGCGTGGCGCCAGTATCTGCTGCTCGAAGAAAACTGCTACTACCCGGTGCCTCTGGCCGTCCATTTCGTGAGCACCCCGACCGAAGTGGAAAAGGCTCGTGCGGGCTTCCAGACTCGAATGTGGGCACGCGACATCGAGGATGTCCGGGACAAACTGGACGGCGGCAAGGCCGGACAGAGCTACTTCTGGAACCCAAAACCAACATATCTCTCTTCGGGCGTGCGTCTTCTGGATTGGCAAGAACTGAATATGAATTCCTGGCGGGCCCGAGCCCCCGGGACGGACAAGTGGAAATTCCGCTTTGCCTTGGCGTCCGAGGAGCCGATTACGGAAGTCAACGTCATGGACGGGACCCGATTGTATCGCTGTTTCCGGCCGAGGCGGAAACGTTTCACCGTCGAGCACACCGGATACCACGGCAAACAGAATCAGTTCACTCTGCGCGCCCGGGACGCTCGGGGCGGCGAAATGATCTCTTCCCATTTGAAGACCCATACCATGGAGCATGTTTTCTTCATGTGCGCCGACCGGCAGAATTCTCTCGGCGAAGGGAGTTGGGGCTACCAGACTTGGCCGGCGCAGTACGGCACGGCCCCGAAAGTCGACATCCGCGACCTCTTCCCGCCGCACTGGGACGGGACACAGCCCGGCCACAGTTCGTTCTGCACTGCCTGCATTCGCCCGGCCCCCGGATTTGACGCCCGCAACGAAGACAACCTCTCGTACATGGCTTCCACGAACCGAACACTCATGGCCTCCCGGGACTGCACCATCACGGAATTGGTCGGGGACAAGAAGTTCCTGCCGCCGGGGCGAAAATGGTGGTCGGACTGCAAACCCACGGCACCGCTTCGAGATCGGGAATTCTTGACCCAACGCGTACGGCGCTGGCACTTCCGCGTGCCCGAGGGTGTGCCGGGGTTTATGCTCGTCGAGGGCTCCGTGAAAAGCGTCGGCGATTTCCTCACCCGCAGCGGCCCCGACGAAATCGGGGTACTCCTCTATTCCATGGGAGACCGTGGCGGTAAGAACGGCGAGCTGGACCATTTCGCGTTCACCGCCGCCGGACAAATGATCGTCCGGCAGACGCCGGCAGGGACGCCCCGCTTTGTCAGACACGGTTCGGCGCGAAAGGGAGACTGTTTCGCCGAATTTCCCCGCCGCCTCGGTGCGCCCGTCATCTTTCCCCTGACGGATACGGCATACCGGCTTTATGCCGATCCGAACCTGTTCGGGACCGTGTTCGGGGAGCGCGTCCCCGGGGGACGGGTACGCAAGGGAACTGCTTGGCGCTATCGCTTTCTGTATGCCGTGTTCGCGGGCGGACCGGGCAGTCTCAATGAAACGCCTCAGCGCATCCGCACCGCGTTCGGCCTCACCGGCAGGCCGGGATACAAGTACCGGTTCAAGAAAGGCAGACTGGTCGACTCGACGTACTGGCTGCGCGCAGCGAGCGAGGACGGCGTGGTGCTCGTCGACCTGCCGCGGCAACCGGAAATGCCGGGGGGCTTGCCGTTGGTGGTGGACGGCTTGAACGAGCGGTGGAGTGCAGTGGTCGCCGAGCGGGAGACCGACAAGGGGCAAGTCCGGTTCATCGGCGTGCTGGAAAAAAGCGGGTACGCGCTCGTGGATCTCCGCGACCGAGACCTTCGCCTGCTGATCGGCCACCCCGTGCGAGCCGGGGATGACCGCCTCTTCATCCAACTTCTCTCATGGGGGAGTGGAGGGACATCGGTCGAAGTTCACAACCCAACCCCTGTGCCGATCCGCACGTGGGTGGCCGTGACCAATGCGTGCGCCCGCTTCCGGACCGGCAAAAAGGACGTGACCGTTCCGCCGGGGACTTCTGTGACCGTCCGCTTTTGAGCGAGGCGCCGGCCCGGCATCCGGATCTCTGTGCCCGTGTCGGTCGCCGACCGCAAGCGAGACTTGCACAGACCGGCATTGCGGCGTTCGAACAAGAACCGGGCGACACACTTCCCCCTCAAGTGCCGATGAGTTCCTGGAGGGCTTCGGCCGGCAGCAGTCGCTCGAACTCCCGCTTGTTCGAGGCTTTCATGTACGCCTCCACCGGCGTAATCACCTCTTGATCCAGCAGACGGAGAAGGTCCTCGTCCATGCTGCGCATCCCCATGGCCTTGGACCCCTCGATGATACTGCGGATGTTGGCAATGGCCCCCTCGCGAATGGTGTTGGGCAAGGCCTCGTGCCAAAGGAGGATTTCGTGGACCGCCACACGCCCATGCCCGTCGCAGGTACGGCACAGGAGCTGAGAAATGACCGCCGTCAAAGACTGAGAGAGCATGGCCCGGATTTGGGGCTGTTCCTGCGCGGGAAACACGTCGATGATGCGATCGATGGTTTTGGGGGCGTTGTTCGTGTGCAGTGTGCCGAAAACAAGCATGCCCATGGCGGCGCAGGTAAGCGCAAGGCTGATGGTTTCGAGGTCCCGCATCTCTCCCACGAGAATAATGTCGGGGTCGGCGCGCATAGCGCCCCGCAGAGCGGCAGCGAAGCTTTCGGTGTCGGAACCGATTTCGCGTTGGACAATGATGGACTGTTTGTTGAAATGGACGAACTCGATGGGATCTTCGATGGTGAGGATGTGTTTGTGCCAGTGAATGTTGATGTAATCCATCATGGCGGCCAGGGTCGTGGATTTACCACTGCCCGTCGGTCCGGTGACCAAGACGAGCCCGCGCTGAAAAGCACAGACCTTTTTGAGTACCTGAGGAAGGTTCAGGTCGTCGATCGTTTTGATCTTGGCGGGAATGAGACGGAAAATGGCCCCGGACCCGAAATGGTTGAAGAAGTAATTGCACCGAAACCGAGCTTTGTCGGGGATTTCGTAGGCAAAATCGAGGTCCCGGTTCTCCACAAAAAACTCCCATTTTTCATGGGGACAGATTTCCCGCAGGATTTCCTCCATGCGCTCCGTGTCAAGCGGGGACTCATCGAGTTCCTCGAGGTCACCGTGGATTCGAATCTTCGGCGGCAATCCGATACAGAGATGGAGATCGGAGCCGTCCAGGTCCATAACGGCCTGAAGGTATTCATCGATTTTCGACATGGGTGACGTCACTCCTGCACCGGAGCGTGTTCGGCGCCCTCGTGCGCCGGGCGCACGGGCCGAGGGCGACCGGTCAGAACCACCGGCGCTTCTTTTTTTCCGGGCCGCCCTGCTCCGCTGCCATACGGCGAGCTTCACTGGCCTGCATTTGGTGGAGCAGGTCCGGATTTCGGATCTTCGGACTGGCCTGTTCGTACGAAAGCTGGCCCTTTTCGTAGAGATCGAAGACAGATTGCTCGAGCAGCCGCATGCCGATGTTGTAACTGGTCTGAATCACCGAGGGAAGCTGGAAGGTGTCGCCCTCGCGAATAATGTTGGAAACCGCAAGGGTGCCGAGCATGATCTCGACGGCCAGGGCGAGGCCGTCCCCATCCTTGTTGGGCAAGAGTTGCTGGCAAATGACTCCTTTGAGGCTTTCGGCGGCCATGGACCGCACCTGGGCCTGCTGGCCCGGCGGGAACACATCCAGGATTCGGTCCATCGTGCTCGAAGCGTCTCCGGTGTGCAACGTCCCGATGACCAAGTGCCCCGTCTCCGCGGCACGAATCGCCATCTCGATGGTCTCGAGGTCGCGCAGCTCCCCGATCACGATGATGTCGGGATCTTCCCGCAACGCGGCGCGCAACGCATTGCTGAACGAACGGGTGTGCCGGCCGATTTCCCGCTGGGTGACATTGCAGCTCTTGGGGCGATGGACCACCTCGATAGGGTCTTCGATGGTGATGATGTGGTCCTTGCGATTCCGATTGATGAGATCGATCAAAGCCGCCAGCGTCGTCGATTTCCCGCAACCGGCCGGGCCGGTGACGAGAATCAATCCCTGGTGATACGTGGTGAGCTTCTCGATGATCTCCGGGTCCGGAAACCCCAGTTCCCGAATCGATCGTATGCGACCGTCGATAATCCGATAGGAACCGGCGACCCCGAGGCGCTGGAGCATGAGGTTCACACGGTAGCGCTCATTGTCTTTTACCGCATAGCACCAGTCAAGGTCATGGGTCTTCTCAAAATCCTCGCGGAGTCCCGAGGAGAGCGGAGCCAAGTTCAGGTTCTCGGCGGCGGCGGCCGTAATGACCGGCTGACGAGTGAGGACGTGGATGGCTTTATTGAGACGAACGAAAGGGCGGGCACCGGCAGATATATGCACATCGCTGCAACCGACCCCGCGGGCCGCCTCGAGGAATTGGGTCAGCAAGCCCCGGGCTTCTTCCCTGGGCAGCGTCTCGGCCAGACCCAAATCCGGCCAGCCCCGACCCAGGCCCCCGTCCTCAACCGGCAATTCGGGTTCCTCAACCTCAATGGGCAACGCCTCGACGCGTTCGAACGGTTCGGGTTCCGTCGCGGCCGGCAAATCTGCAGCCGGAGCGGCACCCACAGTGCCCGCCGCTCCTCCGAGCACGCAATCCTTGGGGAACCCCAGCAGACGGGATTCTTCGGAGGCCATTTCCACAAGCTTCTGAATCCGCTCCGTATCGGTGCACAATTCGTTGTCCAACACGGCGTCGGCAAAAATCCGAACGTCTTCTTCCACGCCCGCCTCGGCCATGGCGTCCGCAACGGCACGGCACTGCTCGGCACTGAGCAATTCTTCCCGAACCGCGTGGTGACAGAACCATTCGATCTCGGCATTCATGCCAGGGTCCTTTCTCCCCGGTGTGTGCGAGTGCAGCGGCGCCCGACAGCGTTCCCGCGGCGGGGCGTCGGTACAGATATGCGGAGGACAAAAACAAACATCGGAGGCCTCCAGCATCACGCTCAACATTACTCCATCAAGGCGCGGACCACCACCCAGGACCCCGCACTCGACTCGGAACGCCCGATCCCCGTCTCACGCCGAACAGCTCGACGGAAGAGCAACGCACTCTGCCAAGATCGCCGACCCGGTCGACGAGAGCCCGGCTACTCAAGTCTTCTGCGACAATCTCGACTGAGCAACGTTCCGAAAACGATGAGGTTCCCCGCGCAACCATCGCGGTTCCGGAAGGGGGCATCGTCATCGAGATGCGGCCCCCCCGCGGCGGAGTTGCCGAATCCGAATGAAGCGTTGCGAAGCAGGGGATCGGCGCCCGGGCCGTTCTGGACATTTCGAAAACACATTGGCCGATCGCCCGAATTCGGGGAGTCAAAACGCCGCCATGTCCCATCGAGCGACGGTGCTCTTGCGAAATGTCCCCAAAATGCCGAACAGTTCGGCAGAAGCCGAAAATTCGTCTGCGTTCCCGGCTGTCCCGGGAGACGTTGCAATGAAGAAGAAGCGGCGTTGATTGCGCCCGAGAGATCAACTGGGGCCCGTCCACAACGGGTGCGTGAGCCGCATTGGGGAGCGCAGGGCGGCAGAGCGAGTCCCCGAGCGACCCTGCGCAGCAGGGACTGCGAAGTCCGCCTGAGGCGGACGTGCCTGTCCCGCTCAGCGGCTCAGCGGGACCAAGTGACGTGACGTGGCCACCCGGCAAGCAACCACAAACACCGCCGGGAGGAAGGAAGGCCGCCCTCCGCCCCAATCGGACGCTTTCGGACGATCGCCGTTTCTGCCTCTCGTCGAGCGGGAACGAAATCTTAATCCAAAATCGCACGCGCACGGCCACGCATCCTTTGTGGCCGGGACCCAACGAACCTGTTCAACTCATGGACTTCGTCGCGAGAGAGCGTAGCTCATACGGATTCAGGTCATTGCATCGAATGCCGACCGAGACTGTATTGAAACACCGCCGCAGTCGGGGGGCAGCGGCAATACTCTGAAGATGTGCGAGATGCGTCATCGCAGCAGATGGCTCATGCATCATTCAGGCCAGACGCAGTTTCCGGAGGGGAGTGCAGACGGACAGTCCCGTCTGCTCAGGTCGGGCTTTCCGCCGGGGGCTCCGTCGCCGGCACGGGTTCGGGTTCGGCATTCTCTGCGGGGCTCTCCGGCACGACCCCGAGAAGCGTTTTCCCCAGCCGCACGGCCCTGACCATCACCCGTGTGAGGTCCTGCCGATGCCCGTGCTTCCGCCGGTAGCGCTTGCGACGCTTCATCTTGAAAACAACGAGCTTGCGGCCACGAAAATGCTCGAGGACCTCGAACTCCACTTCCGCTTCCGGAACGGTCGGCGTGCCGACATGAACGTCCTCGCCCGTATCCAGCAGCAAGACGCTGTCGCTCAATGCAAACGTGGACCCGATCTCGCCGGCATGTCGGTCGATGACCACGACTTGCCCGGGTTCGATACGATGTTGATGGCCGTTCAGAGAAACGATGGCGTACATGAATGACTCTCCACAGAGGACAGAAAAAGTCGGCAAAACCCAGCAACGAGCCGACGGGTTCAACGCGGCCCGCCCGCCCTTTATCGCGCGTAGTACTCGATCACTCGCATGATCTCCACATTGGCGGGGATCTCGTCGGGAGCGGGCTCGCGTGCAATGCGCACAGTGACGTTCTCCTTGTTCACCTCGATGTAGGGCGGGGGAACAACGTCCGTCTTCTGAGCTACACTGGCCAAAGCGGGCGACCGCTGAGGGTCGATCGAGACAACCTGCTCAGGACGCAGGCGATACGAGCTGCGGTCCACGACCCGACCGTCCACCAAGATGTGCCGGTGACTGACCGCTTGCTTGGCGGCAAAAATGGTCGGAGCAAGCCCGCTGCGCCAGACCACGGTCGCAAGTCGAAGTTCCAGGTTGCGCATCAGCTTTTCTGCCGTGGAACCGGTTCCGGCCCGAGCTTTCTTGTAGGCAAACTGCAGTTGTCGCTCGGAAAGAGCGTAATGGGCCCGGAGCTTCTGTTTTTCGAGCAAAAGCTCGCCGTAAGTCGAAAGTTTCCGACGACGGGTCTTGCCGTGCATGCCGGCCGAATACGGGCGCTTGCCGCTCGGGCATTTCGGGTCGCCCCACACGCAACCGCCGATCCGACGGCAGAGCTTATGCTTGGCACCAGTCCGTTTCATCTAGTCTTCCTCAAACCGCGTTCCTGCATTTGGAAAGTCGGAGACCATGGCCCAACGACCACGGCCCGGGCGATTACAGCCGAAACACAAAGCGATTACTTTACACGAGCGCAAGCTGAATGCAACTGCGGTCGCAACACATTTTACCCGGAGACGTCCAAAAGAAAAGCCGGCGGCCCGACCCGGATACGAAAACCGATCCGAGAGATGCAAACGAGACCGTGCCGGGCGAGTGCGGAAGGCGTTTTTTTCACCGAAAACGACCGCCGTTCACCTTGAAACGACCTGGGATGGATTTAAACTATAGATCGCTTTGGACAGGAGTGCGGTTTCGTCCGACTGTTCGGGCCGAGCTCTTTGAAAACTGAATTGTGCGATGTGCGGGTGCTCTTGGCACTCG